>JAOMCO010000009.1 GCA_028345055.1 Candidatus Thioglobus sp. | reverse complement strand
TAGGCTTTGTTTCAACAATAGATGCTTTAGCTTCTAAAACCGCGTCTGCAATTTTTCTTGCATAATACCCGATTGCTCTAATTGAGTCATCATTGCCAGCTATCACGTAATCAATCCCTTCTGGATTGTGATTAGAATCAACAACTCCTATGATAGGAAGTCTAAGAGTTTGAGCCTCTCTTACTGCATTTTTTTCATGACCAATGTCAACAACAAATACAACATCTGGTATCGTGCCAAGGTCCTTAATCCCTCCAAGACTCCTTTCAAGTTTTTCCATCTCCCTTGTCATTACTAGAGCTTCTTTTTTAGTAAATTGTGAGAAGTTTTCTTCCGCAAGAAACTCTAAATCTTTAAGGCGTTTAATGGAGGCTTTAATAGTCTTATAGTTTGTCATCATTCCACCTAACCAGCGATGATTGACATAAGGCATTCCACAGCGAATAGCCTCTTCTTTAATTATGTTGCTTGCTGCCCTCTTAGTTCCAACAAAAAGAATAGAGCCTCCTTGAGAGGCAGTTTTGCTAGCAAAATTTAACACATCGTTAAATTGCGGCAATGTTTTTTCAAGGTTGATTATGTGAACACCATTTCGTGTTCCGTAGATATAAGGCTCCATCTTTGGATGCCAAAAACGAGACCTATGGCCGAAGTGAACACCGGCCTCTAACATTTTTTTCATTGACGCTTTCGCCATACATTTCTCCTGGGTTAATACTTCCACATTGCCTATTAGCCATCCCTTTTAACAGGGCACCCTGACTAATATTGGGGCGCTGTGTGATACGTTAAATTACTGGTCTTGAATTACAAAACCTTTCTTTTATCAGCTAATTTGCTGAAAGCCGATAATTATCCCATATTTTTTCTAAATGCGCAAAGACTATTGGCTCTTCTGATTGTTCGCAGGAGTTTTTGGAGCAATATAAGCGATCAAAAAAAAGACTGGTTATAATTGAAACTTTTTAGTTTATCCGCCCCAGTTTTTGGTTATGATATTACTAGGAGCTATTTAAGGGGAGGCTCAACATTACATATTTGATTTTTTGTTATGAAGGTTGCTATTATTGGAAGCGGAATATCGGGTTTAACAGCCGCATATCTGTTGCAAAAAGAACATGATATTACTATATTTGAGGCGAACGACTATATTGGTGGACATACCCATACTCATGAAATAAACCAGAATAATAAGACATGGAGGGTTGACTCAGGTTTCATTGTCTACAATGAAAAAACCTATCCAAACTTTATTAAGCTTCTTAAAATGTTAGAAGTAAAGGTCCAAAAAACCACCATGGGTTTCAGCGTAAAAGCGCCTGCAAAAAACCTTGAGTATTCAGGTGGCTCACTTAACACAGTTTTTGCCCAAAGGAGAAATTTGTTTAATTTGTCTTTTTTAATTATGCTCAAGGATATTTTTCGCTTCAATCGACTGGCAGTGAGAGAGCTTTCAGGGATTAAAGAAACAACAACAATTAGTAGCTTCTTGAAAGCTCATGGCTTTAGCAGTCATTTCAAAGAGAACTACATTATTCCAATGGGCGCAGCAATTTGGTCAACCACAGCACAAAAAACAACCAAAATGCCAGCGGTGTTTTATATTCGGTTTTTTAAGAATCACGGGCTTCTCCAAATATTCAATCGTCCACAATGGTTTGTAATCAAGGGCGGTTCAAAGTCCTATGTTGAAAAGATAGTTGAAGGCTTTCAGGAAAATTTTTTTCTATCTAGGCCTGTAATAAAAGTCGAACGTGGCCCATCTGAGGTAAAAATTTATTGTGACAAAGAGCCTGATCCAATATTGTTTGATAAAGTTATCTTTGCCACTCATAGCGACCAGGCTCTAACGCTACTGAATGACCCAAGTGAGGATGAAAAGAGAATCTTAGGTGCACTGCCTTATCAAAAAAATACAGCCGTGTTACATACGGACGCCTCACTAATGCCAAAAATTAAATCAACTTGGTCAAGCTGGAATTATTTATTAAGTGGAGACCCAGGTAGGCCAGTAACACTCACTTACAATATGAACATTTTGCAATCACTAGATGCTAAACCAGACTTCTTGGTTACGCTTAACAGTTCAGGAGAAATTGACCCTTCTAAGATAATTAAAAAAATTGAATACCATCACCCTCTATTTACAGTTGATGGAGTTAATGCGCAGAAGAAAAAAAATCAAATTAGCGGCCAAAATAATACATTTTATTGCGGCGCCTATTGGGGTAATGGCTTTCACGAGGACGGTGTTAATAGCGCCTTAGATGTATGTAAAAACTTCGGATTATCGTTGTGAGCTTGTCAAAAAAACATCATTTATACTGGGGCACAATTAGCCATCATCGACACACACCATTTAATCGCTTTTTTAAATACCCTATTTTTATGGCATATATTGATATTTCCTCTTTGGCTAGTGCATTAGAGCCCTCCCTATTTTGGAATATTAATAAGACGGCAATTGTTTCATATAGAAGAGAAGACTATCACGGAGACCCATCTAAAGACCTAGAAGACTGTGTTAGAAAAACTGTACAAGAAAAAACTGGTTTAGACTTTAAAGGGCCGATAAGACTGCTTACTCACCTAAGATATTTTGGCTATTGCTTTAACCCAGTCAGTTTTTATTATTGCTTCGATGAGAATGATAAAAAAGTTGAGGTTATAATGGCAGAGGTTACTAATACTCCATGGAAAGAAAGGCACTCTTATGTCATTCATGAGCGTTTAGATGATGAAAGCAAGTTAAGCTTCACCGCTTCGCCAAAAAAACAATTCCATGTAAGCCCCTTTTGGGGAATGGACCATGAATATGAGTGGTTTTTTTCTAATCCAGAAGAAACGTTAAATGTGATAATGAAAAACTATAAAGATGGAGAAAAAGTATTTAACGTTGCGCTAAATCTACAGCGGCGTGCCTTTAATAAAAAAAGCCTTTTTAAGGCCGTTCTTAGGTTTCCGTTTGCAACCTTAATGGTGGTTTACAGAATTCATTGGCAGGCCTTGGTGCTATTAATTAGAAGGGCTCCATTTTTTACTCATCCAGATAAATTATGACTAAAGAAAAACAAAATAAAGACAAGTTATCAGTTGATAGTCTAGCTAACGGCATTAAAAAAATGCAAAAAAGTACCCGTACAACATCTTTTTTTAAAAGCATTTTGTTTAGAAAGCTTAAAAGCATTAAAAGTGGCGAGCTCACTGTTATCGATGGTGGCAATAGGCATGTTTTTGGAAGCCCAGACTCTAAATTTAAAGCAGAGCTTGAGGTGTTTTCTCAGGAGTTTTATGTGTTTTTGGGGAGTGGCGGTACTAATGGTGCAGCGGAAGCATTTACAGCTGGATACTGGAGCTCTAAAAACCTTGTCAAGCTAATACAGCTTATGATAAAAAATAAAAAAACTTTGCTTGGTCTTGAGTCTGGCTTTGCAAGACTGGCTAATCCAATTACAAAATTCATTCACAAGAAAAGACAAAACACTTTAGAGGGTAGTAAGAATAACATCCTGGCCCACTATGATTTGAGTAACGACTTTTACAAGCTTTGGCTTGATCCAACCATGACCTATTCGAGCGGAGTCTTTCCAAAAAAGGATTCGAGCATGCAGGAGGCTTCAGTTGAAAAATTAGATAGAATTTGTAGAAAACTCAAGCTTTCAAGTGCAGACCATGTTCTTGAAATTGGTACGGGTTGGGGCAGCTTTGCCATTCATGCCGCAAAAAAATATGGCTGCAATGTTACAACTACAACCATTTCTGATAAGCAGTTTCAGTATGCCTCAGAGCTTATTTCTAAAGAGGCTCTAGACGATAAAATCACTCTTCTGAGTAAGGACTATCGTGAGCTTGAGGGTACTTTCGACAAGGTGGTCTCCATTGAGATGATTGAGGCAGTTGGTGCGGAGTATGTACCTGGGTTCTTTGAAAAGGCATCCTCTTTATTGAAAAAAAATGGACTCATGTTGCTTCAAGGGATTACTTATAACGACCCAGATTTTGATGCCTATAAGAACTCAGTTGACTTTATAAGAAAATACATCTTCCCAGGGTCTTGCCTTGTTGCAATGCCGCAAATTTTACAAGCTATCAAAGAAAAAACAGACATGGCCATGATCGATTCTGAAGACATCACCCAGCATTATGCAAGAACTCTAGAAATTTGGCGAGAAGACTTTCTAACTGTTTTGCCTCAGGTTAAAGAGCTTGGTTTTTCAGAGCCGTTTATGAGGATTTGGAATTTTTATTTGGTCTACTGTGAGGCAGGATTTCTTGAAAACCTAATAGGCGACTTTCAGATTGTTTTTGCCAAGCCAGACTCACAAAATATTCAAATTACATATTAATTTATGATCACCTTATTAATCAAGCTTGCAGAAAGGGGGCTGTTGCCAGACCTATTAATCAGGTATGGAATAAAGCGCCTCTGCGCCCAGCGCTTGGCAGATGTAACAGGCACGAGTGAAGGTGAAATGGAGAAAGAACATGCAGAGTGGATTGACGTTTTAAAGAACAGCCCAATTGCTCTTGTTCCAGAAAAAGCAAACGAACAGCACTATGAAGTTCCTCCGAGGCTCTTTGAGCTCGTGCTTGGAAAGAGGCTTAAGTATAGCTCGGGCCTTTGGCCAGAGGGAGTATCTTCGCTAGACCAGTCTGAATCTGCCATGCTAAAGCTGACATCAGAAAGGGCAGGCTTAGTTGATGGCCAAGACATATTAGAGCTAGGGTGCGGATGGGGTTCTTTAACTCTATATATGGCGGAGCATTTTCCGAAAAGCAAAATTACTGCTGTTAGCAACTCTAATGACCAGAGACACTTTATTGAAGCAAGGTGCAGACAGTTTAAGCTAGATAATGTCAGAGTTATAACTGCAGACATGAATGACTTTGAGGCTGAAGGATTGTTTGATCGAGTTGTTTCAATCGAGATGTTTGAGCATATGCGCAACTATGAAAAATTACTTGGGCGGGTTAATACTTGGCTAAAAAAGGAAGGAAAGCTTTTTGTACACATATTCTCTCACCAGAAGGTTGCCTATCCTTTTGAAGATAATGATGATGCAGACTGGATGGCAAGGGAGTTTTTTAGCGGTGGTCAAATGCCCTCCCATAGGCTATTGATGAGCTTTCCAGGGCAAATGAAAATAGAAAAAGACTGGAGAGTGAGTGGAACTCACTATGAAAAAACCTCTCTTGCTTGGCTTCAAAAGATGGACAAAAATAAAGCTGAAGTTTTAGAGCTCTTCAAGAAAACTTATGGAGAAAATGACGCCAGCTCATGGCTCCAAAGATGGCGAATTTTTTTCATGTCTTGCGAGGTTCTTTTTGGGTTTGACCATGGCTCTGAATGGGGCGTCTCCCACTACCTTTTTGAGAAGCCGCAATGATTAGAGATCTTGGCGCTATCGCTTTATGCATTTTAACGGCTTACCTTGTTGCTATAGCAGCTTCGGTTGACGGAATAATTTTTTATGGGCTTCCAGTAATTCTTTTGTGCGCTATTGTCAGTTTTGCGACGCATTGGATCATTGCGGTTCCTTCGTTAATTACAAGCTCAGAAAAATATTTTGACTTTACAGGAATGGTTGCTACGCTTCTTCTTGTTTTGACTTCAATGTTTGCGCTCTTGAGTTCGGGGTCAGAAGCATCAATGCGTTCAGTTTTCGTTGCAACCTTTGTGTCTGTTTGGACCTTAAGGCTGGGAATATTTCTTTATAAACGAATAGTGAAAGCTGGTGAAGACAGAAGGTTTAGAGATATAAAAAAATCACTTCCAAAGTTTTTAATGACGTGGACCTTGTCAGCGCTTTGGGTTTTCTTAACGACTGTAAACGCCATTACTTTAATTGTGCTGAACCCGCTTGAACCAATCGGCGTATTTTTTGTTATGGGGGCGCTATTTTGGTTATTAGGTTTTGGTTTTGAATTGATTGCTGACAGACAAAAAAAACACTTCAGTGAGCAGCCTGAAAATAAAGCCAGGTTCATCACCCAGGGGCTTTGGTCTGTATCTCGCCACCCAAACTATTTTGGAGAAATTATTTTATGGATAGGCATTGCAATTATCTCGCTACCATTTCTATCTGGCTGGCAGTTTGTGACTCTAGTGTCTCCTGTGTTTGTGTTTCTCCTTTTGACAAGAATAAGTGGGCTTCCTTTTTTAGAAGACAAGGCTGAAAAAAAATGGGGCGAAGACAAAGAGTATATTGAATACAAAAAAAGAACGCCAATACTAGTACCATTTTTTGGAAAAAAACAATAACTAAGTAACCTTAATATGGCTCTTGAAACCCCTCAATACGAAGTAGTCTCAGAATATGACCGATTTGAAATCCGTCTTTACAGTGAGATGATAATTGCCACGACATCGGTTCGTTCAGATTACAAAGGCTCTACATCATCTGGGTTCAGAAGAATTGCTAATTACATTTTTGGTGGCAATGACAAGGAAATGAAAATCGCAATGACCGCTCCTGTAATTGCTGACTGCCCTTCTGATAATCGAGAGAGCTATAATATTTCATTTGTGATGCCTAGTGAGTACTTATTGAAAGACCTTCCCAAGTCCAACAAAGAAAATGTTTCAATTCAAAAAGAATCTTTGGGCGAGGTTGCAGTATTTCCTTTTGGGGGTTGGGCGACAGAGCCCAGAAGCAAGAGCTTTCAAAAAAAATTTGCAACACTTCTCCAGCAAAATAGTATTGAAACAAGCGGAGACTTTATGGTTGCTCAGTTTAATGCTCCTTATGTAATTTCCATGTTTCGCAAAAATGAACTTATGGTAAGAGTTAATAGATAAATAATTTTTTTATTGGCATTTATTGCAGACGCCATTAATCTCAACGGCCTGAGAATCATTAACTGCAAACTTGTTGCTGTTAGGTAATGAAAGTTGTGCTGAAAGCTGACAAGACTCTTGTACTGATTTGCAGCTGGTGCAGTGAAGCAGCACATGGAAATGGTTAGTATGATTATCATTACAAACCAGATAGGTGTTGCTTGAGTCCATTTTGTGAACAACACCTACGTCAATCCAAAAGTCTAAAACCCTATAGATTGTGCTTATATTAAACGAATGACCTTTGTCTTTAAGGGAGTCCCTTAGGTCATAAGCAGATAGGTTTTTTCTGGCAGAGCAGAGTTCATCAATTATTGACATTCTTTGTGGTGTTGCAATTCTTCCTGAATCTAAACATTTAGATATTAATTGTGTCTTGCTAATCATGAGGGTCCTCTAGGTTATAGCTATAGTCTTCATTGGCATATTCCTCGTCACTAAAATGAAGTGTTTCAATAACAGCATCAGTAATCGTATATCCGCTATCTGCAAGATCAAAGCTTTGCGATCCCACAGATATTCTCCCATAAACGATTATTGGCATGTACAAATCACGAAACTTTGTAGGGCTGCCAGTGACATCCACAAGCAAGGTTTGATTCAAGGGGGGAGGAGGCACATGAATACACTGTCCTGCCTCAGGAACTAGTAAAAACTTACTGATATTAATGCCCGAGTATTCTATTGGAACCATAAACCCAGCAAGAGCAATATCTTTGCCCTCTACAGAATTGTTCAGTCTAGTTCCAGCTGCAGCCAATTTTGCTTGAAAGTCCTCACTCATATACATCTCATAAGTTAGGTCTTCAGGAATAAAATCATATGCATCATCTGGCTCAAGACTTAACCAGTTTTCCTCTATAGTAGACAAATATTCATCAGTAACCACAATCGCATAAGAGCCCAGTGATAGAAAAATTAAACCAATAGCCAGTATTTTTTTTATCATTTAGCCTAATGTTTGATGTAAATTTTTTCTAAAGACCATTACTGCTGGAATTAAACTGCTTAATATTCCGGCGAATAAAATAATGCTGAAAACCTTAACTTCATTGAGGCTAATCCACTTAAACGAAGGCGAAATGCCTAAAGCCAAATTAAGCTGGCTGGTTGCGAAATAGGTAACAGCAGTTACCAGAACAATTGCACCAATAATTGCCACTAGACCAATTACAAGGGATTCATAAATTACCATAGCAGCCAAAAATTTGGGGGAAGCCCCATTGGCTCTGTATATTGTCATTTCTTGTTTGCGATTATCTAAGCTTGCAATGATTAAGGTGACCATTGCTATCAGGCTGATAGCAATAATTATCCAGCTTAAAAGCTGAAACCCTTTATCAACCAATCCAACAA
Organism: Candidatus Thioglobus sp.; assembly: GCA_028345055.1. Taxonomy (GTDB): domain Bacteria; phylum Pseudomonadota; class Gammaproteobacteria; order PS1; family Pseudothioglobaceae; genus Pseudothioglobus. The sequence goes on along the minus strand of JAOMCO010000009.1, from coordinate 35,351 downwards.
TAGACCAAAGCTCGGACAAGGCTATTCCGGGTATAACAGCGGATATTGCTTCCTCAGGATATTCTCTGATATTCTTGCTAAAGTTAAATATAGTTAACTTTGATTTAAGACCCACAAAAGCAGCCGTAACTGTTTTTGGATTTAGAGCATCAGGTGGAAGAGAAGATAAGTCAATGTCCTCAAGACTAAATACTTTTTTTCCACTTTTCCACCCTAAATGAAGAAGCTCATAGCCCTTTAAATCTAAGAACACAGCCTGATCAATCGGGGTGCCTGTTTTGTTCATTACCCCAGTAACTTTAAATGAAAAGTCATCATGTTTGGTGCCTATTGACTCGATTGATCCATGCGTGATTTGGATTTCTGAACCAACACTATAGTTAAGTCTTTCAGCAACATCAGAGCCTAAGACTGCCTCAGATAGTTCATTGAAAGCACCCCCTTTTGAGAAAGTTAGAGGCTGATTATTGCCATATCTGATGTGTTCAAAGTAATTTGGCTCAGTGGCTACAACTCTAAACCCCCTATGGCTATCACCTAATGCAATCGGAACTAGCCAACTAATATCACTTCTAACCTTGATATCATTGATAGTCTTTGTGGTGATGTTGTTTATTGGTCGGCCAAGATGAAATACAGTATATAAAACTAATTCAAGAGAGCTAGATCTTGGGCCGATAATTGCATCAACACCTGAAATGCTTTGATTAAAGCCCTCCTCTGTGCCCTGTTGAATTCTTTCTATACTTAATAGAAGAACCATCGCTGCCATCAACGATATCGTCACAAGCGATGTTGGAATAATTCTTGAGCGCATTGATTTAAGCAGAAGACTAAACATAATGTTTATTAAAGTCTATAACAGAGTCAAAGTAGGAGGCAATAGAGGCATCATGACTAACCATAATAATTGCCTGTTTGGTTGAGTCAAATGTATCCATCAGCTCATTTAAGAATTTTTTAGTTGTGTCAGAATCAAGGGCGGATGTTGGCTCATCTGCAAGAATTAAATCTGGCTTCCCAAGGAGAGCTCTAGCTACTGCAACTCTTTGTTGTTGGCCAACACTTAAGCGATTGACTGGTGTGTCTAAAGCTTCTTTCTCTAGCCCTAATGAATCAACTAGCCTAACAATTTCTTGATTTAGGTTAGTAACATTAGATTTTCTAGATTGAGAAAATCTAATGCCGAGAGCTATATTTTCTGAAACACTTAAAAATGGAATCAGGTTTAGTGTTTGAAAAATATAGCCAATATGATCTGCTCTGTGCTTATCCAAAAGCAGCGACGACATTGTTGCATAGTCATGGTCATCAAATTTAATATCACCAGTCTGAAGCTTCAGGGCACCAGCAATGAGGCTAAGTAAAGTTGTTTTACCACAGCCTGAAAAGCCACTAATCAATAACCGCTGACCTCTTTCAACCTCTATTTCTGGAAATACAATCTTTTTACCATGCTGGTAATGGTATTCCAGACCTAGCGTTTGTAACATCAGATCCTCATTAAAATATTACTTTATTAACATCTGATTTTAGGCTTTTTGTAAGAGCTTTATTGTTTATTACCGCCTCAAAGTTTAAAGTTTCTAGTTCACCGAAGCGATCAAACGCATTAATTGTAATGCTCTTTAATTGGTTTGGCTCATTACAAGAAAGTTCATAAGATAATTCCACATCTTTATGATCTCCTTCTGTTGAGACGCTGTGAAGACCCGATTCAAATGACACTAAGTCACAATCAGCTCCTTTAGAAAATTCAAATAACTGTGAATAATTTTTAAACTCTACTAAAGATTCATCAGACACAGTTAGCTCATCATGATCGTCATGGTCATCGTGCTCATCATGATCGTCATGGTCTTTATGATCGTCATGGTCATCGTGCTCATCATGATCGTCATGCTCATCAAATAATTGGACTATAGGCATTTCATAAGTAATAGCCACCTGATTTTGACTAATTACCATTGATAAATTATTTAGTCCATGGACATGCGCATTAGCGCGTCTTGCCTCTTCAGCACTTGCAAAAGATGAAACTAAGAGTAACGAAAGAAAGCTAAGTTTAAACATGAGAGCCTCTGTGAAGTTAAAAACAAGATAATATAACGTAAACGCAATATTATTGCAACATTAAAATGTTTAATATCTACTCAGTACTCGCAACTATGGTAGTAAAGTTTGAGAGATATCGTGGCAAGATAAAGTCTATAAAGTGCTTTACAGTTTGAACCTTCTCTTCTAAAAAGTCAGCAGAAGATGCACTATTATTAAATGCATTTGATGCCCTTTCAGCACTTAATAGCATTTGCCAAGATGCTGTAATTGTCCCTGCCATCATGAGCATATCGAAGGCAACTTTCCCAACAAGCTCTTTATTATCTGAGTGCTTTAGAATAATTGAAATAGTGCTTTCAAGGTCATTAATAGAGCTTGAAAAGCGCCCTAACTGAGAGGAAGAAATCATTTCTAGCAGCGCTGGATTCTTCGCAAACTCTTGCATTTCGGTAATTAACTCTTTGGCACCAAGCCCACTATCGCCAATAATTTTTCTACCTACAAGATCCATTGCCTGAATGCCATTTGTCCCTTCATAAATTGGCAAAATTCGGGCATCTCTAAGGATTTGAGCAATTCCAGTTTCCTCAACATAGCCCATTCCTCCATGGCACTGCAGACTCACAGAAGCTACTTCTTGTGCGGTTTCTGTGCACCAGCCTTTAACAATTGGAGTTAACAGTCCAAGCCTCCTTTCATGCTTTTCTATGTTTTCAAGCGGAAGGCTACTCAAGGAGTAGTCTACTTCTGCACATGCTGCATAAGTTAATACGCGAGAGGCTTGTGTGATTGACTTCATGTTGGATAGCATTCTTTGGACATCTGGATGTCTAATAATAGGGCCAGGCTCTTTAAATCCAGGAGCAACACCCTGAACTCGCTCATTACAAAAGCTGAGCGCCTGCTGATACGCTCGTTCAGAAACTGATACACCCTGAAGCCCAACAGTAAGCCTAGCATTATTCATCATGGTGAACATGCACTGAATACCTCTATTTTCCTCACCCACTAGATATCCAATTGCACCACTTTCTTCTCCATAGCTCATGACACATGTGGGGCAAGCATGAATGCCAATTTTATGCTCAATTGATAATGCCTTTAAGTCATTTGATTCTCCGAGGGTGCCATCATTATTCACCAGTATCTTAGGCACCAAAAATAATGAAATGCCTTTAATTCCTGCAGGAGCATCTGGTAGGCGAGCTAAAACCAAGTGAACAATATTTTCGGCCATATCATGCTCACCCCAAGTAATATAAATTTTTTGCCCACGAATTAAGTAGTGTTCGCCATTAGGAGTTGCACGAGTTTTAAGTGAGCCAACATCAGTACCAGCATCACCCTCAGTAAGGTTCATTGTGCCACTCCACTCGCCTGAAATTAGTTTCGGAAGGTAGCGCTGCTTTAGCTCTTCACTTGCGTTCAGAGTAATTGCCTCAACTGCACCTTGTGTAAGAAGTGGGCATAGGCCCCAGGACATATTAGCAGAATGCCACATTTCTTGAACACTTGCAGCGACCACAAATGGAACGCCTTGACCACCATAGTTTGGTGAGAATTGGAGTGAGCCCCAACCCCCTTCAACAAAGTGTTGATAGGCCTCTTTAAAGCCAGCTGCAGTGCTAACTTTTCCTGAGCCATCTATTGTCAAGCCCTCTGAATCGCCAGGCTTATTAATTGGCTCAATTTCTTCTTTTGCAAGCTTTCCAGCAGCTTCTAAAACAGTATCAAGGATTTCAACTGTTGAGCTATCAAGTCCAGTCTCATTACAAAGTTTTTCAATCTCAACAACCTCTTTCAATACAAAGCCCATATCTTCAACAGGTGCAGTATAGTTTGACATTATTCTTCTCCCAGTTTTTTTGTGACTGTCGCTCTCAACTCATGCTTTTGAATTTTTCCAGTTGCAGTTTTTGGTAGCGGACCAAAAACAACTTTCTTAGGTCTTTTAAATTTGGCCATATTTTCTTTACAAAAAGCTATGAGCTCTGCTTCAGATGCATTTTGATTGGGCTTAAGTTCAACAAATGCGCAGGGAACTTCACCCCAGGTTTCATCTGCCATTGCAACAACTGCTGCCTCACCCACTGAAGGGTGTTGATAAAGAACGTTTTCAACCTCCACTGAAGAGATATTCTCTCCACCTGAGATGATGATGTCCTTTGATCTGTCCTTAATCTGTATATAGCCATCATCATGAATGACTGCAAGGTCACCACTGTGAAACCAGTCATCAGCAAAAGCCTCTTCTGTAGCTTCAGGATTATTCCAATAGCCCATCATGCAGGTATTGCAGCGTATTACAATTTCACCAATTGCTTGACCATCGCAAGGAACTCGCTCTCCTGTCTCCTGATCTATTACGCTAACATCTTCAGTCATAGGGAATCTCACTCCCTGTCTTGAGCTCAGTCTCGCAAGCTCTGCTGGACTCTCATTAAGCCACGATGCTTGAGGCGCCGCCTGAAGAATGTGGCCATAGGTTTCTGTGAGGCCATATACATGCATTACATTAAATCCAAGCGACATCATACTTTCTAAAACTTTTGCAGGCGGCGGTGCTCCAGCTGTCATAACTTTAATTTCTCTATCGAATGATTTTTTTATCTCTTTAGGGGCATTGGCAAGCATATTGAGCATTATTGGAGCACCCCCAAAATGAGTCACATTGTGTTCAACTAACAAGCTAAACACTTTTTCTGGGTCGAACGACCTAAGGCAGATTATTGTTCCCGCAAGCGCAGCCATAGTCCAGGCATGCCCCCAGCCATTACAATGAAACAATGGAACAGAGTATAGGTAAACAGGATGATTAGGCAGATTCCAGCCAACCACAGTGCCCATACTCATTAGATACGAACCACGATGATGATAAACAACGCCTTTTGGTTTTCCAGTTGTTCCAGAGGTATAGCTAAGTGAGAGCGGACTCCATTCATCACTTGGCATTGACCAGTTGTAAAGCGGGTCTCCGTTCTCAACAAGAGACTCATAGTCTATCACCTCAGTGGAAACCTCTGGCTCTGAGCCAGCAAATGAGTCATTGATTAAAATAATCTTTGGACTAACAGAAGCGAGCGAAAGCGCTTCTGAGGCAACGCCATAAAGCTCTCTGTCAACAAAGAGAATTTTTGCATTACTATCATCAAAAATATAGGCAATTGTTAGTGCATCAAGCCTAATATTTATTGTATTAAGAATGGCGCCTGCCATTGGAATTGAAAAGTGCGATTCAAACATTTCTGGAGTGTTGAATGCAAGTACTGAAACGGTATCACCTTGATTAATACCATGCTGATTAAGGCTTGAGGCAATTCTCACACATCTCTCTCTAGATTCGCTCCAGGTGTATGATCTATCTTCATACACGACTGATAGATGATCGCTATAGATATCAGCGGTTCTATGTAGAAATGAGATAGGGGTTAGTGGTACAAAATTAGCAGGATTTTTGTTCATAGTCTTGACTGTTAATTTCTAAGAGTAATACCATTATCTAGCATGGATACAATCCTTGCTTGAGTTTCTTGAGTTTGAGCAAGCCTTATAAAAGAAGAGCGTTCAGCATCTAAAATTTCTTGTTCAGAAAAAATGGTTCCAGCCTTACACTCGCCACCCGACATTACTCTGCCAATTTCCGTTCCAACAGTTACATCATGGGGTGTGAGCATGCCTTTCTTATGGTTTACCTCAAGCCACTCTAGCATTTCTTGAAAGTGATCAGCACCCGAGAGGGCAATTGGCTCCCTTCGGCCAGCTTTTTTGGTCTCATCAAGTGATGCAAGGGCAGCATTCAAAATTCGATCACGATTCATCTGAAACTCATCACCGGCTCTTCTCATTGACAACGTGTTTGCCTCTTGAGGGGAGTTTGCTTTTCTTCCTAGGCCTATATTCATAAATGACTTCCATGCTCCTTTCTCAGTATCATCTAGCTTCTCTGTCCATCGATAAAGCATTTCTTTGCAGCCTCCACCAGCAGGGACAACGCCAACAAAGGACTCAACTAGGCCCATTACAGAATTGGAATGACTGACTACATGGTCTGCATGTAAGACAACCTCAAACCCTCCGCCAATAGACATTCCAACTGGTGCAGCAATAACTGGGAGTTTTGAGTTTCTCATTTGAAGCATTGTGTTTTGAAAGTATGAAAGAAAAGCATCAAGACCATCAAAGTCATTTTTTTCAAAACAGTTTCTAACACTCCATAGACTAACACCACATGAAAAATGCTGAAAGTCGTTATGGATTATTACGCCTCTGAGTCCTTTACTTTCAGATGCATCAACTGCATCAGAAATCATATCTAAACTTTGGCTGTCGAGTGCGTTTGCTTTAGAGTGAAACTCCACAATAGCTGCACCTTCATATTCAAACCAACTGGCTGACTCATTAGAATTGATTGGCTCTATGGTTTGTCGTGCTTCAGAAAACCTAAGTACACCCTGTGGCCTGATAATTGGCCTGAGTTCTCCAGAGGGAGTTAACGTACTTAGCGTTGAGTTTGCATTATTATAAAACTTGTTTTTTGTACTATTTTGAAGAAAGTCAGGAACACCTTTATTACTATTTTTAAGTCGAGCGACAAAGTATTCGATGCCAATCTCATCAATGAGCTCAAATGGTCCTTTAATCCAGTTATAGCCCAGCTTCATTGCATCATCAATTTGAGTTAGATCTTTAGTAACCTCAGGTACGAGTGATGCAGCATAAGTCAATGTCTCAGAAAGAACATCCCATATAAAGAGACCATAATTGCTTTCATCACTAATAATTGCAGTTACTCCTTTTTTCTCAGCCTCATCTAGGAGCTTTGTTTTCAATCGCTCATGGTCTACATAGTTTCCAGTGGACAAGTCAATCACCATTTTGTTATCACCAATCTGCTTATAAAAGCCCTGGTCATTTTTATTGCCTGTTTGGCCATTAGAAATCATGTTGGATACAAATTCTATTGGTGCTGCATATTTGTGAAAAGCATCATTTTCTGGCAAGATATTTTCAAGACTTTTGGCTACATCAGCCATAAGATCAATTCCAATTAGGTCATAAAGCCCAAATACTCCAGTTTTAGGAAGGCCCAGTGGTCTTCCAAAAAATGCGTCTGCTTCAATTGGAGAAAGTTTGTACTCGAAGGCTTTATGCAGCGCACACTGAATGGCAAACACACCTACCCTGTTTGCAAGAAAACCTGGCGTGTCCGAGCAAGGTACAACGCCCTTACCAAGCATGGTTTCACAAAACACATCAAGTGTATCCATTACGTCTTGTCTGGTTTGCTCACCTCGAACAAGTTCTAGGAGTCTCATGAACCGAACTGGATTAAAGAAATGAGTTATAGCAAAGCGCTCACAAAAACTTTTTGGCATTCCATCAGTCAAAAGACTAATTGGAATAGTAGAGGTATTAGAGGTAATTATTGTAGAGCTTTTGCACTCAGCATTTAGTTTTTTATATAGCGTCTGTTTTATGTCAAGCCTCTCTACAACAGCTTCAGCAATCCAGTCACAATCTTGAAGTTCGTTAAAATGATCTCTGGTATTTCCAAGGTTGATAAGTTGTTCTGCTTCTTTGCTCATAATGCCTGGCATGTCAGGATCTTTGAGTCTCTCAAGCCCTCTTTCAGCTAGACTGTTTACATTTTCACCATCAGAAGGAAGATCTAGAAGCCAAACCTCTATGCCCGCATTTGCGACTTGGCCAGCAATACCAGCTCCCATGGTTCCAGCGCCTATGACGCCAACTTTTTTGATTTTATTCATGAATTTATTTTTAAAATAAAACTTTTAATAGCATCTAAGGTGCTCTTTGGAGCCTCAATTGGAAGCATATGTCCTGCACCAGAAATGGTTATTATTTCTGCCCCAAGAAGCTCTGCTAGTTCCAGCCCAAACTTATATGGAGTGTTTTTATCCTCTGTTGCCATAATAACATTTGTGGGCGCTTTTATAGTTTTCGTACAGCATATTCCGTTCTTGTACTTATTGCAAGCCAAGAGGTCTTCAGCTAAAGGGTTTTTTGACATAATTTGTCGTCCAATTCCTATAGGCTGCATTCCAGGTACAGCGCTATTCCCTGAATGAGATCGAGATCCAAAACCCCATTTCAAAAGCATATCAGCAGCATCAAGAGTATTTTTTTTGGCAGTTTCAATAAGTGACTCATTGACAGGAATTGACGAGGCACTAGCAACAGCAGTTAAGGATTTTAGTTTATCTTCTAAGAGTGCTGCTGCTTCGAGTGCAACAAGGAACCCTTGAGAGTGGCCAACTAGATGAACAGATTCTGCTCCAGAGTGTTTGATAGCTTTAACAAGCCATTTTCCCATACTTTCAATAGATTTAAGAGCCTCACCTTCTGACAAGCTATGGCCAGGTAGATCAGGTGCTAAAACAGAGAAGCCATGAAATGCAAACCAGCGTGCTTGAAGTGCCCAAGATCTGTGGTCAAGTCCACTCCCATGAACAAATACTACAGTTGGTTTTTTTGGCTCAAAAGCACACCCTCCAGTAGCTACAAATATATTTACACCATCAACAACAATATTCATTATGAGGTTGCCTTTTCTACCGCCTTAAGGCCAACTTTAAAATCATTAATAATGTCTTGAACAGATTCTATTCCAACAGATACTCGAATAAGATCAGGACTTGTTCCTGAGGCCTTCATAGCCTCATCATCGAGGCGAGAGTGGGTTGTACTTGCAGGATGTAATACTAGTGTTCTTGAGTCACCTACATTGGCTAAATTTGATGATAACTTGAGGGAATTAATAAATGCTGCTCCTCCCTCTCTTCCACCCTTAACACCAAAACATAGCATTGAGCCAGCGCCATTTGGAAACAGCTCTTTTGCAATTTCATAGGTAGGATTTTCAGGGAGGTCAGGATGGTTAACCCACATTACTGCAGACTGTTCAAGAAGCCATTTAGCAAGTTTGAGCGCATTTTTTACATGTTGATTCATTCTTAGATTAAGCGTTTCTATGCCTTGAAGAAGAAGAAAAGCACTATGAGGGCTCATAGCTGGACCAAAGTCACGCATTGATTCAGCCCTGATCTTCATAGAAAGTGCAGAGGGTCCAAACTCCTCCCAGAAGTTTATTCCATGAAACGGCTCATAAGGGGTTGTAAGAACAGGATGTTTTTTTGAAGCTCCCCAATCAAAGGCGCCTCCATCTACAATTACTCCCCCTACAGCAACTCCGTGACCACCTATCCATTTTGTAACAGAATGAACAATGACATCAGCTCCATGCTCGAAGGGTTTGCATAATGCGGGAGTTGAAAATGTTGCATCTATAACTAGTGGAAGGTTATTTTGATGAGCAATTTTTGAAATCATTGGTAGGTTTGATACTTCAAGCCCAGGATTTCCAATAGATTCACAAAAGACAAGTTTCGTATTTTCTTGAATCGCTGCTTTAAGAGCGCTCTCATCATTAATCGAGATAAAAGTACAATCAATGTTGAATCTTTTGAGCGTATGTCTAAGAAGGGTTCCAGTGGAGCCATAGATTTGAGATGCGCTTACAATGTGGTCACCAGCAGAACAAAGACTTGCAAATGTAACAAAAAGTGCACTCATACCAGAGGCTGTACAAATAGCCCCTACACCACCTTCTAACGCAGCAATTCGCTGCTCTAGGACAGCCACAGTTGGGTTAGTCATACGACTATATATATGGCCACCTTTCTCAATATTAAAAAGGGCAGCTGCATCATCAACAGTTTCAAAAACATAAGAAGTAGTTTGGTAGACAGGAACAGCCCTGCTTCCAAACGAGGGGTCTGGCTCATATCCTGAATGAAGCGATATTGTTTCTGGTCCTAAGAAGGATGACTTTCCCATAATTATTATGCATAAAAAACAAAACAGTATTTTCTCATAACTAGTTGCAGAGTTGTTTTGAAATTGATCTGACTTATCATCTAAATCATATGATTTGGAATGCTATGAGTGCTATTTTACTTTTTCAAGCTCTGAACGCATTTTATCTATCGTGCTCGTATAATTTGCGGTATTGAAAATAGCTGAGCCAGCTACAAATGTATCAGCCCCAGCTGATGCGATTTCTCTAATATTATCAATCTTTACTCCACCATCAATTTCTAGTCTTGTATGAAGTCCTTTTGAATCAATTAGCTTTCTAACTGCGGTTAATTTTTCTAGAGTTTGAGGGATAAATGATTGTCCACCAAATCCTGGATTAACAGACATTAGTAATACCATATCTAGCTGATTAATAACATGATCTAAGTGATGCAATGGAGTTGCAGGATTAAATACAAGGCCAGCTTTACAGCCACTTTCTTTAATAACATTGATTGTTCGGTCTATATGTTCTGAAGCTTCAGGATGAAAGGTAATATAAGAGGCTCCAGCACTAGCAAAATCAGGAATAATACGATCTACAGGCTTGACCATAAGATGAACATCAATAGGGGCTGTGATCCCATGATTTCTAAGGGCTTCACAGACCAAAGGTCCAATTGTTAAATTTGGCACATAGTGGTTATCCATGACATCAAAATGAACCATATCTGCTCCTGCAGACAAAACACTATCAACCTCTTCCCCCAGTTTTGCAAAGTCTGCAGAGAGTATAGAGGGTGCAATAAAATTGTCTTGTTTCATGGCTTTATTTTTTAATTAGTTAGTAGACTCTGTCCTGACATCTCCTCAGGCTGTTCGATATCCATGAGCGACAAAAGAGTTGGCGCTAGGTCTGCAAGTGTACCAAGATGTGGGCCTATTAGCGAATTTTTCTTATCACTAATATAAATTAGGGGCACTGGATTAGTGGTATGGGCAGTATGGCTTTTGTTTGTTTTGGAGTCAGTCATCTGTTCTGCATTACCATGATCAGCAGTAATTAAAATCTCTGTTTTAGTTTCTTTTGCTACCTGATGAATTTTTCCAAGACAGCTATCAACTGCTTCTACTGCCTTAACTGCTGCATTAAGATTTCCAGTGTGTCCAACCATATCAGTATTTGCAAAATTGCAGATAATCAATTTATATTTTTGAGCATTAATTTCAGAAATAAGGCTATCAGTTAGCTCATAAGCGCTCATTTCGGGTTTTAGATCATATGTCTTTACATTGGGTGACTGAATAAGTTTTCTATCCTCTCCAGGAAGGCTATCTTCAACTCCACCATTAAAGAAAAAAGTTACATGAGCATACTTTTCAGTTTCAGCAATTCTTAACTGTTTGAATCCAAGGTCGGAGATACAGTTTCCCAATGTATTTTTGACTGAAATTGGCGGATAAGCACAATCAATATTAAAGTCCTTCTTATACTCTGTAAGGCAAATAAAATTACAAGTAGCAAAATGTTCTCTAGAGAACTTATCAAATTTATTAGACGTGAGAGCAAGTGTTATTTCTCTTGCCCTGTCAGCGCGGAAGTTCATAAAGATAATAAGGTCATCTTTAAATAGTTTGACTGGAGAGCCAACTATAGTCGGAGAGATAAACTCATCATTTTCACCTAAGTCGTATGCTTCTTTTATAGCCTCTTGAGGGCTATTCGATACTCGATCTGCTTTACCCTCTGATATAAGTTTATAGGCTTGTGAAACTCTTTCCCAGCGATTATCTCTATCCATTGCAAAAAAGCGTCCTACTATAGAGACGATTCTACCAACACCCAATTCTGAAATTATGGACTCTAGTTTTGCGACAAAAGTTGAAGCACTTTTAGGAGGTGTATCTCTTCCATCAGTAAAAATATGGATATAAACTTTCTTGCAATTTTGTTGCTTTGCTAATTTAAGTGCTGCAAAGATATGGTCTTGATGTGAGTGAACGCCACCATCTGATAATAATCCAAGAATATGAACTGCCTTTTCATTGTGGCTAGCTGAAACAAGGGCTTGACAAAGTACTTCATTATTAAAAAACTTACCAGAGTCAATCTCGTTGTCAATTCTCGTAAAATCCTGCTCGATAATTCTTCCTGATCCAATAGTTAAATGACCAACCTCAGAATTACCCATTTGGCCATCTGGTAGCCCTACACTCTGACCAGAGGTGCCTATAAGGGTATTAGGATAGGTCTCTAAAAAATAATCCCAATTTGGAGTTTTGGCAAGGGCAATAGCATTATTTGATGTTTCACTCGAATAGCCCCATCCATCTAGAATTAACAGTAATTTTGTATTTTGCATAAGGGTTAAAACTTAAACATTAAACAAAAAATGAACAACATCTCCATCCTTAACAACATAATCTTTTCCTTCAGAGCGGAGCTTTCCAGCATCTTTGGCTCCTTTTTCACCTGAGTTCTCAACATAATCGTTATATGAGATTGTTTCTGCACGAATAAAGCCTTTTTCAAAGTCTCCGTGTATTTTACCCGCGGCAACTGGAGCTACGTCTCCAATATTTATCGTCCAGGCACGAACTTCTTTAGGACCTGCAGTAAAATAAGTTTGAAGTCCTAGCAACCTATATCCGGCTTTGATTAGACGATCTAAGCCAGATTCGCTCTGACCCATTTCATCTAAAAAACCCTGTTTATCTTCATCGTCAAGCTCAGCAATTTCAGCCTCAATATCAGCACAAACAGAAACAACCTGACTTTTATCTAAGTCCGCATAACTAATTAATTTTGCGAGGTGTGAGTTATTAGCAAACCCATCCTCATTAACGTTCGCAACGTAAAGCACAGGCTTAGAGGTTAAAAGTTGAAGGCCCTTAATCAGTTTTATTTCGTCATCTGTAAATTCTAATGATCTAATAGCAAGCCCTTCCTCTAAAACTGGAAGAATTTTTTCAAGTAAGTTTTTTAGAGGGAGCCCTTCTTTTTGACCTGCTTTTGTGTTTTTTATAGCTTTTTGATAAGCTTTTTCAGCAGAAGAAAGGTCAGCTAATGCTAGCTCAGTATTAATGATATCAACATCATCTAGCGGACTAACTTTTCCTGAAACATGAATAATATCGTCATTTTCAAAACAGCGAACTACATGAAGTATGGCATCTGTTTCCCTAATATTTGAGAGAAATTGATTTCCAAGCCCTTCTCCCTTTGATGCGCCTTCAACTAAACCTGCAATATCAACAAACTCCATTGTAGTTGGAAGTATTTTTTCAGGCTTTGCAATCTTGGCGAGACTTTGAAGTCGGGAGTCATTGACTGGAACAATTCCAATATTAGGCTCTATAGTGCAAAAAGGATAGTTTTCTGAGTCAATCCCAGCCTTAGTTAACGCATTAAATAAAGTTGACTTGCCCACATTTGGAAGCCCTACAATGCCACATTTAAAGCCCATTTTTTATCTCCAATGCTAAGTATGAAGAGCCTTCATGGCGTCATCAAAATTTCCAGTTACCAATAAATCTACTATCTTTATTGCACTTTTCATGCTTTCGTCTAATCTACTCAATTCAGATTTATCTGGGGCACGAAGAACATAATCAACAACCTCATCTTTAGACCCAGGATGATCAATACCAATTCGGAGGCGATAGAAGTTATTTGTTCCAAGAGCTTTTATAATATCTCTGAGGCCATTGTGACCTCCATGGCCACCACCTAGTTTTATTTTTACACTGCCAACGGGTAGGTCAAGCTCATCATGAGCAACTAAAATCTCTTCTGATGAAATACTATGGTATTTTAAAAAACTATTTACGGAACCACCAGAATTATTCATAAAGGTTTGAGGCTTAAGAAGAAAGACTTTTTGTGAATTTAGGCTAAAACTAGCAGTCTCACCAAAAAACTTGGATTGACTAGTAAACTTTGATTCATTTAAAAAAGCTAAAGACTCAACAAACCAGAAGCCTGCATTGTGACGATGTTCCTGATAATCTTTTCCGGGATTTCCGAGTCCAACAATTAGTTTAATCATTACAGCGCTTTATTCTACGCTTGTTGAGCCAACAAGACTAGCGATACTTTATTCTTCCTCTTCACCATCTTTTGAGTCTTCAGAATCTTCGGCTGAGTCTTCACTACCCTCTTCAGATTCTCCATCCTCAATGATTTCTTCCTCTTCCTCTTCCTCAATGATCTTAGGCTCTGACACTGAACATACAGTCTGATCATGTGCTTCAATATCTTCATGTTGCAATGAGGTAATGATAACTCCCTCGGGTAAGACAAGATCGGTTAATGAAAGATGATCACCAACCTCAAGGTTAGTAACATCTACATCAATACCGTGAGGTAGGTCTTTAGGAAGACATGAAATTTCAACCGAGACAACGAACTGATTGAGCATATTGCCGAGTCTTAATGCCTCGTTCTCTTCCGTTCCTAAAAAGTGTAGTGGAGTTGTAGTAACAAGAGTTTGCTTAGCATCAACTCGCAAAAAATCAACATGAGTTACAGTATTTTTAGACGGATGACGTTGAATGTCTTTTAAAACAACAGATTCTTTTGATTCTCCCACAACTAGGTCTAATACAGAGGTGAATGTATTTTCATTCTCTAATAGGTGAGTAATTTCATGAATGCTAAGTGTTATCATGAGTGGACCTGCCTTTCCACCATAAATAATACTTGGCACTTTTTCTTCTTTTCTCAGGCGGCGGCTCGCACCTTTCCCCTGATCTTCACGCGCTGAAGCGTTAACTGTAATGCTCATTTTGAAGTTCTCCAATAAATGAAAAAACACCGCTTTAAGCGGTGCAACCAAATCTGCCTATTTTGCGACCAAATAAGCAAGACGTGACATTTTACCCGAAATTTTTTTTAAATAGCCAAATTTATCTATTTAGACTTTAGCCAAAAAATAATACTTATTACTAAGCTAGAGATAGCCATAACCCAAACTAGTTGACTAGCTAGAAATCCAGCCATCAGAAAAAATGCTACAGCAAAAATACTTGATCTGTGTTTGGATGCATTTTCTCTTAGCTGAGAGACAATTGCCTCCGTTTGTTTTTTTGAACTTTCAGTCTTTAATGCGCCACTTTCAATTTGCTTTAGAGCGTTTATTAGTAGCATTGGTATTTCAGGAAGTTCTGAGACAATCTGAGGAAGTTGACCTGACATTTTGTTAAGAGTATTTTTAAAGCTATATTTTTCTTTAGCTAGTTTTTCTAAATAAGGTTTAGCTGTTGCCCAAAGGTCAAGTTCAGGATATAGAGAACGCCCTAAACCCTCAATATTAAGTAATGTTTTATAGAGTAATAGAAGTTGAGGTTGAACTTCCATATCAAAACGTTTGGCCTCTTTTAAGAGGCTGAGTAAAACCTGGCCAAAAGAAATTTCACTTAAAGGCTTTTCAAATATTGGCTCACAAACACTCCTAATTGCATTTTCAAATTCCATTACATTTGTTCCTTCAGGAATCCATCCAGACTCAAGATGAACTTGGGATACTCTTTTATAGTCTTGATTGAAAAATGCCATAAAATTTTGAGCTAAATAGTATTGATCTGCCTCAGTAAGGGTTCCCATGATTCCAAAATCAACCCCAGTGTACTGGTTGTTTTCTCCCACAAAAATGTTTCCAGGATGCATATCCGCATGAAAAAAATTATGATCAAATACCTGTGTAAAAAATATGATGACCCCGTCTTCTGCTAGAGACTTAAAGTCTACGTTTTTTTTCTTAAGGGCTTCAATATCATTGACAGGAGTGCCATAGATTCGCTCGGTTACCAGAACATTTGAGCGACAGAGATCCCAATGAACTTTTGGAACATAAAGGAGCTCAGAGTTTCTAAAGTTCTTTCCTAAAAGTGATGCATTGGCAGCTTCAACCATCATGTTCAATTCGTTAAAAATAATACCTTCAAACTCTTCAACAGCCTCTTTAGGTCTTAGCCTTTTTCCATCCTGATGTTTTTCAGCTAGACCAGCTAATGTATACAAAAGTCGAATATCTCTTTTGATTTGTTTTTCAATTCCAGGGCGAACTACTTTAATAATAATTTCTTCGCCGCCTTGAGTCACTGCGGTATGAACTTGAGCTATAGAGGCTGATGCAAGTGGCGCATCATCAAAAGATGAAAAAAGATTTGAAGTCTTATCACCTAAAGCTTTTTCGATAATTAGTTTGGATTCAGCTGCAGGAAATGGAGGGCATTTGTCTTGAAGTTTTGCTAACTCCATGCCAATATCATCAGGCAAAAGGTCTCTTCGTGTTGATAGCGTTTGTCCAAATTTTATAAATATTGGCCCAAGCTCCTCAAGTGCAAGCCGAATTCTTTCCCCTCTAGTAAGTTTTTTGCTAGGGAAATAATGCCATGGTGTTAGGTAAATTAGTGGCTTGAGACTCTTAAGGAAAGATGTTGACAGGATCAAATGATCAAGTCTATATCGAATTAGAGTTCTTAAAATTCCCACAAAACGAAAGAAACTACTCATGCATCAATACCTTCCTTTGAATAATTTAGAGCGACTCGGAGCTACTATTGCCGTAGTTATTTCATCTTTTATATTGCTAATCACTGATCCATGATTGCTTATAGACGCCTCTTTAAATTGTCTAAATGCTTGTCCAATTTTGTGAGCTACTATATCCCCAGTGTATTGTGAAATAAGCTCCTCAATGTCAATTGAAGAAGATGCTAACAAGTTTGCAAGTTGCTGAGCAGTATTTACACTGCCATTGATTTCAATATCTTCAGCTTCTAGGAGTTCTTCCAGCGTTGAACCTTCAAACATAGCTAAAAAAGAGGCTTTATTCATAACTATTGAGACATCAGTTTTTTTATTTTGTAGTCTTTCAATTACAAAAATTCGGGAGTTTAGACAAAGAAAAAAAAGGCCTAAATCTATTTCATCAACTCTCAAGCTGATAATTTTATTATCGATAAGTTTTAAATCAATATTATTAACATTAATTAAATGATTCAGAGCTTTTTCAATGGCAAGGCGAAACATTTTAGCTAGGCTTTTATTGCTTTATGAAGTGCAACAATGCCTCCAGATAGGTTGTGATACTCGCAAAATTCAAAGCCAGCATTAAGAACCATAGTTTTTAGGGTTTCTTGATCAGGGTGTTTGCGAATTGATTCAGCAAGATATTGATAGCTATCTTCATCGTTTGCAAAAAACTCTCCAAATTTAGGAATAAGGTTAAATGAATAGAGGTCATAAATTTTTTCTAACATTTGATTTTCAACTTTAGAAAATTCTAAAATTAGAAGCGTACCCCCCTTCTTTAGAACCCTAAACATCTGCTCTAGTGCTAGGTCTTTATGAGTAACATTTCTTAGGCCAAATGCAATGCTAACACAATCAAAGGTACCATCATCAAAGGGCAATGATTCAGCATTTGCCTGAACAAAGTCGACATCAATAACACCATGATTTAAAAGATTTTTTCTTCCTTCAAATAGCATTGATTCATTAATATCTGAAAGAATAACTTTACCTGTAGGACCAACTTTTTTTCTAAATTTTATGGCAAGATCACCTGTGCCACCAGCTATATCCAGGACATGATCACCCTTTGACACGTTGCTGCTAGCAATGGTGTAGTTTTTCCAGAGCCTATGGGTTCCCATTGACATTACATCATTCATGAGATCATATTTGCCAGCAACTGAGTCAAAAACCCCTTTTACAAGGCCTTGTTTTTTTTCAACATCAACCTGTTTATAGCCAAAGTGAGTAGTCTTTTCCATTTTTATTTAGTAGGGTAATCCCTAAAGTCTGCACCAATATATATTTGAGTTGGTCTGAAAATTCTGTTGTCACTCACTTGTTCATGCCAGTGTGCGACCCATCCTGCTGATCGCGCCATAGCAAAAATTGAGGTAAAGTGTTCCTTGGTAAACTTAAATATTTCAGAGTAAAGAATGCCTGAGTAAAAGTCGACATTAGGGTAGACCCCTTTTTCAGATAACAGCTCATTACAGATGCTCTCAACCTCAAGAGCTGTTTCGAATCGGTTAGATAAATTAAGGCCATTTTTCTCAATGTAGGTTTTGATCATTCTCTCAAGAATAGTTGCTCTAGGGTCCTTAGTTTTGTATTCACGATGACCCATTCCCCAGATAACTTGTTTATTTTTAAGTCTATCTTCAATCCATTTGCGTGCGTTTTTTGGAGAGCCAATTTCATCAAGCATTATGAGTACATTTTCATTAGCATTGCCATGAAGAGGACCAGCTAGTGTTCCAACTCCAGCTGCGATAGAGGCAAAAGGATTGGCTAGAGAAGAGGCTGTCACCATTGTTGAAAATGTTGATGCATTAATTGTATGTTCTGCATGAAGAATTAAAGAGGCATCTAAAAGATCAACAATTTCTGGATCTGACTCTTCTCCAAAACACATATACATGAAGTTTTCAGCATAAGACATCGTTTTACTTGGAGGTATAGGGTCATAACCTCGGCTTATCCGAGTCCACATTGCGACCAGCGTACTCATATTTGATATAATTTTGATAAGTGCATTTTGTGTATAAGATGAGTCTGGCTCTGATGCGCCAGCATCTGGATAGAAGGTCGCCATTGAAGCTATTGCAGTCTGAAGAACATCCATTGAGTGTCCAGTTGAAGGAAGTGACCAAAGCAAGTGACGGATTTTGCGCTTTACTTCATTACGTTTTTGCAAGGTATTTTTAAAATTAGCGAGCTCTTTTGGCGATGGAAGTTCTCCATTCATTAATAAGAGGGCAGTTTCTTCAAAAGAAGAGTGCTCAACAAGATCTTGAATAGAGTAGCCTCTATAGGCAAGAATCCCTTTTTCTCCATCTATTGAGGAAATTGCTGATTTGGTTGCTGGTACGCCTGCAAGGCCGGGAATATATTCAGTCATGTGATTGTCTTATATTGAAAAAGAAGAGCCACAACCACAAGTGGTTTTGGCATTAGGATTAGTTACGACAAACCTTGCCCCTTGAAGATCTTCAAGGTAGTCAACTGTGGAGCCCATTAAATATTGATAGCTCATTGGATCAATTACTAATTCGACGCCTTGTTTATTTACACCGCTATCTCCCTCTTTTAAATTTTCATCAAAAGTGAATCCATAGGAAAAGCCAGAGCATCCTCCACCAGTAATATAGACGCGCAGTCTTAAGGCAGGATTTTTTTCCTCTTTAATAAGCTGTGCAACTCTATTAGCTGCACTATCGCTAAAAACTATATCGGCTTCATCTTGAATTTCACTGGCTAACATTGCTTATCTCCACGTACATTTATCCAAGTTAAATTAATGTTAAGGCAAAAGCCCCATTTGGAGAAGACCTTCCTGTTCGTTGAGCCCAAACATTAAATTCATATTTTGAATTGCCTGGCCTGCAGCACCTTTACCCAGGTTGTCAATGACTGACATAATTACAAGCTTATTACTGTGTTCAACATACTGAACTGAAATCTGACAATAATTAGAAGACTTAACTGAGCGGGTTTCAGGATAGACACCTTCAGGTAATATTTTAACAAATTCTTCGTTTTTGTAGGCATTTTCGAAACAAGCTAAAATATCTGCTTTAGAGTCAACTAGGTCAGCATAAATTGTAGCCTCAATGCCACGACTCATTGGAAGCAGGTGAGGCGTAAACGTAAGGCCAACTGGACATTCAGAAATAGACTCGAGTTCTTGCTTTATTTCTGGAAAGTGCCTATGTCCACTAACTCCATAAGGCTTAAAACTTTCAGTTATTTCACACAGTAAAGTGGCTTGATTGGCATTGCGACCAGCGCCACTCGCACCAGATTTACAATCTGCAATTATATTTGAAGGATCAATAAGGTTTTTCTCTAGGAGTGGCTTTAATGCAAGAAGAACAGCTGTTGGATAACAGCCAGGATTTGCAATTAGTCGAGCCTCCTTAATTGTCTCCCTATAAATCTCTGGTTGTCCATAAACTGCTTCATTCAAAAGGGATTCTTCAGTATGCTCCATGTTGTACCAGTTAGACCATATCTTTGAATCATTAATTCTAAAGTCAGCACCAAGATCTACAACCTTAATATTCCTTTCAAGAAACAGGCCTGCATTATTCATTGCAACGCCATGTGGCGTAGCAAAGAAAACTATATCACACTCATATAATTTATCGTCATCAGGGAGCAGATATGTTAAATTAGAAATGCCATGCATATTTGGAAAAACGTCATATAGCTTTTTCCCCTCAAGTGCTCTAGAAGTCATTACATGAACTTCAGCGCTAGGGTGCTGGCGCAAAATACGCAGCAGCTCTAATCCGGTATAACCTGAGCCACCTATGATTCCAACTTTAACTTTCATTCTTCTTCTCCAAGCATCTTTTCAAGATAATGTATGTTCATCCCACCTTTATTAAAGACTTTATCAGCCATAATTGATCGCTGAAGTGGAATATTCGTTTTAATTCCATCAATAACCATTTCATCCAGTGCATTTTGCATTTTAATGATTGCGTTATCTCTGTTCTCACCATAAGTTATGACTTTGCCAATCATTGAATCATAGTGGGGGGGAACATTATATCCGTTGTATACATGAGAGTCTATTCTAACTCCTAAGCCACCTGCAGCATGATACTGAGTAATTTTTCCAGGGGAGGGCATGAATGTTTCAGGATCTTCAGCATTAATTCTACATTCTATTGCATGGCCTTTAATTTTAACATCGTCTTGTGAAATGGATAATTTGTCTCCACCAGCGATTAAGATTTGCTCTCGCACAATGTCAATACCAGTAATCATTTCAGTGACTGGATGTTCAACTTGAACTCGGGTATTCATTTCAATAAAGTAAAACTGGTTGTTGTCAAAAAGGAACTCAAAGGTTCCAGCACCACGATAATTAATTTTTTTACATGCTTCAGAGCAAATAGTTCCAATTTTATCCCTTAGTTTTGCTGATATACCTGGAGCAGGCGCCTCCTCAACAACTTTTTGATGTCGTCTTTGCATAGAGCAGTCCCTTTCTCCGAGATGAACAGCATTACCATGTTGGTCTGCAAGAACTTGAATTTCGACATGTCGAGGAGTTGTGAGAAATTTTTCCATATAGACTTCCCCATTGCCAAAAAAACTTAAGGCTTCAGACTGAGTAAGTTCTATAGATTCAATCAGATCTTTTTCAGACTCGACAACTCTCATGCCACGACCTCCTCCTCCACCTGAGGCTTTAATAATTATTGGAAGTCCAATTTCTTTTGCAAGCTTAATGCTTCTTTTTTCGTTGTCATCTAATGCTCCATCTGATCCCGGAACACATGGCACACCAGAGCTTTTCATTGCTTCAATAGCCGCAACTTTATCACCCATGACTCTTATATTTTCAGCTCTTGGTCCTATAAAGATAAAACCACTTTGTTCAACTTGCTCTGCAAAGTCTGCATTTTCAGAAAGAAAGCCATAGCCAGGATGAATTGCATCAGCATGAGTCACCTCAGCTGCACTGATAATTGCCGGTATATTTAGATAGCTTTTAACTGACGGGTGTGGTCCAATACATACTGCTTCATCAGCGAGTCTTACATGCTTTAAATCTTTATCTGCAGTTGAGTATACTGCGACTGTTTGAATTCCAAGCTCCTTACAAGCTCTGAGAATTCTTAAAGCAATCTCTCCACGATTTGCTATTAAGACTTTTTTAATTGAGCTCATTCTATAGTAATTAATGATTGTCCAAATTCAATAGCCTCACCATCTTTGACCAAAATTTCAATCACTGTGCCTGAACGGTCAGCCTCAATTTGGTTCATTATTTTCATTGCTTCGATAATTCCTATAGTGTCGCCCTGATTAATTTTTTGCCCAACAGTTACAAATGGCTTAGCAGTTGGTGAGGGTGCTGAATAAAACGTACCAACCATTGGCGAGACAATTGATTGATCATTTGTTTGGGTTTCAGGTGCAGCAGCAGAGGCAGCTGGCAGGGAACTTGCAATTGGCTGTTGAACGAAAGACTGAACTGGGGGTTGAGCTGGTGGTGAGCTACCAAATCTTGAAATTTTAACTGACTCTTCGCCCTCTTTAATTTCAATTTCAGCCATCCCTGACTCTTCCAGAAGCTCCATTAGTTTTTTAACTTTGCGAATATCCATCGATGCTCCTATTTAATTATTTTTTCATTAAAAGTAACTCTCTAGCTTATGGCTAAAATATTTCTAAGTATATGTTTTGGCTTAAAAATGTTAAATTAAAGCCTTTGAATATTATTTTAATAACTGTCTAATTAACGTATTTTACCATCAAATTAGACAAATATAGCGTCAATATAGAAACATTTAGAGGAATTTACAGTTATACTTACTTTAAACTATTTAAGCGACTTGTAAGTTCTTCTGAACTTACTTCGCCAATAATTCTATGAGACCTTGCCTCTTTACCATCCTTAAAAAATAAAATTGCTGGTGGGCCAACAAGTGAGAATCTTGACAAAATAGACTGATTAAGTAGGGTATTTTTTGTTACATCAACAGTATAAGTCATTGATCCTTTGAGGGACTCATTAACTATTGAGTCTTTAAAGACCACTCTCTCAAGTTTTTTGCATGCAATGCACCACTCTGCATAAAACTTAAGAACAAGTATCTTGTCATTTGAGCTAGTTTTTGATATCAATGAACTAAGCTGAGCTTCATCTTTTATTATTTGAAATTCAGCATTATTTGATGAGTCTATTTTATCGCCATAGATTATTGAGTCTAGAGGTTGCTGAATGTCTCCACCTCCTTTTAAAACAAGTGACCATAGCATAAGACCATAGATTAAAAATATTAGAGAAAAAAGTTTAAAAAATAGACCGAGCAAACCTAATGATTTGTTTAAATTTTTAAAGATTCCAAGCATTATGGGAGCTAGCGTAAAGAAGAGCGCCCAAAGAATTAATGATAATAAGGGGGATAAGATTCTATCTAAAAGATAGAGCGCTACTGCAATCATTGCAAAGCCAAAAACCTTCTTTACATTTTCCATCCATGGGCCTGCCTTTGGAAGAGTATTAACCCCCCAGCCACAAATTATGATCAGAGGAACGCCCATTCCTATGCCCATAGCAAACAGACTCAGGCCACCCTTTAAAGGGCTACCACCAGCTATGACATAACTTAAAGCTGTTGCAAGAAATGGAGTAACACAGGGCCCAACAATTAGAGCAGACAAAAAGCCCATTATACTTACACCTATAAAGTTACCTCCTGACTGAGAGTTGCTAATATTTGTAAGTTTAGTTTGTAGCCCAACCGGCAGCTGAATATCATATAGTCCAAACATCGATAGTGCGAGCAGAACAAAAATAATACTAAATACAAAAAGCACCCAAGGTGTTTGCATGATAGCTTGTATATTTATCCCAGCGCCAAAGTAGCCTGCAGAGGCCCCAATTAATCCATAAGCTAGTGACATGGAGAGAACAAAGGTAACTGACATCAAGACGGCATTAAAATTACTAGGCGTTTCCTTTTGACCAATAATTATTCCCGATAAGATTGGCACCATTGGGTAGACGCAGGGTGTCCAAGATAGAGCTAGGCCAGCTAAAAATGCAGCAATCAACAATGTCAATCCACCTTGTTGAAATTGCTCAGATACTTTCATTTCGTCATCAGTTGTTAGCTCATTTTTTGGTAGGGGAGTTTTTTTTGATCCTTCCAAGTCAACGTCAAGCCTGTCAGCCTGTGGTGGATAGCAAACACCGCCCTCCCAGCAGCCTTGGTGCTCTATAGTAACTATTACAGAACTTCTTTGCTTGTTGTTTAGCTCGATTAATATCTCTAAGGGGGTGTTATAAACGCTAACTTCACCAAAAAACTCATCATTCTTAATTTTTGCAACAGGAAAATTTATGTTTTCAATTGAGGACTCTTCAAAAGAGAAAGCAATTTTATCCTTATAGAGATAATAGTCTTCTTCAACAAGCCAGCGAATAGAGACTTCATTGTTATTTAATAATATTGCACTTAATTTAAAAGCCTCATTGACTGGAAGGGGATGACCAATCTTTTGAGACTCTTTTTCAAGTGATATGACTGATGAATTAGCAGAATTTTCTGATTCAAGTTCAGTACTAACTGAGAGTGTTTCTGCTGAAGATTGAGAAAAAATATTCAGCAAAATTAAAAAACTAAAAAGACAAAAATGTTTCATAAAATTTACTATTGAATCAATAGCGCTAATTATAGTCTAATCATGATATCCCTCAACTTGGGTTTCTATTTAATAGTCATGATTTATCTATAAAATTAGTTTAAATAATGCTAACTTCGCCGAGAGGCACTATGAAACCAAAAGAAGTGAATAAGCCACGAAAGGACTATTCAAATGAATACTAAATTTATACCGTGGATATTTGTCTGGATTTGGAGTACAGGTTTCATCGCAGCAAAGTATGGACTTCCATATGCTGAGCCCTTCACTCTTCTGTCATATCGTTTTGTAATCACACTTTTATTTTTGTTTGTGATAATTATTTATAAGAAAAGTCCTTGGCCAGATTCAAGAAAAGATTTTTTTCATCTGATGATTGCTGGTGCATTAATACATGGGGTCTATTTAGGAGGAGTTTTTCAGGCCCTTAAGTGGGGGATGCCAGCTGGATTAGGCGCTATGATTATTGGGCTCCAGCCCTTAGGAATGGCTCTTATGGCTGGAGTTTTGTTAAAAGAGCGGGTCTCCAAGAAACAATGGCTTGGGCTTATCATTGGGCTGGTTGGTTTATACTTAGTTTTGTTTGATAGCCTAGATTTGACTAGACAGATAATGTTTGATGGGTTCCCCATTTGGGCAGTTTTTGCTGTCATTATCTCCTTATTTGCCATCTCTATTGGAACGATTTATCAGAAGCGCTTTTGCAGTAATATGAATTTGTTTAGCGGTCCATGTGTTCAATACTTTAGTGCATCGATTTTGTGTATTGTGATTGTTTTATTTTTTGAAAATGGTGAAGTTATTTGGTCCAGTACTTTTATTTTAGCAATGACATGGCAAGTGCTTGCTTTATCCATTGGTGCAATTTTGTTACTAATGACAATGATAAAACATGGCGCTTCTGCCAGCGTTGGTAGTTATTTTTATTTAGTTGCGCCTTTGGTTGCTATTCAAGCCTGGATTTTATTTGGAGAGACAATTGGTTTAAGCGCTCTAGCTGGGGTTATTCTCATTTCTTGTGGGGTTGCTATTACAACCTCTAGAAAATCTCTCAGAAATATAAAAAGTTAGAGTTCACCAGCTTCTTCTAGAATAGTTCTGGCAACTTTAAAACACTCTACGCCTTGAGGAACCCCACAATAGATTGCAATAACATGAAGAATTGATTTTATTTCATTAATACTTACTCCATTAGTTAATGCTCCTTTTAGGTGAACTTCAAATTCGTCCATTTTTCCAAGTGCTGCAAGCATAGTGAGATTCATCATTGATCTTGTTTTCGCATCAATCGTTTCATCACCCCAGCCGAAACCCCAACACCATTCGGTCATTTGTTTTTGAAAATCTTCATTGAAATCATCAGCAGCATCTAAGTTTTTTTCAACATACTCTTTGCCAAGCGTAGCCTTTCTTTTCGATAGTCCAAGTTCAAATAATTTTTTGTCCATAATCTACTCCATTACAAGCCTGTTAAGAAATTACTACCTTATTATAAATGGATTGCTCATAGGCTCCGAAGAGGTATTAATCCACGTTGTTTTAGTTCGGGTATATTCATGAATTGCATCAATGCCTGCTTCTCGACTTCCACCACTTTGCTTAACGCCACCAAAAGGCGATATCGGAGATATTGCTCTGTAGGTATTAATCCAAACAATGCCTGAGTGAATTTTGGCACTGACGCGATGAGCTCTAGCTAAGTTTTCAGTGAAGACCCCAGAGCCTAGACCATAGTCAGAGTCGTTAGCCATTTCTATTGCCTCCTCTTCTGTATCAAATGCAATTACACTGATAACAGGAGCAAAGAGCTCTGTTTTTACGCAATCAAATTCCTGGTTTGGACAGTCTAAAAGGGTGGGCTCAAAATACCACCCTTCTTTAAGCTGATTAGGCTGTTTACCCCCAAAAACCAAATTGGCGCCCTGTTTAACTGAGCTCTTAATGACCTTTGAAGCTCTTTCAACTTGATGAAGAGTGGCAAGTGGCCCAACTTGAGTTTTACTGTCTAAAGGGTCTCCAACGACTATGTTTTTTGCGCGCTCCTTAAGAAGATTAATTATTTGAGAGTGAATCGATCTATGAATAAATACCCTTGATCCAGCAACACAGCTCTGTCCAGATGCTCCAAAGTTACCAGCAATAATGCCGTTAACAGCTCCATCAATATTACAGTCTTCAAATATTATCATGGGTGATTTGCCCCCTAGTTCAAGGCTAACATGAGCAAAGTTTTCAGCGCTGTTTCTTACAATATGTTTTGCAACATCAGTACCCCCAGTAAAGGCTATTCTCGCAACCTTAGGGTGTTTAGTGAGAGTCTTTCCGCACGGATCAGCAAAACCAGTAATGACATTAATTACTCCAGGTGGAAAACCGCATTCATCAACCAATTCAGCAAATTTAAATAATGCTGCAGGGGCTTGTTCAGAAGCCTTAACAACCACTGTATTGCCGGCCGCTAGTGCAGGGGCAATTTTAGTGGCGGAGAGAAACAACTGCGCATTCCACGGCACAATGGCAACCACAACGCCAATAGGTTCACGAGTTGTGAAAACCTGCATATTAGGCTTATCAATAGGCAGAACTTCTCCCTGAATCTTATCTGCTAAGCCGGCATAGTAATAGTAATAGTCTGCTACATAGCTCGATTGGGCTCTTGTCTCAACTGCAAGTTTGCCACTATCCTGTGTTTCTAGCTCTCCAAGTTCAGAAGCATTTTTAGCAATTAAATCACCAAGCTTATGGATTAATTTACCCCTTTGTGTTGCTGTTAGTTTTGACCAAGCCCCCTTGTAAAGAGCCGAGTGAGCAGACTCTATAGCTAAATTTGACTCTTGCTCTGAAGCCGCAGGAAAGGTTGCCCATGGGATACCATTGGCAGGGTTTAAGGTTTCAAATTTTTCTGAACCTTCAGTGAATTCTCCATTAATGTAGTGTTTGTAATGTTTCATCATTAACCCATTTAATTAAATGCAGGCATAACCTTTTCTATAAAAAGCTCTAGTGATTTCTTTTTTGTTTCAAAATCCATACTGCTGTCAATCCAATAACTATATTCATCATAGCCAAGTTCTTCACAAAACTTGATTCGTTTAATAACGTCATCAGGTGAACCAATAATACTATTTTTAAGCATATTTTCTGGAGAGTACATTTCTAGTTTAGACATTTCTTCATCTGAAAGTTTCTCCATCAACCCTTGCTCAACAGGACGTTCATTTTTAAACCAAGCACCAAAGTAACAATAAAAACGCGAAATATCTTTAGCACCTTGAAGAACTTCCTCTTCTGTCTCAGCAACAAAGGTGTGTCGTAAAACCATGATTTTAGGTCGCTTAATGTCACTATGCTTATCGCATGCAATATTAAATTTTTCCATTAGCGAGGAAACCTCATCATCTCCGAGCCATAGAGGCGTTACTTGAACATTGCAGCCTTCTTTTAATGCAAAGTCATGAGAATTTTGATCCCTAGCTGCAATCCATATTGGAGGATTTGGAGACTGTTGAGGTTTAGGTGAGCTGGTTGTTTTAGGGAAGGACCAATGCTCTCCTTCACCAGTATAGTCACCTCTCCATAGGGCTTTAATTGCTGGAACAATTTCTCTTAATGCATTCCCAGCAGAAAAAGGATCCATTCCATCAGCTAGTCGATCATATTCAAAAGAGTAAGCACCTCTTGCAATACCAAGCTCAAGTCTTCCTCCTGAAATAATATCTGTCATCGCTGCTTCTTCTGCAAGTTTTATTGGATGCCAAAAGGGGGCAATGATTGTCCCAGTTCCAAGCCTAACATTTTTTGTTTTATTTGCCAGGTCGGTGAGATTGACAAAAGGATTTGGTGCAATGGTAAAGTTCATACCATGATGCTCACCATTCCAAATCGTTTTGAAGCCAGACTGATCAGCTATTTGACAGAGCTCAACAAACTCGTCATACAATCTTTTTTGCGACTGCCCCTCGTCTATTCTTTCCATGTGAGCAAATAAAGAAAAATCCATATTAACAGTTCCTATGTGTTTTGATTATTTTTACTGAGAGCCTCTACCTTACCTTCGCTTTCCTTGCCAACGAAAATTCCAAATGCATTTAACTCCCTTTCTTTTATATATCTTTTAAGCATTATTCTACTCGCATCATCACTAAGTTTGTCAAATGGAATATCATCAAAAGCATAAAACGAATTGACCAGGTCTTCAGCACCTTCTTTGGCTTGCGCGCGATAGTAAATAAGACTGGTTTTATCTTCAGCTTTTTCAAATACTGAAAAAAGATAATGTTCATTGATTGATAGATTAAGATTTTTAAGCACACCCAGAAGGCTTTGATTGTCATCAATGTGACCAAGCCTTGAGGCTGATGGAAAGTAGAGTGAATCGCTGTTATTATCTTTAAGTAAAAAAACTTTTTTACGCCATTCAATTATCGCACCAACAATTATTTCTGTATTTTCATTTTCCATTGCTAACAACATTTTTTGTTCAAGACCCAGATTAACATAGTTTCCTCTGAGGTACATCAGTGGCGTTTTGGGGCTGCTATCAAAAGCAATAATTTTTCCTATAAGAATAAGGTGGTCTCCTGCATCAACTATTTGTTCAGTATTACAATCAAACCAAGCGACTGCGCCACTTATAATTGGGCTTCCAGTATCTTCAGCTCGCCAGTCTATATTTTTAAAGCGATCCTCATTAGGCATGGCAAAAGTTGTTGAAATAGATTGTTGGTCCTCTGATAGAACACTTACAGCAAAATGCTTAGCGATTGAAAATGAGTCTATATTAAATGACTCCTTGTCAATGCAAATTGAAATAAGCTTAGGATCTAGTGAAACAGAAGTAAATGAGTTTGCTGTAAAGCCTAAGGCATTTTCGTTTTTATCAAGACAAGACACTACTGTCACTCCAGTTGGGAAAGAGCCCAGAGCTTGTCTTAAATTTCTTGATTTGTCTTTATTCATTTTCTTTTAAAAAATCTTCAATTATTGGATTCACCTTTTCAGGGGCAATATAAGCCATCATATGGGCTTCATTATCGATACTTTTTGTCAACCCTTTAGGAGTTTTGCTCGCCATTTCTTGTGACATTTTCGAATTAGAGTTAGGATCATCACTTCCTGTCAAGTATAGTACAGGGCAGTCAAGGTTATGAAGCATATTTTCGAAGATAGAGTCAGATTCGGCGAATAATTTATAAGCATCACCATATCCTTTTGGAGGCGCATCTAATAAAAGTTGTCGAACTCTATTTATTTTCTTAATGTGAGCAGAGTCTGTTTTGTTTGCAAACCACCTGCTTATTGTTTGATCTATGTTACCTATTTCACCTGAGTTTAAAATCATGTTTGCTCGCCCTAAGACTTCTTCTTTGGCATTTGATGATCTGTTATAAACAATATTTAAGGGTATTAAAGCATTAATCTTATTAGAATATTTAAGGCTGTAAGCGACACTGATAATTGCCCCCATAGAGTGCCCAACAAGTGAAAAACTAGAAATATCATTAGAGTTTACTAGTTCATTCAGCTGTTCCACATAGTCATCTATTGAGGGGCTTTTGCTGTGAGAGGCACTAAAACCATGCCCAAGAAAGTCATAAGTAATTACCCTATAATTTGCTGAAAAGTATCGAACTTGAGGCTCCCAAATGTCTCCACACAAGCCAACTCCATGAATAAAAATAAGGAAAGGTCCTTCTGATCCAAAAATTGAGTAATGAGTATTTTTCTTTGTATAAAGACCAGTTGATTGATCCAATTGATTGATTTTCAAGTCGCCCATAAGGTAGCCCAGTATTTAATGATAGTAGATTAATCTACAGGGCACACACCTTTTTTTCTCACTGCCTGCCGACTTGAGCATGGTGAAATATAAAGTATTAATTCTTGACTGTCAAGCAGAAAAAAGAACTAAATAATAGCTAAAAGTGTTATAAAGCACAAAATAATATATTTTTTTGATAAAAAAGACATTAATTTTATTAAAAATAGAGAATTTTAGTTAAATAAATGCAAAAAACTATTAAAAAAAGACTACTTTTTTCATAAATAGCCTATTTTTATATGATTTTAATGAAAAAAATAAACTTTTTTACATAAATAACCTTATTTTTTATAAATTTTTGCATTATTTTGAATCTGACTGAGCAATGATGCTTAATCTTTCTAGAACGGAGGTTGCGACGTAGGACAATTCTATTTTTTTGATTTGATCTAGATTATGAATATCATTGCCAACAATGATTAAACCTAGCATACCCATATTAAGATGAGGAGTGCATCCGTACAAATAAATTCCTGGCACTCTAAAAACAACACTGTGAAATTGATTCATTTTTGAGTTTGGGGGGAGTTCATCCATTTTAGGACCTGCTAGAAATTCTACATTGTGCCCTTGACTCTTTGGTAGCCAATCTATTCTGTCACCGATATTGATGTGGGCGACTTCAATACTGTAAGAGTCATCTTCAGTAAACTCAATTTGAATAGTTTCTGCCAGAGTAACTTCTGAAATTATCAGCACAGCTAATAAAGTTAATAATTTCATTAATTTATTGATTTCTACTGAACAACTATGACCAGAGCTGGCCTTACTAGCCTTCCGTTAAGAGTAAATCCAGTTTGAATGACTTCCAAGACAGTATTTGATTTTTTATCGGGCATCGGGACCATCGTGACAGCTTCATGGAGGTCAGGGTTAAATTTTTCATCAATGGGGTTGATAGTCTCAACACCAAATTTCTCTAGTGTGCTGTTGAAAACCTTCATTGTAAGTTCAAGGCCTTCAGTTGTATTTTCCAAAGTAGCTTTTTCATCTTTAGCAGACTTAATTCCCATTGTTAAGGAGTCATTAACCTCTAGAAGGGCTTTTACAAAGCCATCAAGTGCAAATTTGTGCGCATTTTCTAAGTCTTTTGTGGTTCGTCTTTTTAAATTTTCCATTTCAGCTTGAGAGCGCAATAATTTATCCCAATTATCTTTTGCAGATTGCTGAGCTTCTTCTAGCTGAGATTCTAAATCTTCAATTTTAGAGTTATCTTCTAGCTCTTCTTTAGCTTCTTTAGTACCACCTTTTTGAGCTTTTTGTTCCTTCTTTTTTGTCATTGTCTTACCAAACTAATGTATATTTAATGTGCTATTTAGTTACTCTTTAATATATTTCAAGGCCTATGTTTAATTCTGTTGGCGTTATCTGTAAACCAAATGATTTTACCAGTCAAAAAACTGCTTTGGAGCTTGGAGTGCTTCTCAAAGATCTCGGGGTTAGTTTTCTAGACGATGCTGCGGAAATTATTAATGATGCAGATCTTATAATTGTTGTAGGCGGTGATGGAACTATCCTTAATACTGCAAGAACCTACGTCGACTCAAATATACCAATATTGGGAATAAATCTAGGAAGGCTTGGCTTTTTAGCAGATGTTTCAGTCGATTCAATGGCTTCTTCGGTAACAGATATCCTTAATGGTGAGTTCATTAAAGAGCAGAGATCTTTATTAAATTGTCAAATTGAGAAAAATGGTAAAGTAGTTTCTGAACACTTAGCTTTTAATGAGGTAGTAATCCATCGAAATGAAACCCCTAGAATGATAGAGTTTGAGCTGCATGTCGATGATGACTTTGTTAATAATCAAAGGGCTGATGGGATTATTGTAACTACGCCAACAGGATCAACGGCATATGCTCTATCAAGCGGTGGTCCAATTATGCATCCAAGTACAAATGCAATTTGCTTAGTCTCAATTAGCCCGCATACTATGAGCCATAGACCATTTATTCTGCATGGTGAAAGTGAAGTATTTATTTCTCTTTTAGATTGTGATGAAAGGCCAACCATTAGTTTTGATGCGCAGTCATCTGTCTCAGCATCTGAGGGCGTCTCACTTCGAGTCAAAAGACATGAGAATTTTGTTCACCTAATCCACCCAAAAGGCTACGACTATTTTGAAATTATTAGGTCTAAGCTTCATTGGGGACAAAAGGTATAAAGCTTTAAACTATGCTTGATAGTCTGAATATCAAAAATCTAGTTGTTGTTGAGGATTTAAATATTGATTTTAAGTCAGGCATGACAGTCATCACTGGCGAAACGGGCGCTGGAAAATCAATTATTGTTCAAGCCTTAGGAATGATTGCTGGCAATCGTTCAGATGTTTCGCTTGTTAGAAAAGGAGCAAAGAAAGCCGAAATTAGTGCTTCATTTATTATTGAAGCTAAATCAAAGTTACAGGATTATCTGGAGAGTCAAGATTTAGAAAATGATGTTGAATGCATCATCAGAAGAGTCATACTTTTAGATGGAAAATCTCATTCATATGTTAATGGAAGAAAGGTGCCATTATCGGTTTTAAATGAAGTAGGACGTTATTTAATCGACATGCATGGACAAAATGAACATCAGCTCTTATTAAGATCTAGTCATCATAGGGTTTTGTTAGATGACTATGCGGGTGCACAAAGTCTTTGTGAGGATGTTAATGATATCTGTAATAACTATCAGAAAATTAAAATTAAAATTGAAGAATTGCAAAGTAACAACTCTATTCTTTCTGCTCAAAAAGAATTATTAGCACATCAACTTGATGAGCTTCATCAAGCACAGCTTTCTGAGATAGAGCTTAATAACATTGAAGATGAGTATAGAGCTTCAAGGAATTCAAGCCAGTTGCTAGAAAAAATATCTAAGATATTAAGCTCACTTAATGATGATCATGGTGTGAACAACATCCTGATTGAGGGAGAAAATATTCTTGATCAATCCAAGGAAATTGATTCACGACTTGACTCAATTAGGGCATTAATTTCTGCTGCTCAGTTGCAGGTTCAAGAGGGCATATATGACCTTACTGACTACCTGAGTAAAATAAGTAATCAAGAGGATAATTCATTACAACTCGACCAAAGAATTACCCTTCTTCATGATATTGGCAGAAAGCATAATTGCCAAATTACAGACCTAATTGATGTTCAAAAATCCCTAGAAAGTAGGTTGATTGAGCTTGATACCTCTGATGAAAAGCTTGATGATCTGGTTAAAGAGATGGGCCAACTTGAAAAAAAATATTATGCTGAGTCTGAAGCACTATCAATAAAAAGGAAGAAAGCGAGTAAGGACCTCTCAAAAGAGGTCAGCTACCTCATGCAAAAGCTTGGAATGCCAGGTAGCGAAATTATTTTTAAGATGGTCGAAATGGAAAAACAAGTTAGGTTTAATGGCGCTGAGGATATTATTATTGAAGTCAAAACAAATGCAGGCCAAGACTTTAAACCACTCAATAAGGTTGCCTCTGGTGGAGAGCTATCGAGAGTTTCTTTGGCACTTTCAGTCTCGAGCAGTAATACCGAGCTAACCCCAACAGTTGTTTTTGATGAGGTAGATGTTGGAATCAGTGGATCAGTTGCAGAAATTGTCGGCCAAATGTTAAAACAACTTTCACATCAATATCAAATTATTTGTGTAACCCATCTGGCACAAGTTGCAGCTCAAGGCAAAGAACATTTAAAGGTGGAGAAGACTCAAAAGAACGACATGACGTATACAGATGTAGTTTGCCTTAATAGTAAAGAGAGGGCTGAAGAAATTGCTAGAATATTAGGCGGTATTAAAATCAGTAATAAGACTCGTCTGGCGGCAGAAGAGATGATTAGTTCAGGATCTTAAAGTAGTCAGATTTTGTAATCGGAAAAAACTCTTTAATTAGTTGAATTTTTTTTAGCTTTAGGCTAGATAATTTCAGCTTTCAATGCTTGACTATTAAGCATTAAATTGTATAATGTTGCGTTTGTGCACAATCAGGGTGATTAAGTAATAAAAGTGAAATCAGTAAGCTCACTTATTCAATACTTTCTCCTTGCTTTAATTGTTATTTATTATGCCATTAATGGTTTTGTTATTGCCGCCTCATTTGGCGCTTTAGTCAGTTTGAGCAATACTTGGATTTTTAATTGGTATACAAATAAACAAAAAAAATTGGTTGATATTGATGCTCAAAAAAGCTTTAGGATGGCGATAAATAGCAGTGTTACTAGAACATTTTCTCTAATCCTGTTAGCGTTAATTGGGCTTGGATTATTAGATCTTGATCCTGCCGCACTATGTTTGAGTTTGGTTTTAGGTCAAGTGGGTTTTATATTAGATAGGTTAAGGCAAAAATAATGGCAAGTGGTGAACTAACTTCTAGTGCTTATATTAAGCACCATCTTCAAAATTTAACTTTCGGAAAATTTCCTGATGGTCATTGGGGTTTTGCGCATAGCTCACAAGAGGCTGCAGATATGGGCTTTATGGCCGTGCATGTGGATACTCTTGGATTTTCTTTTGTCCTAGGAGCTTTATTTTTATTTTTGTTTGCCAGAGCAGCCAAGAAGGCCTCTATAGAGGCACCTAGTGGCTTCCAGAATTTTGTTGAAAGTATTGTAGATTTTATAGATGACAATGTTCGAGGCTCATTTAATGGGAAAAATCCCATGGTTGCTCCTCTTGCACTTACAACATTTATTTGGATTGTTCTGATGAATACAATGGATCTGGTGCCTGTAGATTGGCTTCCTACATTGTTTGCTGCAATGGGTGTTGAATACTTGAAGGTAGTACCAACGACAGATCCAAATGCGACATTTGGAATGTCGATAGGTATATTTATTCTGATCCTTTACTATAGTATCAAAGAGAAAGGATTGGGGGGTTTTGCTGGCGAACTAACACTTCATCCTTTTGGAAAGTGGATGTTACCTGCTAACTTATTTTTAGAAGGAGTGAACTTACTGGCTAAGCCAGTTTCGCTTGCATTACGTTTGTTTGGAAACATGTATGCGGGTGAGATGATCTTTATTCTAATCGCACTGTTGCCATTCTGGATTCAGTGGAGCCTGTCGTTACCGTGGGCTATTTTTCATATCTTAATTGTATTACTTCAGGCATTTATCTTCATGACCTTAGTAATCGTATATATGGATATGGCACACCAAAAAGAGCATTAATTTTTTTTAAGTAGTTTTAATAAGTAGGAGTAAAAAATGGAACAAAGTATATTATTTTTAGCAGGATCTATTTTGATGGGTCTGGGGGCGCTTGGCGCCGCTGTCGGTATTGGTATTCTTGGTGCTAGATTTATCGAGGGTGCTGCTCGCCAGCCAGAATTAATTCCAATGCTAAGAACACAAATGTTTATCGTAATGGGTCTTGTTGATGCGGTGCCAATGATTGCAGTAGGTATATCGATGTATATCTTGTTTGCGGTAGCTGGATAAATCATATTCTTTTTCAATAAACAAGGGTATTAAGTTA
>JAOMCO010000008.1 GCA_028345055.1 Candidatus Thioglobus sp. | reverse complement strand
AGAAAGTTCTTTA
The DNA here is from genome assembly GCA_028345055.1 of Candidatus Thioglobus sp. Classification (GTDB taxonomy): domain Bacteria; phylum Pseudomonadota; class Gammaproteobacteria; order PS1; family Pseudothioglobaceae; genus Pseudothioglobus. Next base: position 63,689 of record JAOMCO010000008.1, on the reverse strand, counting down.
GTTACTTTAGAGTTAATAGTAATTTTCTTGTCTGACAAAAATACTCTGACAAAGCCATTTTTTGACCCTGGAATTGCACCCTTAACTAATAATAAATTACGTTCATTATCAACCCTTAAAATCTCAAGGCATTCTTCAGTGACTTGAACATTGCCCATCTGACCAGCCATTTTTTTACCTTTAAAAACACGTCCTGGCTCTTGACACTGGCCTGTGGATCCAATAGCGCGGTGCGATATTGAGTTACCATGAGTAGCATCTTGCATACTAAAGTTGTGACGTTTTACACCACCTTGAAAACCTTTACCTTTAGATTGACCTGTAACATTAACGAAGTGTCCTTTACCAAAAAATGAAATATCTAGATTAGGCATTTCTGAAATTTCATTATCATTAACTCTCATTTCCCATAGACCAAGACCTATTTCTTGAGATGCCTTGGCATAATGACCTTTTAAGGAACTACTAATGCGCCCAATTTTAGCTTCACCTTTTTTATTAACTTTCTTACCAGTCGTAACTTGAACTGCATTGTAGCCATCTGTTTCAACAGATTTAGTCTGCACTATACGATTTGGCTCTATTTTAATAACGCTGACTGATGAAGCTGAACCGTCATCTACCATTAAGCGAGTCATTCCGATTTTTTGTCCTACTAATGCAATTGCCATTTTCTTAATCCTATTTATATCTATTAATTAAGTTGGATTTTTACGTCAACACCTGCAGCCAGATCTAATTTCATCAAAGCGTCTACGGTTTTATCTGTTGGACTAATAACATCCATCAACCTAACATATGTTTTTAACTCATATTGATCTCTAGCATCTTTGTTTACGTGCGGAGAAGTCAATACAGTAAAGCGTTCTTTCTTTGTAGGCAAAGGGATTGGACCCCTTACACTAGCACCTGTGCGCTTAGCTGTTTCTACAATCTCTAAGGCTGATTTATCGATTAAACGATGATCAAATGCCTTTAATTTAATTCTAATATTTTGATTGCTCATTTGCCTATTTGCCTTATCTAACTTCCAAAACGAAAAAACCGTCGATTATACAATAATTCGACGGTCTTAATTTAACTAATCAGTTGGTAATCTTCGAGACGACACCAGCACCTACCGTTCGTCCGCCCTCTCTAATTGCAAATCTTAATCCTTCTTCCATTGCAATCGGAGCAAGTAACTCTACTGTCATCTTCACATTGTCACCTGGCATGACCATTTCAGTACCTGACGGTAATTCAACAGCACCTGTAACATCTGTTGTCCTAAAGTAGAACTGTGGACGATAGTTGTTGAAGAATGGAGTATGACGTCCACCTTCCTCTTTGCTTAAGATATATACTTCAGCCTCAAACTTAGTGTGTGGAGTGATTGTACCTTTCTTGGCTAGTACTTGACCTCGCTCAACTTCTTCACGCTTAGTACCACGAAGAAGGACACCTACGTTATCACCTGCTTCACCTGAGTCAAGCAACTTTCTAAACATCTCGACACCAGTACAAGTAGTCAACTGCGTATCTTTAATACCAACAATTTCAATTTCATCACCAACGTTTACAACACCGCGCTCAATACGGCCTGTAACAACCGTTCCACGACCTGAGATTGAGAAGACGTCCTCAATTGGCATTAAGAATGCTTTATCTGTATCACGCTCTGGAGTTGGGATATAAGTATCTAGCGCATCAACCAACTTCATGATTGAAGGGATACCAATATCTGAAGTGTCACCCTCTAGTGCTTTTAGTGCTGAACCAAAAACAACAGGCGTGTCATCACCTGGGAATTCATATTCTGTTAGAAGCTCACGGATCTCCATCTCAACGAGCTCAACGAGCTCTTCATCATCAACCATATCCGCTTTGTTCATGTAAACAACGATGTATGGAACACCAACCTGACGAGACAATAGAATGTGCTCACGTGTTTGAGCCATTGGTCCGTCAGTTGCAGCGATTACAATAATGGCACCATCCATTTGAGCAGCACCTGTAATCATATTCTTCACATAGTCAGCGTGTCCTGGACAGTCAACGTGTGCGTAGTGACGAGCTTCTGACTCATACTCTACGTGTGCTGTTGAGATAGTAATGCCACGCTCTCTTTCTTCAGGAGCATTATCAATATCTGCATAATCCTTAAACTCACCACCACGTGCTTCAGCCATCACCTTAGTAAGGGCTGCAGTTAAAGTTGTCTTACCATGGTCAACATGACCAATTGTTCCCACATTCACATGTGGTTTGGTTCTTTCAAATTTTTCTTTTGCCATTTTTAATCCCCTGTTAAGAATTTAATTTTTCAATAACTTCATCTGCAACATTTCTAGGAGCAGCTGTGTATTTAGCAAACTCCATTGAATAGTTTGCACGTCCTTGTGACATTGAGCGAAGATCTGTTGCATAACCAAACATTTCAGCTAAAGGTACTTCAGCTTTAATTTGTTTTCCAGCAGGAGTATCATCCATCGCACTAACAATACCTCTTCTGCGATTAAGGTCTCCCATTACATCACCCATGTAGTCTTCTGGTGTTGATACTTCAACTTTCATCATCGGCTCAAGCAACTGAGGATTAGCACGTTTAACCCCCTCTTTAATACACATTGAAGCGGCAATTTTAAATGCCATTTCATTAGAGTCAACATCGTGGTATGAACCATCATAAACAGTTACCTTGACGTCAACGAGTGGGAAGCCAGCAATTACACCATTTTGCATTTGCTCCTGAACACCCTTGTTAACAGCGGGAACATATTCTTTAGGAATTACACCACCTTTGATTTCGTCTACAAACTCATAACCACTTCCAGGCTCTTGAGGCTCAATTCGAAGATAAACATGTCCATACTGACCTCGACCACCTGATTGCTTTGCAAACTTGTGTTCATGCTCTACCAATGAAGTAATGGTTTCACGATATGCAACTTGTGGTGCACCCACATTACACTCAACATCGAACTCACGCATCATACGATCAACAATAATATCTAGATGAAGTTCTCCCATTCCAGCAATAATTGTTTGACCAGACTCTTCATCAGAAGAAACTCTAAATGATGGATCCTCATTAGCAAGCTTGCCTAGAGCAATACCCATTTTTTCCTGATCAATTTTAGTTTTAGGCTCAACAGCAACAGCAATAACTGGATCTGGGAACTCCATTCTTTCAAGAATGATTTTGTCCTTCATATCACATAATGTGTCACCAGTAGTTACGTCTTTTAGACCAATTGCAGCTGCAATATCTCCAGCTCTTACTTCTTTAATCTCTTCACGGTCATTAGAGTGCATTTGCACAATACGTCCAATACGCTCTTTCTTTCCCTTTGAAGAGTTGAATACAAAGTCTCCAGACTTCAATACACCTGAATAAACCCTAAAAAATGTTAAATTTCCAACAAAAGGGTCAGTTGCAATCTTGAAACCTAGGGCAGCAAACGGCTCACTATCAGAAGGAAGTCTTGGAGCCATAGTTTCAGCAGCGTCATCTAAAATTCCACTAATTGGCTCAACATCTAAAGGTGATGGCATATACATAATCATTGCATCTAAAACAGCCTGAACACCTTTGTTTTTAAATGCAGTACCACAAAACATTGGGATAATTTCATTACCAATAGTTTGAACACGAATGCCCTCCTGAATCTCATCAGCTGTAAGAGTGCCTTCCTCAAGATACTTTTCCATAAGTTCTTCAGTTGCCTCAGCAGCAGACTCAATCATGAATTCTCGTTTTTCTTCAGCAAGGCCCTGAAGCTCTGCTGGTATATCTTTGACTTCATAGGTTGCACCTTGATCAGTCTCATTCCAGTATATTGCTTTCATTCTGATAAGGTCAACAACACCCTCAAAAGCATCCTCTGCGCCAATAGCGATTTGCATAGGAACAGGATTAGCACCTAACCTTGACTTGACTTGGTCAACAACTCTTAAAAAATCTGCACCTGCTCTGTCCATCTTATTGACAAAGCCAATTCTTGGAACGTTATATTTATTAGCCTGTCTCCATACTGTCTCTGACTGAGGCTCTACACCGCCAACTGCACAAAAAACGGCGCAAGCGCCGTCTAATACTTTGAGGGACCTCTCGACTTCGATTGTAAAGTCAACGTGTCCAGGAGTATCAATAATATTGACACGGTGGTCTTCAAACTGGCCATCCATACCTTTCCAAAAACAAGTTGTAGCAGCTGAAGTAATAGTGATACCTCTTTCCTGCTCCTGCTCCATCCAGTCCATTGTTGCACTACCATCGTGTACTTCACCAATCTTGTGAGTACGACCTGTATATAAAAGGATTCGTTCAGTTGTTGTTGTTTTTCCGGCATCAATATGTGCCATGATTCCGACGTTACGATAACGATTAATTGGTGTGGTTCTTGCCATGATTCAGTCCTTAAATTACCAACGGAAATGAGCAAAAGCTTTATTTGCTTCAGCCATTCTATGAGTGTCCTCTTTCTTTTTGAATGCAGTACCACGATTCTGAACTGCATCGAGAACCTCTCCTGCTAATCTAAGCTTCATACCTTTCTCACCACGCTTTCTAGAAGCTTCAATGATCCAGCGCATTGCTAGAGCAATCTTGCGATCTGCTCTTACCTCAACTGGAACTTGGTAAGTTGAACCGCCAACTCGACGAGACTTAATTTCTACTTGTGGGCCAATATTTTCTAAAGCTTTCTTAAAAGTTTCAATTGGCTCAGCGTTACCTTTAGATTCAATAGTATCCAAGGCATCATAAACAATCTTTTCTGCAACAGATTTCTTACCATCAAGCATAAGGATGTTTACAAATTTAGCTAATACGAGATCGCCGTACTTTGGATCAGGTAATATTTGTCTTTTAGGTGCGGCTCTTCTTCTCATATTGGTAATCTCTTTAAATTATTTTTTAGGTTTTTTTGTGCCATATTTTGAACGACCTTGCATTCTTCCATCAACACCCGTTGTATCTAAAGCGCCACGAACTGTATGATAACGAACGCCTGGCAAATCCTTGACACGACCGCCACGTATTAATATAACTGAGTGCTCTTGTAAGTTGTGACCCTCACCACCAATGTAAGTGGTAACTTCTGCAGAATTCGTTAGTCTAACACGAGCAACTTTTCTAAGTGCAGAGTTAGGTTTCTTAGGTGTTGTAGTATATACACGTGTACAAACACCACGTTTTTGAGGACAACTGTCCAAAGCTGGAACACCAGTTTTAACAATCTTCTTATTTCTAGGCTTTCTCACCAATTGGTTAATCGTTGACATAAAGCTTTATACTCCAAAGTATTTAATTTATCCCCATATACCGGGGGTTAACAAAGCCGGCAATTATACTTTGGTGCTATCTAATGTGTCAATTAATATTGGTCTTTTTTTTGATACTTTCAAAAAAAATTAAACAGGAAGAGTGAATCATTTTGAATACTTCATCAAATTTCCCTTCATAATAAGGGTCAGGCACACTTGCGCCAGGAAATTCTTTGGAATAATCTAACATTAATTGTATTTTTGGATTACTTTTTTTTGGCTTCATAGATTTGAGTATCACAAGGTTGTCAGAATCCATTGCAATAATATAATCATAATAATAAAAATCACTTTCATGAACCTGTCTTGCTCTTTGACTAGATAAATCTACTCCATAATTAAGCGCTGCTTCTTGAGATCTTTGATCAGGCGAATTACCAATATGGTAGGCATGCGTTCCAGCGGAATCAACTTCATAATTCTGTGAAATTTGATTTTTTTCAACAATTGAACGAAATGCTCCTTCAGCACTGGGTGAGCGACAAATATTCCCCATACAGACAAACAAAATTTTATGTTTTAAATGCATTAATTAAACATGAAAACCCTAACTAGCTCAATTATAAGGCCCAAATTATTTTAATAATATTTATAATCTAGTTTAATATTAAATATTTCTTAGAAGCTTGTGGGTAAATCATTAATAGAAATCGCCAAAGCAGTCATACAAACTGAAGCTGACTCAGTTTTAGCCCTTAAAGATAGAATTAACAATAAATTTGAAGAAGTTTGTAATACTCTCAAAGAATGCTCGGGCAAAGTAGTTCTAATAGGAATGGGCAAGTCTGGTCATATTGCTAAAAAAATATCATCTACTCTTGCATCAACAGGAACCCCTTCTTTCTATTTGCATCCCGGTGAGGCTGGTCATGGTGACTTAGGGATGGTTACTTATGATGATGTTGTTATTATGATTTCCTATTCTGGTGAAGCGGATGAGATCATTGCGTTACTTCCAGGTATAAAAAGAATGAATATTCCCTTAATTAGTATGACAGGTAACCCTAAATCTTCAATTGCAATATCAAGTGATTATCATTTGGATGTAAGTGTAGATAAAGAAGCATGTCCTAATAATTTAGCTCCAACTTCAAGTACGACATCAGCTCTTGTCATGGGAGATGCAATCGCTGTCTCACTTATAACTGCTAACAAATTCACATCAGAAGATTTTGCAATGTCTCATCCCTCTGGCTCGCTAGGCAGGAGGCTTCTTACACTTGTATCCAGCATAATGCGATCAGGAAATGATATCCCTATGGTTTCAAAAAAAACATTGCTAATTGATAGCCTTTTAGTCATGAGTGAAAAAGCTCTTGGAATGGTACTCATTGCAGAAAATGGAAAACTAGCAGGTATCTTTACTGATGGAGATCTGAGAAGAGCTATTGAGTCCAATGTGGACTTTCAAAAGTTAACTATCGAAGATGTCATGACTAAAGATTGCAAAGCTATTGAACCTCACGAGCCTGCATTAACTGCAATGCAAATGATGGAAAAATACAGCTTAAACTCATTGCCAGTTGTTGACTCAAAAAATACTATAGTTGGTGCAATCAATATGCATACCTTGATTCAAGCAAAGTTATTTTAATAATTTGGCCATTGCCTTGATTCGTTGAAATAATAATGGACATTAAACTCATCCTAAACAACATTGTTAAAACAGCTGAAACTCTTGATGTTTCTGGACTATCACTCAATACTCAAACTCTAAATAAAGGCGATGTTTTTATTGCTCTTCAAGGTGAAAAAAATCATGGTATTGAGTTTATTGAAACTGCTATTGAAAATGGCTGTGTGGCAGTTTTAATAGATGGAAAAAGCTTTGATTGTAGCGTTCCTACTATAAGAATTGATAACCTTAAAACTCACCTTTCAACGCTTGCGCAAAACTTCTACACTAAAGCAAAAGATGTTGATCTTATTGCAGTCACTGGAACAAATGGTAAGACGTCTGTCAGTCATTATATATCTCAGATGCTCGATCTCTTGGAGACAGATAATGGCGTCATTGGGACCCTTGGAATGAGCAAGACCCAAAACAAAAGCATCAATACAACCCCTGATATCTTCTCAATTTATAGTACTCTTGAAGAATACTCTATCAATGGAATTAATCTTGCCATCATTGAAGCCTCTTCGCATGCCTTAATACAAGATCGTTTAGAGGGACTTTCATTTACTCAAGGTATCTTTACAAATTTAACGCAAGATCATCTTGATTATCATGACACAATGGAAAATTATCGTGAAGCTAAAGCCAAATTATTTAAGAATAACTTCTCAAAAAAAGTCATTATTAATAGAGATGATGAAAGCCACCAATTTTTTTTAGATATAGCGTCTGATAAGGATCCAATAACTTTTGGAATTGATGATTTAGAATTTTTTAAAAATAGTGAAAATGGTTTTATTTGTCAGCTTAAAAATTATGTCTTTGAATTACCATTGGTAGGTGAATTTAATCTCTCAAATGCTATCGCAGCTTACAATAGTTTAAAATGTATAGGCTTTAGTGATGATCAAATTATTCCTTGTCTAGCAAAGCTTTCTCCTCCGCCGGGTAGAATGCAGCAGCTTGAAAACAGTAATATTTGGATTGACTATGCACACACTCCAGATGCACTTAATCATGCATTATTAACTCTGAGGGCTCATTACCCTGAATTCAGTATTAGAGTCATTTTCGGATGTGGTGGCGACAGAGATAAAGGTAAAAGACAGATTATGGGGAAAATAGCAAGCGAGAATGCTGATAGCATTATTTTGACAAATGACAATCCAAGAAGTGAAGATCCTCAGGCAATCATTGATGATATTCTTGCCGGAACTAAAGTTGAAAACGATGTTCAGGTCATTTTGGATAGAGGAGATGCAATCCTATCAGCCATTCAGAACCTTGGAGAGGAAGAAGCATTACTTATTGCAGGGAAAGGACATGAAACAACTCAAGTCATTGGCTCAAAGACCCATCGATTCAGTGATATCAAGGTAGCATTAAATGCTCTCAACTGACATTCAAACTGTTGCCAAAGTCGTCAAAGGTAAAATAAATAGCAATGAAGTTATAAAGTTTACTGGTTTTTGTACTGATACTAGGTCGGAAGTTAATGGAAAGCTTTTTATTGCACTAGAAGGCCCAAATTTTGATGCACATAGCTTTATAAAACAAGCTGAAAATTTAGGTGCTAAAGCGATAATCGTCCATAAAAAAATCGATTCAAAAATACCTATCATTCAGGTTAGTAATACTCAGAAAGCTTACCAAGATATTGCAGCTTGGCATCGTCAATCTCATTCACCCATTGTCATAGCAATTACTGGAAGTAACGGTAAAACATCAACAAAAAATATGCTTTCCTCGATACTGGCACTTGCAGCGCCAACGCTTTCAACCAAAGGAAACCATAATAACCATCTTGGTGTGCCTCAAACGCTTCTTGACCTCAAAGATGCTCATCAGTTTTGTATTATTGAGATGGGTGCAAATCATAAACATGAAATTACCCTTTTATGCTCGATAGCGCGTCCAAATATTTCATTGATTACCAATGCGAATAATGCTCACTTAGGAGAATTTGGAGGCTTAGAAAATCTAGTTAAAGCCAAAGGTGAGATCATTGAATCTTTATCCAAAGATGGAATAGCAATTATTAATAACTCCTCTCCTCATAAAGAAATCTGGAAAGGAATATCTGGAACAGAGAAAATGAGGTTTTTTGGGGATGCTGGCAGTGTATATGCTACAGAAATTAAAGAGTTTAAATCTCATATCAACTTTAATCTTAATTTTTCTGAACAATTATTGAATATAAACCTCTCAATGATTGGATTGCACCAAGTTGACAATGCACTAGCTGCATCTACTTGTGCAATAGAACTTGGAATAGAGCCAGAACTTATCAAAAAAGGTCTAGAAAATACCCTACCTGAAAAAGGCAGATTAGAATTAATAGAACTCAATGATTTTAAGATTCTTGATGATAGTTATAATGCAAATCCACAATCAATGAAGGTAGCTATTGATTCTATTAGTAGCTTTTCTGGAAAGAAAGTTTTGGTTCTTGGCTCTATGGGTGAACTTGGTAAAGATTCAAAGAGGCTTCATAAAGAGATTGGTGAGTATGTTCGTCACTCAAATATTCGTCACCTTTTAACAATTGGAGAAGAGGCAAAAGAATATCAAGGTAGACAATTTAAGGATATAAACTCTATTTATGATGTAATAAAAAATGATTTTAAAGGCTCAACAATTTTAATCAAAGGGTCGAGGATGATGAAGCTTGATAAATTGGTTGATATTTTTGTGAATACCTCAAACTCTTCTTGACCTTTATATGAAACATGGTGATAATTACGCAGCTGCGCTCGTAGCTCAACTGGATAGAGTACTCGGCTACGAACCGAGCGGTTGCAGGTTCGACTCCTGCCGAGCGCGCCAACCTTTAAAAGTTTATTCTAAACATCATGAGTCTTTGATAGAATTATCTCCACTATGATGACACTCCCAAATCTAATTACTTTGGCTAGGATTTTTTTAATTCCTGTCTTTGTTGGTTTATTTTATCTTCAGCCAAATTATTTAGATGGGGAGCCTCTTGGTTGGATAAATAATGCTTTGATTGCAATTTTCATAGTCATAAGTGCAACAGACTTTATTGATGGGTTTTTAGCAAGAAGACTTAATCAAGTTTCTGCACTAGGTGCATTTCTTGATCCTGTTGCAGATAAATTAATGGTTTGTACAGCTTTAATTCTTTTAATTGACTACTATCATGCCTGGTTTATAACAATACCATCAATTATTATTATTTCTAGGGAGATTCTTGTTTCTGCATTAAGAGAGTGGATGAGTGAAGTTGGGAAAAGAGCAAATGTTGCAGTATCTTGGATTGGAAAGTCAAAAACATTTGTTCAGATGGTTGCCATACTGTTTTTATTAATACATCAGCCTCTATTATTTTTTTCCTATAATGAGATAAATATGATGGGCAGAATTTTACTTTTTATTGCAACTATTCTTACACTTTGGTCAGGCATAAAATATCTTATTGCAGGCCTAAAAACATTTGACAGTTAGAAAAAAAACACTATAATTTCTCACCTTGTGCGGGAATAGCTCAGCTGGTAGAGCATCACGTTGCCAACGTGAATGTCGCGAGTTCGAATCTCGTTTCCCGCTCCAAGTTTTAACTACATGTTTTAGCCTGTAATAAACGGGTTTTTTTTAATTAAATCTAAAATGGCTGGGTAGCAAAGCGGTTATGCAGGGGCCTGCAAAGCCTTTTAGACCGGTTCGACTCCGGTCCCAGCCTCCAAATTAATATATTTATTAAAATTAATTACACTCCTTAAATACTAATGCTTGACATTTCTCACACTTAGACTTATCAAGTTGATCATATACATAATGGATTGCTTCTGATTTAGTATCAAAGAAATTCTGACGTCCAATTTCATCAACAAAGCTAACCTTCTCCATAAACTCAATAGTTTGAGCTTTAACTGCTACAAAATAAAGACTTCCATTTTTGGCCTTTAAGCGTTTATTTTCAATCAATAGAGCTTCAATTCCTGCAAGGTCAATAAAGTTAACACCACTAGCAACTATTAAGATATGGTAGATCCTTTGATTGTCTACAATCCTACTGATTTGTTTTTGAATATGATTAATTGATCCAAAATAAATAGACATATCTATACGAATTATTTTAAGTTGAGGACACTGGACTAATGGAGTCTTTCTTATACTTTGCAAACGTCTCTCACCTTCTCCTGAAGGATTAGCAAACGCTAATGTATGAACATCAGGCGTAGATGTTTTAGCAATAAACAGCATAAGAGATAATAAAACTCCTAAATAAATTGCAAACTCTAGTTCAAATAATAATGTTGCAAGAAAAGTAGCAGTAAAAATGATACTTTCAGATTTACTATATTTAAAAGTTTTTTTTATATTTTTAAAATCAATCAAATTATATGCAACGAGAAGAATAACCCCTGCCATTGCTGCTAAAGGCAAATATGCAATCAAAGGAGCAACTAAAAACACAATAGCAATTAGAAAAACTGCAGCAAGTATTGCTGATAAAGGAGTTCTTGCGCCCGCTTCAAAATTAACTCCAGATCTCGTAAACGAACCAGATGAAGCATAACTTGACATAAAACTTCCAATAATATTAGAAGTACCTTGACCAATAAATTCTTGATTGGCATTAATCCTTTGGTTAGACTTTGTAGCAATTGACCTGCCAATAGATGATGCCTCAATAAGACCCAAAAGGGCTATAGCAAATGCCTCAGGAGCCAAAGATTTTATCGATCCTAGAGAAAAGTCTGGTGTTGAAACTGGTGGAAAATAAGCAGGCATCACTCCAACTGTTTTAATACTCTCAGTAAAATTTCCGAGACAAAAAGCTAATATTCCACCTACAAGCATACCTATTAGAAGATTAGGGTACTTTGGCCTTATAATTTTTACTAAGATAGCGCTAATTAATGTCCCTAAACCAATGATTAAAAGAAAAATATTAAACTCTCCAGCTCCCGAGTATATGTCAAACCATGTTCGGATAAAGTCCTCACCTCGAGGTATTTCAATCCCAACAATATAGGGTATTTGACTACTAGCAATTAATAGTGCTGCACCTGCAGTAAAACCAATAACAACATTATGTGAGACAAAGTTAATTAATAGTCCAAATTTTGCTAAGCCAAAAACAAGCTGATAAACTCCAGCTAGAAAGGTCAAGGTTAAAGCAAGAGAAACAAATTCTTCACTTCCAGGTGCTGCGTATTTACTAACAGCTGCAAAAACTACAATTGAAATTGCTGTTGTTGGTCCAGACACAAGATGAAATGAGGATCCAAAAAGAGCTGCAATAATTGGAACAACCATAGCTGTATAAAGACCATATTCTGGAGGCATTCCAGCAATTGTCGCGAATGCGACACTTTGTGGAAGCACAATAATTGCACCAGTTAGACCCGCCAAAAAATCAGCCTTAATTGTTTCCAAAGTGGTGAGTCGAAACCAAATAATAAATGGAAAAATTTTTGCTAATTGAGTCATTAAAATCTAAAGATTAAAAGGATTGGGACTGCAGAGGATGAGGATTATATAGTATTTTTTTTGGGGCTTTTAGTACACTGAAAAGATTAATTCATTTCGGCCTATATTACATCTGTACAAAAAACATATAAATAGCTGTTCCTGCAACAATACTTAATAATGCATTTCTTTTAAATAATTGAAAGCCAATTGTAATAGCCAACGCAATGAAAGTATGCAGAAGTTCAGAAGATAAATAATTTAGATCTTTCAACATGTATATTACTAAAATCATCATGACCATTGGTGGTGTATTTTTTGCGATATAGTTAAGCATAGAACTCTCTTTGCCTGAACTAAAAAGTATGAAAGGAGTTAGCCTTGTAATGTAGGTTGATATTGCCATTGCAATTATGACAATATAAAGATATTCTAATTCATTCATTTTTAATTTTTATCACTCGAAGTATAACTATAGACGCTATTGAAATCATAATTGCGATCAGCAACATATGATTTACAAAAAATATAAGTGCAATTATTGATGCTATAAAGCCTAAAGTGAATGGTAGTATTCTTCTAACCATAATCCATTGCTCAATCAATAAGACTACAAACAAAGCAGTGGCAGCAAATTCTATACCATCTGTATTAAAAGCCAGAATATCTGCTGATAAAGCTCCAATGGTGCATCCTAAAACCCAATATAGTTGTGCAAATAAAGTTATAAAAAGATAAAAACGTTCTTTAATATATTTTTCTGGAACTTTAATTGTTGTTAAAAGAGCGTAAGTTTCATCAGTCATTCCAAAAATTAAATAGAATTTTCTTAAATTCCAATTTCCAAAACTTTCCAGAAATGCTAAACCATAGAACATATGTCTTGAGTTTAGAAAAAAAGTTGACATTGCTATCTCTAAAACACCTAGGCCAGCTGATAAAAAACCAATGGCCATAAACTGCGCTGCACCAGCATAAACAATAATGCCCATAAGTGTTGCAAAGAACCATGGATAACCGAGCTCTTGGAATAATAAGCCAAATGCTATCCCTAAAGGGACAAATCCAAACATGATTGGTAGTGAAGTTTTTAATGCTGATCGAACCATTTTAAAGCTTATAGCTAAAATAAATTATTTTGATTTAATGAACAAATCTTAATACAAAAAAAATTAAAGATATATATTAATTCATGTATACTTTTTTACTAGTAAATATTTAAAATTTAATGCATATTTTAATTGTTATCTTATAATAATTAAACCTATGATAACATAGCATTAACTCATATATATGAGTTTGAGAATTGTAAAAATGAATTAAAAAATCTATGTTGAAAATTGTACCACCCCATGGAAATAATAAACTAATGCCACTTGCTATAGAGGGTAAAGAAGTTTTACTAGAGATAAAAAAATCTGAAACTCTTACAAGAGTTACATGTTCTTCAAGAGAATTTGGCGATGTGATTATGTTTGGTATTGGTGGCTTTACACCCCTTGAAGGATTTATGAACAGTGCTGACTGGTTAAGTGTGTGTAAAAATATGACTTTAGAAAATGGCACATTCTGGCCTATTCCAATTACACTTTCGACAAATGATGAGGATATTAAGGAAGGTCAAGAAGTAGCAATTGTGTATGAAAAAACTAATGAAGTTATCGCTACAATGGTTATTTCAGAAAAATACATAATTGATAAGGAAGTAGAGTGCAATGAGGTATTTAAGACTACAAATACTGATCATCCCGGTGTTGCAATAGTTCTATCTCAGGGAAAATATAATATTGCCGGAAAAATTAGAGTCATCTCAGATGGAGGCTTTCCTAAGAAATATGGTGATCTGTATATGACGCCCTCTCAAACAAGATCCTATTTTGAGGAAAAAGGCTGGTCAACTGTTGCTGCTTTTCAAACTAGAAATCCAATGCATCGTTCTCATGAATACTTAGCAAAAATTGCGATAGAAATTTGTGATGGTGTAATGATTCATTCGACTTTAGGTGAGCTTAAACCAGGAGATATTCCAGCTGAGGTTCGTTCAAAAGCCATATCTTCACTAATTGAAAATTATTTTGTAAACAATACTGTTCTTCAATCTGGATATCCATTAGATATGAGATATGCTGGCCCTAGAGAAGCACTATTACATGCACTATTTAGACAAAATTATGGGTGTTCTCATCTAATTGTTGGAAGAGACCATGCAGGTGTTGGTGATTATTATGGACCCTTTGATTCTCACAATATCTTTGATGAAATTGACACTGGTTTAATAACAAAGCCTCTTAAGATTGACTGGACATTTTGGTGCAATAAATGTGGTGGTATGTCAAGTATGAAAACCTGTCCTCATAGTCATGAGGATAGGTTATTATTATCTGGATCAAAATTAAGGCATCTCCTCAGCGAAAATGAAGAAGTCCCTGAAAACTTTTCAAGACCAGAAGTGTTAGAAATTCTTCAAAATTATTACGCGGGAATAAAAGATGATGCCAAAGTTAAGGTTGAACTTAAAGGTCATTCTGCTAAATAAATCAATATGATAAAAAATATAAAAAACTGGTCCATTAGTTGTGAGTTTTCTGGATCTATAAAATTCACACTTTTAAGTCCGGTTTATTCTACAATTGCACGCTCGGAAATGTAGTGCATTAAATTTTAATAAAGTATTGGTGTAATACAATTTTAATAAAGGAAAAAACATGATCTCAATAAACCCATTTTCTGAAATAGGAGCCTTTATACCATCGCTTGTGATGCAAATATATGTAGTAGCTATGTTTCTCCTAGTTATTGGAGCAACTATCTTCGATGTTATTCATAAAAAAAGTGCAAAGTACTTTTTTAATAATTCAGTCAAAGCAAAAAAAACTGCAACAAGAAATGTAGGCTCAGGTGAAAAAGCCTCCTTAGCTTTTAAGACAGCAACTAATGAAGTTCTTACATCCTCAGAGTTTTGCAGCACCAGAAGAAGATTAGCTCATCTTTTAACGATGTATGGTTTTGTCCTTTTCGTTATAGCAACTTCTGTAATGATTTTTTCATATTCAACACCTGGCTCAGTTACACCATCAATTTGGCCATTAATTTGGCATTTAGGTGCGGCTATGCTCTGTCTTGGTGGTTACTGGTTCTGGTTCTTTATAAGAGTAGATGTAGCTGCTGAAGGTAATAAGTGGTATAAGATTATGAGAGCAGATTTATTTGTTCTTTCACTTATTGCTATGGCAACCTTTGCACTTATTTGGTCTTATCTTCAATCAAGTCAATTTGCTATTTGGCAAACTTTATTCTTTGGTCTTTTTATCATCTCGAGCACAGTTCTATTTGGTGGAGTCCTTTGGTCTAAATTTGCTCACATGTTCTATAAACCAGCTGCTGCCTACCAAAAAAGAGTTACAAAAGCAGATGGTTCTAGAGAAAACCTTCCTGAGCCAGCCGATCTACCAGAGAAATTTGGTCTTGGAATAAAACGTGAAGCGCCACATCACTATTAATTAATTTTTCGGAGAAAATATTATGCCAACATTTGTATATATGACAAGATGCGATGGATGCGGACACTGCGTAGACATCTGCCCCTCAGATATCATGCATATCGATAAAACTATTCGCCGTGCAGTTAACATTGAGCCAAATATGTGCTGGGAATGCTACTCATGTGTTAAAGCATGTCCTCAAAATGCTATTGATGCAAGAGGATATACTGACTTTGCTCCTCTAGGACACAGCGTAAGAGTTCTTCGTGAAGAAGAGAAAGGGACAATTTCTTGGAAAATTAAATTTAGAGATGGAAGAGAGAAAAATTTTCTTTCACCGATTACTACTCAGCCATGGGGAGAGAAAATTCCTAAACTTGGTGAGCTTGAAGTTCCTGATCAAGAAGCACTCGACTCTCAGTTATTATGCTTTGAGCCAGATGCCTTAAATGTTGAAACAGGTTTGCCTGTTATTAGTAAAGATAAGCTGAAAGAAGGGGTTTACTACTAATGGCAAAAAGAAAAACAGTTTGGGAAGATTGTGACATTCTAGTTGTTGGTGGAGGAATGGCAGGAACTGGTGCAGCTTATGAGGCAAGGTACTGGGGGCGTGAGATGAGAATTATTTGTGCAGAAAAAGCAAATATTGATCGAAGTGGAGCTGTGGCTCAAGGCTTATATGCAATCAACTGCTATATGGGAATGCAGTGGGATGAGAATCAACCAGAAGACCATGTCAGATATGCTAGAAATGACTTAATGGGACTTGTTCGTGAAGATTTAGCTTTTGATATGGCTCGCCATGTTGACTCTGCAGTTCATAAGTTTGAAGAGTGGGGACTCCCCATTATGAAAAATGAAGAGACTGGACGCTATCAGAGAGAAGGAAAATGGCAAATCATGATTCATGGTGAGAGCTATAAGCCGATTGTTGCTGAGGCTGCTCGTAATTCAGTAGATAAAATATATAACAGAATTATGGTTACTCATCTCTTAATGGACGAATCTAAAGAAAATCGAGTAGGTGGGGCAGTTGGATTTAATTGTCGAACTGGCGATTATCATGTATTTCGTGCAAAGGCAGTGATTGTTGGTGCTGGTGGTGCTTCTCATATTTTCAAACCTAGATCAGTTGGGGAAGGAATGGGCAGGACCTGGTATGCTCCATGGAGCAGTGGATCTGCTTATGCGTTACCAATTCAAGTTGGTGCCAAGATGACGCAGATGGAAAATCGTATTGTTTTAACAAGATTTAAAGATGGTTATGGTCCAGTTGGAGCATACTTTCTTCATCTTAAAACTTATACTCAAAATACTTATGGTGAAGAGTATGAGTCAAAGTGGTATGAACACACTAAGGCAATGGTTGGAGAGTATATTGATCATACTCCAACTCCTACATGTCTCAGAAATCATGCATTTATTGAAGAGGTAAAAGCTGGAAGAGGTCCAATCCATATGGTAACAATGGAGGCCTTTCAGGATCCACATCTAGAGGTTATAGGATGGGAGAATTTTTTAGGAATGACTGTTGGTCAGGCTGTTGTTTGGGCATCTCAAAATATTGATCCTAAATATACCAACCCTGAGTTAACAACT
The DNA here is from genome assembly GCA_028345055.1 of Candidatus Thioglobus sp. Classification (GTDB taxonomy): domain Bacteria; phylum Pseudomonadota; class Gammaproteobacteria; order PS1; family Pseudothioglobaceae; genus Pseudothioglobus. The sequence goes on along the minus strand of JAOMCO010000008.1, from coordinate 46,244 downwards.
TCTGAGCCTTATGTGATGGGTTCTCATGCAACTTGCTCAGGTGCTTGGGTTAGTGGTCCAGAGGATATTTCTCCGCCTGAATATTTCTGGGGCTACAACAGAATGCTCACAGTCGAGGGTCTTTTTGGTGCTGGAGATACTGTAGGAGGAACTGCCCACAAGTTCTCATCAGGCTCATTTACTGAAGGAAGAATAGCTGCAAAGGCAGCGGTTAAATACATACATGATCTTGGTGATGAGGAAATTAATGTCAGTAATAAGCAGTGTGATGACCTAAAAGAAATTATATTCAAACCTCTTGAAAACTATACAGTTGGCAGAAATGAAATAACTGCTGGAACAGTTTCACCAAGCTACTTATTACCAATTCAAGGTCTTCAGCGACTCGAAAAAATTATGGATGAGTATGTTGGTGGAATTAGTGTTAATTATATGACTAATGGCAATCTTTTGAAAAGAGGTATTGAATTACTTGGAATCCTACAAGAGGATCTTGAACATATTGGTGCTGAAGATCTGCACCAATTAATGAGAGGATGGGAACTTAGGCATCGTACAATTACCTCAGAATGTGTTGCACAGCATACCTTATTCAGAGAAGAAACTCGCTGGCCAGGATACTATTACAGAGGTGATCATATGAAGCTGGATGATGACAATTGGCATTGTCTCACTGTTTCAAGACGTGATCCAAAAACTGGTGAATGGGCCTTGGAGAAAGCACCCCTTTACCATATAGTTGATTAATTAAATAAATTTAAAATTCCATATTGAGGCCTCTTTAGAGGTCTCAATTGTTTTATATTTATGATACTATCATTGCAAACTTAATTAAAAGGTTAACTTAATGAATCTACTTAAAAATACTGACGAAGAAATACTCGAAATTGCTGAACCAATGTGGGATGATCTCGTAGAATCTTCAAACAAGAGAGACTATCTTGGTTTTGTTAAACACTTTTCAAAAGAGATGCTGATGGGCGCGAATGAAATTGAAATTGGTAAGCAATGGACTAAGAATAAAATGCTTTCCAGTTTGTCTATTGAGCGGGAATTTTTAGGATGTCTTAGAAGAGGTGACTATATTACTGTTCTATACAAGCAAACTAGTATTGAAGTACCGGGTGAATTTTTAGGAAGACTAGTCTTAGGCATTGAGGATGATGAGGTCAAGATTTTTGGTGCCACAATTTTCTAAGTTATTTTCATGACTGATACAATATCTACCAATAAGTTTGTTGAATTAACATACAGGATTGTTGATAAATCTAATGGGGATGTTATTGAGCAAGTCGAAGATCCATTAGGATATGTGCAGGGAGACAATACATTATTATTTAACCAAGTAACAAAAGAACTTGAGGGAAAATCTGTTGGTGATCAGGTCGAAATACTATTAAAAGCAGAAGAGGCTTTTGGCCCAAAAATTGATGAATTAATTTTTACTGATAACATCAATAATGTCCCACTTGAGTATAGATATATTGGTGCTTTAGTGACAATGCAGAATGATAAAGGTGGAACCAAAGATTTTATTGTCACCAACATCGAAGATGAAAAGCTAACAATTGATGGAAATCATCCCTTAGCTGGCAAGGATATTATTTTTTTCGTCGAGGTTTTATCCATTAGAGATGCCACAGCTGATGAAATTATTGAGGGTGGCTCTATAGAGTAATCTTTATTTTCAATTGCAACATGCTAATTTGAGCATTAAAAAAGATCATCAAAAATTTTTGGCTCGATAACCCAATCCCATTCACTTTTTATAGTTAGTTTTAAACATTTTGCAGCCCCATAATTGCGAGTTTTCCCAGCTGAACCAGGATTAACAACCCAAGTTGTCTGTTCTTTGTCAATAACTTGCTTATGTGTATGACCGTAAACAATCAGTTTAGCATCTGGATAAGTCTCTCTTAAAGAATCATGACTAGGCTGAATGTGGCCATGAAGATGTCCATGTTCTATAGCAATATTTCCACCAGGAAGATCTAACACTTCAACCTCTCCAAGAGAATTAATATGAATATCATTATTCCCTTTTACTGCAATCATTCTCTGTTTTGGGTGAAGAGCTTGTAATGAAGCTTCATCCACTATATCTCCTGCATGAATCACAAAATCACATGCATTCATGAGCTTGACTATCTCAGGATGAATCACTCCATGGGTGTCAGAGAGGATGCCAACTTCTATCACTTCTACTGGAGAGATTTAAGTCTGAGTCGAAGTGCATTTAGCTTAATAAAGCCCTCAGCATCTTTTTGATTATAGGCCCCTTCATCGTCCTCAAAGGTTGCTATTTTTTCACTAAATAAGCTGTTCGATGATTTTCTTCCAACAACGGATACACTTCCCTTGTAAAGCTTAACTCTGACTTCACCGGATACATTTTCCTGAGAGGCATCAATGGCCGCCTGCATCATTTCGCGCTCTGGAGCAAACCAAAAGCCGTTATAAATTAATTTAGCATACTTAGGCATTAACTCATCTTTAAGATGGGCGGCTTCACGATCCAAAGTTAATGATTCTATTGCACGGTGCGCTTTTAACATGACAGTTCCAGCAGGTGTTTCATAGCACCCTCTAGACTTCATTCCAACAAAACGATTTTCAACAATATCGAGCCTTCCAATTCCATGACTCCCTGCAAGTTCATTTAATTCTTCCATAACCTTTGCTGGTGAGAGTGTCTTTCCATTCACTGCAGTGATATCGCCTTTTTCATAAGTTATTTCGACGTATTCTGGCTTGTCTGGAGCATCCTCTGGTGAAACCGTCCATCGCCACATATCCTCCTCAGCTTCCTGCCATGGATCCTCTAGAATATCTCCTTCATATGAAATATGAAGAAGGTTTGCGTCCATAGAGTAAGGAGATTTTTTTGACTGCTTTTTATAATCAACTTCAATATTATTTTTCTCAGCATAATTCATTAAACTCTCACGAGAAGATAAATCCCACTCACGCCAAGGAGCTATAATCTGAATTTCAGAATTAATGGCGTACGCGTTCAGTTCAAACCTGACTTGATCATTACCTTTACCAGTTGCGCCATGAGAAATTGCATCAGCACCGACTTCTTTTGCAATCTCTACCAACCTTTTAGAAATTAAAGGCCTTGCTATTGAAGTACCTAATAAATACTCGCCCTCATAAATAGCATTCGCCCTAAACATTGGAAAAACAAAATTCCGCGCAAAATCCTCACGTAAATCCTCAATGTATATTTCCTTAATACCCATGGATTGAGCTTTTAGTCTAGCTGGCTCGACCTCCTCGCCTTGGCCAATATCTGCAGTAAAAGTAACTACCTCACAGCTATAAGTATCTTGAAGCCACTTTGCAATAATGCTCGTATCGAGACCACCTGAATACGCTAATACAACTTTTTTCATTCTTTATTTATATAGTTAAATTCTTTTTTAAAAAAAACTTCATCTTTGGAGTTAATGAGCTCAACTGTCCACTCTCCAAGCCAAGTAGGCCATAGATTTTTTGATGACCAAACCCTCCATCTTGGGCCCTTGACATCAAACTCAACTTCCGCCATTACTTTATTGTTATAAATCCAGCGATGTTTAACCCTCTGACCTTGAAGGTTGCGTAAATTTGTAAAAAAATAGATTTTACCGAAAGAATTATCGAGCTCATCAACAATATTAAGTGGTGTTCTTTCTTTGATCTCTAGAGCAAACTCTGCATTAGAAAGATTTTCATGGGGCCAATCTGATGCTATAGCGCTTAACGATGAAAGTAAGCAAAATATTACAGCAACGACCTTATTCATTTAGTCCACCCAATGAATAACATGCTCAAATAAATGATCTTCTGTGATTTCATTATCTCTGTATGTTCTCCCCCTAACTGAAATACCTGCAAGATGAACACTTTGCTTGTTACCACTGATAAGAGGGTGCCAATCATGCAAGCTCTTTCCTTCATATAGTAACCGATATGCGCAGGTTGATGGGAGCCAATTAAACTTTTCTCCCCAGTTTGAGTTAATACTTAAGCAGTCAGAAACATATTTTTGTCTATCTTGGTAGTGAGAGCAAGAACAAGTTTTCTCATCAAGATATTGACACGCTACATCTGTAAAGTAGATATCTCCTGAACTCTCATCCTCGAACTTGTGAAGACAACATCGACCACAACCATCACAAAGTGACTCCCACTCTTGCTCGCTCATTTCCTTTAACGATTTACGTTTCCAAAAAGGTTGATTCGAAGTATCCAAAGTTTATTAATACTTTAATTTAAAAAGTGTTAACTTCAATTATAAACTCAAAGAGGTGAAGAGTCGGTCAATCCCGATTGCAACTCCTGAGCAAGGCGGAAGTCCATCCTCAAGATCATCCAAAAAATCCTCGTCTAGAGAACCTATCGATTTTGACAAGCTCTTCCTTTTGTCAAGTTCTATTTCAAACCTATCTCGATATTCTTTTGAAGTTTGGATTTCCTGATAACCATTAGCAATTTCAGTGCCCTTGATGTACATTTCAAAACGGTGGGCAACAAGTCCATCTATTTGCGCAAGGGCAGCCTGTTGTTTAGGAAAATCATAGATAAAACATACTGGAATAGTTTTAAGTTTTGGCTCAATAAGATGAACAAAAAGAACCATCTGCATATCCTCTATATACTCATAATCTGAGTTAAGGCCATGTGATTCTAAAATATTCTTCAAATCTTCAAAATCTGAATTTAATATATCAATTTTCGCAATATCTGAGAAAACTTGAGCATATGAAATCTTTTTAATAGCATCATCCTTTCCAAGCGTAATCAACAATTCTTTAATTTCATCAATCAATTGGTGCATGTCAAAACCAACTCGATAATATTCCAACATTGTAAATTCATTAGAGTTAATCCGGCCATGCTCATTGTCACGAAAAACTTGGCAAATTTGAAAAATATCTCCACTTCCTCTGGAGAGAAGGCGCTTCATTTCTAATTCAGGTGATGTATGTAAATAAAATTTTGAGGATTTTGATAGAGCATGATTGACTGAAACCTCAATACTATCAATATAGACATCAGTTGTTGGAGAAACCAAAAGAGATGACGTAACTACTTCAACGACGTTGTGTGAATAAAAAAAATCCCTAATATTTCTAATTAGGTATTGATAATGTATAAGTTTTTCTTTGAAATTAGGCATGGGGCCAATTAGGCACGCCCGGTATATTCATTAGTCCTTGTATCAACTTTAACTCTATCACCGATAGCAACAAATAAAGGCACCTGAACAACGACTCCAGTATTAAGAGTAGCAGGTTTTCCACCTGTTCCAGCTGTGTCTCCTTTTAGGCCAGGATCAGTATCAATGACCTCAAGAGTTACATGGTTAGGCGGAGATACAGAAATTGGGTTATTGTTCCATAAGGTAACGATGCAATTATCTTGCTCAACGAGATAGTTTAACGCAGCCCCCATGGACTCTTCTCCAAGATCAAATTGCTCAAAAGATGCAGGATCCATGAAATGCCATTTCTCTCCATCAGAGTATAGGTATTGCATTTCTAGCTCCATGACATCTGCAGCTTCAAGAGACTCCCCAGATTTAAAAGTTTTTTCTAGTGTTTTTCCAGTTATTAAGTCTTTAAACTTAACCCTATTAAAGGCTTGTCCTTTTCCAGGCTTAACAATTTCATTGTTAACAATTGAACAAGGATTTCCATCAAGCATGAGTTTCAAACCATTTTTAAATTGGCTAGTACTGTAATTCATAATTTTGTAATCCTAAAATTTATTTTTGACATGGATTTAATCTTGAGTTCATATTTTAATGATAGTCTAGATATATTTTTATAATTTGAAGAGACAGCCTAATAAAATAAAGATTTCAATCTAAGAATGATAAAATGTGTGACCTTATATTTTAACCCCAAGTAATTTAATTATATGCACATACATGAATACCAAGCAAAAGACTTGTTCAAGAAAAATAATATTAAAGTTCCAAACTTTATTATTGTTTCAAATGCAGATAAAACAGCCCAAGCTTGCGAAAAACTCGGAGGTTCAGTTTGGGTGGTCAAAGCTCAAGTTCATGCTGGAGGAAGGGGCAAAGGTGGGGGCGTCATAGTATGTCAAGAAATCCAAGAAGCTGTTGCTGCTAGTAAGAAATTACTCGGCTCCAATCTAATCACTCCTCAAACTGACTCCAATGGTCAGCCTATCAACGAAGTCATTGTTGAGGCAGGTCAAGATATAGCTAAAGAATTGTATTTAGGATTACTGGTTGATAGGGGCTCAGAACGAATCACAGTCTTAGCCTCAACTGAAGGGGGTATGGATATTGAACAGGTTGCCTCTGAAACACCTGAAAAAATAATTAAGAAGAAAATTGACCCTCTTGGTAAAATCACTCATGAAGATTGTAATAAGATTTCGATCAAACTAGAACTGGATGCTCCACTTCATAGTCAATTTGCTCAAGCATTGATGGGTTTATTTACCATTTTTACAGAACATGATGCTAATCTTATTGAAATCAATCCACTCATTATTTCAGGTGATAACCAAATAATGGCGCTTGATGGCAAAATTGATTTTGATGATAATGCACTCTATAGAAATGAGTCAATCACTGCCCTTAGGGATATTTCTCAGGAAGACGAAAAGGAAAGAAGTGCGAGCGAATATCAATTAAATTATATTTCTTTAGATGGATCTGTTGGCTGCATGGTTAACGGTGCTGGACTGGCGATGGCAACTATGGATTTAATTGAATACCATGGAGGCTCTCCAGCAAATTTTCTTGATGTAGGTGGTGGAACAACTGCTGAAAGAGTGGCAAAAGCATTTGAAATTATTCAGAGTGGTGAGAATGTTAAAGCAATATTAGTTAATATTTTTGGTGGTATCGTTCGATGTGATCTTATCGCTAACGGTATTCTGCAGGCGATTGAAAAAGTTGGTTTAACACTTCCAATAGTTGTTCGTCTGGAGGGAACCAATGCCAAAGAAGGTCTGGAAATACTTAATTCAAGTAAGTTTGATATATTAACCGAGGCTGACTTAACGAAAGCTGCTAAACAAGTTGTAGAGATGGCTAAATGAGCGTTTTAATTAATTCAAAAACAAAGGTTATTTGTCAGGGTTTTACTGGAAAACAAGGCACTTTCCACTCAGAACAATCTATTGCCTATGGAACTGATTTCGTTGGAGGTGTTACCCCAGGAAAAGGAGGTCAAATACATTTAGAAAAGCCAGTATTTAACTCTGTAAAAGAGGCTATGACTCAAACTGACGCTAATGCTACTATGATCTATGTTCCACCTAGGTTTGCTTATGCCTCTATTATTGAAGCTATTGAAGCTGAGATTCCAGTCATTGCTTGTATTACCGAAGGAATACCTGTTCAAGATATGATTAAAGTAAAAGCCATCATTGCTGACAGTAATTCTAGACTTATTGGCCCTAACTGCCCAGGCTTAATTACTCCAGATGAATGTAAACTTGGAATTATGCCTGGTAATATTCATCAAAGTGGAAGTGTTGGAATCGTTTCTAGGTCAGGAACATTAACCTATGAAGCTGTTCATCAAACTACACTTGCAGGACTGGGTCAAAGTACATGTATTGGTATTGGCGGAGATCCAGTTCAAGGCATGAACTTTATTGACTGTCTAGAATTATTTGAGGCTGATGAAGACACTCACTCTATTGTTATGGTTGGTGAAATTGGAGGCAGTGCTGAAGAGGAGGCTGCAGAGTATATCAAATCAAATGTGACCAAGCCCGTTGTATCATACATTGCAGGGCTTACTGCTCCTAAAGGCAAAAGAATGGGGCATGCAGGTGCCGTTATAAGTGGTGGCTCTGGCGATGCAAAAAGTAAAATTCAAGCTCTTAACGATGCTGGCGTAAGTGTTTCACCAACACCGGCATTAATGGGGCAGACATTACTTGAAGCCTTGTAATTGAATTCACTCAATTATTTAAAACTGGATGAATATTTTTAAAAATAGTAGATTTGCAGTTTCATTAATTTTTGCTATCAATGGTATAGTTTTCGGCACATGGGCCTCCAGAATTCCAGCCATTGTCGATTTTCATGACTTGTCACCAGGCTCCTTAGGTTTATTAATTTTCTTGGCTGGTCTCTCTGCTATCATTGCTTTTTCTGTATTTGGCAGAGCTGCTGATAGGTATGGAGCTGCCTTTATCACCAAAAGAGCAACTATTTTTCTTATCCCGCTTACATTAATATTTATAGCGTTTGCAAACTCCATTGGGATGCTAGTTATTGCGGTTATTTATTTTGGTGCAATTCATGGAGGTGATGATGTTGCCATGAATGCTTGGGCTGCAGAGGTTGAGAGAGAATATACTCGGCCAGTGATGTCTTCTTTTCATGCAATGTGGAGTCTTGGCGCTGGAATTGGTGCAGGGCTTGGGTCATTGCTAGCCTTTTTTGAAGTGGATTATAAAAATCATTTTAGCCTCGTCTCAATCATTATTTTTTTTACAGCTTTGACCATCGCCTTTGTGCATTTTGAATCTCAAAAAAATAAAAAAGTTACTAAGTCACCCTTTATTTCAATACCAAAAGGTACTTTACTACCTGTAGCTACAATTACCTTTTTTGCCTCATTGAGTGAGGGCGCTGTAGCTGACTGGAGTGCTATTTTTCTAAAAAGTGTTGCATCATTGAATGATGGGAATGCTGCTCTGGGATTTACAGTATTCTCAATCTGTATGTTCTCAATGAGGTTGATGGGAGATAAAATATCCTTTAAGCTGGGACCGTCAACTGCAGCTCGTTACTCTGGATTAGTTGCACTAACTGGCTCAATTATTTTACTAATCTCAGACTCTTTCTTTTTATTGCTTTTGGGTTTTGGATTGATTGGATTGGGAATAGCAGTAATCATTCCTTTGGCATTTTCTCGAGCAGGTAATGATAAAACTATCTCGCAAGGCACTGCTATAGCGAGCATTGCAACCCTTGGCTACGGTGGAATGCTGCTCGGCCCATTATTTCTTGGACTCCTTGCAGAGATTACATCAATTAAAACGAGCTTTATAATTCTTCCTATCATGGCCTTTTTTATATTCAGCCTTTCAAAACATCTTTCACTCGATTCAGAAGTCTAATTTTTTATCTAAAAACATAGCATCACCATAACTAAAGAAACGATACTCTTGATTAATTGCATGCTGATAAGTTTGATGCATTTCTTCAAATCCAATGAAAGCAGAGACTAGCATAAGAAGTGAGGATTTTGGCAAATGAAAGTTTGTGATCAATGCATCAACAACCTGAAACTTAAAGCTAGGATATATAAAAATTTCTGTATCTCCTTTTTGACTTTTGAGCTCTCCACCTTTAAATGCTGACTCAAGTGTTCTAACTGCGGTGGTTCCAACAGCAACTATTCGACCTCCTTTATTTTTTGCATGAATAATTTTATCAATTGCTGATTGGTTAATTTCATAATGCTCACTATGCATTTTATGGGTCTCAATATCATCCACTTTTACAGGCTGAAAAGTTCCAGCACCAACATGTAAAGTTACGAAAGCATGATCCACGCCTTGTTTTTTAAGACTAGATAGCAACAACTCATCAAAGTGAAGCCCTGCTGTTGGAGCTGCGACAGCACCATCATTCTTTGCGTAAACTGTTTGGTATCTTTTGGAGTCTTCGTCTGAATCACTTCTCTCGATGTATGGAGGTAAAGGGATATGACCAATTTCATCAAGAGTAATAAGAATTTTTTCGTCCTCAAAATTGACCCTATAAATACCTTCATTTTTGTTAACCACCTGAAAGCGAGTCTTATTTTCTAAAATAATAAAGCTTCCAACTTTTGGAGCCCTGCTAGATTTGATCATGACCAACGCTGAAAATTCATCAACTAGTCGCTCCACTAAAACCTCAACTTTACCTCCTGACTCTTTGTATCCAAATAGTCTAGCTGGAATAACCCTTGTATCATTGAGAATGAGCAAGTCATTTGGCCTCAAGAAAGAGCCAAGCATAGAGAAATGACTATCGATTAACTTATCATTTTTTACTAAAAGGCGAGAGTCGGTTCTATTAGCGCTTGGATATTGCGCTATAAGTGACTGTGGTAAGTCAAAATCAAAGTCACTTAGTTTCATTGTTTTTCTTAGAGTCTTTTACTCGCTGAATTGCAGCTTCAATTTTTTCTTTTTGTGACTTATCTTTTGCCATTTTTTCTTTTAAAGCAATTGTTTTAGATTTTAATAACTCATCTCGCTCATGTTTATTCCTCTCAAGCCTTGCTTGATGAAATTGATATCTTTCTCTGGAATTATCTCTGATAGCTCTTTCTAAAATCTGCCTTTGATTAAGAGCATCATAGATTTGATCTGAATCTTCATAAGGAATTTTTGCATATGATTCAGACTCAATCATATCAATACAGTCAACAGGACATACAGGAAGACATAAGTCACAACCTGTACATTCTTGAGCAATCACTTGGGTCATCACTTTTGATGATCCAACAAATGCATCCACTGGACAGGCTTTTATACAAAGTGTACACCCGATGCAGGCCTTTTCATCAACTTTGGCAATTCTCTTTGGCTTTGTTTCACCATGAGTTTGGTTTAATGGAAGAGTTTGCTGACCTAAAAGCTCTGCAAGAGCATCAACACCATCTTGCCCTCCTGGTGGGCATTGATTAATTTCTGCTTCACCACTAACAATTGCCTGAGAGTAGGGTCTGCATCCCTCAAAGTCACACTGTGTGCATTGTGTTTGAGGCAATATTGCATCTATTTGATCTGCTAAAGACTTTCCCTCAGATCTAGCAGCATTTCCTAAGCCCAAAAGAACTAAAAAATTCTCATTCATACATAGCAATTTTAAACTATATACATTTTATATTTTTACTCGAGTCAGAAGACTATTAGTTCAAAAAGTAATCTTTTGAGACTACTAATGAATATTTCAGTTGAGTTTAGAGAGGAAAACTAAGATTCAACGAATGCACGTTCTATCACATAATGCCCAGGATTAATGTTGCGCGCCTCAATGAAGCCCTTTGACTCAATAATAGTGACCAAATCTTTGAGCATACTTGGGCTACCACACATCATAAAACGATCATCCTCAAGATTAGGGTGGGGTTGCCCTACATCTAGAAATAATTTACCACACTCCATTAACGTAGTCAGCCGTCCATTATTCTTAAAAGGCTCACGCGTAACTGTCGGATAATACACAAGCTTTTCACGAACTATTTCTCCTAAATATTCATCATTAGGAAGTATGTTTTCAATATAATCAGAATAAGCTAACTCAGATACCTCTCGGACACCATGGGCTAGAATTATTCTTTCAAATTGGTCATAAATTTCAGGGTCCTTAATGATACTCATAAAAGGTGCAAGACCAGTTCCAGTAGCTAGCAAATAAAGGAATCTCCCAGGAAGCATATTATCTGGAACCAATGTACCTGTAGAGCGTCTCCCTACAAGAACCTCGTCACCCACTTTAAGATTTTGTAATTTAGAGGTTAGAGCGCCATTCTGAACTTTAATACTAAAGAACTCAAGCTCAGACTCATGATTTGAACTTGTAATGCTGTAGGCACGCATCAATGGTCGATCATCTGATGGGAGTCCAATCATAGTGAAGTGGCCATTTTTGAAACGATAGCCTGGATCTCGAGTTGTTCGAAAACTAAATAAGTTATCATTCCAATGATGGACATGTGTCACACGCTCAGTCATTACTGACATAAATATCTACCTCTCACTATTAATTCTTTAAAAAAATTAGTTTTTAAATCGTCGATATTATACTCTGAATTGATTGTAATTTATATAATGAAAACATGCATTTAATTCCTTCCAAATGTCATTCTATTCCATGCCCTTTCATGAAAGTAATATAGAAACATTTTGGTCAAAACTTCAATAGAGCCAATAGATGCTGCTATTGCAAAACTCCCTGTAATTATGTAAGAAATTAAGATCGTATCACATGATGCAAGTACTCTCCAAGATATCGATTTTCCAAGAGATCTAGACTTATTTTCTTTCATCTCACTTCTCCCTAATTGCTAACAATTAATACTGCAAATGGAGACCATTATTGTTTGCAGCTGCCTGGTAGCACAAACTGAACCCATGAGAATAGTCCTCATCTATGCTGCCCTTGTAAGATTCCAATAATTGATAGCTCGTAATACCAGATCTAATCATAAATTGCAGTTGATCAAGATGCGCATTGATGGCAATAATCTCACCAACATATTTCCACCTCTTACTTAACAAATAAGCTTGTGTGTATCCTCTTCCATCATCAAAATTACTAAAGTCCAAAGCAATTAATTCAATTAATTCAAGCTGTTCTTGAATTGAATATATATCATCTTGAGGTTTTAAAATTATGCCAACGCCAAGTTTTGATAATTTTTCAGAATCCTCAATCCACTCATCAAAAGTTACAAGGTTAATTGATTCATAATCTTTATTAATTAAATAGGAGGGATTTTTAATCTCATCCATATACCTTCTCCTTGAATGCTTCAATACCAATTCGCTTAAAAACGTCAGTAAAATTTTCATTAATCTTACGATTATCAATATACACATTGACAATTGTTTCAATAGAATCAACAATTCCTTCACCGCTAATTGATGGCCCTAACTTTTTTCCTATATTAGTTTCATGAAGAGTCTCTCCAGCAAGAGTAATTTGATAGTATTCTTCTCCATTTTTTTGCATTCCTAGTAAACCAATATCAGCTATATGATGATGGGCACATGAATTCTCACAACCTGAAATATTAATTTTTAAATCACCAATATCTAAGAGTTTCTTCATATCATTAAACCGCTCTTGAACTCTAGTTGCAATGGGTATTGAGACAGCTTTTGCTAAGCTACAGTAATCTCTTCCAGGACAAGCCACTATTTGTGCCATTGTTCCTTGATGAGGGCTTGCTAGATCATATTTTTCTAATGATTCCCACAAATTAAACACTTTATCTTTCCTAACAAAAGGAAAAACAATTGTTTGTCTCTTTGTAGTTCTAATTTCGCCTGAACTAAACTGGTCTGCAAGATTAGCAAGAATTCTCATTTGCTCTGAAGTTGTATCACCGGGCGCAGCCCCTAGTTTAGTTAGGGAAATATTTACAATACTATAGCCAGATACTTTATGGTTACGAACATTATTTTTCTTCCAAATACTATAGTTAAAATCTATATCATCCTGAAATCCATTCAAATTTATTGACTGGATTGGTAATGCAAAGTCTTCTTTTAAACTTTGAAGCTCTTTAAGATTTAGCTTAAGCTCTTGATCATCCTTTGTTTGATGCCAATCCTCATTAACTAACCTAGAAAACTCACTTGCCCCAAGCTCACGCACTAAAAACTTTATTCGAAGTTTTTTTTGATGATCACGTCGTCCTCTTAGGTTATATATCCGCATTACAGACTCAAGATAACTAAGAATATCTTCACTTGGAATAAATGAGGCTGTCTCTGCAGCAATCATAGCAGCAGCACCTAATCCTCCTCCTACGTATACCTTAAATCCCAATTCCTTTTTTTTATTTTTAATAAGTCTCAAACCTAAATCATGAATCCTCAAAGCAGTTTCATCAAGTTTTGCACCATTAATTGCAATTTTAAATTTACCAGGTAGCCATGAGAATTCTGGATGAAGATTGAACCAACGCCTAATCAACTCGCAATATGGTCTTGCATCTTCAATCTCTCCCTCAGTCAAACCTGATAATGGGTCCGCAGTAATATTACGAGTTGCCTTACCGCTAGTTTGAATCGCATGAAGACCAACATCAGTCAAATCGCGAAGCAGGTTCGCTATTTCTGGGAGCTGTATCCAATTAAATTGAATATTTTGTCTTGTTGTAAAATGCCCAAATCCTCTATCATATTTGTCGGCAACATCTGCAAGTGCTCTGAGTTGATTTGAACTTAAGATTCCATAAGGGATAGCAACTCTCAACATATGCGCATGAAGCTCCATGTAGAGGCCATTTCTAAGTCTTAAACTTCTAAACTTATCCTCATCTAAATCACCAGACAAATAGCGATTAAGTTGTTTTTCAAACTGATCAACACGCTCAACAAGAAATTGCCTATCTTTTTCGCTATATTTATACATTTTTTAAATTATTTAAAAATCTAGTCGAAATTATAGTAAAATATTCTAAATATATTAGATATTGATAATAAAAAAGAATTTTGTTCTAATTAATTTTCTAATTAAAGAAAAATATTATTATATTGCTCTTTTTTAAATAAGATTATGGATGCCATTGATATTAAACTATTAAAACTTCTACAGCATAATGCTGAACTCACAATTCAAGAGTTATCCTCTGAAGTTCACTTATCGACTACTCCCTGTTGGAAAAGGATTAATCAATTAAAAGATAATGGATATATTAGTAAGACAGTAGCAATAGTAGATAGAAAAAGAGTCAATTCAAATGTTACTGCTATGGTTGCAGTCACTGTAACTAATCATAATCAAGAAAGAATTCAACTTTTTTCTAAAATTATTAAAGAGATTCCTGAAGTCATTGAATGCTACCGCATGAGTGGTGAAACAGATTATCTTCTTAAAGTTGTTGTTAGTGATATTGAGAGTTATGATATTTTCTATAAAAACTTAATTGAGAAAGTTCAATTTTTAAAGGTAACATCAAATTTTGCAATTGAAGAAATCAAGAGTACAACAGAAATACCACTCGCTAATATGAAGAAGCTTCTTTAATGCCTATGTATAAATCAATACTTTAGATAACCCTGCTGCACATATTAGAATTAAGGCACTACCCATCCATCTTTTAAATTGAGTATTGTTTTCAATGATTCGATCATGTACCTTTAGGCCAACTATGTGTCCTAGTGCAGCTATTGGAATAAGCATTAATGAAAACTTCCAGTTAATGTATACATCGACAATCAAAAAAGCACTCATTTTAATCATTACAAGCAGAAACCATAAAACGAAAAGTGTATTTCGTAATCTTTTGACATCGATATTTTGCATATAAACAGCTACTAGAAGTGGAGCTCCATTTAAAGATGTTCCAGAGATATATCCTCCTAAAATAAGAAGTAATCGACTAACCCAGCCTTCACGAGAAGAAATTTGAAAATTCAAAATCCATGTTAAGGCATAAAATGAAGTAATTAAATATACAATGACAATCATCACAGTTGGTGGGAGGCTAATTAAACCAACTACTCCAACAATTTTTGCAGGTAAAATCCAAGGTAGAGACTGCTTTAAATAACTCCAATCAATCCTTTTTGTTGCATTTATTAGTGCGATTCCTGAGAAAAATAATAAGTGTATACCAATAATTGGAAGCCAATTAATTGGGGATCCACCTACTAGCATAAGAAGGGGAAGTCCTAAAACTGCACCACCGAAACCAAGACCAGTTCTGACAAATCCAATCCATACAAAAATGAGAGAAATAAAAACTATTTCAATTGGTGTAAAGGCCATAATGACGAGTCAAATGATATGAAATTAAAAATGTAATTACTTAGTAATTACATTGACTTAACAATCTCTGCTAATTGCTCCGCAGATTCATTTGCCAAATCATTATTAGTACTCTCAACCATTATTCTAATAAGTGGCTCTGTGCCTGACTCTCTAATCAATATACGTCCAGTCTCTGATAGTTTTGACTCTAAGGATTTTATTGCTTGAGTTAGCTTTGAATCTTTATTAAAATCAATCTTTACATCTGTCTTAACATTAATTAAAACTTGTGGATATTTTGTCATTCTACTTTTGAGATCTAAGAGCGTTTTTCCTGATTTTGCCAGTACCTCTAGGACTTGTAATGATGCAATGATGGCATCTCCTGAAGTTGATTTGTTTAAGCAAATAATATGGCCTGACCCCTCACCACCAAGGATTGCTTTATTTTTAATCATTTGGTCCATAACATACCTGTCACCGACATTTGCCTCTATAAAATTAATACCATTATCAGAGAGGGCTTTACGTATCCCTAAATTAGTCATTTTGGTGCCAACAACTGTATCTGATTTAAGATCGCCAGATTCTTTCCAAGCATTTCCAATTATGCAAACCAATTCATCTCCATCAACTTTTTCGCCTTTATGATCTACCATAATAAGCCTGTCACCATCTCCATCAAAAGCGATACCAATATCCGCATTATGTTCTATAACCTCTTTCTGCAAATGAAGTGTATCTGTTGCACCACAATTAAAGTTAATATTGTAACCATCTGGAGAATTGTTTATCATTATTACAGTAGCTCCAAGTTCCGTAAACACGTCTTCAGCAATATGGTAAGTGGCACCATTAGCACAATCAATTACTATTTTTAAATCTGATAAATTAAGAGACTTATCAAATGTAGATTTACAAAACTCTACATACCTACCTAAAGCCTGTTCATAGCGTTTTGCCTTTCCAATTGATGCTGAATCTACACTTACCATTGGCATTGCAATCTTTTTTTCGATTGCTTTTTGCGTATCGTCACTTAACTTCACACCCATACTTGAGAAAAACTTTACTCCATTGTCTTGGAAAGGGTTATGTGATGCACTAATTACAACACCTGCAGAAGCTCTGAACGCTTTTGTTAGGTATGCTATTGCTGGAGATGGCATAGGACCAAGCAAACCAACATTGACACCAGCAGATAAAAAACCAGCCTCAAGAGCAGATTCAAATAAATAGCCTGATACTCGAGTATCCTTACCAATAATGACACTTGGATTTTCATTTTGCTCTCTCAAAACCGAGCCAACTGCCCATCCAACTTTTAATAATACATCAGCGGTAATGGGAGACTTACCGACTTCGCCTCGGATTCCATCAGTTCCAAAAAAATTACTCAAAGCTACTCCCTAAAATTTTTGATTTGATGCCATACTTTAATTGCATCATTTGTCTCTGAAACATCATGAACTCTGATAATGTCTGCTCCATTCTCTACAGCAATAAGTGCAGCTGTTACGCTCCCAATCATTCTTGAGTCAACATTTTTATCACCTAACAAGCTTCCAATCATTGATTTTCTGGAGAGTCCAGCCAAAATAGTTACTCCAAATTCATGAAATTCTGAGAGATTTTTTAGTAAAGCTATATTATGACCTAAATTCTTTCCAAAACCAAATCCTGGATCAAGAGTGATGGAGTTCAGTTCTATTCCTGCAGCTTCACATACTTTAATTCTTTCCTTGAAAAATCTTTTAATATCATCAACAACATCATCATAATTCGGATTATTCTGCATTGTTCTTGGACTACCTTGCATATGCATTAGACAGACATGAGTCTTAAGTTTTGCAGCCATTTCGACTGCGCCCTCTGCTCTAAGAGCATTGACATCATTAATAATGCTTGCCCCGGATTCAACAGCTTGCTCCATTACCTCCGGTTTTGAAGTATCAATTGAGATAGGTACGTTAATTTCTCCCTGGAGTGCCTTAATAACTGGAATTACCCTGTTAAGCTCATCATTTATACTTACAGCAAAAGCACCAGGGCGGGTAGATTCTCCACCTATATCTATAATCCCAGCCCCACTATCAACCATTGATTTAGCTTGTTCAATAGCTGATGAGGCATCAAAAAATTTACCCCCATCAGAAAAAGAATCGGGTGTTACATTAAGAACACCCATAATAATTGGCTGAATAACATCCATGCCTAGGACAAGTTATGCAAACTGTTCAGTGCCGCCATCTGCATCAGTGTTTGTATCTGATGAAGATTTAGAACTTTTTGAATCTTTGCCTCCAGTACCCAGTTCAGAAGAGACCTCATCAGAGTCAACAACTTCTGCCGCTTCCCTCATAGGTATTCTAGCCATTAAGTCATCAATCTGATTAGTATCAATTGTTTCAAACTCTACTAAAGCAGCCGCCATTGCATCAAGAATATCTCTGTTATCTTCAATAATCTTATACGCTGCAGAGTAATTCGTATCAATGATCTTACGAATCTCACTATCAACTTTAGTAAATGTTTCATCGGAAATATGCTTGTGTTTTGTGACTTGACGTCCGAGGAAAACCTCTCCCTCATCCTCTCCATATGCCATAGGCCCCATAACACTTGACATACCCCAAAGTTTGACCATTTTATGAGCAATCTCAGTAGCTCTCTCAATATCATTACTAGCACCAGTAGTTACAGCATCCTCTCCATATACCAACTCTTCAGCAATTCGACCCCCAAATAAAGATGCAACTTGAGAGTTCAGCTTACGTTTTGAGATACTATAACTATCTTTTTCTGGAAGAAACATTGTTACGCCTAAAGCTCTTCCCCTTGGAATAATACTGACTTTGTAAACTGGATCATGCTCTGGCATAAGACGCCCAACAATAGCATGGCCTGCTTCATGATAAGCAGTCATTTCTTTCTCAGATGCATCCATCACCATGCCCTTTCTTTCAGCACCCATCATAATTTTATCTTTTGCCTTCTCAAATTCTCTCATTCCTACGAGTTTCTTACTAAATCTAGCTGCAATTAATGCTGCTTCATTAGCAAGATTCGCAAGGTCTGCACCAGAAAATCCTGGTGTACCTCTTGCTATATCCATTGATTTAACATTCTTTGCGATGGGAAGTTTTCTCATATGAACTTTTAAGATAGCATCACGTCCATTTATATCTGGAAGTCCCACCGTAACTGTTCTGTCAAATCTTCCAGGCCTCAAAAGCGCTGGATCAAGAACATCAGGACGGTTTGTTGCGGCTACTACAATAATTCCCTCTGAGCCTTCAAAACCATCCATTTCAACTAGCATTTGGTTGAGTGTTTGCTCACGCTCATCATGACCACCGCCCATTCCCGCGCCACGTTGACGTCCAACGGCATCAATCTCATCGATAAATATAATACAAGGCGCACTTTTCTTGGCCTGCTCAAACATATCTCTAACTCTGGATGCACCTACACCTACAAACATTTCTACAAAATCCGAACCAGAAATGAAAAAGAATGGAACATCAGCTTCCCCTGCAACTGCCTTAGCAAGAAGAGTTTTACCAGTTCCTGGAGGCCCTACCATTAAAACACCTTTAGGTATTTTTCCACCAACCTTTGTGAATTTACTTGGATCAGAAAGAAAGTCAACAAGCTCCCCAACCTCTTCTTTTGCTTCATCAACACCAGCAACGTCTTCAAAAGTTACATGGGACTCATCCTTAGTAATTAATCGCGCTTTAGACTTACCAAATGACATGGGATTTTTACCACCCATTGCTCCTCCAGCACCTCTCATGGTATACATGATTACTCCAATCAGAAGAAGTATTGGTGCTAGTGAAATAATTAATTGTTTTACAAAGCTCTCTTTAGCAGGCGGTGTTGCTTGAACTGCAACACCATTATTTAATAAATCCCCCATTAGTCCAAGGTCACCTGGGCTATAAGTTTTAAATTTTTCACCCAGTGAAGTAACTCCACTGATATTACTTCCAGCTATTGTTACGCTTGAAACGTTTCCTTGCTTAACATTTTGAATGAACTGAGAATAACTAATATCATTAGACTCGCTTGTTACATTAAACTGCCCAAAAAGCGATGCAAGCACACTTCCAAGAACCAACCATAGTAAAATATTCTTATACATAAACTTTAAATTAACCTAAATTAGAAAGATAAATATACCCTATTGATTCAATATATATAGGGTTTGATAGCATTTTTCAAGGTTTAATCATTATTTTTTTTAACTATGACATAATGGGTATGAAAAATTTAAAAATCTTTCTCTTATTCAAATGCTGCATCGATTTAATTAAGCATGAATATTAAGCCCGAACAATTACATAGCTCAGTTTCTAATCAAATGGCTTCAACTTATTTTGCATTTGGTGCAGAAATACTTCTTGTAGAGCAATCTTTATCAACGATTAAAGCAGCAGGAAGAGAGAATGGCTTTACTGAAAGATTTAGGTTCGATATTGATGGAAACTTCTCATGGGATAGTATTTTTAGCTTGATCTCCAGTCCATCTCTCTTTGCTGAAAAAAGAATTATAGAATGTCGACTTACTTCAGGAAAGATTGGAGTTAGAGGTTCAAAGGCACTGACTGAAATAGTGGGGGCGCTTCCAGAAGATATTCTTCTAATCATCTCATCAGGAAAACTCGAGATGGTACAACAGAAAAGTAAGTGGTTTAAAGCTCTTGATAAAAATGGAGTTATTATTCAACACTGGGAAGTTCAAAGCAATCAACTAGTGGGGTGGATTACTAGAAACATGACACAACTGGGCCTTGATTCGAATATCGAAGCTGCAAATGCAATAGCTTACTGCACTGAAGGTAACCTTTTAGCAACAATGCAAGAGATTGAAAAACTAAAAATTGCCTACCCAGATGGTAAGATTAATCTGAGGGAATACCTCGATCAGATTGATCAGCAATCTCAATATTCTGTTTTTGGCTTGATTGATTCAGCACTTCTCGGAGATACTGACAAAGTAAACAAGATTTTTAACTCTCTAGTTGATGACTCTATACCACCAGTTATTTTAATTTCCTCACTCTATAGAGAAATAACAAATTTAGTCATGATGTCAATTGAACTCAAAACAAACGACACGCTTGAATCTATCCTTAATAAACATCGAGTATGGCAAAAACGTAAACCATTCATATCTAATGCACTCAAAAAACACAGTTACCAGAAGCTTCAAAAGATTCTTTTAAAACTTGGCCGTATTGACCGCTCTCTTAAAGGTATGGATAATCTTAACGTTTATGATGAACTACAAAACGTAGTTATCTCTTTATCTGGAAATAACAATGAACTCAATATCTGAACTTATTAACAAAATTGGTCAAAAGGCCAAGCTAGCTTCTGTTACATTGAGAATTGCAAACACAGAACAAAAAAATAGCTCTTTAGATAGTATTGCTAATCAAATTCAAGAAAACAAACAGCTCATAATTGATGCCAATAATTTAGATATGCATGCAGCTAAAAAAAACAATATTGATGATGCACTCCTAGATCGTTTGATGCTTGATGATGAGAGATTAGATGCTGTAGTAGAGAGTCTTAAACAGATTGCAAATTTGGATGATCCAATTGGCAAAACCTCAGAATTTGCAGAAAGGCCGAGTGGTATTAAGATTGGAAAAATGATGGTTCCACTTGGCGTAATAGGAATGATTTACGAATCTCGTCCAAATGTCACTGTTGATGCCGCAGCGCTTTGCATTAAATCTGGAAATGCTGTTATTTTAAGAGGTGGATCTGAGGCTATTAATTCTAATATGGCCTTTTATACATGTATTAAAAATGGTCTTAATGATGTAGATCTTGACCCATGTTCTGTACAACTCATTGAGGTGACTGATCGTGAGGCAGTTACTGAGCTAGTGAGAGCAAGTGAATATGTCGATGCCATTATCCCAAGGGGAGGCAAGGGGCTTATTAAAAATATAAGCAAAAATGCAACTGTTCCAGTTATAAAGCATCTGGATGGTGTCTGTCATACCTACCTAGATAAAGATGCTGACCCGCAAAAAGGAATGGATATTGCTTTTAATGGAAAAACTAGAAGATATGGGGTTTGTAATGCTACTGAGACTCTGCTCGTGCATAAAGATTTTGATGGTAAGGCTTTATTAAAACTGATAAGTCTGTTTTCAGAAAAAGGTGTTGAGATAAGAGGATGTGAAAAATCACAGCAACTCTCTAGCGAGATTAATAAAGCCTCTGAGAGTGACTGGACAGAGGAGTATCTAGCCCCTATTTTATCGATGAAGATTGTAAATTCAGTTGACGAGGCAATCAAACACATCAATACCTTTGGGTCAGCACATACGGATGCAATTGTGACTGAGAATGATAGACATTCAGAAAAATTCTTGTCTGAAGTTGACTCATCATCTGTTATGGTAAATGTTTCAACCGGATTTGCTGATGGCTTTGAATATGGATTAGGCGCAGAAATTGGAATCAGTACAGGTAAATTTCATGTCAGAGGTCCTGTTGGGCTTGAGGGTTTAACATCACAAAAATATATCGTCATGGGTGACGGACAAATAAGGCCATAAAGAATACAGAAAATGACAATTGATAAACAATTAGCAATCATTCAAAGAGGTGTTGATGAAATACTGCCCCTTGATGAACTCAAGAAAAAACTTCAAAAAAATAAACCACTAAGAATTAAGCTAGGATTGGACCCTACTGCGCCAGATCTTCACCTAGGCCATACAGTTGTCATCAATAAATTGAAGCAGCTTCAAGACCTTGGTCACGAGATAATTTTTCTGATTGGTGACTTTACGGGAATGATTGGAGATCCAACAGGAAAAAATGTAACTCGAAAGCCACTGACAAAAGATGATGTTCATGAGAATGCGAAGACTTATACAAATCAGGTCTTTAAAATCCTAGATAAGGATAAAACTAAGATAGCTTTTAACTCAGAATGGATGAGTAAAATGAGCTCAACAGAAATGATTTCTCTTGCATCCAAGCATACCGTTGCTAGAATGCTTGAGCGTGATGACTTTTCGAAGCGTTATAAGGGTGGTCAAGCAATCTCAATACATGAGTTTTTGTACCCGTTAGTTCAGGGTTATGACTCAGTAGCACTTCGCGCAGATATAGAACTGGGTGGCTCTGATCAGAAATTTAATCTTTTAGTTGGAAGAGAGCTTCAAAAACAAGCTGATATGGAGCCTCAAGTCATTCTGACAATGCCAATACTAGAGGGCTTAGATGGTGTTCAGAAAATGAGCAAATCTCTTGACAACTACATAGGAATTGACGAAGAACCTGACAGTATGTTTGGCAAGATTATGTCGATTTCTGATGAACTCATGTGGCGATACCTTGAGCTATTGAGTTCTGAGTCTCTTGAGACTATTGCATCATGGAAAAAAGAGGTTGAGAATGGTGAGAACCCCAGAAACATCAAGTTTCGTTTAGCAGAAGAAATCATAGCGCGTTTTCATAACAATGAAGCGGCAAAAAAAGCACAGCATAACTTCATTGATCGCTTTGCTAAAAATCAAACTCCAGATGAAATGGATGAGTTTACTTTTTCAAAGGGCCTTAAAATTGCAAACTTACTCAAAGACTCCAACCTTGTTAGCTCAACATCAGAGGCCTTTAGAATGATTAAGCAGGGTGCAGTAAAAATGGATGGTGAAAAGATCATCGATAAAGACTTAATTCCAAAAGAGGGTACTTCAGTTTACCAAGTTGGTAAAAGAAAGTTTGCTAGAGTCACAATTAGCTAAATTTAATTAATCAAGAGTATAATATGTATTATCTGGGGATGACATGGCTTCGACGAGGAGTTGGATTTCAAGGATGCATGTCGAGGATAAAGATTGCTCGTAAAAACGTTCTTTAAATAATAGTTGCAAACGAAGACAACTACGCTTTAGCAGCATAATGCTAACCGTTACTTAGGAGTTGTCTGTACTTTTAGGATAACGGTCGCTAACAGACTCGCCACTATTATTATTTTAGGATAATAGGGTTAAAACCTAATCTAAAATCGCTTTCTACATCCCTGTGGGTCGGGTGGTAAAAAGTTAACTCAATAGACCTTTACTAAACATGTAGACTTCTTGACTGAAAGTTTTCGGACGGGGGTTCAATTCCCCCCATCTCCACCAAATATCATGTGAATTAAACTATGGATTCAATTTTAGGCATTAACCTAATTAGTTCCTGAGTATATGAATGTTCTGGATTGTTAAATAAGTCCTCACTTTCTTTTGTTTCACAAACGCTACCATTTTTAAGAACTACAATTCTGTTGCACATTTGTCTGATGACAGGAAGGTCATGACTAATAAACAACATAGTCAGATGAAGTTCATCTTGAATATCCTTTAAAAGATTTAACACTTGTGCTTGGATGCTAACATCCAAGGCGGAAGTAGGCTCATCACAAATTAATAGACGTGGCCTTGAAGCCAAAGCTCTAGCAATTGATATTCTTTGTCTTTGTCCACCAGAAAATTCATGGGGATATCGATCTAATGATTGTCTTGACATTCCAACAATATCAATCAAGTCGTACAGATTTTGAGTGAGCTCGCTAGAACTAATATTCTTTTGAAAAAGCTTTATTGGTTCAGAAATAATGTCTCTTACTTTAAACCTTGGGTTTAAAGACGAGTACGGATCTTGAAATATCATCTGAATTTGTCCTCTACTCTTATCAATTTGATACTTTCTTTTTGAATTATAGAGTGAGAGATTATTATAAATAATTTCACCATTAGTAGGCCTTACTAAGCCTGTAATGATCTTTGCTATTGTTGATTTTCCAGAGCCAGACTCGCCAACTAATCCAAGAGTTTCTCCCTCAAATAATTCAAAAGATACATTATCAACTGCCTTCACTGCTTTATCATCAGTTTCATTTTTTGATCCAAATGAAAAGTTGCTTGCCATAGATTTATCATCAAAAATTTTAATAACACCATCTAGCTCTAATAATTTTTGATTTGTGTTTTCTCTAACTCCCCAGGTTTTTATAATTTTTTTTGTTAAGTTTTTTGAGTCAGATGTAATTTCTTTTCCATCAGGACTAATCAGTTTAAATCTATCAATTTTTTTATTTGTGGGAGGCACAGAAATAACTAAACTTCTGGCTTCAGTAGATTTAGGATTCGTTAACAATTCCTTAGTATCACCTTGCTCGACAATAACGCCATATCTCATAACAATTACTTTGTTTGTTGTCTCGGCAATAACTCCCATGTCATGGGTGATAATAATCACACCTAAATTTCTTTTTTTAGTAAGGTCTTTAAGTAATTCAAGTATTTGATATTGAATACTAACATCTAAAGCAGTTGTAGGTTCGTCAGCTATAATTAAATCAGGTTCACAGCTTATTGCTAATGCAATAACAACCCTTTGACGCATACCCCCACTAAATTGATGTGGATAGTCTTCAATTCTTTTTTCGGCGTTATCTATTCCTACTTCCTCTAAAAGCTGGATAGACCTGTTTAATGCATCTTGATAATCTAAATCTAGATGGGTTTGAATAGTTTCGATTAATTGATCTTTAATTTTAAATAGTGGATTCAAAGATGTTTGAGGATCTTGAAAGACAAATCCAATTTTCTTTCCTCTAATTTTTTGAATAACTTCTTCGTTATCTATTAATTCGCTATTATCAATTTTAATTGAGCCATCTGTTATTTCACCTGGAGGATCAATTAGATTAATAATAGCATTCGCAATAGTAGACTTTCCAGATCCAGATTCCCCAACTATTCCCAGAATCTCTCCCCTTTCCAAAGTAAATTCAACATCTTGACTAGCAACAATTGTTTCTTTTCTAGTTGGATAGCTTATGTTTAAATTTTTAACCTTTAACAAACTCATCTTATTTTTAGTTTTGGATTTAAGGCGTCTCTCATCCAATCTCCTAATAGGTTAATAGATAAAGCTAAAACAATTAAAAAGATAGCTGGGAAAAATGTAATCCACCATTCACCTGAAAATAAAAAACTATTTCCAAATCTAATTAATGTTCCAAGTGAGGGTGTTGTAGGTGGGACACCTACACCTAAAAAACTTAATGTAGACTCTGTAATGATTGCAAGTGCCAATCCTATTGTAGCAATCACTAGAAGAGGTCTAAGTATGTTCGGTAAGATATGTTTGAACATAATGAGAATGTTTGATAAGCCTATAATTCTTGAGGCTGATACATATTCTTTGTTTTTCTCAACTAGAGTAGATGCTCTTGACACCCTTGCAAACTGAGGCCATTCAGATATACCAATAGCAAAAATTAATACATAAATAGCCATTTCACTATGCATTGATTGCGAAATAACTGATTTCGCGATACCATTAACGAGTAGCGCCATTAAAATACTAGGTATTGTTAATTGGACATCTGTCAGCCTCATCACAACAATTTCATATCTGCCGCCAATATAACCTGCAGTAACTCCTAGGAAGACTCCAAGCACCATAGCAAAAATGATTGAAGCAAAACCCACTATTAGAGAAATCCTTGAACCATAGATCATTGTCGATAACATATCTCTACCTTGCTGATCAGTTCCAAGAATAAAGCTTGAACTCCCTCCTTCAGACCATGAAGGTGGGGTAAAGGCATCCATTAATGAAATTGAAGCTGGATCAAAAGGATTGTAAGGCGCAACTATTCCAGCAAAAACTGAACATAGAAAAATAATAAATAAAATAGCAGAGGATATGATGGCAATTTTTGAATTAAAAAAGCTGTACCCTACATCAGTATCATAAATTTTATTAAATGTTTTTAACAGCATAGTTAACTCATCTCATCCTTAATTCTTATTCTTGGATCAATAAAGTAATATGTGATATCGACTATGAAATTGATCATGACAAAGATAAAGGCAACCATGATCATATAAGCAGACATTATTGGAATGTCTACGAAGTAAACTGCATTAATAAAAAGTAAGCCCATACCAGGCCATTGAAAAACTGTTTCTGTAATAATTGAAAAGGCTATTAAGGTGCCAATATTTATTCCTGTAATAGTTATGACTGGTATTAGTCCATTTTTAAGCGCATGCTTATAATTAATGGTATTTTTTTTGATACCTCTAGCTTTAGCAAATTTAATATAATCTGTTTGAAGTATTTCCATCATTTCAGCACGAACTAATCTTATGACATATGTCATTTGGAATAAGCTTAATGTGACTGAGGGTAATATTAACGCTTTAAGTCCAGATACAGTTAAAAAACCGGTAGACCAAAAACCTAAATCTATAACCTCACCTCTTCCAAAAGAAGGGAGAACTCCAAGGATTACTGAAAAAAGATAAATCAGCATTATCCCTATAATGAATGTTGGAAGGGAAACTCCAGCAAGTGATACAACAAGGATAATATTTGAAACAAAACTATCTCTATGGATGCCCGTATAGACGCCTAAAATGACTCCCACTACGATGGCAAGCAAAGCAGAAACAAATACTAATTCCAGAGTGGCCGGCATTCTTTCAGAAATTAAATCCGAAACCTCTCTTTTTAATTGATATGAAATGCCAAAATCACCTTGAATGACATTGCCGAGAAACCTCGAAAATTGAATGTAGATGGGATCATTTAAACCTATAGCCTCTCTTACCTCAGCTTGTCTTTCAATCGAAGAATCCTCTCCTGTCAAGCTAATGACTGGATCTCCAACAAAATTGAATAAAGAGAAAGAAACAAAAGCAACAACAATCATTACAAGAATAGCTTGCAAAAGTCTTTTAAAGAAATAACTAACCATAGGTTAACTTGAAATGGGAGAGTGCTTGTATTTTAATGTTTTTCTGGCCAGATAACTGGCCAGAAAAATTTAGGTTTTTAGTTTACTTTTGCAAATCGAAATAATGGTTCGTTGTTCATTCTAATTGGAACATCGACATTACTTTTTGATGCTTGGTTAACTACTTGGTGATGCAAAGGAAGATATGTTACATCTTCTTGAGTAATATCCCAAGCCTCAGCAATCATAGCATTTCTTTTATCTAGATCAGTTTCAACCCCCATTGCAGCAACCAATTCATCAACTCTAGCATTACTGAAATTTACTTTATTCCAGCTACCAGAGCTTTCAAATAAGTATGAATACACATAGTGACTATCAAAAGTTGGAACACCCCAACCTAACATGTACATGTCACTAGTCATACCATTAGCATCGCCCTCTTTTACTTCAGAGAAGTGCTGACTCTTAGTTTTTGCATCAAGATTTACTTTAACTCCAATTTTTGCAAACATACTAATAGCCGCTACACAAATCGCTTCATCATTGATATAGCGATCGTTAGGACAATCTAATGTCACCTCAAATCCATCAGGATAGCCTGCTTCAGCTAAAAGTCTTTTAGATGTTTCTGGATCATAAGCCATTCTTTGATCACGCGCAGCAGTATGGCCATTAACACCAGGAGCAGTAATAATACCTGCTGGGACACTTTGTCCTCTCATGACCTTATCCTGAATTGCATCCATATCTAGAGCATGGTACATTGCTAAACGAACTCTTTTATCTGCAAAAGGATTTTTTCCTTTAATATTAGATGAGTTCAATTCATCTGAACCTTGATCCATACCAAAGAAAATTGTTCTATTTTGAGGAGTCATTTTCACAGCATGGCTCATAGAAGAATTGATTCTTTTAATGTCTTGCACTGGTACAACATTAGTGTAATCGATTTCTCCAGAAAGAAGCGCTGCAACTCTAGTTGCATCATTCTTAATTGGAAGTAATTCAATTGTTTCTATGTTATGTTTATAGTGATTTCCCCACCAGTTATTATTTTTTTCAAAAACAGTTTTTACATCCTGCTCTCTAAAAGTAATTTCAAATGGCCCAGTTCCGTTTGCATTTGATGCACAATAAGAAGTCTCACCTGCATCCCAATTATATGAAGCTTCACATCCATTTGCTTTTGCCCAAGCTTCAGACATTACAAATATTTGAGTTAATTGGTTTAACAGAATTGGATTTGGTCCATCAGTTTTAACCTCAACTGTATGATCATCAATTGCTGTTGCTGATTTAACACTTTTAATCAAATCAACCATATCAGATGGAGCAGTCTTTGCTCTATTGATACTAAAAGCAACATCACCTGCTGTCAAAGCAGATCCATCATGAAACATTACACCCCTCCGAATGTTAAATATCCATGTATCGTCAGCTGTTGTAGTCCAAGATTCTGCAAGCTGAGGTAGTACTTCCATGTTAATACCTGGAGTTACCAAACCTTCATATACTTGACGAGAAACCATGTGTGTCGGTCCTTCGTTTTGTGCATGCGGATCAAGTGTTAAAGAATCACCAGGCATTGACCATTTGATCGTATTAGCGGAAACCGGTGAAAAAATACCCATGACTAGCAGTGACAAAACAATACTTAATGTTTTTTTCATTTTTTTCTCCTAAAGAAACACCTAAATAAGGTGCAATAAATTTTTTAAACAAAAAAACCAGCAACATTTATTTGCTGGCCAACTACAACTATACCATTAAAAATGTTTAATCAAAAGTTTTTCAGCTCTTAAAGGACATATTTAGATAAGATTTTTTTTAATGATAGAAATGGTTCACTTTGATTCCTACTTTAGAAATGAAAACTATTTATTAATTATTTTCTTTCTACTTCTGCTCTAAAAAGAGTTAGTTATTCCTTCCTTTTCACTTAACTCATTAATCTTATTCTTATATTCAAGACTCATTAAAAGGTTTGTTACGCTTTTCTGCCTATCTTCTGGACTCTCATTAGCCATGACACAAACAACTTTTACAAATCTATAGAGACCAGTATCAGTTGGAGGGTATGTCCATCCCTGTTCTGGATGAATTTGAACTACTTCTCCACTAGCCATTGGTTCTGAGTGTAAATCAACTTGTAAAGGATTAATACGATCTGATTCACAATCAGTTTGAATATAAATTTTCTCACTTGTCTCAGCGTCAGATGTCATCATCCACCAATAAACATAACCATCACTTTTTTCTTCAAGTCTATCAAAATCAATAAAACCCGTTTGTCTTTCAGAGTTAATTTGAGGTATTTCTGTCCAGATTGCATAGCAATTAAGGCTAGATATTAGAGAGACAATAAAGAAAAAAATAAGAAAGAGATTTCTGTTAATAATCATAAATACTAGAAAATACCTCCATCTCTGACCAAGAAAAACCACAAGAAAAATAAAATCACTACAACTTGAATCAGTTTTTTATTAATCTTAGGTTCATCATCGCGCATAGAGAAATTATATTATGAAGCAATTTAAAATCCAAATTTTTATTGACCTTAATACCACCTATACTTATGCTAATTATTTTTAAAAATCAGAGGTTTAATATTATGAAAAGTAAATTACTTGAATGGTTTGGAGTGGTTACAGCAATAATGTACTCAATGATGGTAGCCCTAAACATTGGTGTTGAATTTATTGGATTTCTTTTACTTCTTGTTTCAGCCTTATCAATTGGCTACTGGTCATACCTTGGAAAGCATCGAGGAATTCTTTTCCTCCAATTTTTCTATGCAACTGCTGGAATTATTGGCATGTTAAGGTGGTATTAATTTTTGATTATTTAAAAATTCTATACAGACCGCCTTCTGGCTTTGAAAGAGAGGATTCATCATTTAAGATTAAAATTGATCCATCTTTTGCAACAGCAACATCCCGAATTCTTCCTAATGTTCCATCTATCAAAATGCTTTCGCTCTCTGGCAATCCTTTTTCATTTATTGAGATGGAATATAGCCTTTTAAATTTTAATGAGCCTACTAGAAGATTCCCTTTGAGCTTAGAAAACATTAGCTCATTATTACCTTCCAAAGGATAAAAATCCATTCCAGATGGTGCTATAGATGGAAGCCAAACCCATTCTGGATCATTAAAGCCCTTAAGGCTGTTGAATTCACTCACTTTAATTTCTGTCCCATATTCAAAACCGTGACTAACCAAAGGCCAACCATAATTATCGCCAGCAATAATTATATTAATCTCATCTCCCCCTTTTGGGCCATGCTCATGAGTCCAGATTTCTTGAGTCTCGGGATTGAGCTTCATCCCTTGAGGGTTTCGATGTCCAATTGAAAAGTTTTCAGGCGCCCAGCCCTCGATTTTAGGATTATCAATGGGAATACTTCCATCAAAATTAATTCTTATAATTGAGCCTGCATGTATTGATGGATTTTGAGAGTTAAAACGATTTCCACGTTCTCCAAGAGTTGCAAATAATTTACTATCAATTATTTCAAGGCGACATCCAAAATGATAACTTGACCAACTTGGATTGTTTGATTCAAAAATTGTTTTTTGTTTTTCTAATTTATCATCTACAATAACTGCCCTATCTATAGCTAGCACAGTCCCTTCAGAAGTGTCTTTGGAGTAGCAATAAAAAATGGTTCCATCATTATGGATTATATCTAGGAGGCCGCCTTGCATGGTTGAAGCAACTTTAGGTACATTATGAATTTCAAAAGAAGATCCATCTGAAATATTGATATGAAAAATGCGACCTCTTTTCTCTGTAACTAGAAGTTCTCTATCATTAATAAAATCCATTCCCCATGGATTTTTTAACGTTGGACCAATGTGTTCTATTTTTATATTATCTGCTTTGGCTGTAAATGAAATAAAAGTGAAAATGAAAATGAAAATGAAATTTGGCATTCTATATTGCTTACTTTCTTATGAATTCATCTGAGCACCAGATAATAATCTTTGACAAATGAGCACAGTCCTCAAGTGAAAATGTCAAGGGCAACCTTAAGTCGAATAAACCAGAGAGAATATCATCAGAAATATTTAACTGTTGCTGGCTAACATATTTCCAACTTTTGTGATTACTTGTAAAACCATTGGGATCATCATTACCAAACCATTTAAGTTCAACTCCGAGCTCTTTATTTTTTTTAATAAATGACTTAGCTTCAGAATCAGTAATTACAGGAATTCTGAACTGGATAGAACTGCCCACATATCTCTCTTCTTTAAATCTGACGGGAACCTCTATGCCAATAACTTCATTTAATTCTGTCTCAACTAATTGATAGCGCTCATTCCAACGAGCAATATTATTTTCTAGATTTTTTAATTGAGGCCTTAGGATTGAAGCTCTAAGATTATCCATACGTCCAGAATAATTCGGTGTTTCAAGCCTTATATTAGAAAATACTTCTGAACTTGGCGCAGCTCCATGTCTTTCGTAAAGCATATATGATCCTGAGTAAATTATTGCTCGAGCCATAAACTCTTCATCATTAGAGGTCAAAAGACCACCTTCACCAGAGTTCAAATGCTTATATGTCTGAGTACTAAAGCATCCAGCAAGTCCAAAATTTCCACTCCTTTGATCTTTCCACTTAGCGCCCATAGTATGAGCACAATCCTCGATCAAGATTAATTCATTTTCATCAACAATTTGCATCAACTTATCCATATCAACAAGGTGGCCACGCATGTGTGATATGAGTAAAAAACGAGCGCCACTTTCAGACGCTTTTTTGGAAAGATCTTCCAAATCTAAAACAAGGTCTTTAGTGATTTCAACAAATATAGGAACTCCACCAGCATTTAAAATGGAGCCTGGAACTGGTGCAAGAGTATAAGAGTTAGTCAAAACACTTTCACCTAGTTTGAGTCCAGCAGCTTTTAATGCAACACTCATAGCATAACCACCTGAAGCACATGCTAAGCAGTATTTGATACCTTGATAAGTTGCATACTCTTCTTCAAGAAGAGACACCTCCGATAGCTCATTTTCGACAGTATTATATCTATGCAGTCTCCCTGACTTAAGAACCTCAGTCGCAGCATCAATCGCTTCTTGATTAATTGGCTCTTGCTGAGTAAAGGGTCTTGTAAATGCTTTGATGGTCATAATTTTTTATAAAATTCAATAAGGTACAAACAAATAAAATAATATAGAAAATCTTTTGTTAAAAGGTGTTATTTTCATGAAAAGTAAACATAGAATCCTTATAATTCAACTTATGAAAAACATACCGCCAGTAGTCATTGCAGCAATTATCATTGCATTATCTGTTCTGCTTATCCAGTATTTCTTTAAATTCTAATTATTGTTGTAAAAATTACATGCACTCCCACAACATTGGAGACGAAAGTAATAAAAACTTAAATAGGCTGGGCTGAATTAGAAGAAAAAATAAAACACTCAAAGAGAATAATATTAAAAGAAGCCTTGAATTTGGGTTTGATTTTAAATCCTGTTCATCTTTTGTCTGATTATAGCTCTGGGAATTTAAATTTTGACTCATAGCTTTTCTAAGTTTTATCCTTCAATGAGAGAGTCAGTTCAAACTTTGCAACAATCTCACTAGAGATTGAGGGAACAATAGCATCAATGTTAAGCTTGAAGTTATGCCGATCACTTGATTTAGCAACTTTTTCAACAAGCTCTCTAACAGCTAGGCCATCATTACAAATAAAATGAACATCGCCTTCTGGTCTTTTTAAAAAGTCAGCTTTGAAGTCTTTAAAAATGAGGTTTATTTTTCGACCACTCTCTTGAATAGGATTCATAGCAAGAAATCCACCGGTAATATCAGCTCCAACAGCTAAAGCTCCAAAATACATACTGCCTAAATGATTCTTTGTTTTTCTTTTGAGTGGAATTTTAATTTCAATTTTTTCATCAGTATGCTCTATCACTTTTGGCCTACAGTACCAAATCATTGGCACCTTAGTAATACCAAATATTTGAATCAATCGATTTGTCTTACTTGCCATTGAAGTCATGGAGTTTTTTTAATAGTTGATATAAAAAATTCAGACTATACAGAATAATCATCAACTGCGGAGCATTCTGCGCTCAGCGCAGTAGCAGTCAGAGTATCTTTATCTTCTGACGGCCATCTAAATACTTCAGCAAAATAAAAGCTTCCAAAAGAAAATTCAAAATTATCCCCATAAAACTGTTCTCCATTCTCTGCATAATCAACAATCTTGAGCTCCAATCCACTAAAGTAGTTCACATCATTTCCAAATTGCAAAAGATTTTCTTGAACAACCCTAAATTTAAATTTTTGAGGAATATAGTTGATAAGCTTGCCCTCTTTTATTTCAATAGCTTGAGTCATTTCACAGTAATATAGGTCACCAACCTTAGAAAAAGCAGAAAGTGGGATCATGGAAAGCATTAAAACCAAAAGAAAATTTCTCATATTTAACCTGTAAAAATAAATATTTTTTAGAAAAAAGTACCTTGTTTTTTATCTATTCTATCAATTAATGGTTAATTAATTAAACTCGATTTTATATAGATTATTAGTTAATTTTTTCAATAATCTCAATGAATAAAAATTCATATATATGATATAATATACTCCTCATTAAATTTTATTCTATAAATTTAATTACAGTTTTTTTAATTTTGTACAAGGAGAAGGCATGATTCAATTTATAGTTCATGATGAAGACGATTCTGTTGGTGTTGTAACAGTTGAAGGACTTAAAGCAAATGATACTGTTTCAGGATGGATTATGGATCAGGATACCTTAATCGATGTAAAGATTAATCAAGATATTCCCATAGGCCATAAACTTGCTATTAAAGATCTAAATAAAGATGATACCGTCATTAAATATGGTGTAGATATTGGTAGGACAATTTCAAAGATTGCTGTTGGCGATCATCTTCATGTTCACAACGTTAAAACGAAGAGGTGGTAATGATAAATTTAAATCAAAAAATCTACGGATACAGACGTGATAACAATAGAGTAGGGATTCGCAATTATGTAGTTATACTTCCTGTTGATGATATTTCAAATGCTGCTTGCGAAGCAGTGAGTAATAATATTAAGGGAACAATTGCGCTTCCACATCCATATGGAAGACTACAGTTTGGTGAAGACTTAGATCTTCATTTCAGAACAATGATTGGCACTGGTGCAAACCCAAATGTTGCTGCTGTCGTAGTTATAGGTATTGAGCCAGGCTGGACTCAAAAAATAGTTGATGGCATTGCCGCAACTGGTAAACCAGTTCAAGGTTTTGCTATTGAACAGAGAGGTGATACCCAAACAATAGCTGATGCATCTAAAGCTGCTTATGATATGGTTCACTATGCAACTGGTCTTCAAAGAGAAGAGTGTGATATTGGTGAGTTATGGGTTTCCACGAAGTGTGGAGAGTCAGATACTACTTCAGGTTTTGGATCTAACCCTACAGTTGGAAATGCATTTGATAAACTTTATGAAAAACAAAGTACACTTCTATTTGGTGAGACTTCAGAAATTACAGGTGGTGAACATCTAGTTAAGGAGAGATGTGCCAATGATGCTGTCGCTGATCAGTTTATGTTTATGTTTAATCGTTATCAAGATATGATAGAGCGTTTTAAAACAGATGATCTTTCAGAGTCTCAACCCACCAAGGGAAATATTGAAGGAGGTCTAACTACTATTGAAGAAAAGGCACTTGGAAACATTCAAAAGATTGGAAAAAAGTGTGTGGTTGATGGCGTTCTAGATAAAGCTGAAATGCCTACAAGCAATGGTTTATGGTTTATGGATTCATCTTCAGCAGCTGCAGAAATGGTTACATTGTGTGCTGCATCTGGATATGTCGCTCATTTGTTCCCTACTGGGCAAGGCAATATTATTGGTAATCCAATTTTGCCAGTCATAAAAGTTTGTGCCAACCCTAGGACCGTTAGAACAATGTCTGAACATGTTGATGTTGATGTTACAGGATTACTCAATCGTGACATCAATCTTGATCAAGCAGGTGACATGCTTCTAGAGTCTTTGATACATACTTCTAATGGGAGAATGACTGCTGCTGAAATTTTAGGTCATCAAGAGTTTGTATTAACTCGCCTATATGAAAGCGCATAAATAAATTTACTAAATAATTAATTGTTATGAAATATTTAAAAAAAGCCGATAAAACGGCAGAATCAAATATGCTAGAAGCACAAAAAGTAGTGCATGATATGCTCTCTAGCATTAATAAGGATGGTGAGCAAGCTGTCATAGATTATGCTGAAAAGTTAGATAGCTGGACTGGTGATATTCTTCTATCAGCTGCTGATATTGAAGAAATTACTGCAAATGTTCCTCAAGATGTTAAGGATGATATCGACTTTGCGTGTCAGCAGGTATACACTTTTGCAAAAGCACAACGTGATTCTATTGAGGAGTTTCATACCAAAAATAATGGTGTTGAGGCTGGCCAAAGATTACTGCCAGTTAATGTAGCAGGCTGCTATGTTCCAACAGGCAGATATGCCCATATTGCTTCAGCTTATATGAGCATAGCAACTGCTAAGGCTGCTGGTGTTCCATGTATTATTTCATGCTCTACACCATATAAAGGAAAGAGTATTCACCCTTACGTTTTATATGCAATGAAGACTGCAGGTGCAGATCATGTAATGACTCTTGGGGGTGTTCAAGCAATAGCAAGTATGGCTTATGGGCTATTTACTGGAAAGAAGGCAGATATTATTGTTGGTCCAGGAAATAAATTTGTAGCTGAAGCTAAAAGGACTCTTTTTGGTGAGGTTGGTATTGATGTTTTTGCTGGTCCATCTGAAGTTGCTGTCATTGCAGATGAAAATGCAGATCCAGATGTTGTAGCCATTGATTTGGTGGGTCAAATGGAGCATGGGCATGAATCTCCTGGATGGCTTTTTACTACCTCACAAGAACTAGCTGAGAAAGTTATGGATCTTATTCCAGAATATATTAAAAAATTACCACCAACTGCTCAAGATGCTGCCCACTGTGCTTGGAGAGACTATGGTGAAGTTATTCTTTGTGATTCTCGTGATGAGGTGGTTAAAATTTCTGACGAATATGCAGCTGAACATCTAGAAGTTCAGTGTAGTGACCTTGACTGGTGGCTTGAAAACTTAACCTGCTATGGCTCATTATTTTTAGGTGAAGAAACAACAGTTACTTTTGGTGATAAGGCCTCAGGACCTAATCATATTCTCCCAACAAAAGCAGCTGGCCGATATTCTGGTGGGCTATCTGCGCATAAATTTTTAAAGGTTTTAACTTGGCAACGTATGGATCGTGAATCTACACGCCAAGTTGCGCAGGCATCTTCTAGAATTTCAAGATTGGAAGGAATGGAAGGTCATGCCAGGGCATCCGACGTTAGACTCAGTAAATATTTTCCTGAAGAATCTTTTGATTTGGGTGCTCCTGTATTAGAGTAATCAAATGAGCTTATCAGACTTTTCTCTTGAGAATAAAGTTGCTCTCATAACTGGTGGTACTAGCGGTCTAGGAAAAATGATAGCACTTGCGCTTGCAAAAGCAGGTGCATTTGTATGGATAGCGAGTAGTCGTGATAATGCGGACGAAACAATTCATGAAATCAAACAACAAGGCTCCGATGCTTGCTTTATTCAGGCTGATGTGACTTCAAGCGATGCTCTTGAAGAAGCTGTCTCTAAAATTCTTAATCAATCTAATAGGATTGATATCTTGGTCAATGCAGCAGGGATTAATTTAAGAACATCAGCTGAAGAACTCACAATGGATGAGTGGCAAAAAACAATTGATATAAATCTTACAGCGCCCTTTTACTTGAGTCAGCTTGTTTCTGAATCCATGAAGAATAATAAATGGGGAAGAATTATAAATATTGCCTCACTGCAATCGCTTAGAGCTTTTGATAACAGCATTCCCTATGGTGCAAGTAAGGGTGGCATTATGCAGCTTACTCGAGCTCTAGCGCAGGCTTATTCGAAAGATGGTATTCTAGTTAATGCAATTGCACCCGGTTTTTTTCGGACAAATTTAACTGAATTATTGTTTCAAGATCCAGATAAATTAAAGACTTTAGCTAATAAAACAATGATGGGTCGCAATGGTGAAGAAAAGGATATTTTTGGGATTAGTGTCTTTCTTTGTAGCGATGCAAATTCATATGTCACTGGTCAAACTATATTTTTAGATGGAGGATTTTCAGCAGCATGATTAAAAAAATGGAAGCAGTGGTTTATACAGCACCAAATGAAATGACTTTTTTTAGTGAATATCAGTCAACTCAAATTGCTCGTGATGATGATGTTTTATTGAAAATAAAATCTGTTGGTATATGTGGATCTGATATGCATGCCTTTCATGGAAAAGACCCTCGTAGAAATCCAGGTCTCATTCTTGGTCATGAGTTTTGTGGGGAAATTGTTAAGGGTGTTCATAAAGGCCAAAAAGTTACTGGCAATCCCCTAATCACTTGTGGAAATTGTGAGTACTGCCTTCAAGGGAGAGACAACTTGTGTAGTGATAGAGATATGATAGGTATGAGCAGGCAAGGTGCTTTTGCTCAATATATGACAATACCAAATCAATGTCTTGTTCATGCGCCTAATTCTATGAACTCTAATCATGTTGCTTTGACAGAACCTGCAGCAACTGTTGTTCATGCTGTCAACCTAGCAAAAAATAATTCTTTTAAACCGATTAAAGATTGTAATGTATTAGTCATTGGAGCAGGTGCAATAGGTTTGCTTACAGCACTTCTACTAAAATCATATGGTGTTAAGTTGACTGTTTTAGAGACCAATGAAGCTAGACATCAATGCGTTAAAGAGTATGTTGATGTTAATCCAATTAATCCTATCAATCAGTCTATCAATGAAGATAGCTATGATGTTATTATTGATTGTGTGGGCAGTGACAAGACTAATGCATTATCTATATCCTCAGCTCGAGCTGGTGGAACAGTTGTCAATGTAGGGCTTCTTAGCTGGAATAGCAATATTGATATTCGTAAAATTACACTTCAAGAGATAAAACTTATTGGTTGCTATACATATAATATGGAGGACTTCAAATCAGCATTAAAGTCAATTGAGAACGGCGATTTTGGAGATCTTTCATGGATTGAAGAGATGCCATTATCCGAAACTAATTTAGCCTTTCAAAGTTTACACAATGGTACAATGGCCTCAGCTAAGGTTATCTTAAAGCCTTCTTTTTAATAACAATAATATTACTAATATGAGTATTACTCATCTGAAATTTGATATTGACAGAGATAGTAAAACTCCACTTTGGCTTCAAATAAGAAATGAGCTATTCAATTGTCTTTATCGTGATGAGCTAAGACCTGGGCAACTCATACCCAATGAAAAAACACTAGTTGAACTTTTCAATGTTTCAATTGGAACAATTCGAAAAGCAGTAGGTGTCCTAGAAAAAGAGGGATTTCTTATCAGAAAACAGGGTTTAGGTACATTTGTATTTCAACATGACAATAGTAGTTTTCTTTTTGAATATTTTCATTTTGCACTTAATGGAAGTGACGAAAAACAAAGTCCTAATGTTGAGTTTATCTCTTTTGAAACAAAAAAGGCAACTAAGTCACAGGCTGCAGAATTAGGTGTCCCTGCTGGAAGTACAGTCTTTCAAATTTACAATAAGCTTGGGCTTAATAAAAAGTTTTATATTGTTGATAAAATTATCATTCCTCAAGATAAGTTTCCTGGCCTTACTCAAGAAATTTTTACAGGGCGAGTGAATACAGTTTATAACCTTTATCAAAATAAGTTTAATATTTTTATTACTAATTGTTCTGAAAAACTAAAGGCAATTTCTGCAAATGAAAAAATATCTAAACTTTTAAATATTC
This sequence comes from Candidatus Thioglobus sp., assembly GCA_028345055.1. Taxonomy (GTDB): domain Bacteria; phylum Pseudomonadota; class Gammaproteobacteria; order PS1; family Pseudothioglobaceae; genus Pseudothioglobus. The sequence continues at coordinate 7,105 of JAOMCO010000008.1, read as the reverse complement.
CAATAAATGCTCCTATACTTAAAATTAATCGAGTAGGTCAAACTTACAATAATGTTACAATTGAACTAAGAACTTCATACGTTCACACTAGTGATATAGACTATATCCATTCGCAAAACAGTACTTTTGGTGAGGCAATTTAGTTTCTCTTGGAATCTTGACTTTTCTAGTTTAGTAGTTCTCCAAAATTAAAACAAAACTATATATTTATCCATATAAATAGGTTGGTAGCCATAATACAATTTGTGGAAATATTATTATCAATGCAAGTCCAATGACTTGGATCACCATAAACTGCATCATGCCTTTATAAATGTCTGATAAGTCCCATTCAGGCACTACTCCCTTGAGAAAGTAGGCTGAAAGAGCAACGGGAGGCGACAGCCAAGCAGTTTGAAGATTGACTGCAACTAGAATACCAAACCAAGTCAAATTGAATCCTAATTGCTCAATTAGAGGTAAGACAATTGGGATAATAATGAGCACAATTGGAACCCACTCTAATGGCCAAGCTAATAAGAATATTAAAGCCATAATGATCAATAATATAGCTGTTGGTGGAAGATCGAGTACCATCAAAAATTCAGTAATCATGGTTGGAGTCCCCAATCTCGAAAATACTGCTCCAAAAAAGTTCGAAGCACAAACCAAAACCATAATCAAAGTGGTGATCTCTAAAGTTTTTAAGAGTGCACTTCTTAAAGATTCAAAAGATAGCTTACGATAAGCCAAAGTCAGGAAAATTGCTCCAACAGCACCCATTGCAGCTCCTTCAGTTGCTGTAGCCCAGCCAGCCAATATGCTTCCTAAAGATGCACCTACTAAAAGAACTGGCGGCACAAGGCCTTTAAAAAACTCTTTCCATACTTCATTCATAGAGTCTGGTATTAAGTCTTCAGGAACAACTGGACCTAAAGCAGGATTTAAGTGACACCTTATAAGTGTATAGCCGGTATATAGAGCTGCTAACATCAATCCTGGAACAATTGCAGCAGCAAACAAATCAGTTACTGGGACATTAAGAATAGGCCCCATAACAACAAGCATAATGCTTGGAGGTATCAGAATACCAAGAGTACCTCCAGCTGTAATCGAACCTGCTGCCAAACGGACATCATAATTCGAACGATTCATTGTTTTTGCAGACATGATTCCCAAAATTGTAACCGATGCGCCAACAATTCCTGTTGCAGCTCCAAAGATTGTTGCCACAAAGAGAACTGCTACAAATAATGACCCCTTAGTTCTGGCAAGGGCCATCTGAACGGAAGTAAATAATCGCTCCATGAGATTTGCTTTCTCCATGAGAATTCCCATGAAAGTAAAGAGAGGAATTGCTACAAGTGTTTGCTCAAGCATACTTCCAGAAAACTGGAAGGTCATTAAGAAAAAAACAAGATCTCCAAAACCCAGATAACCGAAGAATACTCCTAGAAATATTAGAGTGAATGAAATTGGAAAGCCAATAAATATGGCAAATAGCATTGTTAAAATTAGGATAATACCTAGTACTTCAGGACTCATGGCCATCTCCTATTTCTGATAGCATAGATACATTTGAGCGTCTCAGAAATACCTTGAATCAAAAGAAATACTAATCCTATAAATAAAATGGACTTGATTGGATACATAAGTGGCATCCACGCTGTGTCCATTCCTCTTTCCATTTGGGACCAAGACTTATAGGCATATTTATAGCAAGCCCAAGCAGCACCAGTAAGTCCAGGAAAATAAAATAATAAATAAAGCGTTAAATCAATCGTTGCTTGAGTCTTTACAGACCAGTTACGATACATAAAGTCTGCTCGAATATGAACTCCTTTTGAAAGGGCATAACCAGCCCCAAGCATAAACATAGCGCCCGCGCCCATTCTACTAATGTCATATGCCCACATTGTTGGAGAGCCAAAAAAATGCCTCCCTGTTACCTCAATGAACATAGATAAAAATACTGGAACGGTGAGCCAGCATGCTATCTGACCAACCTTGAGGCTAAACCAGTCAATACCAAGAATAATTCTAGACATTATTTTTGGCATATCATCAGGCATTACACCCGAATATGATCTACCTTCAGCAATCATCTCATCGGTAATATCTAATTCACCAATATCTTCATCTTGTGGCATAAATGCACCTATTGTTTTTTATCTAAAAAATTTATAGTATTGTAACAAAACTTAATAGTTCTAATAATTAAAACCCTTATATGACTTTTCTAACTCCAGGATAAAGGAGAACCTGAAGTTAGAAAAGTCATATTAAGATAAAAAAAAGTTGCCAATAGTTTTCACTATCAGCAACTTATTTTTCAAGTCTTACGATGGATCTTTACTTCAGGGTTGCAGCAAAAGCTAAACCTAACTTAGCGTTAGATGCTTGAGCACCTGACCAGAAAGGTACCGCTTTCTCAGCGAAATCTCTCTGTGAAGCCCAAACCTCTGCAAAGAATGCATTCTCATCAGCATTCTTTTGAAGAGTTGCATTTGCAGCAGCCATAAACTCTACGAAATAGTCATCTGGAGTATCCATTAGCTGAACGCCTTGCTCTAAAAGGTCTGCCATAGCAATACCATTTGCATAGATACGATTTGACATAGAGTCAAGTCTAGCTGCTCTTGCAGCAACATGAATAGCATGTTGGTCACGTGGAGAAATTTCATTCCATCTGTCACCGTTGATATACATGTCGGCATTCACAACGTTTTGGTGAAGTCCTTGCAAGTAGTAATACTTAAGAACCTTTTGGAAACCAAAGTCTCTGTCAGGCTCTGGGCAGCACCATTCTGCTGCATCAATTACGCCTTTCTCAAGTGCTGGTAGAATATCTCCACCACCCATTGCTACAGCTGCGACACCAATATCCTTATAGGTTTGTCCTGGGATTCCTGGAGGAGCACGGAATCTAAGCTTACGGAAGTCGTCCATACTGTTAATTGGCTCTTTAAACCAACCAAGCGCTTCTGGACCAACTGGCTGAAGCATTAGGCCAACAACGTTCAAGTCCATCTCATCCCATAACTGGTCATAGAGCTCTTTACCACCAGCACTATGGAACCATGATAGCCATGCGATGTTGTCAATTCCAAGTCCTGCACCAGCGATTGGTGAGCCAAACAGCATTGCAGCTGGGTGCTTACCAGACCAGTAGTGAGTCCATGCAAATCCGCCATCAATTAGACCAGCGTCAACAGCATCAATAAGATCAGAGTTAGGAACAACAGAGCCTCCTGGAAGAACTTCAATTGTTACTCTGCCATCAGTAAGGGCTGCAACGTCTTCTGCAAAATCTCTAACATAGCCAACTTCACTACCAGTAGAGTTTAATACAGATTGTACTTTTAAATGGATATGACCATCAGCAATAGCGCTTGAACTAAACGCAACTAATGCAGCAGCCAATAAACCAACTTTATTTTTAAACATAAAATCTCCTAATTTTTAAACATTGATAGATAAATACACAATAAAATTATGAATTTAGCTACTAACCAGTATACATCAATTGATATATATCTTTCAATTTATTTGAGAAAAAAATTTAAGCTAACTGCAATCAACTATGAACTATATTTTTTTATTAATATATAGATGCAATTTACTTTTACCTATAATTATAATTCTTTATTTTTCAAACAATTTTTGCTTTGTTATTTGATGATTAAAAACTTATGAATACAAATGTCTAGAGAATATGATTACATTATTGTTGGTGCTGGCTCAGCAGGATGTTTACTGGCCAATAGGCTCTCATCAGAATCAGAAAATACAGTTCTCTTAATAGAGGCTGGTGGAGGAGATGACAATCTCTGGCTTCATGTTCCAGTGGGTTATTTTAAAACGATGAATAATCCAAAATTTGATTGGATGTATCAACTTGAAAAAGACAAAGGATTAAATAATAGAAGGATTGACTGGCCAAGAGGAAAAGTTCTTGGAGGCTCCAGTGCACTGAATGGGCTTCTATATATCCGAGGTGACAAACATGACTATGACAATTGGGAGAAACTTGGTAATAAGGGATGGTCATATCAAAATGTACTTCCCTTGTTTAAAAAATTTGAATGCCAAGAAAATGGAGAAGATCAATATCATGGAGTGGATGGTGAGCTTAAAGTTTCCAATCTTAGATTGAGGAGAAAAATTGCTGATTTATTTATTGAAGCATCAGAGGAGATTGGCATCCCATTTAATGATGATTGCAATGGAGAAAAACAAGAAGGTGTTGGTTACTTTCAGCAAACTACCCACAAGGGCCTTAGAAGAAGCTCATACCGCTCATTTCTTAATCGAAAAGTTAGAGCTAGAAAAAATTTGACAATCATGACTAACACCCAAATAAGTAAAGTCATCTTTGATGGCACTAAAGCAATTGGGGTTGAATGCATTCAAAGCAAAGGTAAGACTCAACTGACAATTCTTGCTAATAAAGAAGTAATATTATCCGCAGGCGCAATTAGCTCCCCTCAAATATTGCAACTCTCAGGAGTTGGAGATGAGAAACTATTAAATAAATATGGCATCAAAACTATTCATCATAATCCAGCTGTAGGTAAAAATCTTCAGGATCACCTGCAAATCAGACTGGTATACAAAACCAATACAAGAACACTCAATGATGAATTAAATACTTGGTGGAAAAAGGCTCTTATAGGAATTCAATATATGCTTTTTAGAACTGGGCCTTTGACTTTGAGTGCAAGTCAAGTTTTTGCTTTTACTAATACTTCTTTGGATGGTTCTCGGCCAAATATACAGTTTCATATGCAGCCTCTGAGTGCTGACAAGCCAGGTGATGGTGTCCATCCATTTTCAGCTTTCACTATGTCAGTTTGTAACCTAAGGCCTCAAAGTAGAGGTGAGGTCTCTATAAGCTCATCCAACCCTGAAGATCTTCCTACTATCATTCCGAATTACCTCTCAACTGAGTCTGATAGGAAAATTGCAATAGAGTCTATCAAAGTTGCCAGAAAAATTGCAAAGGCAAACGCAATCAAAAATCATATCCTTGATGAGTTTGTTCCTGGACATGCATTTAAAACTGATGAGGATTTATTAGAGGCAGCAAAAAATCATAGTCAGAGTATTTATCATCCTGTTGGTACCTGCAAAATGGGTCATGACAAAGATAGTGTTGTTGATGACCAACTTAGAGTTCATGGAATAGAAAACTTGCGAGTAGTAGATGCATCTATTATGCCCAAACTTGTCTCAGGTAATACAAATGCTCCCACTATGATGATTGCTGAAAAGGCAGCTCAAATGATCCTAAGCGATGTTAATTAGAGTTTGACTAAGTAGATGTGTTTGTGTATTGTTTATCTTATTTGATTTAAATTAATGCCCTCCCCAATTAATGATTTTCGTCGGAGCAAACTATTCAGGGCAGCTATTATTGTTCCTACTCTAATTGCCTTAATTTTTTCAATATTCAATCTGACTGCTCCCAATGATCCTGAAAAAATCTCTTCAAACTTTAGACTCGGAATAGTTAATCTTGATGCTGGATCATCTTTTCCATTAATATCAACTCAAGCTATTAAAGCAATCTCAAGATCCTTACCCTTTAGAGTTGGATTATTCAAAGATTCAGAAACAGCAAAAATGGCTCTATCTAATGGAGAAATTTCATCAATAATAATATTTCCTGAAGACTTTTCAGATCTAGCTTTAAGTGAAAATAATTTGAATATTAAGGTAATTAACTCAGATCACTTAACTGTTTCAGAAACTCAAATTGCGAGTCAGCTTCCATCCACTTTTCAGCTGGGTCTTTCTGCTTTCATATCAAATCTTAGATTAGCAAAAATTCAAAATGTTGCTCCTAATTCTCAGATGCCTGTTCAAGTTGAATTAGAAAACCTTTATGAGGCACAAAGTCTCGCCTCAATGCCATCGCCATTTGTAATGAGCTTTATAACATGGCTCTCAACAATGATCGGATCAGTCCTTCTCTTTCTAGCGACAAATCAAATGACACTTCTAAACAGAGCATATGTCAGAACAGTGATTCCAGTAATGACTATGGGGGCATCTAGTCTTGCTTTGGCGTTGATTGTTACTTTTACAACAATGCAATGGGAGGTATTTTTTATGTCGTGGTTTTTTTCATGGGTTATTAGTATATGTCTTAGCTGGTTTTTTCTTGGTATTTTTTCTACCATAGGGATCATATCTCTTTTAGTCATTCTTCCCGTTGTGTTTTATCAACCAGCTTTAAGTGGCACAATGATACCTCTTGCTGCAGCTCCTGAATGGCTCGAATTAATTGGCTCTTCAGTCCCATTTGACTCTATTGGAAGAGCATATCGTTCAGTAATCTTTGGATCTAGTGGTGGCCTTCCAATCTTTTGGCTAGGTGCATCTGCTTTCATTGGTCTGTTTCTTAACTGGGCATCTGATATCTTTAGAGGAAGAATGAAAAGGCGCTGGTAAAGACTAATTTTGAGCTATAAGCTTATTAATATCATTCCTATATCTCAAGAGCTGCATCCTTAGTTTCTTATCTTGCTTTTCAGTTCTTGAATTCAAAATGTCTACAAAAAGACGCTGATTAATTTGGATATTATTTGAATAAGTTTTACGATAATTCTCTGAAACCTTATCGTCTCTATGCGTAATATTTTTCAGAGCTAACTCCCAGCCATCATCCCTCTTAAGAATTACCTTGAGATTTTCAATAAGAGCTTTACGATTATTAATCCATTGATTATCAACCCTGATCATTTCTTTACTAGCATTACTGATAAGGCCTAACTGGTCTTTATTCATTTCACCTATAAAGCGGCGTAAGTTCTTTCTAAGTCGCTTATAGTTATCATTTTGATAAGTTTGTAAATTACGATTTAAATATTTGTTTTCACTTTGAGATACTTTAGTTTGCATTGATTGAAGAAGCTCAGCAATTTGTTCACTAGTTAAATCCCTAGCCATCGGCAGCATCCATATAAGCATTCTATCTTCTAATTGAAACCAGGACTGTTCAACATCATAGGTAATAGATTCAATAGATTCAATTCGAATATCTTCATCCAGAATCGACTCTAAATTCTCAATTATAAGAACATATTTGGGTAATTCTTCTTCTCTATGCCATTTAAAAAAT
>JAOMCO010000007.1 GCA_028345055.1 Candidatus Thioglobus sp. | reverse complement strand
GATGGTGAATATCAGGCATACAAAGCAAAAGATGGTGCATATGTGCGAAAACACTTTTTTGGAAAATATCCAGAAACTCTGAAACTTGTTGAAAATATGTCTGATGATGAAATATTTGCCTTAACCCGAGGTGGTCATGATCCAAATAAAGTGTACCAAGCTTACAAAGCTGCTAAAGAGCATAAAGGGCAGCCAACAGTCATTCTTGCTAAAACGGTTAAAGGTTATGGTATGGGTGAAGCTGGAGAGGGCAAAAATACGACCCATAGTCAAAAGAAATTAGGTGTAGATGCACTTGTAAAAGTGGCTCAAAGGTTTGATATTCCAGTCACTAAAAAAGATGCAGAGGAGTTAAATTTTTATAAACCAGCTGAAGACAGTGAAGAGTTAACATATCTTAGAGAGAGAAGAGAGATTTTGGGAGGCTATCTCCCCTCTAGAAGCTTTGAGCTAGAGTCTTTTAATATCCCTCAATTAGAAACTTTTGAGCCTCTTCTCAAATCTACTAAAGAAAAAGAGATGTCAAGCACAATGGCATTTGTTAGATTCTTATCCCTACTAATTAGAGATAAAGAAATTGGTCCTAGGGTGGTTCCTATTGTTCCTGATGAAGCTAGAACCTTTGGGATGGAAGGTTTATTTAGGCAAATGGGAATTTATTCATCATCTGGCCAACTTTATGAGCCAGAGGACTCAGATAAGGTGATGTGGTACAAAGAGGATATCAAGGGACAAGTTTTACAGGAAGGCATAAATGAGGCTGGGGCAATCTCTGACTGGATTGCAGCAGCAACAGCTTATGCCTCTCATAATGTAACCATGATTCCTTTTTATATTTATTACTCTAAGTTTGGTTTTCAGCGAGTTGGGGATCTTGCTTGGGCTGCTGGCGATATGCAGGCTAAGGGGTTTTTAATGGGAGGTACAGCCGGACGAACAACTCTAGCTGGTGAAGGACTTCAGCATCAAGATGGTGACTCATTAATTGTTGCTAATACTATTCCAAATTGCATTTCATATGATCCCACTTACGCTTATGAGCTGACAGTAATTATTAGAGATGGAATGTATCGTATGTATGAGAAGAATGAAAATATCTTCTATTACATCACACTTATGAATGAGAATTATGTTCATCCAGAAATGCCTAAAGGAGTTGAAGAGGCTATTTTAAAAGGAATGTACTCTTTAAAAACTGTTGGAAAATCTAAAATACAAGTTCAATTGCTTGGCAGCGGAGCAATCCTTCGTGAGGTCGAGAAGGCTGCGGATATGCTTGAAAAAGACTGGGGCGTCATGTCCAATGTTTGGAGTGTAACAAGCTTTAATGAGGTTACTAGAGAAGCCCAGAATATTGATCGTGACAACTTATATAGTAAAACTCAGAAAGTTCCATATGTCACTCAATGTTTGAGCAAATCAAAGGGCCCAGCAATAGCTGCAACTGATTACATGAAAAATTATGCCGAACAAATTCGAAAATATGTTCCTATGCGATATGAGGTTCTAGGTACAGATGGTTTTGGAAGGTCTGACTCCCGTAAGGAACTTAGATACTTTTTTGAGGTGAACGCTGATTATATTACCTATGCAACTCTTAGCACTCTGGTAGATGAGGGTAGTTTGGATGCCAAAATATTAAGTAAGGCTGCAAAAAAACTTAATATTGATTCTGGTAAATCTAATCCAATGCATACCTAAAATTTAATGAATACCGAAGAATATCTAAACAAGGTTAAATCTGGTTCTTTAATAAAATTTTCTGATTTTATTAAGTTGATTGATAGCGAATACCACTTTTCAAATGTCGCATTTGAGAATGGTGAAATTATTAACTCAAAATTTGAAAACCAGGGCTCTGCTAAAGTTTTTTGCTTTGGACATATGCACTCACTTTCTGAGCTGGAGGCCCTTCATTGCTTTGCGGAGCACTATCAGTCAGTGTTAAAGAGTCCAGAAGATAATAGCACACACTTAAACATTAGAAGCTTCATAAAACACGGTTGGGAAGGGCTTCTAATAGATTTTGACGCCTTAAAAATTAAAACATAGTTAAATGGAAACAGCAATTTCTAAAGAAGAGGCGAAGGCATATGATAGAGGTATATATGCTACATTTTTAGGGGCTTTCCTTGTTTTATTTCAGATTGGAATATATTTTGTATATATTCCTTGGAATGCGGAAAGGCTTCAAATAACTGAGGCTGAAATTGGAATAGGATTATTTGCCTTTGGGCTCTTAAATTTAATAGGAAACCAGACTTCAGGTAGACTCATTGTTCCTAGAATAGGCACAAAGAACTCTATTGTAATAGGTTTATTGGGTATAGCATACTGTCCATTATTGCTAATCTTGGCTCCAAGCTATCAATGGTTTTTGATTGCTTTTATGCCCTTTGGGTTTTTTGTTGGACTCTTTAGTCCATCCTCTCAATCACAAATATCTATGATTGAGAATAAGACATCGCGGGTGCTAACACCGCTATACCATGCTGCCTTTAGTTTTGGCTCACTTGTTGGTGCATTTAGCGCATTTTTTACTATAAGGTATATCGATAGTCCCATATTAATTTTCTCAATAACTGGAACTGCACTTATTTTAGGAGCACTTCTAATTAATAAATTTGGCTTGGACAAGTCATTTGAAAATCTTCAAAAGACTCCAAAATTTAAATTACCCAAAAATTCAATACTTATATTTGGTATTTTGATGATGCTAAATTATGCAACAATGGGTATCATTCTAGATTGGTCTGCTCTATGGTTAACAAAGGATTTATTGGTTCCGTTGTATCTTGGAGGTGCCATCATTTTTGCGTTTAATATTGGAGAAATATCTGCAAGATTGATTGCTTCGAAAATGATTAAAAAATCAAGTGAAAAGGCTATTGGCGGGTATTTAAGTATAGCTGCAGGATTAGTTTTATTCGCATCTATACTAACCTCAAATTTCTATATTATTGTTTTTGGTATGCTACTTTTTGGCTTTGGAACTGCTAACTTTATTGCCATTATATTTAGATTAGCGATCCGAATCACTGATGAGCCAATTAATCTTACAGTTGCAAATTTGATTACAATGGGATTTTCAGGATTTATTTTTGGGCCCGCTTTAGTTGGTTATTTAGCTGAGTTTATTAGCTTAACCTTCAATATGTATTTGCTAAGCATTGTATGGGGTTTAAATGGAGTCGCTCTAATCATTATGATGGAGCGAATTAAAACAAGTATTCAGTAATGAGGTGGCTTATCATCTAAATCTTTAGTATCGTTAGATGCTGATTCAGATTGATTCAATAATTTCTCATTAGTATCTTTTAGTTCTAAATTGAGTTTCTCTAATTTATTGCCTTGACGAAAAACAACAATATTTAGTTCATCAATCATATTTTGAAGAAATGCAATTTTCTCTTCAAGCTCAACTATTTTTTCTTCAGACATAATTTATTCTAAATAAAAAAACCACCTTTCGGTGGCTTTATCTATTATTTTTCGATTAAAACTTTTCTAGAGAGTTTGATTCGGCCTCGATCAATGCCAAGAACTTTAACCTCAACTTCCTCACCTTCTTTAAGATAGTCCTCAACCTTCTCTACTCTCTCATGAGCAATTTCAGATACGTGTAATAGGCCATCTTGATTCGGCATAATTGTAACAAAGGCTCCAAATTCAACTATTTTAGCAACCTTACCTATATAGACTTTATTAACCTCTGGAACAGCTGTAACGTCTTTAACCATTTGAACTGCCTTTTCGAAACTCTCTGAGTCATTAGCAAAAATATTTACATTACCATCATCATCAACATCAACGCTCGCTCCAGACTGAGAAACAATAGCTCTAATAGTCTCTCCACCTTTACCAATAACATCTCTAATTTTATCGGTAGGTATTTTTATTACCTTAGTTTTGGGCGCATTCTTAGAAGCAGAATTTGGCTCTGAAATGACCTGATTCATCTGACCTAATATATTGAGTCTTGCATCTTTTGCCTGTTTGAGTGCGATTGACATAATATCTTCTGTAATACCATCAATCTTAATATCCATTTGAAGAGCATTAATTCCTTTAGATGTTCCAGCAACCTTGAAGTCCATATCACCGAGGTGGTCTTCATCACCAAGAATATCAGTCAAGACTGTAAATCGATCTTCGTCTTTTACTAAGCCCATAGCAATTCCAGCAACAGGTGCTTTGAGAGGGACACCTGCATCCATTAATGAAAGAGATGAGCCACAGACACTTGCCATTGAACTTGAGCCATTAGATTCAGTAATTTCTGATACTACGCGGATCGTGTAAGGAAAGTCATCAAGACTTGGAAGGCAAGCTGAAATACCTCTTCTGGCTAGTCTACCATGTCCTACTTCACGTCTCTTAACACCCATCACGCGTCCAGTCTCACCTACACAATATGGAGGAAAATTGTAGTGAAGCATAAAGTGATCCTCGATGCGATCATTTGATTCAAGTTTTTCGATTAACTGAGCATCTCTCTTAGAGCCTAGAGTGGTAACTACCAACGCCTGAGTTTCGCCTCTAGTGAACAGTGCAGAACCATGAGTATTCTCTAGAACACTTGTTTCAATTGCAAGTTCTCTGACGGTTGAGTTATCCCTTCCATCAATTCTAGGCTCACCAGCTAGAATACGTTCTCTAACTGTTGATTTTTCAATTTTTTTAATATAATCTTTAACCTCATCCTCACTTATTAAATCATCTTCACTGACAAATTCTTCAACAGCAGCATCTTTAATTTCACCCATCTTTTCATAACGATTCATCTTATCAACTGTCTGATAAGCCTCAGAAATTTGACTTTCAAATTTGGATTTAATAGAGCTTAAGAGAGATTCATTGTCTTCAGGCGCAACCCACTCGCGCGGGGACACGCCAACCTCTTTTGCAAATTCAGCAACACTATCAATAACAACTTGAAATTGCTCATGAGCATACATTACTGCACCTAACATAACATCTTCTGATAGCTCACTTGCTTCAGATTCAACCATTAGAACCGCATCTTTAGTTCCTGCAACAACCATATCTAATTCAGATGTTTCAAGTTGACTATAAGTTGGATTTATTGAGTAGTTGCCATCTTGATAGCCGACTCGAGCAGCACCGATCGGACCTTTAAACGGAACTCCAGAGATTGCTAAAGCGGCAGATGTAGCAATCATCGCTAAAACATCAGGGTCTACATTTTTGTTTGATGAGATAACCTGAATCATTACTTGAACCTCATTCATATAGCCATTTGGAAATAGCGGACGAATAGGGCGGTCAATGAGTCTTGAGGTAAGAGTTTCTTTTTCACTCGGCCTACCTTCTCTTTTCAGAAAACCACCAGGAATCTTGCCAGCCGCATATGTTTTCTCAATGTAGTCTACAGAAAGTGGAAAAAAAGATTGTCCTGCCCTAGCTTCTTTAGCACCTACAACACTCACTAGAACCTGCGTGTCATCCATACTTGCAAAAACAGCACCATGAGCCTGCCTGGCAACTCTCCCTGTTTCAAATGAAATTTGGCTATTACCAAATGTAAAACTTTTTTGAACTATATTCATGTCCATTGTGTTACTCCAATAAAATAAAAAGTGTTTTATGGTTTAACGCAATAAGCTTTATATAAAACATACCCTAAAGGTATGCTTGAGATAAAACTTACCAAAATCCATAAAACCCTGTGAATTATCCCCTAAATCTAAACTATATATATGTTTTTTAAGGCTATGCCTGATGCCAATGCTGAGTCGGTTATTTTAGAAATGATTTTTATATTTTTTATTTAATTTGGTAATTAATACTAGTTAAAAATGATATTCAAGTTCACTAATATTGTATTTGTCCTAATTTAAGAGTTCATATGTTTTATTGAGGCATTGTTTTCTTAGCCCATGGCTAGAGTTTGATAAAATATCAGCATTTATTCAGCTTTACTGGCTTTACTTTTTTTTGTAACTTAATACTTATGTCAGTTATATCTTTTCCCCCATCAAGATTTAAACCTTCTGAAGTCTGCCAAATAGTAAAAACTTTATATGGTTTTGAAGTTTCAGTTAAAGCCCTGGATAGTGAGCGAGATCAGAATTTTTATTTGAAATGTGAAGATGGAAAGGAGTTTGTATTAAAGATTTCAAATCCAGCGGAGGATGTCGAGCTCATTAAGTTACAGGTCGCTAGCTTGAAGCATATCGCCAATTTTGATTCCTCTATTCAAGTACCAAGCACTATTCAGGCTTTAGGTGGTAAATTTATTAGTCAGCATAATGGCTGTTTTATTCGCCTTCAATCTTTTTTAGAAGGACATTTTATAAAAGATATTGAGAATCCTGAGTCTTTCTTGTTAGAAGAATTTGGCTCATTTCTGGGTAAGTTAGATGTTGCTTTTCGAGAGTTTAATTATCCAGATTTAAAGCGTAAATGGATATGGGATGTTAGAAATATTGACTTTTTGAAAAGTCATTTAGACTATATTGACAGTGATTCTGATAAAGCTGTATTGAGCCATTTTATTGCAAATTATCAGTTAAATATTGTGCCTAATGAAAAATATTTACGCACCCAATATATTCATAATGATGGCAATGATCACAATGTACTTGTAAATGATAATGGAAAAATATCTGGCGTTATTGATTTTGGTGATATGGCGCATACTTTTTTAGCAAGCGAATTAGCGGTTGCAATCACTTATCTTATCTTAGAAGAAGAAGAGCCTAAGATGAAGATCAATTCAGTTGTAAAGGGGTTTCAGTCAGTTTATCCATTAAGAGATGAAGAAATTGAGTCACTTATTCATCTTGTTTGTGTTCGCGCGTGCTTTACCGTGGTAACAGCGAATTACCGAAAAAAACTATTTCCTGAAAATAAGTATATTTCTGTTACTGAGCCATATGCATGGACATTTCTGAGAAATTTTGCTGACAAAGATTTAAGTAATTTTAAAATATATTAAACAGTGAAATCCAAAAAAAATACATTGAAGTTGAGAAAAAAACACCTTGGTCCATCACTTTCTCTGTCTTATTCAGAGCCACTAAAAATACTCAGGGGGAAGGGGCAATATTTATATGATGAAAAAGGGAAGGAGTATTTGGACTGTGTTAATAATATCAGTCATGTTGGGCATTGCCATCCTGATGTTATTCAGGCGGCTCACGAGCAGAATCAACTTTTAAATACTAACACTCGCTACCTGCATGATAATATTGTTGAGTTGGCTGAGAAGCTTTGCAGAAAATTACCCAAAACCTTGTCCATTTGTCATTTTGTAAATTCGGGTAGTGAGGCGAATGAGCTGGCTTTAAGGATGGCTAGAGCATATACAGGTAACGACAGCACAATTGTTCTAGATCATGCTTACCACGGAAATACCGACTCTCTAATCAATATCAGTCCTTATAAATTTAATAGTAAGGGTGGTCAGGGAAAGTCAAAACATGTTGAAGTTGTTACGATTCCAGACTTATTCAGAGGAGAATTTAATAACCCAAAAACTGCGGGGAAAAAATATGCCCAAGCGGTTCAGAAGGCAATTAATAAGTTTGGTGGAGGCTCAACCTTTATAGCTGAGTCGATTTTAGGTTGTGGTGGACAAATCCCGTTACCTAATGATTTTTTAGCAGAATCTTATAAATATGTAAGAGCATCATCTGGAGTTTGTATCAGTGATGAGGTACAGGTGGGTCTTGGCAGAGTAGGCTCTGCCTATTGGGGTTTTGAGATGCAAGAAGTTATCCCTGATATCGTCACAATTGGCAAACCACTTGGTAACGGCCATCCTATAGCTGCCGTTGTAACTACTGATGAAATAGCAAGCTTCTTTAATAATGGCATGGAGTATTTCAATTCTTTTGGTGGAAACCCAGTTTCTTGTGCAGTTGGACTCTCTGTTCTCAATGTAATCGAACAGGAGAGTTTACAGCAGAATGCCCTGAATGTAGGGAATTATTTGACCTCAGAGTTGTGTTTATTAAAAGATAAATTTTCATTGATTGGTGATGTTCGAGGTGCTGGATTATTTATTGGAATTGAATTGGTTGAAGACAGTAAAACTCTGGAACCAGCAACAGAAAAGGCAAAGTTGATTACCAATAAACTGAAAGAACTTGGCATACTTCTCAGTACTGATGGGCCACATAATAATGTTATTAAAATTAAACCTCCTTTGGTCTTTACTCAGGAAAATGCAAAGTTGTTGATCGATTCATTGTCAAAGTTATTAGCCAGCCTGTTTTAGTTATTTAAAGTTAAAGTTCTTGAATAAGAAAAAGTGACGAAAGTCTGTTTGCTAAAATCCAATTTGTTTTATTAGTTGATATTTTTTTTGTATTACAAAAATCAATCATTATTTTATCCTCAATATTGCTGTTGTTAAAAACTTCACCATTAACAAACACTAATAATCCTTCATTAGAATGTTGGTAGGCAATTCTGCACAGAGGCTTTAGTTCATAAGTAACACCAGTATATATTTGATCTTGTTTATATGATGCAATTATCTGATTAAATTTTTTGTGATCTTCAGAGTCCAGCTTGGTGACAAAGCACCCAAAGTAATCATCAGGAAGAATTTTGGTTTTTAAAAAAGTCTTAACTGCATCAATTGCTATTTGAGGTATTTCAGCAGAATGTTGATTTAAATCCCATATTGGATCTTTAAAATATATGTTGGATTCACTTTTTTGAGGCATGTCTAGTGCTTCATACATTTCATTAATTGAATAGGATCGGTATCCAATTGAAAGAGTTAAGCATCGATCATCAAGACTAACTCCATGATGCGCAATTTTAGGGGGAATATAAACAATATCTCCTGGTTCAACATCCCATTCGAGCTCTTCATTAAAGTGCTTCATTATTCTTAGCGGATTATCACTTAAATAATTTTCTAAATTGCAGTCTTTTGTGCTTATCATCCACCGCCTTTTGCCCAAACCTTGAAGCAAAAAAACATCATAATGATCATAATGTGGACCAACACTTCCACCTGATGAAGCATACGAGATCATTACATCATCGAATCGCCAACGAGGTATAAAATCAAATTCGTTAACTAGCTGATAGATATCTTCAATATATCGGTCAACGCCTTGTACTAGAAGAGTCCAATCTTTTTTTGGTAACTTAGAAAATGAAGCTTCATCAAAAGGTCCATTCGTGATTTTCCATTTATTGTTATTTGTTGATCCAATAACAAGTCTGGACTCAAACTCTTCTTCACAAGATAATCCAGCTAGTTCTTCTGGAGTCAATGGGCAGATAAAATTTGGCAGAGCATTCTTTATTAGAAGTGGCTGTTTTTGCCAGTACTCTTGAAGAAATTGTTTTTGAGAAATATTTCCAAAATGAATCATAACTATTTTTTAATTAATTAGTTTATTATCTATGATGATCTTGTTAAGCGCATTCAAAATATGATTTTTTTAAATGTATATAATTAACTTTGTCATGACTAATAGTGCAAATAAAATTCCAATTAAATTATCTAGTGTGATTGATGATTTAAAGCATCCAATTGAAAATGAAAGTTATAGATTAGAATGCAAAAAAATTCTTGAATTAGAGGGTGTTTTAGTTCTCAAAGATTTTCTTCACTCTAGTGCTATTGAGTCGATATTATCTGAAGCAATTGATCAAGAACATCATGCATATTACTGCATCAACAATCATAATGTTTATTTAGAACCTTTAGATAAATCATACCCATTAAATCATGCACGCAATAGAACAGTGGTTTCTTCAAAGGGCTGTATTACCGATAATCAAGTGCCTATTCTCTCACCATTAAGAACTCTTTATGATTCAGAAGAGTTTAAAGATTTTCTTTGTTCAGTTCTTAACGAGAAGGCGCTTTATAAATATTATGACAACCTATCTTCAATCAACATTCATTATGCAAATGAGGGACAGGAGCTTGGTTGGCACTTTGATAACTCATCTTTTGCAATCACCTTGCTTATACAGAAGCCTGAGGCAGGAGGTGAATTTGAATATATAAGAGATTTCAGAAACTCAAAAAATAATGACAATAACTATGATCAAGTTTTGGACTTGATTAATGGGCAAAGCCAACCAAAAAAACTCGCTATGGAAAATGGATCACTGGTTCTTTTTAGAGGGAAGGATGCTATTCATCGCGTCACTCCAACCATTGGGCGTAAGACTAGAATATTATCAGTCTTAGCATACAATTCAAGTCCAGGTGTCCAGCTATCTGAATCAGCTAGAATGACATTTTTTGGAAAATTAAATTAGAGATTAATAATTTTTTTAAAAAGAAAGAACTGTATCTCCAAGCATATCAAAGTTTGGTTCAATCCCAAGTTCTGGAAGGTTTGAAGCAGTCATCTTGCCATTCACTCGAGTTGGAGCACCACTTGATATATCATTTAGCTTAATATAGATCTTTCAGATTTCAAATAACATTTTAAGTCTAGGAATTCATCCAATTAGGAGGCTCATCATTAACAAAACCAGTTAAAGCAGCGATCGCACAGTCGCTTAAACTTCCAAACCGTATATTTCGCCCAGTCAAACCCTCACCATAGTGAGCGTATTTACCAGAATTAGTAATTAATGATTGTGTCTTTGAGGGAAAAACTGGTTCAGTTATTGAGCACCAACAAATATCAGGAATAATTTGAACTCCTAATTTGGAAAGTTGATTTAAATTCCCATGATCTCTTAATTTTGTAAGAGTTTCTCGCCCAACAGTCAAAATAGTTGGAATAACAACAGTTTGATTTTTTTCCAATAACAATTTCAAAAACTTCATACACTCAGCAGGAGATGCATGTGGACTCCCAATAGCAACTAGATCTATCTTGTTATTGCCAGAATTGAATTGTTGCCACAAATTTAATAAATCATTGGGCCTTATAGTTGAAGTAATAGCATCTTGAGTGCTCGAGAGCTCACCTTCTGGTGTATGCCCTTTAATATGCAACATTGGAGATGCAGATGTTGTACCAAATGCTGCACATAAAGCTTTTAAATCATCATTACTCAGTGAAATATCTTCAAGACCAATTAACACTGGAATTCCATTTGGTGATTTATAGCCAGCCAACCAACCTATCATTGGCCAAATAGACTCATCAAATTTCAAAGGTAACGATATTCTAATTTCGCAGCTAGGCTTTCGATTCTCTTCTAAATAAACACCAGTATTTGGAGTTCGCCCAGTCATGGCTATGAACAAATCTAAATAATCTGGATGCTTCTGAGTTCGAGCTCCAATTACAGAATTTGCATAAATAACAGCATTTGACTCAGACCATCCAATAACTTCATCTTTAGTTGGTTTTTCACTTAAAAGATAAGGCGCACATGTAAATGTAGGATGAGCACCCATTTTGACATATGCATCAGCAAGTCGGCTAGCTTTATCACCCAGTTCAGGAGCAACAGCTTGCGACTTCCAATTATCCCTATCTACTGAAATTGCATTAATTGTAGTTGGAATAATAACACGCGCGCCCATATCAAGCATTTTTTCTGCAAAATTGAGATTAGCATCATGTGCCAAAATACAACCATCAATATGACCTCTAGAAACATCGATTAATTTATCTGCATTTTGAGAAGCAGCCATCAAACATAATATTTCCATTGCAATTTTTGTGGCTTTACCATGATTGCCAGCCAACATTTTTTTATCTGAATTATTCAAGTAAATTCTACTTAAATCAGGCTGATATAAATTAATTAAGATACTTGAGAAATATAATTTGAGATTATCAATTTTTGCAGATTTCTCTAAAGATAATAAATTATAAATGTTAGGCTTAAGACGTAATATAGCAATTTTTTTGTTAAAGAGTCTTTCAGCAATCATAGCTCCAAGAGTTAAGATCTCTTCATTTTCTCTAAATATAAGTGCGGCTGGTGCATTTCCATTTTGCGCAAGCTGCAGTAATACCCCACTTCCACTGCATGAGCCACGAGAAGTTGGCATAAGTACAATTTTTCCAGAAAGCTGCTCTCCACAATTAGGATGATGAATATCAATAATTATTCCTGAGTCAGGATCAACACCCCCCCAGAAACTAACCCCTTCATCACAAACTACAATATCACCTTCCACATTATTTTGTACAAAGATAATGGCTTCATTATTTGAAAGTTTTCCCATAGCTAAACTCCAGTAAGTAGTTAATAGCCCTATGTTTTAACTTTTGATAGAAATTTTTGTAAATACTTAGATTTAGCAGAGCCAAATAATTCTTCTGGTTGGTTAATTTCTTCAATTTTACCTTCATGAAAAAAAGCCACTCTATCAGAAACTTCTCTAGCAAATCCCATCTCATGAGTAACACAAATCATAGTCATACCCTCATCAGCTAAAAGTCTAATTGTATCAAGAACTTCCCCAACAAGTTCAGGGTCTAGAGCAGATGTGGCTTCATCAAACAGCATACATTTTGGTTCCATTGCCAAAGCTCGAGCAATAGCTAGACGCTGCTGCTGCCCACCTGAAAGTGCAGAGGGATATTGAGTAAGTTTATCTCCAAGTCCAACATGAAGCAGTTGTTTTTCTGCAACTTCTAGCGCTTCTTTCTTTGAAAGTTTACTAACGATTTTTGGTGCTAGCGCTACATTTTCAAGAACTGTTAAATGAGGAAAGCTATTCCACTGTTGAAAAACCATTCCCATATTTTGGCGAACTGAGTTAAGGTTTGTATCACTAGCATGAACATCAATATCATCTACAATAATTTGACCTTTTTGGATTGGCTCCAGGCCATTAATACAATATAGTAATGTTGATTTTCCTGAGCCGGAAGATCCTATAACACTTAACACTTCTCCTTTTGGAACGTCAAGGTCAATACCCTTTAAGACTTCAAGTTCACCATATTGTTTATGTAGGTTTGTAATTTTAATCATTCAGACCACCTTTGTTCAAGTCGAGTTGCATAATAAGAAATTGGATAAGATAAAGCAAAATAGAATGCACCAGCAATTGATAATATTAAGATTGCCTCTTGTGTTCGAGTCATAAGTATTTGAGAAGCTTTTAAAAGCTCAATATATCCAAGTATTGAAACCAATGCACTATCCTTTAGAACTCCTAAAGCAACTCCCACCCAAGCAGGAAATACAGCACGAAGTCCAATTGGCCATACAACATAACGTAAATCTTGCCAATAAGTCATTCCTAAGCTTCTTGCAGCTCTTCTCATCGGGTCTCCAACAGCTTCAATTCCTCCTCTTGCAACATTGGCAACATAAGCTGAAGTATAGACAATAAGTACAATTAAGCCAGCTTCAAATGGGTTAAGTCTGAGACCAATAATAGGGGCAAAATTAAAAAATAATACTAGCTGAATAATTAGTGGAACAGACCGAAATACATCTAAAACTGCCCCAAGTGTATATGCTATAACCCTAGAAATGCTAAGTGCTAATCCTAAAAAAATTCCAATAAAAGATCCAATACTGATAGCCCAGAATGAGATCCATAGAGTTCTTAAGGCAGCTTCACCAAGATACAATAAATCATTAATATTAAATCCTGAAAAGTATGTAGAAGCTGATTCCATAAAGATTCTCCTAATACTTAAATAGTCGTGAAGCCATTAATCTTGAAAGACCAAGAATAATTTTGACTATCACGTAGTAAATTATTGCAGTTGCAGCAAAATACTCAAAAATACGATATGTTTTAGATGCAAAAAATTGAGTTTCACCTGAGAGTTCACGGAAGCCAACTAGCATCCCTAAAGAAGACATTAAAACAGCCCAAACCATTTGATTAGTCATTGGGTGATATACAACCCTTAAGACTTGTGGAATTATTATTCTTGTGTAGGTTTGGAAGCTATTCATTCCTAGGCTCAGAGAAGCTCTAATTTGGGTCTCTGGAATAGAATTAAATCCACCTCGAAAGTTTTCAGCTAAGTAGCCTGAGTTGTTAAAGGTTAAGCCTAATAATACAATAAGAAAAGGACTAAAGTGAATACCAAATGCACCAAGTCCAAAGCCAAAGAAAAATAATTGTAATAGGGCTGGTGTATTTCGAGCAAGCTCAATCCATGAGACAGCAAACCATTTTAAAGGCCCTGTCATTTTAATTCTAATTAGAGAGAGTGCAAGACCAAATAATATACCTAATATCATCGAAAGGATTGCGACCTCCAACGTTAATAATGCTGACTCTAAGAGATCAGGGAGAGATTTAAATACTGGTCTCCAATGGAAGTTATAATCCATAAATGATTTAAAAAAAAATGGCCGGCAAGCCGGCCATATAGAAATTAACTATTAGTAGTAAACACCAGGAATGCGTAATTCAGGTGCTTCGCCACCAACAAACTTACCCCAAAGCTCTTGATAACGACCAGAACGAACTTGCTGCGTTACAAAAAGGTTAAGATAGTTTAGCCAAGTAACATCCATACGTGGACCGACTACAGAAGTATAGTCAGTGCCCCATGGCATACGTGGACCAGCGATAACCGTATCAAACTGCTGAGTAATTGGCAATACCGTTGTGTTAGTTGTTATACCTGCATGAGCTTTACCTTGAGCTACTGCTAAGAACACTTCATTCTCAGATTGATAGCCTTGATAATTGCCTTCAATTCCTAGTTCTTCAGCAATTTTTAGCCATTCCTGTTCAGGGACAGTTCCTACAGCTGCAGCAACTTTTTTATCGTACATATCTTCAACAGTAACAATACCACTATCAGCACCAACAACTGCCTGAGCATAATAAATTGCATAAGGTATTGTAAAGCCAACTGTCTTAGCACGGGATAGAGTATCAGAAGTACCTCCAAAAACAACATCACCACGATTAGTAACAATTAATGGAAGGCGTTCAGCCCAAGTCACAGCAATAATTTCATAATCAACTTCTAGAGCTGCTGCAAGGTCTTTACAGTATTCAACATCAAAACCTGCTGGCTCATTATTTGCATCTCGATATCCAATAGGTGGAAAATCAAGAACTACTCCACATCTTAAGACACCTGCATCAATTACATCATCTAGCTTATCTGCAAAAGCAGTTGACGATCCAGTGAGCATAACTACTGCTGCAAAAAGCGACACTAATGTTTTAGAAAACATCTTCATTTATTTCTCCTATTAAGTTTAAACAAAACACTGAATACTTTAATTAGCTTGATTCAGTGATGAGATATCTTATCACTTTTAATCAAAAAATGAAAGTTCAATTTTTTAGATAATTATATAAAATAAACTTTAAAGATTTTAGTAGCTTAAATTGAATACAAAGTCCCGTTAAAAGCTTAATTTAGTATATTATTTTCATTTTAAAAGATTTCTAATTGGAGAATATAAATGAGATTTGAAGGAATTTATACGCCTATTATTACCCCTTTCATGGATAGTGGTGAAATTGATTGGGATATGTACGCAGAGGTTATTGATTGGCAAATTGAGAATGGGGTTGCTGGAATTATTGTTGGTGGTTCAACTGGAGAATTTTATGCTCTTTCTAAAGAGGAGCGAATTCAGCAATTTGAGTTTGCAGCTGAGCGAATAAACAGTAGAGTCGAATTTATGGCGGGAGTAAATGATATTAGAGTTGATGAATGTCTACAAATCTCATCAGCTGCAGTTGATGCAGGAGCCAAATCACTTTTAGTAGCTGCTCCTCCTTATTCATTGCCATCAGAAGAAGAGCTGGCTAACCACGTGCTTGAGATAGCTAATAAAACTGATTTACCTATAATGCTTTATAACTATCCTGGAAGAACAGGAGTTGAGATGGGTGAAAACTTTTTAGATATTGTCGCCAATAATCCTTTGATTGCTGCTATCAAAGAGTCTAGTGGTGATTACTCTAGATTACCTTTACTGTCTAATAACTATTCTTCAATTGAGCTTGCAGTTGGTGGAGAAGAACAAGTGCTTGAATTTGCAGCCTGGGGGGCAAAGTCCTGGGTTTGTGCAACAGCAAATTTCTTTCCATCAGAGTGTGTCCAGTTAATGGATATACTAGGAAAGCAGTCTGACTTTGAAAAGGGAAGGCGCCTTATGGCTGCATTTATGCCTCTCATGAAGGCTTTAGAGCAGGGCGGTAAGTTTTTACAATGTGTTAAATTAGGATGTGAGCAGCAAGGTCGTCCTTCCGGAAAAGTTAGGCTCCCATTACTTCCTATTGAGGACTCACTTCGAAAGGAAATGATTGGAGTTATAGATAAGACTCGATCCTCACTTCATTCAATTTTAAATTAACAGGAGTATATAAATGTCAGATCTTCTTAGTAAAGATGAATATGCAGATATTGCTGCAAAAATAAAATTTCCAATTGATCCTTTTATAAATGGTAAGTTTCAAAAAACAAAAGCTGGAAATACTATGGAAACTATTAATCCTGCAGATGGCTCAGTTTTAGCCAATGTATCTGCCTGTGATAATAAGGATGTTGATTATGCTGTAGAAGTATCCAGAGAAGCATTTAATTCTGGTGAGTGGTCTACTAAACATCCGAGCGAGCGAAAGGAGTTGTTGCTGAAGTTAGCAGAACTTATAGAGAAAAATCAATTAGAGCTTGCAGTTCTTGAAAGTTTAGAGAGTGGAAAACCAATTAGCGAGTGCGTGCTAACTGACCTTCCAGAAACAATTGTTACTATTAAGTGGCATGCTGAGGCTATAGACAAGATTTATGATCAGGTTTCTCCTGCAAATGCAGATGCAGTAGGTTTAATTACTCGTGAACCATTAGGTGTCGTGGGTTGCGTACTGCCTTGGAACTTTCCTCTGATGATGTTAGCATGGAAAATTGCTCCAGCATTGGCTGGAGGGAATAGTGTTATAGTTAAACCAGCTGAACAGACCTCAATGACAGCTCTGCGTGTTGCAGAGCTTGCTAGTGAAGCAGGAATTCCTGCAGGCGTTTTGAACGTGCTTCCAGGAGAGGGTCCAGATGTAGGAGAGCCAATGGGTCGTCACCATGACATTGATGCGATTTCTTTTACGGGTTCTACTGAGGTTGGAAGGCTATTCCTAGAGTTCTCTGGACAAAGCAATTTGAAAAAAATTATACTTGAATGTGGTGGAAAAAATCCTGCAGTAGTGCTTTCAGATGCTACTAATCTAGATGGTGTTGCAGAGCATGCAGTATTTGCGGCTCTTTGGAATATGGGTCAGAATTGTACTGCTAATTCAAGATTAATTGTTCATAAAAATCTTAAAGATAAGATGCTTTCAAAGGTTAAGGAAAAAATGGCAGACTGGCATACCGGTGACCCATTGGATCCAGAAAATCAACTTGGAGCGATTATTTCACGTGAGCAGTATGATAAGATTTTAAGTTATATTGAAAGTGCTAAAGAGCAGGGCGCTGAAGTTATTGCTGGCGGTAACTCAATTGCTTCAGGTGATGGTTTATTTATTGAGCCGACATTATTTTCAGGTGTTAATTCAGATATGGTCATTGCTAAGGAGGAAATTTTTGGTCCTGTATTTGCTATGATGGTTGTAGAGACTGATGAAGACGCCATTAAGCTTGCAAATGATACCTCTTATGGACTTCAAGCCTCTTTATTTACTTCGAGTGTTACTAAGGCCCATAAATATGGTCGTGCTCTTCAGGCTGGAACTGTATCAGTCAATTGTTATGGTGAGGGAGATATATCAACTCCATTTGGAGGTTACAAATTATCAGGTTTTGGGGGTCGTGATAATTCACTCATGGCGCATGATCAATATACTGAAACTAAAACGCTTTGGATTGATATTAGTGAAGATATTTAATGAATAGCAATAAGTTGATTCATATTGTCTCATGCCATGCAGAGGGTGAAGTAGGCAATGTAATTATTGGAGGTGTTGCGGCGCCAAAAGGAGATAGCCTCTGGGAGAAGGCTAGGTGGATTGACCAAGATCAAAAATTAAGGCAATTTGTTTTAAATGAGCCAAGGGGAGGCGTTTTTAAACACATAAATCTTCTAGTACCAGCCCAAAATCCAAAGGCTCAACAAGGTTTTATTGTTATGGAGCCGGAACATACTCCACCAATGTCTGGCTCTAACTCCATTTGTGTTTCGACTGTTTTGCTTGATACTGGTTTGATTGAGATGAATGAGCCAATAACAGAATTTATTCTTGAGGCTCCTGGGGGACTTGTTCCAGTTAAGGCATACTGTGAAGATGGAAAAGCTAAAAGTATAGAGGTCAATAACGTAGCCTCTTTTGCAGATCAGCTTAATATTAGTATTGAAGTTGAAGGATTAGGTACTCTCAAAGTAGACACTGCCTATGGTGGGGATAGTTTTGTATTTATTAATGCGCAAGATCTTGGATTTGAAATTAAACCTGATGAAGCTAAAGATATATCTGATATTGGTTCAAAAATAACCGCAGCTGCAAATCAGCAATTAAATTTTACCCATCCAACTAATTCTGAATGGAGTCATATTTCTTTTTGCCAAATGACACTCCCTATATTTGAAGAGGAGGGCATTAAAATTAGTAAAAATACTGTTGTAATTGATCCTGGAAAATTAGACCGCTCTCCTTGTGGCACTGGATGCTCTGCTCGGATGGCACTTCTCTATGCAAAAGGAGAGCTAAAAAAAGGCGATCGGATGATAGGTCGTTCGATTATTAATTCCCGTTTTGACTGCAGCATAGTTGATGAGACTATGGTGGGTGACAAGAAAGCTATTATCCCTTCAATTCGTGGAAGGGCATGGATTACTGGGACTCACCAATTAATGCTCGACCCCGAAGATCCATGGCCAGATGGATATCGTCTTTCAGATACATGGCCAATAAAGCAATGAAGTTCATTTAATTAAGATTTTGAAATAATGCACTGGAAAAAAACTATAACGATGGTGGAGGCTCATGCAGAGGGTGAGGTTGGACGAATAGTTACTAGTGTTGCCAATGATATTCCTGGCAAGACTATGCTAGAAAAAATGAACTATATAAATCAAGTTGATGATAGTTTACGACGTTTTTTGGTGTTTGAGCCCCGTGGATATGCACAGATGTCAACAAATCTAATTTTTGAGCCTATTCATAAAGAAGCTGATATAGGTTTTTTAATTCTACAAGGTGATAAGGCACATGCAATGTCTGGTTCAAATAGTATTTGTTTAGTTACTGTTTTGCTCGAAACTGGAAGGATTAAGATGATAGAACCTAAAACGGTTGTAACACTAGATACGCCAGCAGGACTGGTTCGAGCTGTTGCTAGTTGTAAAAATGGAAAATGTGAACGAGTGACATTAGATATGACTCCATCATATGCTGACCAGCTTGATACAATTATTGAAGTTGAAGGGCTTGGAGAAGTTATAGTTGATATAGCCTTTGGAGGTATTTTTTATGCATTAATTGATCCATCACAATTCAACTTAAAAATCTTGCCTGAAAATGCTCGAAAACTCGTTGATATTGGGACTAAAGTTCATAGGGCCATCAATAATCAGGTTGATATAAAACATCCACAGATTAAAGGTTTAAAAGGTATTTCATATACAATGTTTGTTGGTCATGATAGTGATGGAGTTATGAAGGGAGCAACAATCCTCCCACCTGGTCGAATTGATCGTTCTCCCTGTGGAACTGGTAATTCTGCGCGTCTAGCAGTAATGGAGGCAAAAGGTCAGGCTGAAGTTGGCCAGAGTTTTATTGCTAGATCAATAATAGATAGCGAGTTCAAAGTAGAAATACTAGAGAAAAAAACTATTGCTGGTAAATCTGGAATAACTCCAAGAGTTTCTGGTCGAGGGTGGATTCATGGAGTTCATCAAATTGGAGTTGATCCGAGTGATCCGTACCCTTTAGGTTATAAAGTTGCAGATTGTTGGGGTGATGCATTTGACTTACTAAGTTAGTTTTAAAAATGTTGACATCAAATATTCCTTTGGGATCTTCAGTAGCAATAATTGGGGCTGGCATTGTAGGTATTTCGAGCGCCTGTGCTTTGAATCAAAAAGGCTACCATGTAAGCATTTATGACCCTTCAAGTCCTGGCATTAGTGGTGCATCAAAAGCTAATGCAGGCCATATTGGGGCTTCGGATATTTTTCCTCTTAGTGTTCCAGGTATTTACTTTAAAGCATTGAAAATGTTAATGGATTCTGATGCACCATTAAAGGTTCCATTTAAAGATTTTTGGTCTCAAATTCCATGGTTTTGGAAATTTTTACTAACTTCTCATGGAAGTCGTTTTCAAAAAGCAACAGATGCCATAAGTTTTCTTGGTAAAAATTCTCTAAAGGATACTAAAACGCTATTAGACTCATATGATCTTGGTGAGATGGTTGACTATGGAGGTTGTGCATTTATCTACGATAGCAAAAAAAGCTTTAATTCAAGTAAGAAAAGTTGGGATGAAAGAAGTAAAAGAGGCTTTTCTAGTGAATCATTAAATGAAGAATCAATCGCTAAAATTACTCCAGCTGTTAATAATAAATTTAAGCATGCCTTTTTATCTCATGAATGGGGAAAAGTAACTGAGCCATTAGATATAGTCGAGAGTCTTTCTAACGCAGCTCAAGGGAGAGGAGTTGTTTTTTACAAAAATAAAGTTAATGGAATTAGTGAAAGTTTGAATTCTGTTTTAATTGATGCCGAAAATGGAAGTTTTAAATATGATGCAGTAATTATAGCTGCTGGAATTGATTCAATTTCATTTGCAAAATCTTTAGGTGACTTTTTACCAATGACAGCAGAAAGAGGATATAACCTAACCATACCTTCCCCAAATATTCAAATAGATATCCCAATTGTTTTTGCTGATCGAGGTATCGTAGCAACAAGTTTGAGAAGTGGTCTTCGCATTGGAGGATGGGCTGAATATGCAAATCCTAGACGTCCAGCAAATCAAGCTTATTTCGATTCCATTACTCGTATTAGTCAAGAATTATTTCCTAGTTTAAGTGTTGAAGGAGCAAATTTTTGGATGGGCAGTCGACCCTCGATGCCAGACTCATTGCCGGTAATTTCTAAATCTCGAAAAATGAATAGAGTGTTTTATAATTGTGGGCATGGTCATTATGGCCTGACTCACGCAGCAACTTCAGCTAAATTAGTGTGTGATTTGTTAACAGATGATCAGAATTTATCAGTGAGTAGTTTATTTTCAATTAATCGTTTTATGTGATATTTCAATCTATTGGTGATAGTTTGGAGCTTCTTTAGTAATTGAAACATCATGAACATGAGACTCAGTCATACCAGCTGAAGTGACTTGAACAAATTCAACTTTATTTCTCATTGCATCAAGATTTTTACAACCCGTATATCCCATTGATGATCTAATACCTCCCACCATTTGGTGAATAATGGGTTTAATAGAGCCTTTATATGGCACTCTTCCCTCAATACCCTCTGGCACTAATTTTTCTGCAGCCAGTTCTGCTTGAAAATAACGATCTGATGAGCCATGAGCTTGACCCATTGCTCCAATTGAACCCATTCCACGATAGGCCTTATAAGATCTTCCTTGATACAATTCAACTTCACCAGGAGACTCCTCTGTTCCTGCAAGCATCGAGCCAAGCATGACACAATTAGCTCCAGCAGCAAAGGCCTTTGCAGCATCTCCAGAGTAACGAATGCCTCCATCAGCAATAACTGTAACATTTGTATCTTTTAAGGCTTCATAGATGTCAGAAATTGCACTAATTTGAGGAACACCAACACCAGCAACAATTCTGGTTGTGCAAATGCTTCCTGGCCCAATTCCGACCTTAACAGAATCTGCACCCGCTTTAGCTAAGTCAAGAGCTGCCTTCGCAGTTGCTATATTACCTGCAATAATTTCTAAATTTGGAAACTCTTTTTTAGTTTTTATCACACGATCAATTACGCCTTGAGAGTGACCATGTGCCGTATCAATGACAATTACATCTACCCCAGCTTCAACTAAAGCACTAATTCTCTTACTAGAGCTTTTACCAACCCCAACAGCAGCAGCCACGATAAGTCTCTCTTGATCATCTTTTGCAGCTATAGGAAAATCAGTTGTTTTTCTGATATCACTGACAGTTATCATTCCTCCTAACTTGAATTGACTATCAGTCACTAGAACTCGTTCAATACGATGCTTTCGAAGAAGTTTTTTAACTCTATCCATTGAAGCACCCTCTTTGACGGTGATAAGTGATTTTTGAGGAGTCATCACATTCTCAACAATCTCATCTAGACGAGTTTCAAATAAAACATCTCGACTCGTTATTAGTCCAACTAGTGTGTCATTGGATACAACAGGCATTGCTGAAATTCCATGTTGTGATTGAAGATCAAAAACATCTTTTATGGTAGCTGAAGGATCAATACTGATAGGATCTCTAATAATTCCAGACTCAAAACGCTTTACTTTTCGAACCTCTTTTGCTTGAGATTCAATAGACATATTTTTATGGATGACACCCATACCTCCTTCCTGAGCAATAGCAATAGCAAGCTTACCCTCTGTGACTGTATCCATTGCCGCAGAAATAATAGGCGTATTTAAAGTAATTTTATTGGTTAGTTTGGATGTTAAGCTCACTTCCTTAGGAAGAACTTCAGAGTGTGCAGGAACTAACAAGATATCATCAAATGTCAGTGCTTTTTTAAGTTCATTCATATAGTTCTCCAATAATTAAAATCGTTTTCTCTTAAGAAGATTTGGGACGATAAATCCAATCATCATTCCAAAGAAAAGAACAATTGCGCCGACAATGAACCAATTTCTTGAGCTTGTATCTTTTTGAATTTGAGTATTATTTTCTGAAAGTTGAAGTTCTGTTTTAAGTTGTAATTTTTCTTGAGTAAGCTTGTCATTTTCATGTTCTAGCTTAAGGGCATCTTGATAAATTTGCTCTATATGTTCCTTTTCCGCTTGTGATTTTGAACTTTGAACAAGTAAATCTGTATTTTCTTCTTTTAAGGATTGTAATTGCTTTTCTAGAGATTCCTTCTCTTCACTCAGCTTTGAAATTAGAAGTTTATTAGCGTTGTATGACCGTGTTAATTTTTTCAGTTTCTCTCTCGAGGATGGATCTGGTGATAAGTAGAATGATTTAATCCATCCAATCGTATCATCAAACTTTATTTGAGCCCATCCATCTTCAGTACTTTGTAATAAAGATAACTCTGTCCCAGATGGTAGAAGGCGGATTATATTGTTTCCAAAATTTTTATCAGACCTAATTGGGAGGTCAAGCTCATCAGTTATATAGACAAAAGACTCAGCACTGACCTTAAATGTTATGAATAATAATGCAATTGAAAGAATCTTAAGTTTAGTCATAATCTATTGTATCTTGATATTTGAAATTTAATATTAATTTTATGTGTTTTTTCAATGAATTACAGATTTCCTTAAAGATTGGAAATTTTCTTAAGCTGTTGCTCTAAATCATTCAAAGTACTCTCAGTAGATGCAAGTTTTTCTTTTTCATTTCTTACAACTTCTTCAGGAGCACCATTAACAAATTTCTCATTACCAAGTTTTGCTGAAAATTGAGATTTTAGTTTCAGTAGTTTTTCAATTTCTTTATTAAGTCTTTCTTGTTCAGCTCTTTTGTCAATTAGGCCAGCCAGTGGTATCAGTATTTTCATTTCTCCAACTAGAGCAATTGCAGACTCGTCTTCCTCATCATCAAGGGATAGTAAGTCAATAGAGTCTAATTTGGCAATCGTTGATAAAGTTAAAGTATTACTATTTATAAAACCCTTATCTTGAATACTAAAATTTTTGATAAAGCAGGGTAGAGGCTTTTTAGGAGATATGTTCATCTCACCTCTAATTTTCCTGATGCCAAGAATAAAGTCCTTGAGCCAATTTATCTCTACTTCAGCATTATCATCAAAGAGCTCATCCTGAGACTCTGGAAATGGCTGAGAAATCAATTTATCATTAGATTTTGATTGTATTTTTTGAGATTGTTCAAATATCTCTTCAGTAATGAAAGGGATGATTGGGTGCAAAAGAATTAAAGTCTCATTTAGTACTTTAATTAAAGTTAGCTCGCATCCATCTTTAGTTTGACTATTTTCAAGAAGAGGTTTAGAAAATTCAAGATACCAATCACAATAGTCATGCCAAACAAATTCATACAAGGCTTGACTCATCAAATCTAATCGATAGTCTGAGAGGTATTTTTGGACCTGAATCTTTAAATGCTGAAGTCTAGATAAAATCCACTTATCTTGATTAGATAATTCTGCATTATCATCAATTTTTTTAGATTCTAGGTTCATTAATACGAAGCGAGATGCATTCCATAACTTATTACAAAAGTTTCTGTAACCTTCTACTCGCTTTAAGTCAAATTTAATATCACGACCAAATGAAGCTAAAGCCGTAAAAGTAAATCTAATAGCATCTGTTCCAAAGGATGGAATACCATTTGGAAACTCTTTTTTAGTTTGATTTTTAATTTTTTCAGCTAGTTTTGGCTGCATCATGCCTTGGGTTCTTTTTTCTAAAAGTTCTTCAAGATTAATTCCATCAATAAGGTCTATTGGGTCAAGTACATTGCCTTTGGATTTACTCATTTTTTGGCCATTACCATCCTTGATTAGTCCAGTAATATAAATATCTCTAAAAGGAACATCACCAGTAAATTTCAGACCAAACATGATCATTCTAGCTACCCAGAAAAATATGATATCAAAGCCAGTTACAAGAACGCTTGTTGGATAAAATCGTGATAACTCAGTTGTCTCTTCAGGCCATCCTAGTGTTGAGAAAGGCCATAAGGCAGAGGAGAACCATGTGTCTAAAACATCATCATCTTGAGTAAGTTCAATATTTTTACCAGCTTGAATTTGGGCATCTTCAAGGCTATCTGCGACGAAATAATTACCATCTTTATCGTACCAGGCTGGAATTCTATGTCCCCACCAAATTTGACGAGAAATGCACCAATCCTCAATGTTTTCCATCCAATTAAAGTAGGTTTTTTCCCAGTTTTCAGGAACAAAACGAATGCTTCCATTTTTAACAGCATCAATTGCAGGGTCAGCCAGTGGCTTAACTTTGACGAACCACTGATCTGTCATGTAGGGCTCAATAATACTATTTGTCCTATCACCTCTAGGAACCATTAGCATATGTGAATCAATTTTATCAATTAAGTTTTGCTTTTCTAAATCAGCGACAATTATTTTTCTTGCTTCAAACCGATCTAAATCTTGATATTTAGAAGGAGCATTTGAATTTATTTTGGCATCATTAGTCAGAACATTTATGATCTCTAAGCCGTGTCTTTGTCCAATTTCATAGTCATTAAAGTCATGTGCAGGAGTTATTTTTACGCAACCAGTCCCAAACTCCATATCAACATAATCATCAGCAATAATTGGAATTTTTCTATTTGAGAGCGGTAGGTTAATAAATTGTCCAACCAAATGTTGATAGCGCTGATCATCTGGATGCACAGCAACAGCGGAGTCTCCGAGCATAGTTTCTGGTCTTGTTGTTGCGACGACCAATGTTTTGTCAGAGTTATCAACTTGATACTTGATATGCCATAAATATCCACTTTCTTCTTTACTAATAACTTCTAGATCGGAGACAGCTGTTAATAGTTCTGGGTCCCAATTTACAAGTCTTTTTCCACGGTAAATGAGTCCTTCGTTATAAAGCTCAATAAAGACTTTTCTTACTGCTAGTGAGAGGGATTCATCCATCGTGAAGCGCTCTCTATTCCAGTCTACTGATGTCCCAAGTCGTCTCATCTGAGAGGAAATTGTTCCGCCAGACTTTGATTTCCATTCCCAAACCTTTTCAGTAAATTTTTCTCTACCCAAGTCGTGTCTAGAGATATTTTCCAAGCTAAGTTGTCTTTCAACAACCATTTGAGTTGCTATTCCAGCATGATCTGTTCCAGGTTGCCAAAGAGTTTGATTACCCTTACTTCTGTTGTATCGTGTGTAAACGTCCATAATCGTATGCTGAAAGGCATGACCCATGTGCAGACTTCCAGTGACATTTGGCGGAGGAAGGACTATACTAAAAGAATCTTTGCTTGATGAATTAGCACCTGAAGAGAAGTGATCACCTTTCTCCCATAAATCACGATACTTTTGTTCGATAAGTTCTGGGTTATATGTTTTTTCCATGTAGGCGAGGTGTCGGATAAAGCTGTCACATTATACAATAACTACAATAACTAGAATAAGCCTTTGAAGGTTACTGATCGTAATCTTTTCTCCCTGATAAAGCATGAGCAATTGTATTAATATCTGTATATTCTAACTCGCCACCTAGAGGAATTCCATGGGCTATTCTAGTAGTTTTTATTTGATACTTTTTTGCTAAATTATGGATATAGTGAGCAGTAACCTCACCTTCGATAGTAGCATTTGTTGCTAGAATGATTTCATTTACCTCTTGATATTTTAATAAAACTTCAAGCTCATCAAGACCAAGTTCAGAGGCTCCAATTCCGTCTATTGGCGATAGGTATCCACTTAAAACAAAATACTTTCCCCTGTATACACCACTTTGTTCAATTACATGAATATCAGAGGGAGTTTCGACGATACATATTTGTGAGTTGTCTCTAGAGATATTAGAGCAAATTTCACAAATATTTTTTTCAGTTAAAGTGCGGCATTTTTCACAGTTTTTGACATTTTCCATCGCATTTTTGAGTGCTTTTGCAAGCTCTAGCCCACCTAACCTATCTCTCTCGAGAAGATGATAAATAAATCTTTGAGCAGTTTTAGAGCCTACTCCTGGTAGTTTACTAAAAGCTTTATTTAATTTTTCAATCATTTTTAATTAGAAATAGTTAATTAGAATGGCAGGTTAAGGCCACCTGTCACATTTTTCATTTTCTCTTTAGAAATTGAATTAATCCTTGAAGAGGCATCGTTGACAGCAATTATTATTAAGTCTTCTAACATCTCTTTATCTGAAGTAAGCGATTCATCTATATATATATTAGTAACCTTATAGTCTCCGTTCATTTCAACTTTTAGTGAACCTGAAGCTGCAATGCCCAAGCAGTTGAGGGACTTAATCTCTTTTTGAGCAACCTCCATATCTTCCTGCATTTGTTTTGCTTTTTGCATCATTCCTGCCATTCCACCTTTAAACATTGTCTGACTCCTTGATTGATTTGATAGATTTAAGATCGACCTTTGAATTGAATACTTCTTGAAGCTCCTTTAATCCATCATTACTTAAAAATTGGCTTTCTGTCTCTTTACGCTCTTGCTCTCTCGTAGCAAATTCCTTTTGAGATAAAGAGTCACCATTAGTTTCTCCTGGCTCAAAAATTAACTCTACTGAAGGGTATTCTTTATTAAGTCCATTTCTTAGTGATTCTTCTGTTTTTGGCGTCAGAAGATTTACAAAATCTGAGCTTAATGTTAACACTAATGTTTGATCCTCAAGTGATTTGAATACTGAATTTTTCACTAGCATTTTTGCTGCACCATTGAAATCAAAAGTTTTTATAATGCCTTCCCACTCTTTTTGATTTTTAATATTTAGTTGACCTACATCCTTTTCAGCTAATTGTTGATTAGATTCTGACCTAGGAGAGTGTTTTGGGGTTGGGATATCTTCTAATATTGAGCTTTTAGTTGGAGAGAGTTTTAGATTTTTTTTTTCAATATTCTCATAATCTTGATGAAAGGCAATCATTCTAATAAGCGTCATCTCGAAACCAATTTGTTCACTAGGGGAAAGGTACATATCTTTTTGGCCATTAATTGCAATCTGGTAATAAAGCTGCAAGTCTCGGGAAGAGAAGCTACTTGCAAGTTTGGTAATATCAGGCGAAATTTGAGTTTTATCTTGGATGATTTGTGCTAAAGATATTTGATGAAAAAGGGATGTTAAGTCCCTCAATGCATTGGATAAATTCTCACCTTTATGTGCCAAATCCTTTACAAATGACAAAATTTCCTCAGCGTTTCTATCATTGATTAATGATGCAAGATTAATAATTTCATCATGATTAACTAGTCCAAGCATCTCTTTAATATCTTTTTCCTTAATACTTCCATTTCCATAAGAGATAGATTGATCCAGGAGGCTTAAAGCATCTCTCATAGAACCATTTCCAAATTCTGCAATTTTTGATAGAGCACTTTCATCAAACTTAAGTTTTTCTTCATTCATGATAAACTTAAGATGGTTCAAAATTTCCTCATGTGAAAGCTTATTTAGATTGAACTGAAGACATCTTGAAAGAACAGTGATTGGCAATTTTTTTGGATCAGTTGTGGCTAATAAAAATTTGATATGAGCAGGCGGCTCTTCTAGAGTTTTCAAAAGAGCATTAAAGCTACTTTTTGAAAGCATATGTACCTCATCAATTAGGTAAATTTTGTATAAATTTTTTGTTGGAGTGTACTGAGCATTTTCAAGTAGATCACGCATTTTATCTACTTGAGTATTAGAGGCTGCATCTAGCTCTATTAAATCAACAGAATGACCTTTGTCAATCTCAAGGCAGGTTGGGCATTTGCCGCATGGATTAGAACTAACTCCTTCTTCACAGTTAACTGCTTTAGCAAAGATTCTCGCAATTGTAGTTTTTCCAACACCACGGGTTCCAGTAAATAAAAAGCCATGGTGAAGATTATTATTATCTAAAGCATTAACCAGTGTTCTAATAGTGTGAGTTTGACCTACAAGTTCTTTGAAATTATGAGGCCTATATTTTCTAGCTAAAACTTCGTAGTGTTTGCTCATTACTTTTCAGATTTTTGAATAAAGGTAGTGCCGAGAATAGAATCCAACACATAAAAAAATTATTACCGTTGCTCCCTTCCAGGCCTGGCGGGGTTCATAACTATTTATTGTCGGTTTACCCTCGACACTACTAAAGATTTTACTTGAAATGATTATTCTAATTATTCAATATTAAATGATTAAATAAGATTTTTTATTATTTAAGCAATTGGTATTGATCATAAACCAATGACCAAATTGGTCCAGCACATCCATTTGAAATTTCAATACCATCAATAGAGGTGATTGGAAGAATTTCTCTTGTTGAGCTTGTAACCCATACCTCATCGGCCTCCATTAACTGCTGCTTGGTAAATCTAGATTCAACCACCTTTAAATTACTTGCTTTTGCGCATTCAATAGTCTTTTTTCTGGTAACTCCTGGAAGGATATTAGGCCCTTTAGGATGAGTAAATAGACACTTATCTTTAACCATAAATACATTAGAACTTGATGCCTCAGTTACTATTCCATCTCGGTAAAGAATAGTTTCTTCTGCATCATTATTTTTGGCTTCCTGAGCATAAAGGGTATTTGCTAGAATAGATGTTGCCTTAGTATCACTTTTAAGCCATCTGATGTCTTCTCTTGTAATAGCTGAAAGTCCATTTAAAAGGGTGCTTTTTTCTCTTAACTTGATGACACTTGATTGAATAAATACTGTTGGTTTTAATTCTCCATAAGTATGCTTTCTATTCTTATCACTACCCCTAGAAATTTGTAAATAGACTGCCTGGTTTTCGTTAATAGAGTCAAAAGATATAATTTTGTTGATTAAATTTTTCCACTCATCTTTACTGTGAGGATTCTTTATACTGATTGCATCAAGACCATCTTGTAAGCGATTTAAATGAGAATCTAGTCCAATAATTTTTCTGTTGTATGCTGGAAAGACTTCATAAATACCATCACCAAAAAGAAAACCTCGGTCCATTACTGATACATAAGCTTGATCTTTTTCTATAAAGTTTCCATTCAAATAAACCAAGATTATCTAAACATAAGTTTGACTGTATCAATCATCTTTGTTACAAAGCCTGCCTCATCAGCATTTTCAAGAGCAATAAGAGGAAGTGTTGCGATATCTTCATCATTAAAGCTGATTGCAAGAGTTCCAACTTGGTCACCTTGATTTATAGGGGCAATTAAGTCACCTGATAGCTCAATAGTTTGAGTTGTATATTTAAATTGGTTTCTGGGAAGGGTCAAGTAGCTAGAGTCTGCAACTCCAACTTTCATATTTCCTTTCTTTGATTTGAAGACTGGAACTTGATGAGATATATCATTGACAGATTGGGTTTCAAAGAAGCGGAAACCATAATCAAGAAGTTTTTCTGTTTCAGCAGTTCTAATCGCTGGGCTTGAAGATCCAAGTACAATTGAAATCAACCTCATACCTACACGGTTTGCACTTGTAGCAAGACAGTATCCTGCTTTTTCAGTCCACCCTGTTTTTAGGCCATCAACAGTAGAATCATTAAAGAGGAGTTTATTTCGATTTATTTGCTTAATATCATTATATGTAAACTCTTTTTGACCATACCACTCATACAAAACTGGAAACTCTTTTATGATTACAGAAGAGAGTATCGCCATATCTTTTGCAGTCGTATACTGATCCTTATGAGGTAGACCTGACGAATTTTCAAAGCGCGTATTAATCATTCCAATTTCCTGAGCATAGTCATTCATAAAAAGAACAAATGTTCCTTCTGATCCAGCAACATGCTCAGCTAATGCAACTGAGGCGTCATTTCCTGATTGAATTATCATTCCTTTTAGAAGATCTTCTAGCTTAATCATTTTGCCAACCTCAATAAAACTTCTAGAGCCCCCTGTTTTCCAAGCTTTTTCACTGATTTTTACTTCGTCATCAAGAGAAATAAACTCTTCTTTGAGGCGCTTAAAAACTACATAAGAGGTCATTATTTTTGTCAAACTAGCAGGCGCTCTTCTCTCATTTTCATTTTCTGCAGCAAGAATTTTTCCAGAGTTATGATCCATAAGAACATAGGCCTTAGCTGCAATTGGAGGAGAATCTGGGATATAAAAGCGGGGCTCTTCAGCGTTTAGATTTGAGAAAACAAGTACTAAAAAAAATGTTTTTAAAAAATTGAGAATATTTGATTTCATGAAATATTATTTGTCCTAAATGAGTTTATTAAAGATAAGACTTTAAATTAAGTAGATTTAAACAAAGTTTGATTATAACGACTTACTGTAAATATCTTGGACTTTTATGTTTATGAATCGACATAATAATTCCAAAGCTAGCCATAAGGGTAATTAAAGAAGAACCACCATAGCTTATTAAAGGAAGAGGCACCCCAACAACTGGTACAAGGCCAGAAACCATACCTATGTTTACAAAAATGTAGGTAAAAAATACAAAAGTAAGGCTAGCACCTAAAAGCCTAGAAAAGTTTTCCTCACAGCGAAGTGACAAACTCATGCATCTATAGATGATAAGTCCATAAATAATAACGAGAAATAAAAATCCAATAAACCCAAGTTCTTCAGCTAAAACAGAGAAAATGAAATCAGTTGATTGCTCTGGAACAAAATCAAGTTGAGACTGAGATCCATTAGCAATTCCTTTTCCTGTAAATCCTCCTGATCCGATAGCAATTTTTGATTGAATAATATGGTAGCCTGATCCGAGTGGGTCAGACTCAGGATTAAAGAGAGTTAATATTCGTTTTTTTTGATAAGCGATTAATAAGTAATTCCAAGCGAAATATAGTGATCCTGAAAGCATAATCATTAAGATCAATAGATTTAGCCAAATATTTTTAACAAGCATCACTCTAAAACCTGAAAAAAATAGAACATAAACTCCTGATGCTCCAATTAATAATGAAGTTCCAAGATCTGGTTGCCTTGCTATAAGAAGAACAACAATACCAATAGTTAACAATGAAATAATAACTGGGAAAGCTCTAGGTGGTAGCGTTTTCTCACTAAGGATGGCTGCAATTGTCATTGGCACAATAATTTTCATTAATTCTGATGGCTGGAATCTCACAATGCCTAGATCAAGCCATCTTTGAGCACCACCACCAGAGCTGCCAAAAAATAGAACAAGAATTAACTGGAAGATTCCTAGAATAATTAATATTGGGACAGCTCTTAGCATAATAATTGGTGGTATTTGAGCTATTACAAGCATGACAGAAGTCGCTAATCCAAGATGAATTGCCTGCCTATAAACTAAGTTGAATGACCCTCCAGAGCTACTATATAAGATTAATAAGCCAAGAGATGCGAGCAGGATGAGAAGTATGAAAAGAGGGGTATCGATCTTGAAAAATTTATAAAAAATTATAAGCTTTTTAAATAAATATGAAATCATATTAACAGCAATCCAACTTTTCTTAAGTCTCCAAGAAGAAGATTAAAGCTTGAGCAGGCTGATGTATTATTCATGCATTCAACCCCAAGCCCAATATTTGAGAGCTCAATTAGTTGTTTGTGAGAAAGAAATATTGTAGAGTGTCCAGTTCCTATAATTAATAAATCTACTGAATCCATAGTTGTTAAAGGAAATAAAAATTCTGAACTAATATCTTTAATATCAGAAATAGAAATTTCTTTAAAGGAGGTGCTAGAGATAAAACATGGCTTACTTAATTTAACATGTGAAAGTGACAATGAGGATTCATCAAATGAAATAATACTATTTGTATTTGCATTTTGCTGAGTGAATTCCATTAATTTACATGCACATTAGGGGTTAAGTAGAATATTATAACAGTGTAAAATTGGCAATTATTTAATTGAACTTCAAATAAATAATTTTTAAATCAAGCTTCAGATTAAACTTTCAATTATTTTTATTATAGAGAGTAATAGATGAAATCAAGATTTGCTCCCTCACCCACAGGTTTTCTTCATATTGGCGGTGCTAGAACAGCTCTTTTTGCATGGCTATGGGCAAAAAAAAATAAGAGTAACTTTGTTCTGAGAATTGAAGATACTGATAAAGAGCGTTCAACTCAGGCTTCTGTAGATGCAATTCTGGATGGTTTAGATTGGCTTTGCCTTGATTATGATGAAGGCCCTTTCTTCCAGAGTGATCGATATGATAGATACAATGAAGTAATTCAAGATTTACTTTCAAAAGGTCAAGCTTATTATTGTGACTGTTCTAAAGAGCGTTTAGAAAAAATGAGAGAGATTCAAATTGCCAAAAAAGAAAAACCAAAATACGACGGATGTTGTCGTCATAAATCTTTAAAAAGTGGTGTTATTCGATTTCTTAATCCAGATACTGGAAGCGTTAGTTTTTATGACTATGTAAAAGGTAAGGTAAGTATTGCTAATTCTGAACTAGATGATTTAGTTATCTCAAGGTCTGATGGAGCTCCAACATACAACTTAACAGTCGTTGTTGATGACCATGATATGAATATTGAGTGCATCATTAGAGGTGATGACCACATAAACAATACTCCAAAACAAATCAACCTCTATAGAGTTTTAGGATGGAGCATTCCTAAATTTGCCCACGTTCCAATGATTTTGGGATCAGACGGCTCGCGTTTATCAAAAAGACATGGCGCACTGAATCTTTTGTCCTATAGAGAAGAAGGATTTTTGCCTGAAGCGCTTCTTAATTACCTTGTGAGGCTAGGATGGTCTAATGGAGATCAGGAAATTTTTTCAATTGATGAAATGATTGAGCTTTTTGAGCTTGAAAATATTAATAAATCTCCTGCAAGTTTTAACCAAGAAAAGCTTGATTGGATTAATCAAAGCTATATTAAAAACATTTCTATAAATCAATTAGTTGGTCACTTAGGTTGGCATCTTAATAGGCTTGAGATTAATTTAGAAAATGGCCCCATTCTTAATGATCTTGTTGAATTTCTTAGAGAAAGGTCAAAGTCATTAGTTGACATGGCTAAAAGCTGTGAAATGTTTTATGAAGATTTTGATGGGTTTGATGAAAATCAGGCAAGCAAAACCTTTAAAACAAACTCAAAAGAAGTATTGGAGGACTTGCTAAGCCAGCTTAGCCTTGTCAATGATTGGAGTGCTAGAAATATTCATCTTGCAATTGAATCGATTTGTGAGTCTAGAGGTATAGGTTTTGGAAAAGTAGGTCAACCCTTCAGGCTTGCACTTAGTGGAGATGGAAAATCAGGTAGTATAGACAAAAGTGCACAATTTGTTGGCAAAGAAAGAACTTTAAACAGATTAAAAATGGCAATCAATTGGATAAATATCCAAAATAATTGATCTAATAGCTAAATAAGTGATCTCTAATTTTTTTCAAATATTTCTATTAATATCTCCAGTATTTCTTCTCATTATATTAGGAAATATTCTTAGAAGAATAAAGGTGCCAGATCTTTCTTTTTGGGAGGTAAATGACAAGTTGTGCTATTGGGTATTAATACCAGCATTATTGTTTCACTTTATCTCTCAGGTTAATTTATCCTCTGAGATGCTCTATAGTTATTCAGCATTAATATTTACTGGATTTTTTATTTCTTTTATTTTTGTATTAATTTTAGGAAAACTTCTCGGTTACTCTCCTGAAGTTTGGACATCAATTCTTCAAGGCTCAATGAGGCAGAATGCATTTATTGCACTTGCTATAGCTGGTAGCTTCTATGGTGATGAAGGTTTAAAAATTGCATCACTTTTTACTTTTATTTATGTTCCATCAATAAACATTATCATTATAACGATAATGGTAATTAGCCTGAAGAAAGCAGATCAAAAGGATTCAAAAAAAAATCTTCTAAATATTTTTAGTGAAATCTTTAAAAATCCTTTTATTTTGGCAATGATTGCAGGGTTACTATTTTCTTTTTTTGATTTAAAAGATATGAGTATCATTATTGAAACAACTAAGCTTCTTGGCTCAGCTGCGCTTCCAATAATGCTTTTAACGATTGGTGCAAAAATAAAACTAAAAGACTTAACATTACAAGTAACTCCAATTATAATTTCAAACTCGCTAAAGCTGTTAATACTTCCTGCAGCTGTATATTTTGTAGCTGTTTACTTAGATTTAAGCAAAACTGAAATAATTGTTGCAGTGATCTTTTCTTCAGTTCCTACTGCAACCATGTCCTATACATTTGCCAAGCAATTTGGAGCAGATGATCGGCTTATGAGGGGAATTCTGACTACTCAAGTAGTCCTATCTTTTATTACGATTCCTTTATTACTTTCTTTTATTGCCTAAATCTTACTTTAAATTAATCTTCATAAAAAAACCGAAATGTTTAAAAGAAGTGATATAATCATACTAATAGCTAAATCAGCTCAATTAAGAAAATTCCACTATTTATTAAATGAACGACAAAATTAAAGTAGTCAGTGACGCCTCTTTTGAGGCTGATGTTGTTAATTCCTCAGAACCTGTTTTAGTAGATTTTTGGGCCGAATGGTGTGGTCCTTGTAAGGCACTAGCTCCTATTCTTGATGAAATAGCTGATGAGTACGATGGAAAGATTACTATTGCAAAAGTTAATGTTGATGAAA
This sequence comes from Candidatus Thioglobus sp., assembly GCA_028345055.1. Taxonomy (GTDB): domain Bacteria; phylum Pseudomonadota; class Gammaproteobacteria; order PS1; family Pseudothioglobaceae; genus Pseudothioglobus. The sequence goes on along the minus strand of JAOMCO010000007.1, from coordinate 35,858 downwards.
ATGTTCAGCTGCCTCCAAAGTATGGTATCAGGGGAATACCAACTATGCTCTTATTTAAAGATGGAGCTGTTCAAGCAACTAAAGTTGGAGCACTATCTAAGGCGAATCTAAATGCTTTTTTAGATTCAAATATCTAATTTAACAAAAAAATAAAAATTAAAAACTAAATTCATCCTAAAACAAACATATATCAATTGTTTGCTTCAATTTTCAGGCTTTACGCCAATTTCATAAAACTATAATAAAATCCAAATGAAACTATCAGAATTAAAAATTAAAACACCTGCAGAGCTTCTTGATCATGCTCAATCTCTTGGTATCGAAAATATTTCAAGAGCAAAAAAACAAACTCTTATTTTTGCAATTCTAAAACATAAAGCTGACAATGATGAGGAGGTTCTTGGTGACGGTGTTCTAGATATTTTGCAAGAAGGCTATGGTTTTTTGAGGTCATCAAATGATTCTTATGTTTCAGGTCCTGATGATATTTATGTTTCTCCAAATCAAATTAGGCGCTTTAATCTATCAACTGGAGATGTAGTAATAGGAAAAATTCGAGCACCTAAAAAAGGAGAAAAGTATTTTGCTCTTATTAAAGTATCAGAGGTAAATGGTGACTCACCTGAAAATATAAGAAATAGAATTCCTTTCTCTTCATTGACTCCGCTTCATCCAAATGAAAGACTTGGGCTTGAGTTAGGTAATGGTGGAACTGAAGACATTACAGCAAGAGTTATTGATTTAGTTGCACCTTTTGGAAAGGGTCAAAGAGGTCTTTTAGTTGCTCCTCCAAAGGCTGGAAAGACTATGATTATGCAAAATATAGCCTCCTCTATTGCTGTCAATCATCCTGAATGCGAACTTATTGTTCTATTGATTGATGAGAGACCAGAAGAGGTTACGGAAATGGTCAGAACTGTTCGTGGGGAGGTTATTTCATCAACCTTTGATGAGCCTGCAAAAAGGCATGTACAGGTAGCAGAGATAGTTATTGAAAAGGCTAAAAGAAGGGCTGAACAAGGTAAAGATGTTATTATTTTACTTGACTCAATCACTCGTTTAGCTAGAGCATATAACACTGTTGCTCCCTCTTCAGGTAAGGTTTTGACAGGTGGAGTTGATGCAAATGCTCTTCAAAGGCCAAAACGTTTTTTTGGAGCAGCACGAAACATTGAAAATGGTGGCAGTATAACAATTATTGCAACAGCTCTTATTGAAACTGGATCTAAAATGGATGAGGTTATATATCAAGAATTTAAAGGTACAGGCAATATGGAGCTTCATCTTGAAAGAAGGCTTTCTGAAAAACGTATATTTCCAGCAATTAATATTAATGCATCAGGAACAAGACGTGAAGAGCTAATAACTGATGAACAAGAACTTCAAAAAATGTGGATTTTGAGAAAAATTCTCCACCCAATGGATACAGTTGAAGCTGCAGAGTTCTTAATCGAAAGATTAAGATTTACTAAGACGAATAATGAGTTTTTTGACTCAATGAAACAAAAGAAGTAAATAATTCGCTTTAGAGTAAGAGTATTTTATAATTAGCTTGATGATACTCAAAACTTTAAACTATCCTAAAACAATAATTTCAAGATATTTACTAAAAAATTTAGTAATAATATTTTTATCTATTGTTATTGTTATTGGATTAATTGTTTTTGGAAATCAATTTGTATTTACTGTTCAAAAGAGTGTTGAACATGGCATTCCTTTTCAAGAATTAATGCCAATTATTTTTTTTAATATGCTGCGTGACTTACCAGTAATTCTTTCACTTTCACTTTTTTTATCAATAATAATTTCTATTTCTCAACTTTATAATAGTTCTGAGGCAATTGTAATGAACTCAATTGGTATTGGTGATAAAAAGTTTATCCATCTTATTCAGCCCATTGTTATTTTTTTATTTATTATAGTTTTCATCTTAACAATTTATGCTGTTCCTTGGGCTAAACAACAAAGAAGTTCTACAGAAAATGAGACTATAAATGCATCAGAATTCTCTTTTATAACAGAGGGGAAGTTTGAGAGTTTTAAGAATGGAGAGATAGTTTTCTATGCTTCAGATTCATCAATTATTAACAATTCTAATCTGCAAAATATGGAGGAGATTTTTATATATATTTCAAAAGACGATAGGCCTATCATAGTATTGGCATCTCAAGCTACTAAGTATACTGAATCAATAAACGATAGTATTTATTTGAGACTAAGAGATGGGATTCGTTATGAAGGATTACCTGGAAATGAAAATGTAAATATTTTGAATTTTGATAGATATGATTTAGAAATAGTTTCAGGAGAAGTCCAGCAAACTCTATCAAACTTTACTGAAATTGAGGAGAAAAAGTCTATTGATTTAATTTTAGATGGAGGGTTAAGGTCTAATGCAGAGATGCAATGGCGTTTGTCACAACCAATTTCAATATTAATTCTCTCAATCATTGGTGTGCTTTTAGGTAAGACCTCACCAAGAACTGGAAAAGGGGTAAATGTATTGATTGGTGTGATAATTTTCATGTTTTATTACAACGGATTATTGGTAGGAAAAAATTCAATAGAGAATGGAAGCTTAAATCCATTTTTAGGTTTATGGTCTATCCATTTGACCTTAATTTTATTTATGATAATTTTCTATCAGTTCAGACAGGGAAAAGTATCTTCTTTTATTGATAAAATACAATCTTTATAACAAGCTTGAGAAAAATTATGTTTAGCTCTCCAAGTAAAATTTTAGAAGTTTTTGATAATCCAAATGTTGAAACAGACTTTGTAGGTGCTATGAAGCAAAGGTTTCTTGGGCTGAAAGTAGTTTTTAATGTTAGAGTTGGAGTCTTTAGCAATGTTGATTGAATACAGAAAAAAAGGATGGATTTCAAGAGAAGAAGTTAGTCTATGAATCTAATTCGTCAAAGAGTTCAATTTGACAAAAAATTTCTTGATCCTGATGCTATAAAGACAGTTAAAAAAATAAATAAGTCAGGTTATGAAGCTTACTTGGTTGGTGGATGTATCAGAGACTTACTTCTTGGCTACGAGCCAAAAGATTTTGATATTGCTACAAATGCAACTCCAGAACAAATTAAAGAACTTTTTAAACGCTCAAGAATTATAGGTAGACGCTTTAAGTTAGTTCATGTCATGTTTTCAGCACGAAAATTTATTGAAGTTGCAACTTTCCGTTCTAGTAAAAGTAATAAAACTTCAACTAAAGGTATGGTGCTTAGAGATAACTATTATGGATCTCTAAAGGATGATGTTCTTAGAAGAGACTTTACAGTTAACTGCCTTTACTTTGATATAAAAAAATCTGAAGTAATTGATTATGTTGATGGGCTTAATGACCTTAAAGAATTAAAAATTAATATGATTGGTAATCCTTCAGAGAGATTTGAGGAAGATCCAGTTAGAATGATTCGTGCAGTGCGTTTTAAGGTTAAATTAAAAGCGACAATTGATTCAAATCTATATAATATAATTGTTAAAAATGCATATCTAATTTCAAATGTTCCACCAGCTAGACTTTATGAAGAAGTTATTAAGTTGTTTCACAATGAAAATTCAATTGAGGTTTTTAGTGAACTATCAAATTTAGGTATCCTTAAGTATCTTTTTTCTCAAACTCAAGAGGATTCATTTATTGCTGCTTATCTTGTTAATACATCAGAAAGAATAAAAATAGGAAGTTCTGTTTCGCCAGTGTTTCTTTTTGCTGTTTTTCTTTGGTCAGCTCAAAATAATTGCTTTAATGAGCTTAAAAAGAAAAAAATGACTCGTGCTGAATTAATGATTATGGCCTCTGAGAAGGTTATTAAAAAACAAGTTCAACAGGTCATGATGCCAAGATGGTTATCAGCCCGGGTAAAAGATATATGGTTAATGCAGCATCGTTTAGAAAATTATAATTCCAAAAAGTCTAAAGATTTAATAAGCAATCCTAGATTTAGAATGGCCTATGATTTTTTTCTATTACGCTCTCGAAGTATTGATAAACAATTAAGAGTTAAGGCAGAATATTGGACAAACATTCAGAAGTGAAGTCAGTTTTAATTACTGGATGCTCAAGTGGAATAGGTCTCTGCATAGCCAAAGGGCTAAAGAGAAGAGGTTATCGAGTTTTCCCAACTGCAAGAACACTTAAAGATGTCAATAATCTTCAAGATTCTGGCTTTGAGGCACTTCTTCTAGATTTATCCTCATCAGATTCAATAAAAACTGCAATTTTCAATCTATATAAGAAAACTGATACTATTTATGCATTAATTAATAATGGTGCATATGGCCAGGTAGGAGCTCTTGAAGATATATCTAGATCAACATTAGATAAGCAATTTCAGTCTAATGTTTTTGGGTGGCATGAGCTTACCAATTTAATTCTTCCAAAAATGAGAGAATTAAACTCAGGTAGAGTTATATATATCAGCTCTGTATTAGGCTTTGTAGCAATGCCCTTTAGAGGGTCATATATTGCATCAAAGTTTGCAATTGAAGGCCTTGTAAGTACCTTAAGACTTGAACTAGTTGACACAAATATAAAGTTTTCTGTAATTCAGCCAGGTCCAATAGAATCAAAATTCAGAGAAAATGCCTACAAGGCTTTTAAAGAAAATGTTGATATTTCTAGTAGCTATTATTTAAATCAATATGAATCAATGATTGAAAGGCTTAAATCAGGCACAAATGTTAAATTCACTTTGCCACCTGAGGCTGTTTTAAAGTGCACAATCCATGCTTTAGAATCAGATTCACCAAAAAACTATTACCGAGTAACCTTTCCAACCAAATTATTTGCATTGTTAGACAACATATTGCCTAGTAAATTGATGGATAATATCCTTAATAAATCTTAAATTCAAGGTAGAAATAAGATGGCTGAAAAATTTAATTTTAATAAAGGCTTATCCAAGCTAGAGGAAATTATTAATAAAATGGATTCTGGAGACTTAAGCCTAGAAGATTCCCTAAAATTTTTTGAAGAGGGAGTTAAGATTCATAGGCAATGCCATTCAGCCTTAAAAGATGCTGAACAGCGAATAAGAATCTTAAGTGAGAGTGATGAATATAATGAAGAAAAACCATTTGGAATCCCATGATTTATATAGGGAGCGAGTGAACTCCCAGTTAGATTTATTTTTAAGCTCTTTAGTATCGACTAACTTTACCAATAATCAGCTTAAAGAAATTATCAAGTATAGTGCTTTAGCTAGAGGAAAGCGATTTAGACCGATCCTAACCTATACAGTTGCAAATCTTTTCGATGTCAGGCTTGAAAAGGTTGATTCATGTGCTTGCGCAATTGAGTTAATTCATATTTACTCTCTAATTCATGATGACTTGCCCTCAATGGATGATGATGATGTCCGCCACAATCAGCCTTCAAGCCATAAAGTTTTTGGGGAGGCTCAAGCAATTCTTGCTGGAGATGGTCTCCAGGCCTTGGCATTTGGCATTATTTGTAATGACCCTTTGATTCATTCATCTATGAAAATAAAATTGCTAAGTTTACTATCTGCGTCATCTTATTCTATGGCAGAAGGACAATCAATTGATTTATCAATAGTCTCTCATAATGTTGATTTAGAGATTTTAAATAATATGCACAAAAAGAAAACCGGAGCTCTTTTAAACTGCGCAATTAAATTTGGGGCCCTTCTAAATGATCATATAAGTGATAAAGACTTGTCAATATTAAGTTTTTTCTCAAGCCAAATAGGTCTTGCATATCAAGTTCAGGATGATGTTCTAGACGTTACAACTTCAGATAAAATTTTGGGTAAACGCCAAAACTCAGATTCATCGAAAAATAAGCCTTCATATCCATCAATAATTGGTATAGATGAATCAATAAAAATCTTTGAAAGTCTTTATGATAATGCTATAGATGAGTTATCTCAATTAAGTGTTGATGCAGAGCCATTAAGATTGATAACCAAAAAGTTGATGAGTCGTTCTTATTAGAATTCTGCTAAAACACTTCCCCAACTAAAACCACCACCAATACCTTCAAAAAGTAAATTATCACCTTCTTTGATTCTTCCATCACGCACACCCTCATCTAGCGCAAGAGGTATAGAGGCAGCAGAGGTATTGCCATGCCTATCAAGAGTTAGTATGACCTTGTCCATTGAAAGATTTATTCTCTTAGCAACGGCACTAAGAATACGAATATTTGCTTGATGAGGCACCAACCAGTCAATATCATCTGAGGTCATATTACATTCTTTAAGGGTCTCTTCAGCAAGTTCAGATAATTTATTAACTGCAATTTTGAAAACCTCATTACCTTCCATTTTTATAGTTCCTAATTCGTTAATTCGATTATTGTTTACATGAAGAGAAGAAAGGTAATTTCCATCACTGTAAATTTTGGAATGTTTTATTCCCGTATCTTTGTCATCACTAAGAACTACTGCACCAGCTCCATCAGCAAATAAAATAGCAGTTGAGCGATCATTCCAATCAACAATTTTTGACATTGTTTCGCTTCCGATAACTAGAATATTTTTAGCACTCCCATTTTCAATATATTGTTGAGCAGTATTTAGAGCAAAAACAAAGCCAGCACATACTGCTTGCACGTCAAAAGCTGGACATGATGCACCAAGACGCTGTTGAAGTATAGTTGCAGTTGCAGGAAAAATTTTATCTGGAGTTGTTGTTGAAAGAATAATGAGATCAATATCTTGTGGTTTAAGCTCTGACATAGATAATGCATTAATACTGGCTTCCAATGCAAGATCACAGGTGTTTTCACTTGTAACAATTCTTCTTTCTTTTATTCCAGTTCTTGCTTTAATCCAATCATCTGTTGTATCAAGTGTTTTTTCAAGATCAAAATTAGTTACAATTTTTGGTGGAAGATAACTTCCTGTTCCGATAATTCTTGCAAATTTTTTCATTATTTATGTTCTTCTAGTTCGCGCGTTAGCTGCTCAGAAATTTTATCTGTAATTTTAGCATGAGCCTCAAGATAAGCTTCCTTAATTGCTTGCTGGAAAGAATCAATATCTGCATTTCCATGACTTTTAACAACGACACCTTTCAATCCAAGCAAACTAGCTCCATTGTATTTACCTGGGTCTACTTTGGACCTAAAGTCTCTCATAACAGGTTTTGCAAGAAGCGCGACTAATTGAGTAAATAAATTTTTAGAAAAAGATTTTCTGATAAAGTATGAAAACATCTTAGCAACACCCTCACTTGCTTTGAGTGCAATATTACCTTCAAAACCGTCACAAACTATAACATCTATATTCCCTTTATAAATATCATCACCTTCTACAAAGCCAACATAATTGAGCGATGAATTTTTTAAAAGCTCAGATGTATGTTGACTTTTTTCATTACCTTTAAGCTCCTCTGTTCCAACATTTAAGAGACCAACAGAGGGATTATCAATATTTTCAGTATTTTGAACAGCAATAGAGCCCATGATAGCAAATTGAAGTAAAGTACCAGGTTTTGAATCTATATTAGCGCCTAAATCAAGAACATGTGTCGGACCTTTTAGCGTTGGAACTGCAGACATGATAGCTGGCCTATCAACTCCAGAAATTGTTTTGAGCACAAATCTAGCAATTGACATTAATGCGCCAGTATTTCCAGCACTTACGCACGCATCAGCTTCACCATTTTTCACAAGGTTAATAGCAACTCTCATTGATGAGTCTTTTTTGTGTCTGAGTGCTTCAGAGGGAGAGTCATCCATCTTGATAACTTCATTAGCATGAGTAATAAATATTCGATCAGAGAATTTAGGATATAAAGAGTTATTATTCAACTCTTTTACAATCCCAGTTTTGTCACCTACGAAATTAACTAAAAGATCATCGAAAACAATTAGAGCATTGATACCAGCATTAATGGTAACAGGAAATCCGAAATCACCACCTGAGGCATCTATTGATACCTTTATTGACATGATTTAATTAGGTTTCAACCTCTTCAATATCATCAATTTCATTTTTAATAACTTGCTTACCTCTGTAGTAACCATCTGCAGTTATATGATGTCTAAGATGAGTTTCTCCAGTTTCTTGATCTTCAGATAACGCAGGATTTTTTAGTGCATTATGTGAGCGACGCATTCCTCTCTTAGAAGGGGTCTTTCTACTTTTTTGAACTGCCATTTTTTACTCCTTGCCAAAATCGGCTATTTTTATATTTTTTAAAACATCAAAGGGATGTTTGCGATTTTCTTCACTTTCTTTATTTGTTTCTACCTTAATTCCACATGCAAATTCATGAGATGGAGCCATAGGAATTGATAAAAGAATTTCATCAGTAATAAGGTCAATAGTCTCTAAGTCCTCATTTTCTCCAATTTGATAAATCTCATATTTTTTATCAAGTCCATCACCCTGTGACTCATGCCTTATAAATGCGATGTTAAAAGGGACTTTCAAATCCATTTCAAGAGCATCTAAGCATCGTTGACAATCTAAAACTAGCTTAAGGTTAATTATCCCCTTAACACAAGGGGTTTTTCCATTTTCTAGATGAAATGACAAATCAAAATCAACATTATCATTATCATTTCTTGCTATCTCAGAGAGCCTTGACATGTTGGCAATTATAAATTGACCATGAAGTTTGACTTCTTTCTTAGCAAAGTTAAATAATTTAATTGTTTTAGGTAGCTGATTAACCTTTTTCATTATCTAATTTCTAAAGCCGAAAATTATACCGAATAGTTAAATGAATGTTAAGTGCTTTCTTTTTGTCTCTTAGTCTCAAAAAGTGAAATAGCTGCTGCTACAGAAACATTTAAACTTTCTATATTTCCAGTCATCGGTATTGAGGCTATTTGATCACAATTTTTTTTAATTAGTTGCCTAATTCCTTTACCCTCTGAGCCAACAACAATTGCAATAGAGCCAGTTAAATTGATGTTATATAATGAAGTTTTACTACTACCATCTAATCCTACTACCCAAATACCTCTCTTTTGAATTTCTTTAATGGTTCTTGAAAGATTAGTTACATAGAAGATTTGAAGGTTATTAATTGCTCCAGCAGAAGTTTTATGAACAGAAGCATTAATTGGTGAAGAACCATCTTTGTTTATTATTACTTGGCTAACGCCAGCTGCATTAGCACTTCGAAGACAAGCACCCATATTCCTTGGGTCTTGGATAGAGTCTAATATCAAAATTAATGGATCTTGATTAAGTCTGCTAATTGAATCTAACAAAGAATCCTCATTTAGAAGTGGGGGAGGGATTACTTCAGAAATTATCCCATGATGAGTCTCACCTTCTGAAATCTTATCCATACTATCTTTATCAGCTATTGAAAAGGAGATTTTGTTAGAAGATAGTATTTTTTTTAAGTCAATAATTCTCTTGTCTTTTCTTCCTTTTTGAATTAAAACTTTTAATACTAATTTAGGATTATTTTGAATTAAACTTTCAATGCCATGAAAGCCAAAAATATTAATAGTTTTAGACATAAAAAAATTAAATTAGTTTGTCATAATAAATTTCTATAAAGGCAGAATCTCTTAAATTTTTAAGCCAATCAGAATAATATTTTTCAGCATTTTTAAAAACTATCTGTTCTTCACATTCTTTTAGTTTACTACTAATAAACTTCTCATCAATCTTAATTGCTATAGCTAAACCAAAAATAGTTGAATAGATTTTTGAAACTTCATTTTTATTAAGTGAATCAAGCATTTCTAAAGTTGGATTATTAACTGTTAGCCATTCAGTTAATCCACCATCTTTATAGCTAGGATGTTGAGAATGAAGTTTTGCAAAAGCTTCAAAGGAAGCACCATTAGAAATATGTTTTGAAAGTTTATTTAGAAAAGATTTGATTAATTTAATTTTTTGATCAGGATCTTTTATATCAGAGTCAATTTCTGAAATAATTATTTGAGCAATCCTAATCTGTTTTTGATCTTTGACAAAATTACTATTTAAGCATTTAGAAAGGACTTCTTCCTTTGAATACTCAATATCTTTAGTAATGTATCTTTGAAGATTTAATATAGATAACTTATCAGAAATCTCTTTTTTTATTAAATCAATTTCATCGAAATTAATCAATTCATCAACTGTAATATTGTTATTTTTAGCAATAACAACGATAACAGACTGAATATCTTTCTTTGTCGGATTTAAATTATACTCATTTACTTTTTGTAGCTGCAGAGTAGTATCAATTTGAGTATTTAAAACTTCAATTTTTTCTTTTTTAGAGTTTGCACTTAATAATTCATTTTGCAATGAACTAAGGAGAATTGGGTTATAGTTTACTATTGCAATAATAGTGTTTTCTGAAAAGACATTTCCTGATATAAATACAAGGAAAAGAACTAAGATTTTTTTCATTATCTTAAGTTAGTTAAATATCCAGGTATTTTATTCTCTATTTTATTTTGAAGATTTGTGTCAGATGATCCCAGACCTGAAAAAATCAATTCCATTCCAGTGGTATAGTTATAGCCTCCAGAAGAGTTGTCATCCTTAAAATGGGCCAATCTAAAAGCCCAGCAACAGGATTCATAGGCAATTCCAGTTGTTTGTGAATTTGTTTTTCCACTTGAGGTTGTTCTATCTAAACCTCCAAAAACATGAACAGAGCCTGTAATTGGGTAGGCACCATAAAATTTTTCAGTTTCTTCGGCGCCATCATCAATAAATTTAAGTGAAATAAATTTCTTTGAAGCAGGATTATATGTAATAGTATTTTCTTTCTTTGCAATTTCAGATTTTTTTGGATTATATTGTAAAGCTGAGCTTAAAGAAAACTTATTTAATGCAATATCTATTGAGGCTACAATATCGGAGTAAGACTTTCTAGTTTCATAGTTAGTATTTAATGAATCACTAACAACCTCATCATCAGTGAAGTATGTTTGAGCAATTTTCATACTGAGGAGATCTTTATCATCTTCTAGGGCATCAACCTTTCTATAGCTTGAAACAAGGCTTAGATTAATGTCATTCGCATTTGTAATTCTGTCTAGGCCAGTGTATCTTTCTCCGGACGTTAGGTCAGCAAAACTAATTATGTCATCGTATTTATCAGTGCTATCAAATAATGGAATATTTCCCTGCACCTTTTTTGCTCTGTAGTTGTAGCTAATTAATGGGCTAAGTTTATGGTTGACATTAAAGCCAAATAAATTAGTTTTATTAGAAGTAGTAAAATCTATATTAAAGCCGGTGCCAAAAATTACACGATTAATATTTGGACTATTTTTTAAAGAGTAATTTGTTATAGAAGTGCTAGCATGTGGAGTTACGATTGGATATTCAATATTTAGTTCTCTAGAAATTCTAAAGTCTCCATGAGTTCTAGTGCCAGAATTTTTTGTTGAATCATCATGACTAAATTGAGTACTCAATAAATCAACTTGAAATGGCATTTTGCTATTGGCATTAAAGATCTTAGAAAATGAGCCTTCTAAATCCCGATTGTATGCTGGGGTTCCCTTATTAACAATTTGTTCATTTTCAGTAAGAACTGATAAAGATAAATTGTTTTCTGTATCTTTATAGGAGTATTTTAGGAAAGACGTAAGTTTTTTGACATCATTATTTGCTTTATCAATTTCTTCAAAGTACTTAGGGTCAGAAACACGATAAAATCTTGAACTTAAATTGACTTTATTAGATAAGTCAAGCTCTTCAGAAAAGTCAATTAGCCATCTCTTTAAGTTAGTTATTTTATCTTCTGGTAAATATTTTGCTTCAATTTCAAAGTCTGAAGTACTATTAAGAAGTTGTCGATACTTTCCCTCATATACAATACCTCTACTTGACATAAATGTTAAGGCAGTTAGTAAGTCACGATCAGGGGCTAAATTAAAATAATATGGTAATCTTAATCTAGTCTCAGAATTTTGTTTTCCAGATTCTCTATAACTTGAATAATCGGGTGATAAAAAGCCTGAGCCTCGACCAGAGAGTACCCAGCTATATTTTGGAGTATATAAAATTGGAACACCATAAAATTTAAGAAGAGCATTATTAGCAACCCCTCTATTTTTATCTGTATCTAGCTTTATTTGACTAGCTTCTATTAGCCAGTCACTCTTATTAATTGGACAGAGACTGTAAGTGCTATTATTTAATAGGACGTAAGTAGGTGTTTTTTCAATAAATTCAGTATATCCATTAGCACCATAGCCTACTGAATAATCTTGATAATTTGCATTTGTTGCAATTGCAGTAATATTATTATTCTTTTTTTCAGCAGATAGAGATTCTCCTGAAATTAAATATAAACTGTCTTGAAATTTAACATTTCCTTTGGCTAATATTGTGTCATCGGAAGTTGATACCTCCATATTGTCTCCAGAAAGAAACAACTTTTCAGAAGTTACTTCTACATTTCCAGATAGTAAATAATTTCCATCAAGTATTTCACTTTCATCAGCCTCTACTTCAAGACCACTTGTATTTGAAGAAAGCTTTTGGATAGGAAATAAAGTTAGATATTCTGGACAATTGTTGTAATCACACATTTTTTTAAGTTCACTATTCTTATAAATGTCAAGCAAATTAATCAATTCTTGCCTATTGCCAAGCTCTTTTTCATAACTTGGTACATCAGGATTAAGAGCCTGACTTCCAACAAATACAATTCTAGTGTAGTATCCAGAATCTATAGCTTTTAGTATTAACTCGCTATCAGAAAGTTTTTCAAGATCACTTTTAAAAAGAGCCTCAACTCTTTTAAGCGCCCCAATCAATTCTTGCCTATTGCCAAGCTCTTTTTCATAACTTGGTATATTAGAATTAAGAGCCTGATTTCCACTAAATTCTATTTTGTCATAGAGATCATAATTTATAGCCTTGAGTATTAATTTGGAATCAGATAATGGTGGCGAACAACTGAGTCTAATTGTCTCTGCATGAATTGATAAATTGCTTAATATTAAGATGATAAAAATTAAGTATTTTTTCATTTAAATTAGAGAAAAAAGAAAAGTGATATTTTATCATCATATCCTTCTTACAAATTAGACAGATTATGAAACTTTATTTCCCTTTAAAATTGACTTTTTTAGTCCTTATATTTGGTAAAATAACATCCAATTTTGAAAAAAAGTATTATATTTTTTTTATGAATTAAGATTGATTTTCAAAATACTTGTTTTTTTCAAAAATGACCATATCTTATCTTCTATTATATTTTATTAAAGGATTTTTCGTGAGTAACAATAAAAATGGAGCCCAAATGGCTTGGAATGATAACAATAATCAAACTCCTCCAGAATTAGATGAAGTTATTAAAGATTTTAAAAATAAATTTAACACAGCCTTTGGTGGTAAATCATCCGGCAATTCTGGTGCGAGTAAGACAGCAAAAGGTAGCTTTAAGTACGTTATTATTCTTGCGTTTATTGTATGGCTTGCAACTGGTATATATATTGTTGACCCTGCTGAAAGGGGGGTCGTGTTGAGATTTGGTGCATTTCAAACATCAGCAACTCAGGGCCCTCACTGGCATATCCCTTATCCAATAGAATCTGTTTATAAGGTTAATGTTGAACAGATTCGTTCTGCAGAAATTGGCTTTAGAAATGTTCAAAACTCTTATGGTGGTGGTGTAAGCTCAGAATCACTTATGCTTACCAAAGATGAAAATATGGTCGATGTTAAGCTGGCAGTTCAGTACAAAATTGCTGATGCTCAGGCATATCTATTCAATGTTTTTAATCCAGAGCTAACTCTAAGTCATGTAGTGCAAAGTGTAATAAGACAAGTTGTTGGTGACAATACAATGGATTATGTTCTAACAACAGGAAGAGAGCAAGTAGCTCAGGATGTTAAAACTGCATCTCAATCATTACTGAATGAATACAATGCAGGCTTAATGATTACCGCAGTTACTATGCAGGATGCTCAGCCACCAGTTCAACTTAAAGCAGCATTTGATGATGTTGTAAAGGCAAGGGAAGATGAGCAGAGATATATTAACGAAGCAAGGGCATATGCTAATGACATTGTTCCAAAGGCTCGAGGTTCTAGCCAAAGACTTCTCGCAGAGGCAGAGGCATATAAGTCTGAAGTGGTCTCAAAATCTGAGGGTGAGGCTTATCGTTTTAACCAGATTCTTACTGAATATACAAAAGCACCAGATGTTACTAGAGAGCGATTGTATAGAGAGACTTTAGAAGACGTATTTAGTTCAACGAATAAGGTTATTGTTGACTCAAGTTCAAACTCAATGATGTATTTACCTATTGATAAGTTAATCAATTCATCAAGAACAACTAAATCTTCTTCAACTAGCAATTCTTTCCAGCAAACACCATCTGGAAGTTCAAATGATCAAAGTATATTGCGCTCAAGGGAGAATAGATAATGAAAAAAATTATTATTGTATTAGCTGTATTGGGTGCTATTCTTCTTTCATCAAGCTTATATACTGTTAACGAAACTCAAGTAGCAATTAAATTAAGGCTTGGTGAGATTGTCTCTGTTGAAAATAAACCTGGACTGAAGTTTAAAACTCCTTTTGTCAACAATGTAGTTTCATTTGATAAACGTATTCAAACTTTAGATTCCGCAGCAGAATCTTTCTTAACAGTTGAAAAGAAAAATGTTGTTGTTGATTCATATGTGAAATGGCGTATCGTTGATACTGAAAAGTTTTACATATCAACTGGTGGTGCAATGGCATCAGCAAACCTAAGACTTGCCCAGAATAATCAGGATGCACTAAGAACTGAGTTTTCTAAGCGAACTATTATTGAGGTAGTCTCAGATGAGCGTGAAGCAATTATGGCTAGTGTAAAGGGAAAACTTAAAACAATTGCTGAAGATGAATTTGGTATTGAGGTTATAGACGTTCGTATTAAGCGAATTGAGCTTGCTCAGGAAGTTAGAAATTCGGTTTATAGTCGAATGGAGACAGAAAGAAAAAGTATTGCCAATAAATTCCGTTCTGAAGGTGCTGAGGAGGCTGAAAAAATCCAAGCGTTTGCGGATAAAGAGAGAACTATTATTTTGGCAAATGCTTATCGTGATTCTGAGAAGATTCGAGGTGAGGGTGATGCTATTTCTGCAAGTAATTATGCTGAAGCTTACAGTAAAGATGTGGATTTTTATTCCTTCTATCGCTCACTTGAATCCTATAAGAAATCATTTAGTGATCAAGGTGATATATTAGTACTTAATCCAGAGTCTGAATTTTTCCGCTACTTTAACCCAACTAAGTAATTCACGGTTATGAGTAATTGGCAATTACCTGAGGGCATTGATGAGCTCACTGGTGATCAGGCCATCGCTTTTGAAAAAGCTAGAAGAAGCCTATTAGACTTGTATAAAAGCTGGGGGTATGAGATAGTCGTGCCTCCAATGATCGAATATGCAGATACATTAGTCTTAAACTCTAAATCTATAGAAGATAAAACTTTCAAATTTCTTGATCCAGCCTCAACCAGAATGTTGGGAATTCATTCAGATATTACTGCTCAGGTTGCAAGAATTGACTCAAAAAGAGCTAACCTAGATGAAATTAATCGTTACTGTTATATAAATGCTATTTTGCAAACAAAGGCGGATGATTTTTATGCTTCAAGGTCGCCTATACAAGCAGGTGTTGAGCTTTATGGTTTTCAAGGTTTAGACGCAGATATAGAAGTCATAATACTTATGCTAAACTCACTTAGTCTTTTAGAAATTTCAAATATTACTATCAGCCTTGGAAATACAGCTATCTTTAATGCTCTATGTGAGTCTGCTAATCTGGAAAATAATAATAAAGCTTTACTGAGAGATATTTTTAGAAGGAAGTCAATACCCGATCTTGATAATTTTCTAAACCAAAATGAAGTCAAGGAAAGCAATAAGTTTAAATCTTTGATTTCTTTAGATGGTGGTGAAAAAATCCTTGATGATGCGTTAGATATATTTAAAGATATGCCATCAGTTATCGAAGCAGTTAATGATTTAAGAAAACTTAATAGCTTTTTAAAAGGCCATAATATTGAAATAATGTTTGATCTTGGTGAGGTTAAAGCATACGAGTACCACGACGGTATTGTTTTTGCAGCTTACAGTGAGAATTACTCAAAGGCATTAGCTCAAGGTGGAAGATATGATGGATTAAGTCAATCTTTTGATTCTTCTAGAGAGGCAACTGGATTCTCATTTGATCTTAAATTTTTAATTCATAGTCAACTGATTGAATCAAAAAACAAGTCAATTCTAAATGCCCCAAATATTGATGATCCAGATTTTACAGATCTAGTAAATGATTTGAGGGCTAAAGGTCATATTGTTAGAACAGATTTAAAGGGTAATCTCGATGTGAATTTTGATAATGTAAATGGTAAGTGGAAGTTAAAAGAATAGAATGGGAAAAAATGTAGTAATCATTGGAACTCAATGGGGTGACGAAGGAAAAGGCAAGATAGTCGATTTAATTACTGATAAAGTTAGCTCAGTGGTTCGCTTCCAAGGAGGGCATAATGCAGGCCATACTTTAGTTATAGATGGTAAAAAAACAGTTCTGCATCTAATTCCATCTGGTATTTTAAGAAGTAATGTTAATTGCTATATCGGCCATGGCGTAGTTTTATCGATGACAGCGCTTATAAAAGAGATAGCAGAGTTAGAAGAATCTGGAGTAGAAGTTCAATCAAGACTGAAGATAAGTCCTGGTTGTCCCTTGATACTTCCTTATCATATTGAGCTTGATAATGCTCGTGAAGTCCACAGAGGCAAAGCAGCAATAGGGACTACTGGAAATGGTATTGGTCCAGCTTATGAAGATAAAGTAGCTAGAAGGGGACTTAGAGTAGGGGATCTTCTGGATGAAGACCTATTTTCAAAAAAACTAAAGGAAGTTGTAAATTATCATAATTTTAGTCTGAAAAATTACTATAAGCAGTCAGCAGTTGATTTTGAGAAGGTTTTATCCGATGCCTTAAGACAAGCAAAAACTATTAAGCCAATGATTATCGATGTAGCAGACGAGCTTTATCAACAAATGAATAACTCTGAAAATATATTGTTTGAAGGTGCTCAAGGTGCACTTTTAGATATTGATCAAGGAACATATCCCTTTGTAACCTCTTCAAATACAACGTCAGGGGGCGCAGTAACTGGATCTGGAGTTGGCGTTAGAGATATTGATTATGTCTTGGGCATTGTGAAGGCTTATACTACTAGAGTGGGGGGTGGGCCTTTCCCTACAGAGTTAGATTATGATGTTCACACTGATGAAGGAGACCCAGTTGGAAGAGAGTTATGCTCTAAAGGACATGAATTTGGTGCAACAACGGGTCGTCAAAGAAGGTGTGGATGGCTAGATTTAGTTATTTTAAATCGATCGTTCAGGCTCAATGCTGTTAGCGGCATCTGCCTAACCAAGCTTGACGTTATGGATAATTTGGATTTGATAAAGATTTGTATTGCTTACGAAATTGATGGCCAAAGAACATCAATTCCTCCTTTCTCAGCAGAGGGTTATAGTGCAGCAAAACCAATTTATATAGAAATGCCAGGCTGGAAAACCTCAACTATTGGAACGCAATCCTTTGATGACTTGCCTAAAGAGGCTCAAAACTACATAAGAAAAATAGAAGAGCTAAGTCAGATTCCTGTGGATATTCTCTCAACTGGCCCTGACAGAGGCGAAACCCTTGTCTTGAAAAATCCATTTGATTAGTTCTAAAAAAGTCTAAGCATACTTTATACTTAGCACATTATGTCAGACCCTCACTATCTTCGTGAAGCGGAAAAATATGAAAGCCCGATTCCATCTCGAGAGCATATTTTAAGTTTTATCCAAAAAAAACCCAAAAGTAAAAGGCAACTCTTCGAACTCTTGTCGATAGATGATGAGCAAAAAAAGGCTTTTGAAAGAAGACTTAGAGCAATGGTTAGGGATAAGCAGCTAAGCTGTAACAAAAGTGGCGTGTATCGTCCTTTTTCCAATAGAGGTCTTATAACTGGAACTGTTATTGCAAATCCAAAAGGTTTTGGCTTTGTTGCTCTAGATAAGGGTGGAAAAGACCTAAGGCTTTCATCTCAGCAAATGAAATTGGCTTTTCATGGCGATAAAGTTAAGGTGCGACTATTAAATCGAAAGCTTGATGCTGAAATTGTTCAGGTAATAGAGAGTGTCAAAACTTTAGTTGGTCGTCTTCATATTAATAAAGATCAATGTTATGTTGTAGTTGATGATAAAAGAATAAAGCATCAAATCAATATTATTGAGCTTTTAGAGGGTTGTTTAGATAATCAGGTAGTAGTAGTTGAGATCTTATCCTCACCAACTCTTGAGAGAAATGCTACTGCTAAAGTCACTTCTATTATTGGTAATTATCTAGATGAAGGGGTAGAGGTAGACTCTGCAATTCATCGTCATCAAATCCCTTTTATCTTTGGGGATGCTGCTCTTAAAGAGTCAGCAAAACTTCCCAAAAAGGTTTTACCTAAAGATAAAAAGAGCAGGGCTGATTTAACTGGCTTTGAACTAGTTACGATTGATGGTGAAGACTCTAGAGATTTCGATGATGCAGTTTATGCAGTTCCCTCTAAAAATGGATGGAAACTAATCGTTGCAATTGCAGATGTGTCTCATTATGTCAAAGAAGGGTCAGATCTTGATCATGAGTCTTTAGAAAGGGGTAATTCAGTTTACTTTCCACATCGAGTCGTTCCAATGCTTCCAGAGGCAATATCCAATGGGCTTTGCTCTCTTAATCCGAAAGTAGAGAGGCTCTGCATGGCCTGTGAAATGGAGATTGACTCTTTAGGTGCACTCCTTGAATATAAGTTTTATCCAGCAGTCATGCTCTCTCATGCCCGCTTAACCTATAATGAGGTTAATGAAATGCTTGAGAATAAAAAAAGTACACTCAGAAAAAAATACAAAAAAATAGAAAGCAATATTGATTTTTTGTATGGTCTTTATCAGACCCTAAGGATTTCGAGACAAAAAAGAGGGGTAATGGATTTTGACCGAATAGAGAGTCAAATCCTATTTGATGACCAAGGAAAAATTGAAAATATTGTTGCTCGCAAAAGGAATGATGCACATAGATTAATTGAAGAGTGCATGCTAATGGCAAATCAAGCAGCTGCAAAGTATCTCCAAAAAGAAAACGAAGATTTCCTTTACAGAGTCCATCCAAAGCCTACGCCTGAGAAGGTAGAGATTACCAGGCAATTTTTAACTGCTATAGACCTTAGATTGGAAGGGGGCTTAGAGCCAGACTCGAGTGATTTTGCTAAACTATTAAAGAATGCTGCTGGAAGGGAGGATGAGAATATAATAAAAACAGTAGTCTTAAGGACAATGAAGCAGGCTACTTACACTCCAAATAATGAAGGGCATTTTGGTTTAGCATTTGAAGACTATGCACACTTCACCTCCCCAATTCGACGATATCCAGATCTTTTGGTTCATCGAGCGATTAAAAGAGTTCTAGCAAAAAAACATCGCGAACGCTCTAATAAGATGGTTGAATTAGGTTCCCACCTTTCAATGACAGAGAGAAGGGCTGATGACGCTTCTCGAGACGTTGAACAGTGGCTCAAGTGTGAATACATGAGAGACAAGGTTGGAGAAAGCTTTAACGGGGTTATTTCAGGTGTTGCAGGTTTTGGATTATTTGTAGAGCTTACAGAAGTATTTGTTGAGGGGTTAATCAGTGTTCGTGATTTAAAGGAGGACTACTTCAACTTTGATGATATACATCATCAACTCAAGGGGCAGAGAGGAGGGAGAATCTACCGACTGGGAGATTTGATTAGTGTGAAGGTTGCCTCAGTGAATCTTGATGATAGAAAGATAGAGTTTGTACCTACCTAAAGTTATATTTATTCAGTAATTGCTCCGCGAGAGGCAGACTGAGCAAGCTTTCCATATTTAGCTAAAACACCTTTAGTGTACCTTGGTTTTGGTTGTTTCCATTTTGATAGCCTTTCACTAATAATCGATTCATCAACGATTAACTCAAGACGATTTCTTTCAGCATCAATTAGAATCTCATCACCATCCTCAATAATGGCTAAGGCTCCTCCAGTATAGGCTTCAGGAGTAATATGACCCACAACAAATCCATGAGTTCCACCAGAGAATCTTCCATCAGTAATGAGCGCAACCTTGCCTCCAAGACCTTTACCCATAACAGCCGAGGTAGGGGCTAACATCTCTCTCATTCCAGGACCACCTTTTGGTCCCTCATAACGAATCACAATGACATCTCCCTCAATTATATTATCATTGAGAACTGCTTGAAGTGCATCTTCTTCACAGGCAAACGTTTTTGCTTTGCCTTTAAAGGTAAGACCTTCTTTGCCAGTAATTTTTGCAACAGCCCCCTCAGTTGCAAGATTTCCTCTGAGTATTCTTAAGTGGGAGTCTTTTTTGATAGGATTCTCTAATGACATGATTATTTCTTGATCATCGTCATAGGGCTTTACATTTTTTAAGTTTTCAGCCAAAGTTTTTCCTGTAACTGTTAAGCAGTCACCATGAAGCATCCCTGCATCTAAGAGCATTTTCATGAGAGGAAGTGTCCCTCCAATTTGAACTAGCTCACTCATCATATATTTACCAGAGGGCTTAAGATCTGCTAGTACAGGAACATTTGCCCCTATTCGCGTAAAGTCATCAATACTAAGATCAACATCAATAGCATCTGCCATTGCAATGAGGTGAAGGACTGCATTAGTTGAGCCACCTAATGTAATAATCAAAGTAATTGCATTTTCAAAAGCTTTTTTGGTCATAATATCACTAGGCTTAATATCCTTCTCAAGTAGATTAAGGACTGCCTCCCCAGCTCGGGTGCAGTCATTATTTTTATCATCAGAGATAGCATCTTGAGCTGATGAATTTGGAAGGCTCATTCCAAGTGCTTCTATAGCTGAAGCCATAGTATTTGCTGTATACATACCACCGCAAGATCCTGGCCCCGGAATCGCTTTGGATTCAATCTGCTCGAGTTCTATGTCATCAATATCATTATTGGCTCTTTTACCAACAGCTTCAAAAACACTAACAATATCAGTATGATTTGCACCTGGCTGAATAGTACCTCCGTAAACAAAAACAGAGGGGCGATTAAGCCTTGCAAGACCCATAACGCAGCCTGGCATATTTTTATCACAACCACCAATTGCTACAATGCCATCAAATCCTTGGCAAGACGTTACAGTTTCTATTGAATCAGCAATAACCTCTCTAGATACTAGGGAATATTTCATCCCTTCAGATCCCATCGAAATACCATCAGAGATCGTTATAGTGTTAAATATGACTCCTTTTCCACCAGCACTATTAACTCCCTTCTCAGCCTGATTAGCTAAGTCATTAATATGCATATTACAAGGTGTTACCATTGACCAGGTAGATGCAATGCCAACTTGGGGTTTTTTAAAATCTTCTTTTTTGAAGCCAACTGGATAGAGCATTGCTCTTGATGCAGCACGCTCATATCCATCAATTACTACAGAGGAATATTTTCTAGAGTTTGACATTAATTTTAAATTAACAAAAAAATATAAATTTTAGACTAAAATAACTCGCTTCTAGAGTCAATTAGGGCTACAACTTGAGAAAAGCTAAGCAGATTATTGAATTAATGCAGCCATTTGTCGAGGAGGGTAGGCTTCTTCAAAGAAGCATCAAGACCATTAGTAATAGTATCGATGATTTCATTACTATTGAAAATAATAATAAAATCATTGCGTGTGCTGGTTTAAAGATATATAAAAATGAAAAGGTAGGTGAGATTTATGCTCTGGTTGTCAGTAAAAATTTTCACAATACCGATACTTCCTCAAAACTCATGGAATTATTAATAAAAAAAGCCTATAGCAAAAACTTGATCTCAATTTTTGCGCTATCAAAATATGGCGCTAGATTCTTCTTTAGGTTCAATTTTTTTGAGGCTAATTTAAGTTCTCTTCCTGAGTCGAGGCAAAAGAGTTATGATTATGATAGGAACTCAACGATTTTTTTAAGGAATCTCTGAGTTTAATTAACATTACAGTAAGACTTAATTATGGAACTTAAAGATAGAATCCGTGGATACCTTCCTGTTGTAGTTGACATTGAAACATCCGGATTTAATGACAAAACTGATGCTATTCTGGAGATTTGTGCAATCATACTAGGTATGGATACTGAGGGCTCTTTTTATCCAAAATCAACTCTTCATTATCATGTCAAGCCTTTTCAGGGGGCTAACATTGAGCCATCAGCGATTAAATTCAATGGTATTGAAATTGATAATCCATTTAGGCTTGCTGTAACCGAAAAAAAAGCTCTCACTGAAATCTTTGAGCGTATTAATGAAGATCTAAAGGTTGAGGACTGTGCTCGATCAATATTGGTGGGCCACAATGCTTTCTTTGATCTTGGGTTTGTTAAAGAAGCAACAACAAGAACAGGTTTAAAAAGCCCATTTCATCAATTTTCAACAATAGATACGGTAAGTCTATCAGCACTATATTGTGGGGAAACTGTTCTTGCTAAAGCGATTTCAAAGATTGGAATTGAGTGGGATAATAATGAAGCACATTCAGCACTTTATGACACGCAAAAAACATCTGAGCTTTTTTGTAAAATATTTAATTCACAGAAAATAGATGAGTAAGGATTCTAAATTTTAAATTTATCTAAAATATTTAATCTTAATCAAACTTTTTTTCTTGTTTCAAAGTCCACTCTCTAATTATCTTAGTAACCTCAGAGGGCTTTAAATTGGATTGAGGGATAGCCTTTCCAATTACTATAGTTATTTCACCAGGCCTTTTAATAAAACTTCCTTTTGGCCAAAGTTTGCCTGCATTGTGAAATACTGGCACAATGCTATGACCTGTTTTTTTGGCGATAGCACTGCCACCACTCTGATAATCACCTAGCTTTTTATATGGCTGTCTCGTTCCCTCAGGATATACAACAATAGAAATACCTTTATTGAGCCTATCTTCGCCTTGCCTAATTACTTTTTTTATGGCGTTAAGCTTATCTCTTCGATTAATGATAATAGGTTTTAAAAGAGCTAAACTCCAGCCAAAAACGGGCAACCATAAAAGCTCACGCTTTAAAACCCATGTATGAGCTGGAAAGATGGTTTGAAAGGCAAGAGTCTCCCATGTAGATTGATGATTAGAGACAATGATGCATGGTGATTTGAGTACATTCTCTCTTCCTACTACTTTAGTTTTTATATTGAGTGTAATTTTAAGCCACCATATACAAAATATAGCCCATTGGGAGAGAAATTTCTGACGAATCTTGTAGCTTGAAAAGACGAGAAATAATCCAATAAAAGAAATCAAAATTAAACTAATAATTGAGCCAACAAAGTACAATATTGATCTTGAAAGTAACATGGCCTATAGCAGTCTAAGCGTTATAATTATAGTTAAAATTTTACTAACTTTAATGCACATGGTTATATCTATTTTATGAATGCAATAAAACACTTGTTTATATCTGATCTAATTACTATTCTATGAATATCTTAATTGGTATTGGTGCTCTTCTGATTGGTGCAGCAATTAGCTTCTACATTCTCAACAAGAGACTGTTCGCAATCTCACAGAAAAATATTCAACTTGAGACAAAGCTAGATGAAAAAGAGAAGAATTATGCAGAGAAGATTCAGCTACTAGACCAGCTCAAAACTCAAGTAAATAATGAATTTAAAAATATTGCATCAGATATATTAAAAAATGATCGTGATAAGTTAAAGATTGATAATAATGACTTATTGACTCCTCTTCATACTCAGCTCAAAAGCTTTAGAGAGAGAATTGAAACAATAACTAAGGAGCAGGTTGAAGAGAGAACATCCCTGAAAGAACAAATTAAATCTTTACACGAGGCAAATATAGAGACTCAGCAATCTGCAAAAAACTTAACTGAAGCGCTTACATACGATAATAAAATTCAAGGTGACTGGGGGGAGGAAATACTAAGCTCTTTACTTTCGAGTTATGGTTTTCAAGAGGGGGTAGAGTTTGATCTTCAAAAGCAGTATAAAAATGAGTTAGGTGAAAAATTCAAACCTGATGTTATTCTTCATTTGCCTGAAGGCAAGGATGTTGTTATTGACTCAAAGGTATCTTTAAAAGACTATGTTGATTATGTTGCTGATCAAACCAATGAGCTGGCGTTAAAAAAACATATTGCATCAATTGAAAACCAAATAAAAAATATTAGTATCAAGGAGTATGAGAATCTTGAAGGCGTAAGAAGCCTTGACTTTATTTTTGTTTTTATTCCAATTGAGGGTGCACTTTTACTTGCACTCCAGCATAAACATAGTCTATTTGATGATGCCTTGAAGAAAAACATAATGCTTGTCTCACCATCCATGTTAAGTATGAGTCTCAAGACTGTTAACTTTATGTGGCAGACCGACAAACAAAATAAAAATGCTGATGAGATTGCTAGGCAAGCTGCAGGGATGTACGACAAGCTAGCTTTATTTGTTGAGGATCTCGACAAGATAGAAAATCAACTTGATAAAACGAAGGACGGTTTCACCAGCGCTAAAAATAAACTAGCCACGGGCAAAGGAAACTTAATTAGCAGAGCAGAAAGACTTAAAGCCCTTGGAGTTAAGTCAAATAAGGAAATTAGTGAATGATAATTGAAAGATATCACACTATTAAAAAAGATGAATTTAAAGATAAGATCGTATTAATTACTGGAGCAAATAGGGGTTTTGGTTTGGCTATAACAATGGATCTCGCTAGAGCAGGTGCTACTGTTATTATGCTTGGAAGAGATCTGGGCTCACTTGAGTATGCTTATGATGCAGTAGTAGATGCTGGACTGACTGAACCCATTCTCTATCCTCTAGATTTAGAGGGAGCAACTCCTGAAAACTATCAAGAGCTTCAAGACAACATATTAAGTCAGTTTGGAAAGTTGGATGGAGTTGTTCATAATGCTTCAATACTAGGAGCTCAAATGCCAATCGAACAATATGATATTAAATTATGGTATTCGACTTTACAGATAAATTTAAGTGCCCCATTTATGCTTACTCAGTTCCTTATTCCCGCATTATCAAAATCAAATGATGCTAGAGTTATTTTTATGTCTTCAAGTGTTGGAAGAGAGGCTAGAGCTTATTGGGGAGCCTACAGCGTAAGTAAGTTTGGAATTGAAGGTTTTGCAAAAACACTTTCTGAAGAGCTAGAAAAAACTCACATTAGTGTTAACACAGTCAACCCCGGAAAAATGAGGACTGAAATGAGAAGGGCGGCATATCCCGCTGAGGACTCATCTAAAGTTCCTTTACCAGAAGAGAAAAGTCAAGCAATCGTTTACTTGTTGTCAAGCTTAAGCCCAAAAATTAATGGCGAGCAATTGAGCATTGCAGATTAGATTACCTCTGTAAATCTTTTGTTAGGTGTGGGTGAATTTTCTTGAGAATTTGTTTGTAAACATCTGGGTTTCCAGCAACAACATTTCCAGTTTCCATATACTGATCTCTCCCAGAAAAATCCCCAATAAAGCCTCCAGCCTCCTTAATCATAAGTGCGCCAGCAGCCATATCCCATGAGTTAAGTCCAATCTCCCAGAATCCATCTAATCTGCCCGCCGCAAGATAGGCAAGATCCAGTGCAGCAGCCCCAGCTCTTCGGATTCCAGAGACATGAGGATGAATAGCTCTAAATGTCTCAATATAACAGTCTAAATGCTGAGGATGCTTAAATGGAAAGCCAGTTCCTATAAGCGTATCTTTAAGGCCGTTAGTTGAAGTGACGCGAATCCTCTCATTATTAAGGTAAGACCCTTCCCCCTTTGAAGAAGTAAATAGTTCTTCCTTGAATGGGTCATAAATAACAGCATGGGTCACTATTCCTTTTTCAAATAATGCAATAGACACAGCGTATTGAGGAAAGCCATGAAGATAATTCGTAGTTCCATCTAATGGATCAATAATCCATTGATAATCATTATCACCAACCACCTTTCCACTCTCTTCACCTAAGATAGAGTGCTGAGGAAAAGCTTTCTTAATTTCTTTAATGATTGCGATCTCTGCCGACTTGTCAACCTCTGATACAAAGTCATTTTCAGATTTATTTTCGATAGTTAATAAATCAATTTGATTGTGATACCTTAAAATAATATCACCAGCTGCTCTGGCAGCTCTAACTGCAATATTAACGGTAGGATGCATCTTTAATGAGCCAATTAAATAATGAAGCGAATTATACCTTGACGAATTTTAATAAAGTAAGGATTGTCATGGTGAATACGACTGAGCCAGGCAATATTGGCGCTGCCGCTAGAGCAATGAAAAACATGATGCTTAGTCAGCTCTATCTTGTATCTCCATCAAACTTCCCCTCTGCAGTTGCAACGGCCAGGGCAAGTGGTGCGGATGATATTTTATCGAATGCAAGAGTATGCTCTACCCTTGAGGAGGCGTTAAATGGAGTAAAACTAGTTGTTGGAGCAAGCGCACGTCAACGTAATATCAAATGGAGACAGTTAGATGTAATTGATACTTGCAGTCAAATTCAATCTTCATTAGTGTCGAGTGATGAAGATGTTGCAGTTGTTTTTGGCACAGAAAATTCTGGCTTAACAAATGAAGAACTTGATTTATGTTCAATCTTAATGACTATTCCTGGAAATCCTAAATATTTCTCCTTAAATGTTGCATCAGCTATCCAGGTTTTTGCCTATCAAAACTTTATCAGCAGTATTGATGGAAAATTTGATAACACTCCCAAGGATATCGCAAGCTTTGAAGATTTAAATAGTTTTTATAAGCATCTTGAACAAGTTCTAGAGCATATAAATTATTTTGACTCAAAAAAACCTAAAAGCCTATTAATGAGGAGAATGAGAAGATTATTTGGAAGAAGTGAACCTGAAAAAGAGGAGGTTGCTATATTAAGAGGAATTCTTAACAAGATAAATCCTTATCAGCAATAATTAAAAAAGCCCGAAAAATCGGGCTTTTAGGTTAAATTAAAGGTATCCTATCCAAGCATTAGTTTATTCATTCTTTTAACAAATTCCGCAGGTTCTTTGATCTGTCCACCTTCACTGAGGACTGCTTGGTCAAACAGCACCTTTACAATATCATCATCAACCTTTGTTTTGAGTTTCATAACTAATGGGTGGCTTGGATTTATCTCAAGAATTGGTTTTGTCTCTGGAACGTCTTGCCCAAGTGACTTCATAATTCTCTCCATATTTCCTCCCAACTCATTCTCATCTGCTACTAAACAAGAAGGTGATTCACTTAATCGGCTTGATACTTTTACCTCTTTAACCTGATTATCTAGAATCTCTTGAGCCTTAGAGATAACTTTCTCATAGTCTTTGACTGTCTTTTCTTTCTTTTTCTTATCTTCTTTTGAATCAAGGTCGTCAAGATCACCTTTGGCAATAGATTTTAAGGAAAGTTCTTCGAATTCTCCAAAATTTGCCACTAGCCACTCATCAACTCTATCTGAAAGTAACAAGACCTCAATATCCTTTTGCTTAAAAATCTCAAGATGAGGAGACCCTTTTGCAGCATCATAACTATCTGCTGTAACATAATAAATGCTCTTTTGGTCCTTATTCATTCGGCTAATATAATCCTTAAGTGAGACCGTTTGATCAGAGGAATCATTTTCTGTAGAGGAAAATCTAAGAAGGTTTGAGATTTTGTCTTTATTCGCAAAATCTTCAACAACTCCCTCTTTGATAACCATTCCAAATTCACTCCAAAAAGCTGCATAATCTTCTGGCTTATTTTTTGACATTTTTTCAAGTACTGAAAGGATTCTCTTTACAGAGGCTTTTTTGATTGTATCCACAACTTTACTACCTTGAAGAATCTCCCTAGAGACGTTTAGTGATAGATCAGCAGTATCGATAACACCTTTAATGAATCTAAGGTATTGAGGAAGGAGCTCCTCATTACCCTCCATAATAAAAACTCTTTTGGCGTAAAGCTTAACACCACCTTTTCTTTTTGGCTCCCACATATCAAATGGCGCCTTTTTAGGGATAAATAACAGAGAAGTGTAATCCAGCTTTCCTTCTACTCTATTATGAATCTGAGTCAAGGGGCCGTCAAAGTCATACGTCAATGATTTGTAAAATTCATCATAATCATTTTGTGATAGTTCTTTCTTGTCCTGCATCCAGAAAGCAGTAGCTTTGTTGATTGTTTCATAAACAATCTCGCTTTCATCTTCTTCAGATGGCTTAACCATCATAATAGGAACAGTGATGTGGTCTGAATACTTGGAGACAATACCGCGCAATCGGAAACTATCAATAAATTCACTTTCAGCTTTTTTAACATCAAGAATTACTGTCGTGCCATAATCCTCTAACTCAACTGTTTCGATAGAATAGTCTCCTTTACCTTTTGAAGTCCACTTAGTTCCATTTGCCTTATCATCACCTGCCTTTCTACTTAAGAGGGTTACAGTATTTGAAACTATAAATGAAGAATAAAAACCTACACCAAATTGACCAATTAAGTTAGAGTCCTGGGTTTGATTTTTATCAAGACTCTCTAGATACTTTCTAGTACCTGAATTCGCAATGGTTCCAATGTTTTCCATGACCTCATCCTGAGTCATTCCAATACCATTGTCTCTAATAGTAATTTTTCCAGCATCTTTATCAACATCAATATGGATACTTGGATCTTCCTTACCTTCAAGTAGCTTTTCATTTGATAATGATTCAAACTTTAGCTTATCAATTGCATCAGATGCATTTGAAACTAGCTCTCTGAGAAAAATCTCTTTATTTGAATAAAGAGAATGAATCATCAAATTCAGAAGTTGAGAAACTTCCGTTTGAAATTCATGTGTTTGTTTTTTACTCATTAAAATCCCCTATCGTTTAAAGTAAAATATAAATATGGTCAATCATGAAAAAAACAAGTACAAAGTCAGATTTTTAAGTAAAGAAATAGAAGATTTTGTTAAATACCTTGGCGTTGAGAAAAACTACGCTTCAAATACAATTTTGTCCTATGAGAGAGACCTGGTAAAGTTTTCAAATTTTTTGGACAAAAAAAAAGTTAATGATTTAATATTAATTGATTCTGAGATTATAAACCTATTTATCATGGAGCTAAGGCACGGAGATACCTCTGGCAAGTCACTAAAAAGGTATTTGTCATCGATACGAGTTTTTTTTAATTTCTTAATTGAAAATAATCAAGTAAAGATAAATCCAGCTCTTTCAGTCAAAACTCCAAAAATTGATAAAGTCCTTCCAAAGACGATTGATTTTGATGATTTAAATAAAATGATGACAATAACGTCATCAAAATATAAAGAAATCAGGTCAGTTTTAATGATTGAGATGCTTTATTCATGTGGTCTTAGAGTATCAGAGCTGGTTGGAATTAATCTAACTGATTTTGATATGAGTGAAGGTTTTGTCAAGGTAATAGGGAAGGGAGGTAAGGCTCGATTTTCTCCTATGGGTAAAACTACGACTAGTGTTCTAAAAGATTATATTAAGCAAAGACCAGTCTGCAGTTCACAGGCTTTATTTTTAAATAAAAAAAATACAAGGGTTTCAACCAGAACAGTGCAGAATGTAGTTAAGAGAAGGGCATTAGAGGTAGGAGTGTCAATTAATGTGCATCCTCATATGTTAAGGCATGCCGCAGCAACTCACTTTCTGCAATCTAGTCATGATTTAAGAACAGTTCAAGAGTTTTTGGGGCATAAGAGCATAAAGAGTACCCAGGTCTATACACACTTGGATTTTCTTGAATTATCCAAAGTTTATGATGAGTTTCATCCAAGAGCAAAAAAATGATAATAAATTCTAGAGTTCGACTAGCATTGCATCATCTGAAAACTGGAGTGATTGCCCATCCTACTGATACTATCTATGGCCTTGGTTGTCTTGCTAATAACCCATCTGGAATTCAAAAAATTATTGAACTAAAAAATAGGGATATAAACAAAGGTTTTATCCTGCTTGCCTCTGATATTGGCTATCTCTTGCCTTATATTGATTCTTATATGAGTAAAGATCTATTAAAACAAATATCATTACCTTTGAAAACCCCAACAACTTTTTTAGTGCCAAAGTCGGAAGAATTATCACCTTTATTAGCAGGTGATAATGAGCTTTTAGCAGTTAGACTTACTTCAAACTTACTTATCAAGTTTTTTTGTGAAAAAACTGATTCAGCTCTTATTTCTACAAGTGCAAATTTAAATGGGAAAAAAGTGGCTACAACTAAGCGTGAATTAAAACACTACTTTGGTAATCAGCTAGACTATGCATTACCTCCGAGTCGGTATAATTCTGAACCTTCTAGAATAATTAATTTGCTCACTGGCGAGCGTATCAGGTAATTGCTTAAATCCATAAATATGAAAAAAATGTAATTTTTTATAACTTAACAAAAAATGATAGAACAAGTAGAAAAGTATCTAAAAAATCTTCAAAATGATATTTGTGACGAATTTGGAAGCTTAGACTCAAAGTCAAGCTTTGATAAAGATGCCTGGGAGAGAGATGATGGACGAGGAAGAGGGATAACTCGAGTAATTTCTAATGGGAGTCTTTTCGAAAAAGGCGGCGTTAACTACTCAATTATTAGTGGTGATAAAATGCCAAAATCAGCTACAGAATTGAGACCTGAATTGGAAGGAAGGAGATATACAGCTCTTGGAATTTCCTTAGTTCTTCACCCTGAAAATCCATTTATTCCAACAACTCACGCAAATCTTCGCTTCTTTATAGCTGAAAATGAGAAAGAAGAACCTTTATGGTGGTTTGGAGGAGGCTTCGACTTGACTCCCTATTATGGTTTTGAAGAGGACTCAATTCATTGGCATCAGATATCCAATAATGCTTGTAAGCCTTTTGGAGATAAAATCTATGATAAATACAAGAAATGGTGTGATGACTATTTTTATTTGAGCCATAGGGATGAGCAGCGCGGTATAGGAGGGTTGTTTTTTGATGATCTTAATGAAGGTGGATTTGAATCTTGTTTCGAGTTTATGAAAAGTATTGGGAATCACTTTACTAAGGCTTATATGCCAATCGTTAAAAAAAGGCAAGGAACACCCTTTACAAAAAAACATAAAGATTTCCAGCTCTACAGAAGAGGGCGATATGTTGAATTTAATTTAATACAAGATAGAGGGACATTGTTTGGACTTCAAAGTGGTGGAAGAACAGAGTCAATTTTAATGTCGCTTCCTCCTCTAGCTAATTGGACATATCAATATAAAATTGAAACAAATAGCGAAGAAGAAAAACTAACTAATTATTACTTAAAGCCAAGAAATTGGATTTGATAAAAGTCAACTCTCATTGAATTTATTTTTAGTGAAAAGCAAATAAAATTAGGATATAATGCCCAGCTGAAATATCTTTTGTTGTTCTCTTGGGAAACAACATTTCGTTTGCAACGGCGCAGACTTCTGACAATGCCTGTCAATTTTAAATTTATTAATATTTATAGGGAGTATAGCTATGTCTGCAAAAGATGTAATGAAAATAATTGAAGAGCAAAGCGTTAAGTTTATTGATTTCCGCTTTACAGATACAAAAGGAAAGGAGCAACACGTCAGTGTTCCTGCTCATACAGTTGACGCTGATAAACTTGATGAAGGGCAGATGTTTGATGGTTCTTCTATAGCGGGCTGGAAAGACATTAATGAATCTGACATGATTTTAATGCCTGACTGTGATACCTCAATAATTGACCCATTCACCGAAGAAGTAACACTCAACATCCGTTGTAATATTGTTGAGCCTTCAGATATGAAGGGTTATGTTAAAGACCCTCGCTCAATTGCGAATAGAGCTGAAGCTTATTTAAAAGACTCAGGAGTTGGCGATACTGCATATTTTGGTAATGAGCCTGAATTTTTTGTATTTGATAGTGTCAAGTGGGATACTGGTCATGGACTAGGTAAAGCTTTTTTTGAAATTAACTCTGAAGAGGCTGCATGGAGTTCTGGCGAAGATATGGAGGGTGGTAATAAAGGCCACCGTCCAAGAATTAAAGGCGGTTATTTTCCTGTGCCACCAGTAGATTCATTGCATGATCTTCGTTCTCAAATGTGCTTAGCAATTGAAGAAATGGGTGTCACTACAGAAGTCCATCATCACGAAGTTGGAACTGCTGGACAGTGTGAGATTGGTGCTTTGTTCAATACTTTAGTTAAAAAGGCTGATGAGACTCAAATCTTAAAATATTGTGTCCATAACGTTGCTCATCTCTATGGTAAAACAGCCACATTTATGCCAAAACCAATTGCAGTTGATAACGGAAATGGTATGCATGTTCATATGTCGATCTCAAAAGATGGAAAAAATTTATTTGATGGTGATGGCTATGGAAATTTGAGTGAAACAGCTCTTTATTACATTGGAGGTATTATTAAGCATGCAAGAGCTTTGAATGCATTCACAAACCCTTCAACTAATTCATACAAGCGATTAGTACCTGGTTTTGAAGCTCCAGAGATGCTTGCTTATTCAGCTAAGAATCGATCAGCTGCAATAAGAATACCATTCGTTTCAAATCCTAAAGGGCGCAGAATTGAAGTTCGCTTCCCAGATTCTACAGCAAACCCTTATCTTGCATTCTCAGCTTTACTAATGGCTGGTCTTGATGGAATTAAAAATAAGATTCATCCAGGTGATCCAGCTGATCAAGATCTTTATGAAGAACATGATAGCTCTATTCCAAAGGTAAGTGGAATGCTTCACATTGCTCTTGAAGAGCTTGATAATGACCGTGAATTTTTGAAGCAGGGTGGTGTCTTTACTGATGATGTGATTGATTCGTTTATTGACTTAAAGATGCAGGAAGTTACTGCAATGAGAGCTTCTCCACAGCCGCTTGAATTTGATTTATATTATAGCTGTTAATAAAGTTAGTATGGAGATTCAAAAAGCCGCACAAAGTGCGGCTTTTTATTATCTTTTTTTACTTTATGTTTAAGTTAAAATAAGCATTAATTTATTTTTAAAAATATCGATGATTGAAATTAGAAATGATTGGGAAATAGCTGAAATTAAAATCCTATTTGAGCTTCCATTTAATGACCTTTTATTTAAGGCACATTCAATCCATAGAGAAACATTTGATCCCAATAAAGTCCAAGTTAGTTCACTATTAAATATCAAAACTGGTGCTTGTCCAGAGGATTGCTCTTACTGTTCACAAAGTTCAAAATACGATACCGGACTTGAGCGTGAAAAACTAATGGAGATTGATGAAGTATTAAAGCAAGCACAAAATGCAAAGAATAAAGGAGCTACTCGCTTTTGTATGGGAGCTGCTTGGAGAAATCCTACTGATAAAAGCCTAGATAAAGTGATTCCAATGATTCAAGGTGTCAAAGCAATGGGTATGGAAACCTGCGTAACACTAGGAATGTTATCTCCAAAACAAGCTTCCGCTCTTAAAGATGCTGGTCTTGATTACTATAATCATAATATTGATACATCTAAAGAAAACTATTCAAATGTTGTAACGACTCGTAAATTTCAAGATAGATTGGATACCTTAGAAGCGGTTAAAGAGGCCAATATAAATGTTTGTAGTGGAGGTATTCTGGGAATGGGTGAAACTCAAACAGATCGAGCATCAATGCTTCAATCTCTAGCAAATCTTGATAAACATCCAGATAGTGTCCCTATAAACTTACTTGTTCCAATTCCAGGAACCCCATTTGAGAATGTAAAGCCGCCTAGTGAAAGTGAATTTGTGAGAACGATTGCGGTTGCAAGAATTTTAA
The DNA here is from genome assembly GCA_028345055.1 of Candidatus Thioglobus sp. GTDB lineage: Bacteria > Pseudomonadota > Gammaproteobacteria > PS1 > Pseudothioglobaceae > Pseudothioglobus. Next base: position 2,142 of record JAOMCO010000007.1, on the reverse strand, counting down.
TGCCTAATGCTGTCGTTAGACTTTCAGCTGGAAGACTTGATATGGGCGAGGGTATGCAGGCGCTTTGCTTCTTCGCAGGAGCTAATTCAATTTTTTATGGTGAGCAATTATTAACGACTGACAATCCCACTGTTGCCAATGATAAGCTTCTTTTTAGTCGTCTAGGTATTAACTCAGAAGACAATCAGCAATCAATTGCTCAGGATGTTGTACTTTAAGCAAATCTAGATTTTTTATCATCCGATTAATTTTTTCAAAATTTAATTGAGAGATTTCTTTGTCAACTATTTCAGGGCTAAAATTGGATTCTTTAATAAGTATTCCTGCTTCATTTTTTGATAAATACTCTGCATTAAGGGTTTGGTGATTATCTATAGCATATGGAAATGGGATAAGTATGCCAATTGTTTTAGTTGCAATTAGCTCAGAGACTGTCATTGCCCCAGCTCTACAAATAACAATATCTGCCCAAGCATAAGCTTCTGCCATATTTTCAATAAATGGTTCTATCTTAGCTTTTGAATGATGGCTATTCTTATAAAAATTTTTTACTTCTTCAAAATGATTTTTTCCAGTTTGATGCCAAATATCTAAGGATGTTGAAATATGTGGGATAGTTTCATTAATTTTTTTAGCTCCTAAAGAACCTCCCAATACAAGTAAATTTCTTATTTCACTTGGCGCTTTTTTGTTAATTGGTTCAAATAGAATTGGGTTTCCAGTTGTTAACGCATTTACACTTTTATCAAATGAATTATCAAAAGCTTGAAAACAACTCGTTGAAATCTTACTTAAAAGTTTATTTGTGGATCCTGGAACGGTATTTTGTTCATGAATAAATAGAGGTACAAAGAAAATTTTTGCAATCAGGCCTCCAATACCTGAAGTATAGCCTCCCATTCCTATTACCATATTTGGACGGAATCTTATGAAAACAAGAGTGGTCTGAATAAGGCCATAAGCTAATAGAAATATAGCTTTGATTAGTGTGATTATTTTTTTCCCTCTGATTCCACTTGTATAAACACCATGAAATTTAATACCATGCACTGGGACTAACTCGCTCTCCATCGAATTATTTCCTCCTAGCCACTCTAATTTTGCTCCACGTTTTTTGAGTTCATTAGAGATAGATAATGCTGGGAAAATATGGCCACCAGTACCACCAGCCATAATTAAAATTTTTTTAGACATAGTTTCGTTGTTTAGAGTACTTCGTTCTGTTTTCCATATCAACTCTTAATACAATTGCTAAGGCAATGATTGAAAAAATCATTGATGTACCACCATAGCTTAATAATGGTAATGTAAAACCTTTAGGTGGTAGAAGACCGAGATTCATTCCGATGTTGACTGTAATTTGCATTGCAAACCATGTACAAATTCCAAAAACAATATATGAGCTGTATAAGCGACCTTTCTGAAGTGCAACTTTAGAAATCGAGAATCCCTTGAGAAGAATAAAAAGGAAGGAAAATAACACAAATAACATTCCCAAAACTCCTAACTCCTCTCCAATAACTGCAAAAATCATATCAGTATGTCTTTCAGGGAGTAAATAATATTTTTGGATGCCAGCACCTAGCCCAGTTCCAAACCAGTCTCCCCTAGCAATTCCAATTAATGCTTGCTGAGTTTGATAAATTTTTGCATCATCCCTCCATAAATCTTCTGACCAAAAAGATACTAATCGATCAAGGCGATTTGGATAATTAATTATAATAATTCCAATAAGGCCAAACATGCCAAGCGTTACAAGCCCCAGTTGCTTAAGGTATGATCCAGCTGCATAAAGCATAGCTAAAGCGGTTAATGAAATAATTAGCGTTGCCCCTAAGTCTGTCTCAAAAAGTATTAAAACATCCGCTATGCCAATAATAGCAATAGTTTTCAAGAAGCCCATCCAGGGCCTTCTGATATCTTTTTCTTGCCGAATCAAAAAACCTGCCATAAATAAGATCATGGATAGTTTCATTAACTCAGAAGGTTGAAATTTAAAGTATACAAAATTGATCCATCTAGTTGATCCATTTGCAGAATGACCAATTGGACTTGGTAGAAATACAACAGCTAAAAGGATAATTGTTAGAAGAAAAAGAGGGATTGAATATTTTTGGAAAACAGAAATAGGCGTATTTAAAG
>JAOMCO010000006.1 GCA_028345055.1 Candidatus Thioglobus sp. | reverse complement strand
GGATTCCTCTATGGTGGCACGTGAGGTGTAAGTTTGGATTCCAGCCACCAGAAACGGCCAGTGAATCAGTGTCAATACTTTTACCATTAGAGAGTTTAATAGATTTGAGTGCCCTTCTGCCCTTAGTATCCACAACATCTGTACCCATATATATTTCAGCGCCTTTTACTGGCATTACTGGGCTTATAGAGCGCGAGTCAATAACTGCGACTACATTGACTCCTTTAGATCTTAAATCTTTAGCAGTTTGCCAACCATCATCATTATTTGTGTAAACAGTTATTTTTTTACCTGTGGCAACTGCAAACCTATTGATATATGCTCTAACAGAGCCCGCAAGCATAATCCCTGGACGGTCATTGTTACCGAATGCGATTGAGCGCTCGATCGCTCCAGCGCATAGTATCGATCGCTTCGCATAAATTCTCCAGTTGACCTGTCTAGGTTTTTTTGGATCAGATCTTGATTCAGAGGATCTATTTTCGAGAGCTCCATAAATACCATGATCGTAAACACCAAATATGGTTGTATCGGACATCAATGTGACGTTATCCATTGCGATTAATTTATCAACCGCATTCTTTGCCCATTCGCTTCCTTTTTTGCCATCAATCTTAACAGTCTCAGAATTTAAACGACCACCCATCAAAAAGTCTTCGTCAGCCAAAATAACTTTTGCGCCAGAACTTGCAGCAGAAAGTGCAGCTGATAAACCTGAGGCGCCAGCCCCAATGATAAGAATGTCGCAGTACCTAAAACCTTTATCATAGGTATCAGGATCTGGCTCTTTAGAGAGTGTTCCTAATCCTGCAGAATTTCTAATTGCAGGCTCATAAAGCTTTTCCCAGAAAGCCTTTGGCCACATAAAGGTTTTATAGTAGAAGCCTGCCCCAAGAAGAGGTGAGAGAAAATCTGTAATTGCCATTAAATCAAAACCTAGAGGCCCTCTATGATTTTGACTTCTTGCATATAATCCATTATAAAGCTGAGTAACAGTAGCTCTCGTATTTGGGTCTTTACTAGCAGCGCTCCCAATCTCCATAATTGCATTTGGCTCCTCAGAGCCGACAGTCACAATGCCGCGAGGACGGTGATATTTGAATGATCTTCCAACAAGAATTTTATTATTTGCAAGTAGAGCTGATGCAAGGGTATCACCTTCATAACCCCTTAAGATCTGACCATTAAAAGTAAAGGTTAGAGTTTTATCTTTGTTTATTAGGCCACCGTCTTTTCTGTTCGTTTGACTCATTTGCCTCTACCCATTAATCTTGAGACATCTTGAGCAAGTTCAACATTTGAAATCTCATGTGTTAACGTATTTCTAGTTACGACCAACCATGACTGATCACCTTGCTCGTGATACCAAAGCTCTTTATGATCACCCGCAGGATTTTCTCTAATATATTGATATTGATAAAAGTCCTCTAAAGAACCTTCATTTTCCCAATTAGAAGGTCTATTAATGAGATCTGCTGGACCTAAATAAACGAACTCTTCTGAATCCCTTGGGCCTAAAAGTGGATGATTAATAATCATTGAACATACCCTTAATGTAAGTTAGGCTGAGCGCCAACACCCTTCTCATCAATCATAGCACCCCGCCTAAATCGATCAAGCTTATAGGCTGTTGCAACCTCATGAGGATTGTTGGTTGCTAGTAGATGTGCGTAACAGTAGCCACTTGCTGGAGTCGCTTTAAAACCTCCGTAACACCAGCCACCATTAAAAAATAGCTCATCAACCTCAGTGCTATCAATAAAAGGGGATCCATCCATTGACATATCCATGATTCCGCCCCACATCCTTAATAATCTTGCGCGTCCAATTGAAGGCATAATTGCCATACCACCTGAACATACATCTTCAACAACTGGTAAATTACCTCTCTGCGCATAGGTGTTGTATCCATCTATATCACCGCCAAAGACAAGCCCACCCTTATCCGACTGAGAACAATAAAAATGTCCAGCACCAAAAGTAATCACATTATCCATAACTGGTTTTAAACCTTCAGTGACAAAGGCTTGAAGAACATGACTTTCAATAGGCAATTTAATACCTGCCTTTGCCATCACCCTTCCAGAAGACCCTGCAACACAAACACCAACTCTTCCTGCTTTAATTTCACCCTTAGATGTCTGTACACCCAAACACTTTCCATTTTCAATATTGAAACCTGTGACCTCACAGTTCTGAATAATATCAACGCCAAGATCACTCGCTCCTCTTGCATAACCCCAGGCCACAGCATCATGCCTTACAGTTCCACCACGGGGCTGAGCGAGAGCCGACTTAATAGGGAATCTTGGGTTATTCATATCTAAAAATGGATACCTCTCTTTAACCTCTTTAGCCTCGATATACTCACATCCTGCATCAGCAAAAAGCATCGCGTTACCTCGCCTAATGAAGGCGTCTCGCTGCGCATCTGAGTGAATTAGATTCATAATTCCTCTCTGTGATACCATAGCGTTATAATTTAAGTCTTGCTCCAAATTTTCCCAAAGCTGGAGTGATAATTCATAGAAAGGCTCGTTACCTGGGAGCAGATAGTTTGATCGAATAATGGTCGTATTTCTACCAACATTTCCTCCTCCAATCCATCCCTTTTCAAGAACAGCAACATTAGTTATGCCATGATTTTTTGCCAAATAATATGCAGTTGCTAAGCCATGACCACCACCACCAACAATAATGACGTCATAGCCATCGGCCTTTGGCTCTGCATCTCGCCAAGTTGGCTCCCAGCCCTTATGGCCAGTCAAAGCCTCTTTTAAAACTCTAAAAGCAGAATAACGAGCTTTACTCACAATTTAACTCCAAGGATATGGACTATTAGAAACTGGGTGTAATTTACCCTCTTTAAAACGTGAAAATCTAAATGGCTCTAAAAGCTCTTGCTTTTCTCCAAGAAGCTCTTCGGCAACAAGACAGCCAACACCCAGCATTTTGTAGCCGTGGTTACTGTCAGCTATGATTGTCACATTGTTATTAAAGGTATCGATGACAGGAAAGCTGTCTGGAGTGAAGCAGCCAATACCACCTGATGGCTCCTTGTGGTAATGAGGCATCATTCCCTCAAATCTTTTATGGCAATGTGCAAGCGCTGAGACCCACATTTCTGGAAAATCTTTACTTGCAGTAAACTCTTTACTTTCTGGCCCATAAGGATCAATTGCAACTTCATTGACTGGAGTGTCCACTGTATAAGGTGATGCGCCGCCTTGGATACCTCCAAAACTCCAATCAGGCTTGTAATATATACCCCACATTTGATCAGTAATTAGTGACCCATCAACAGTCGAATATAAAGGTGCGTCTGTATCAACATGAAGAACTGGAGGTATATCTCCATCATTTGTGACCAAAGTTTCGGGTGGAATTTCTAAAACACCTTCCTCTAATTGCCAAAAACGCCACATGTCAATATTCTCATGAACCTGGCCTTCTAAATCTTTGAGTTCGATTTGAGTCGGCAAGCCAAGCATATTCCAAAAGTCACGAACCCAAGGCCCAGCTCCAACAATCAAATTGTCGCATTGAATTGTACCTTTGTTGGTTTCTACAGCAGTAACACTTTGACCAGCACCTTCTTTGACAAATCCAGTTATTTCAGTATCAAGAACAACTGTTACTCCAAGATCTAAAACTTTCTTTGAGAGACCTTCCATAGCCTTAACGTTGTTTGCGTAACCACCAGGCTTCTCATGGAGAACAGAGGTAATCCCTTCAGCCTGCCAGTCCTCAAAAAGATTAAGCATGTAGTCTCTTGACTCATCTTCACCCTCAACAAATACACTGTCATATCCTATTGCAGCTTGCTCTGCATGAATTTGTTTAACATCTTCTCTCATTTTTTCACAGGAGATTTGCATATATCCATTAGCATGATAGCTAAAAGCCTCTGGATCACTTTCCCAGATACTTACTGAGTGAGCCATCAACTTACGCATAGCTGGCTGAAAATAGTTATTTCTAACTACGCCGCATGCAATACCTGTAGCACCTGCTGCAACCCTGTTAGCTTTATCAATGATTACTATGCGACCATCAACATTCTCACCTCTTTCAGTAAACCGCTCTGCTAAACGCCATGCAGTTGATAATCCATGTATTCCTGCACCAGCAATAACGTATTCAGCTTGAGTTGGTAAAGACATATAAATCTCCTTGAGTTGTTAGTTTAATGAAATGTATTTCAAAATATTAAAATGATTTTTAATAATCATAATTATCAATATTTTGAAACAATTAAGAGGTTAAAAAATTCAAATCGAATTGAAAATAATTCTATACACTTGAAAAAATTAATTTTATACTTTATGCCCATATATTGAAAGGGGTTTTAGTTTTGTTATTTTTAACAATAAATCTTTGCATTCAGCGCTAGTAAAGCATATAGATTATATGCACATTAGCTATTTTATTGGCAATATTAATAGATAAAAAAGCTCAACTTGACCACAAAATTAAAAAAGTAAGTATACTTGTATTCAACATTTAGGAAATATTTATGTCTCGTAGATATTATAAATTACCGCCACTAACATCTCTTGCAACCTTTGAAACCGCTGCTCGTCATAGAAGCTTTAAAGGCGCTGCAGAGGAGCTTGGAGTTACTCCAGGAGCAGTTAGTCACCAAATTAAGTTTTTAGAAACAGAGCTTGGACTCTCACTATTTGATAGAAAACACCATGGAAATAATTTAACGGATCATGGTGAATCTTTGTTTGCTGTTCTTCAGAGCAGTTTTACAGCGGTCTCCTCTACGCTGGCCAACCTGAGACGCTCTGCAAGTGACAAAGAAGTTATCATTAGCGCTACAACTGCGGTTTCATTTATGTGGCTTCCACCAAGATTAGCTGAATTTTGGAAGCAGCACCCAGAAATACCTGTAAACCAACATGTAACAGATAATCCAGATTCACAAGGCGTTGCCGTTGATCTGAAAATTTGTTATGGATTCGTTGAGAATGAGTCAACACAAAAACACACACTCTTTCAAGACGAGCTAGTACCGTTATGCAGCCCATCCTTTGCAAAAGAGTTTCCTGATGCTTCAATGGAAGACTTAGCACAGGCGCCCTTAATCCATCTTAGAGCCAAAGATAAAAACTGGTCGAACTGGTTTTCATGGTTTAACGCTCTAGGATATAAAGGAAAAATTGCTCCAGGAATTCATGTCAATAACTATATGATTGGACTTCAAGTAGCCTCAGATGGAATGGGAATAGTTCTAGGCTGGAAGCATCTATGTAAACCAAAGATTGATAGTGGAGACCTTGTAGTTTATGGAGATACATCCATTCCAGCCCCATCTGCGCTTTATATCATGAGTGAAAAAGAAGAGCTGCTTCCAGAAAATGTTAAAATTCTTAGAGATTTTTTAGTCTCTAAACCATAAAACCTCGAGATTTCAACTAATTGAAATATTTTCATTTTTTTATTTGAATTTAATTGTTTTTTTTCATTTTAAAGCGATAGTATCATATCGTTTTTGATAGTTATTTTTTCTATGTCTTCAATTCCTCTCAGCAATCTAGATTCAGTTCTAACATCAACTGAAAATGCGAAAGGCCTTCCTAATGAGCATTACATAAGTGATAGAGTTTTTGATGAAGAAAAAAAGGCCATACTATTTGAAAACTGGTCAGCCATAGGAACTGGAAAAGATATTCCCAATATAGGTGATGCTAAACCCTTAAATTTTGTAGGCATGCCATTATTAATGGTTCGAGAAAGTGATAATAATATTAATGTCTTTCAAAATACTTGCCGTCATAGAGGAATGATATTAATTAATGAGCCAACTAATATTAATGGCGTAATCCGATGCCCATATCATAGCTGGTGTTATAACCTTAAAGGTGAATTATGCGTAACTCCAATGGTTGGAGGGACTGACATAAATACCCATGAATCGATAAATAATGATGAACTTGGTTTGTTTAAGATTCGCTCAACTGTCTGGCAAGATATTATTTTTGTCAATATATCTAATGATGCACCTGAATTTAAAGACTATGCTTCTAAAGTGATTGATCGATGGTCTGAATTTGATAAGCCACTTTATCATGGTGGAAAAGACTCTTCTTTCTCTTTGTCGCTTGATACCAACTGGAAGCTAGCTGTAGAGAACTACTGTGAGAGTTACCACCTGCCATGGGTTCATCCTGAACTGAATGCAACCTCAAGCATTGAAGATCATTATCACATAGAGGAAAAGGGATATTTCTCAGGCCAAGGTTCTTACGTCTATAACCAAATAAAAGATGATAGTGGTAATGTATTTCCAGACTTTGAAAGTCTCTCAGAAAAATGGAATGAAACTAGTGAATATATAGCGCTTTATCCTAATGTTCTGTTAGGTGTTCATAGGGATCATTTTTTTTCGATTATTATTGAGCCATTATCAACCAATAAGACCCTTGAGCATGTATCACTTTACTACGCCAAAAATCCATCAGAAATGCCTCAACTTGAAAAGCTTATTGAATCCAATGCATCCTTCTGGAAAACTGTTTTTAGTGAGGATATTGGAGTTGTTGAAGGAATGCAGCGCGGCAGGAGCGGTCTTATGTTTGATGGCGGCAAGTTCTCACCTGTTATGGATAGTGCAACACATTGTTTTCATCACTGGGTTGCCTCAAAAGTACAAGAGTTTAGGTCAAAGAATTCAATAAATTTATAGCTTTGCCTCATAGGCGATAAGAGTATTTTCCAGAAGAACAGCGATGGTCATTGGGCCAACCCCTCCGGGAACCGGGGTAATTGCTGATGCAATACCGTTAACATCTTCAAAATCAACATCACCTGTCATACTTCCATCTGCTTGACGATTAATACCAACATCAATAAGGATAACTCCTTCTTTTATCCAATCACTTTTGACCAGATTTGCTACTCCTGCAGCGGCAATGATGACGTCCGCTGATTTTGTTTTATGAGTTATCTCTTTAGTCCCTTTATGACAGACCTGAACTGTAGCCCCAGCATTTAAAAGTTCCATAGCCATAGGTCTTCCAACAATATTGGAAGCGCCTATAATAACGCAATCCTTGCCCCTTAAATCGCACTTGATAGAATCAAGCATCTTCATGACGCCCTTTGGGGTACAAGGACTAATAAATGATTTATTTTGGCTCAGCTTTCCAACATTTTCACTACTAAAGCCATCCACATCTTTTTCAGGAATAATAGCCTCAATAATTTTATTTGAATCAATATGCAAAGGTAATGGAAGCTGAACCAAGATTCCATCAATATTTTGATTTTCATTCAGTCGATTCACCTCAGATAGGAGCTCCTCTTCAGTTATATTTGATGATTTGTGAATTTGATCAGAATAAAAACCAACTTCAACACAAGCTCTAGTCTTATTTCTTACATAAAGTTGAGAAGCCTCATCATCACCAACAAGAATAACCGCAAGGCCAGGAGGTCTAGAGTATTGCTTAACTTGATTAGCAATCTTTTTTCTGAGATTTTGAGCAAGTGTTTTGCCATCAATAATCTTCATTAATACCACCCCTAATTTATGACTTTATGAATATTATTATCGATAGAATAAATAATCAAATGAGTAATTAATTTCAATTAGATTTGAATTTTAGGGGTAGTCCTGATTGTTTTTTGTTAGTCAATTCCTAAGAGCTTTCTTCTCTTAGTTGCCCAGGTCTGGATTAAATGATCCACTGCAAGACCGATAAACGCCACGCATAAACCAAGCATTAGACCACTTCCAATATTGCCTCCAGAAAAGAGTTGTTGCATTATTTCTTGGCCTAAATCTTCAGTGCCAATAAACGCACCTATAATAACCATAAACAATGCAAAAACAACGCACTGATTGACACCCAGCATAATATGTGGGAAAGCTAATGGGAACTCGATTTTAAACATACGCTGAAGTTTTGTTGTGCCCGACATATCCGCCGCATCAAGCAAAGATTCTGGTACATTTCTCAGGCCTTCTACGGTGTAGCGAGTAGGCGGAATAACAGCGTAGACAATGACCGCAATTAACACTGAAGTGTCAGTCACACCAAAGAGCATAATCACCGGAATAAGATAAATGAACGACGGAAAAGTTTGAAAAGTGTCACAAACCAAAAGAATGAATTTGGTTGCCCTCTTATTTTGCACACAGATTGCACCAACAATCGTACCAATAAAAACAGATACAATGACTGCAAACGTCAGCATATACATAGTTATCAAGGCTCTTTCCCACCAGGGTGTTAGAGCAATAAACAACATAAACGAACCAACAATAATCGCAGAACGAATGCCACCGATAATGTAACCAACACCCATTGTTAGAACAAAAGTTGCTATTGCTGGCATGGCCAGATAAGATGCTTTCATTGGCATCAACACTTCCACCAGCAACCACTCGTTAAATATTTTAATATCCGCTCTCCAATTTGAAACCATGTAGTCAACGCCTGCCTGCCAAAATGGCTCAGTGGTAATACCCTTGTTGTGAGGAATCAAATAAAAATAATTAATACCTTTTGCAGTATCAGCAAACACCCAGTTTCCAAACCAAGCAAACAAAAGAGCGGCAAAGAAAACTGCAACAAACAAAAGAGCTGTTTTATTTCTCTCAACAAAAGAAAGGTCGGCAAAGTAGTCGGTTTGCTTATTGGCCCAAGCTAAAGATAATTTATCTAACACTACAGCAATCAGGACAATACATACTCCTAATTCTAGCGCTTGACCTACCCTTAGTTGGTTTAGAGCGAGTAATAAGTTAAAACCCAGGCCCATAGCTCCAATAAAAGAAGCAATCACTGCCATAGCCAAGCACTGCATAATTACCTGGTTGACGCCAATTAAAATGTCGCGCCTTGCAGTAGGTATCAAAACTTTAAACATCAGTTGATAATTATGGCAACCACTCATCCTGCCTGCATCTAAAACCTCTGGAGAGACTCTTTTGAGACCTAGCAAGGTGAGTCGAATCATCGGAGGTGTTGCAAAAATTATTGTTGCAATCGCACCCGCATGGTCACCAATACCAAAGAAGACGATTATTGGAACCAAATACGCGAAATGTGGAAACGTTTGTGCAACGAGGAGAAATGGCGTTATTACTCTCTCAACCGTTCTGCTCTTGTAGGCAAGCACACCCCAGATAACACCAAATAAAACAGAGACCGGCGCAGCAACCAACACAAAAGAGAGTGTCTGCATTGCGGGTTCCCATTGGCCGAATACAGCCAAGTAAATACAACTAAAACCAGCCAATATAGAAAGACCCACACCTTGAAGTTTATAACCCAAAATAAAAGCACCGGCAGTTAATACTGTCCAAGGAATAGCAGGGACACTGGAGTACCACTTATCCTTATTTTCATTCAACCAATCCCAGCCGGATTGATCACTAAAAACGTTGGCAAGTGAAACGACTGTCTCAAAACCACCAATCAATAATTCCCGAACTAAATTAATTAAAAACAATAAGGTAGCGCCAATAGCTCGGGTAAATAATCGAACTCGACCATAGTCTTCATAGTCTTCAATTTCTGGGTCGTAAACTGGTGTCAACCAAAATTCAAATATGAGGTACTGAGAAAAATCTTGCAACATCATTGGTATTTCCCAAAACGTACTTCTTGTCACCTCACCAAAAAACCAGTTATACAAAGTAGGTATAAACAGAAGACCCACAATAATGCCAACAAATCCCTTGCTAATAATTTGAAACCAATTGACACGTAACCACTGTGATTTATTGACACTCTCTGCAAAGCTTTTGTATAAGAGCCCAGCAGTTACCAATAAAGCTATTAGAACATAGGTGGCGGAAGTGTTAATGACAGGGTGATAAAAAGTCAGCTCAGGAATTCTAACGAGTTGAGGAGGAAGTTGCCAATTCAAAATCATTGACATGGATTCAGCAAAACCAACCGAAGATTGTATTTCTCCCTTAACAATAGACTTGGCAAATAGATGACGCTCTACTATCAAATCATGGTAGAGCCCTGTCATTGACATGAGAATAAAAAACACAATGAGGACAATGCCGAATTGGGTCAGTTTAGGGCGTTCAGATAAATAATTAATAAAGTTCATGGTGCTAGCCTTAAGCGTTGCTTTCTAGAGTTGAATTTTCACCAAATAACACATGAATTACTTTAGATGAATGAACAACACCAACAATATCATCATTTGCATTGAGCACGGGAACTGATTTAGGGTCGCCGAGCACAGCTTCGGCAACAGTTTCAATAAGGGCATCTTCGGAGACCCTTAAATCACTAAAGTCTTTTTCATCTCCAACAGGCTCCATCACTGATTTAATTTTAAGAACCTTCTCCCTTGGAACGTCCTCTGTAAACTTGCGAACGTATTCTGTTGCTGGATTAAGAACGATATTTGCCGGTGTATCCAATTGCTCGATAATGCCATCTTTCATGATTGCAATTCGATCGGCAAGCCTTAATGCTTCATCAAAGTCATGTGTAACGAACAGAATGGTCTTATTTAGCACACCCTGAAGCCTTAGAAACTCATCTTGCATCTCTTTACGAATTAACGGATCTAATGCTGAGAAGGGCTCATCTAAGAACCAAATGTCGGGCTCAACAGCCAATGACCTGGCAATACCAACGCGCTGCTGCTGACCTCCAGATAACTCTCTTGGAAAGTAATTCTCACGACCAGTTAAGCCAACAAGGTCAACCATTTCTTTGGCTCTTTGTATGCTGTCTTTTGTGCTATTGCCTTTCACTTGCAATGGAAAGGCAATATTTTCTAATACGGTTTTATGGGGTAATAATGCAAAACTCTGAAACACCATGCCCATCTTGTTGCGACGAAGTCCTATCAACTCCTTATCGCTCATTGAGGTTAAATCTTCACCCTCAATATAAATATTCCCTGCAGTGGCATCGGTTAGTCTTGAAATACAACGAAGCAAGGTCGACTTGCCCGAGCCTGAAAGACCCATAACCACAAGCATCTCACCCTTTTTAACCTCGAAGGAAGCATTATTAACACCGACCACACAGCCAGCTTTTTGAAATTCTTCAGCTACAACCTTGCCATTGGCATTTTGAAGCATTTTTTCGGCATCTTTGCCAAATATTTTATAAACGGAATCGCATTTAATTACAGGTTGCTGATCAGACATAATATCTTCCTAAATTCTTTGAAACAAATAACACACTACCAGTATATATAAAAATACCCCTACCCCCTCATTATAATTAATTTGAGGGTAGGGGTACTTAACAAAAACCCCCTTTATTCTATTCGAATAAAGAGCGCTCTAGATTAAAGGGTTACTTTGTGAAAGCCTCCCAAACATCCGCGTTATCTGCAAGCCACTTAGCTGCAGCTTCTTCATGAGACATCTTATCAATATCAACTAGAGCAGCCATCTGACCGATCATGCCAGTCGTGAAGTCTATCTTAGTGTATGCCTTATACGCCATTGGATGAGTCTTAGGGAACTTATAGTTCGCCGCTTTCTTCAACCAGCCTCTAGGTGAACCACAGGCCCCGTCACCACCTTCTGTTTCACGGCAACCATAGAAGTATGGAGGAAACTCTATGAAGTAAAAACCATCACTATCCGTAAAGTTAGGTGTCCAGTTAAATATAATTATCCCTTCACCAGCAGCTTCTGCAGCATCAATTGCGGCCCAAAGGGCGTCTGCACTACCAGTTTGTTTATAAGTGTATTCATCATCTAAACCAAGAGCTCCAATACGGTCTTCAAATAGATTCTTTCCGGTTGCAGCATCAACGTGCCAAGGACCGTCTAAGAAAACACCTTTACCACCAGAATCGGCAGTGGCAAAAACTGATCCACAACCTTTAAGAGCTTCCCAATTTGGAAGTCCAGGACATAGATTTTGCTCTATTACGAAGTTAGGAACGCCCATATCTTCAATAGTCAAGGCAGAATGGGTACCAGCCTCTATTAGACCGCCCTTCTCCATGGCTGTATAGTAAGCGTTGCCAAAGGCTCCTTCCCAAACTTCGTGAGATATAGTAACGTCTCCAAGACGAATCGATTCATATACACCTGACGAGTCAGCAGGAACGTAAGATACGTTGTTACCCATAGACTCAAAAATACCACCAATCACGTAGGACATAACCACTTGGCTTGACCAGTTGTGAATTGGTATAACGATTGGCTTTGATGAATCTGCAACAGCTTGACCTGAAACAGAAGCTAAAGACAACGTTAAAGCAGCTGCAGCTACTTTACTTGTAAACTTATTCATTTACTTCTCCTTTATTTAATTAATTAAATATTTAATAAAACATTTAATAAAAAATGGCTTAATAACAAATACTGCTAAAAAAACCATACTAATAACCTTAAAAATCAATTACTTTTCTAAGATTATTTCTCCTTTTAAGAAAACTACATTCTAACCCTAGTTTTCTCAGGATCATAAAATGGAAATCTGACTACCTTTGCAGATAAACGTTTTTGATGTCCATCTAATTTTCCTACCTCAACTTCAGTGCCAATCTCTGACTCTGAAACTGAAATCCTACAAAGCGCAATGTTCTTTTTAAGAATTGGCGAACGCGTTGCACTTGTAATTACTCCAATTTGTTGTTTTCCAATATACACCCCATCTCCATGGAGTGCAACTTCATTACCTTTTAATTCTAACCCAACCAAAACTCTTTGTGGAGAATTCTTACGAAGAATTAAAGCTTCTTTTCCAGAAAAATCATCCTCTTTTGTCTTTAATGGAACGGTAAATGAAATGCCTGCTTCAAATGGATCAGTCTGATCACAAAACTCATATCCAGCAAAGATTAAACCCGCTTCAATTCTAAGAACATCAAGTGCGTTGAGTCCTAAAGGGCAGATACTAAACTCCTCACCCGCCTCTGCAATTGCATCCCAAACCGCCTCACAATCATTTGGATGTGCAAACACCTCATAGCCAAGCTCTCCAGAGTAACCCGTTCTAGAAACCATCACAGGAATGCCAAACTCACCACCAATTCTGCCAATAGTAAAACGAAACCATTTGAGATCTTCAATCGAGGTTTGTAATTTAGGTGTCCAAATAATTTTAGTTAACGTTTCTCTACTCTTTGGACCTTGAATAGCAACACTATGCAGCTGATCGGTAGAAGATTTAACTCTAGCATCAAGGCCTTGATCATCTGCAATTTTTCTGAGTAACTTACCGCCGTCATCAGAACCTCCAATCCATCTAAAATTATTATCGTCAAGACGGAACAACGTTCCATCATCAACCATACAGCCATTGTCATAACACATCGCGGAGTAGACCACTTGTCCAATTGCTAGCTTACGAACATCTTTGGTAATGGCATATTGCATTAAAGCCTCAGCATCTTGGCCATATACTTCAAACTTTCTGAGCGGAGCAAGATCAATCATAACAACGCCTTCTCTGCACTGCCAGTATTCTTTAATGGTGCCTAAATTGGTATACTCAAGTGGCAACCAATAGCCGTTATAGTTATCAAAATTTTTTGTTAATTTAGAGGTATTTTTGTGAAAACCAGTTTCTTTAGTCATAGTCGGAATTGATTGAGGATCAGGCCTAAAAGCCGTTGCCGATGAAAAATTATTAGACTTATCGTAAATCCTAACATGAATATCTGTTGGATTCCAGCCATTTGCTGAAGTAGTATCATCTGGACATGCTGAAGAAACGCACACAAGATCATCTACAGCTCTTAACAAAACATAGTCTCCAGGCCGAGACCAAGAGACATCAGACGTTAAAGAGTGGCACTCTTCAATTGCAGTATTAAAAAAGAGATTCACTGCAGCCCAATTTCTTCTGGGTTTTACTCCATAATCAGCAAGGGATTTATTAAAGTTTTCTGTACAGTTGATGTGGCCTGGAAACCCACGATCATCATAATACTTGGCATTACAAGCCACACCAAAAGTATCATGACGACAAACCATGTCCTGAATCACTTCAACTAAAGGTATTGAGTTTTGATTATAAAATTTATCATGAGTACCTGGTGCAGGATAGCTTGCTAACATCTGCGATCTTGTCACAGTCGGATCTAAACATAGCTCTTCATTATTATTTAAATCCTCAACTAAAAAGGCCTGAAAGTCTGAGCATTGTTGTCCTTCAACATCAATAATTTGGATGTATTGACCTGCCTTAACTTTGTATGCAACAGCGCTAGAATCTTTGACTCTGATCTCTTTTAAAGCCTTTGCTAGTGGCTCAGGGAGTCGATCAGAAGGGTTAGTAGGATTTTTTCTGAGAACATTAATTAAAATTTCAGTGGGTGAATTCTGCTGATCAACTTGCATTGGACCACCTTTAGCATCAAACACACATACTAGGTCATTTTTAATACCAAAAGACTGGCGCGTGTCTGCAGGGCTAGAATCTGCAAAAAGCTCAGTAGAATTTAGATCATTTGACTTTATTTTGTTGACATCCAGGATTGCTTTAAGCATATCTGAGCAATCACTTGACAAAATTTTATTAGAGTCATTATTAGGCTTTGTATTCCAGCTTAATGATGATAAAGCTGAAGTTTTTTTAGAATCAAAAGCAATAATACTGCACTTTTGATCTCCCTCAACATCAACTATTTCAACTGAGTCACCACTTTTTAAATCAATCGAAATCGCCTCACCACCATGAATTTGGTAGATTTCTTGATCTCCATCATATTTAATATTTGACAAACTCATTTACTAAAACCCCTTTTAATAAAGTTTGAGTATACATCGAATAAAGAATTATTTAAATTGAAAATTTCATCTAGAAATAAATATCTATATTCAAAGCTCAATAAATTCTAGTTTATTCAGCACCCCAGGGGGTGAGGCGCCGATAAACTAAGGAGAGAGAATGTTAAGAGATAATCTCTTAAAAACCTCCCCTTTTAAATCACTTACTATATTTAGAATTTACGGTAAGCGTTATTTAGATCAACCATTGGATGATTTTCTGACATTTGGAACTTAACCAGTAATTCACGAGCAATCATGTCTCGCTCCTGTTGATTATCAGGAAGTTTTATATTATCTGGAATAGTGACCCAACCATTGATATTTCTATCAAAAACTGCAGCTTGGTCGCCCTCATAACCCATATGGATATCTTCTAACCAGTTAAGATCTTTCCAACCCATTTTGTCAATATATTTTTGCAAAAAGGGAGTTATAAATTTAAGGTCAGGGACTAGGTTTACATCATATCGATAACCGATATGCTGACCAATCATTTGTTCACGATCAGTATCCAAACCATCAGCGCCAACTACAAACTCTTCTTCATTAGTACTCATAATTTCTCCTATTCTTAAAAGCGTGTCATATCAGGACGACCAACCGTATGCTGCGAACCTGCAATAGGAACTTGTGCACAAGCGGAGGCTTCCATAGTTAAAGCAGCTAAATCTTCTGGCTCTAGAGAGTGAATATTAGTCTTTCCACAAGCACGAGCCATCATTTGTGTCTCAATAGCTAATGTATGTAAGAAGTTATAGACTCTTTCAGATGCTTCATCTGGATCAAGGCGCTTTCTAAGTTCTGGATCTTGCGTCGCAACACCTACAGGGCAGCGACCGGTATGACAGTGATAACATTCACCCGCTTCAACACCCATCTCTGCTGGATAATCAGCTTCAGGAATATCTTTATTACAGTTAAGTGCCATAAGTGATGAGTGACCAATAGCAACGGCGTCAGCACCAAGTGCTACAGCTTTAGCAACGTCACCACCATTACGAATTCCGCCAGCATAAACTAGTGATATTCTTCCAGTCATACCTACATCATCAATTGCATTTCGAGCTTGACGAATTGCAGCAATTCCAGGGACACCAGTTTCTTCTGTTGCAATGTGAGGTCCAGCTGCAGTTCCTCCTTCCATACCATCGATATAAATACTATCACAGCCTGTTTTAGCAGCCATCCTAACATCATCGTATACACGAGCAGCGCCAAGTTTTAATTGAATTGGAATCTGACCATCAGTTGCTTCACGAATTTCTTCAATTTTAAGAGCTAAATCATCTGGTCCAAGCCAGTCTGGATGCCTTGCAGGAGAACGTTGGTCGATACCAGCAGGCAAGGAACGCATTTCTGCAACTTGATCAGTTACTTTTTGACCCATTAAGTGACCACCTAAGCCCACTTTACAACCTTGTCCAATAAAAAATTCAACACTGTCAGCAAGACGTAGATGTTGGGGATTGAATCCATAACGAGACTGAATACATTGGTAGAACCACTTACTTGAATAGCGTCTCTCGTCTGGGATCATACCACCCTCACCTGAGCAAGTAGCTGTTCCAGCCATAGTAGCACCTCGAGCTAAAGCAGTTTTAGCTTCATAACTCAGTGCTCCAAAACTCATACCAGTGATGTAAATTGGAATATCTAGCTCTAAAGGTCTTGGAGCCTCTGGCCCAATAATAGTTTTGGTCAAACATTTCTCTCTATAACCTTCAATAACAAAACGCGTGAGCGTTCCTGGCATAAAAGTTAGATCATCCCAAGTTGGGATTTTCTTAAATAAAGAGAAGCCTCTCATTCTATATCTTCCCAAATCAGATTTGATATGAATATCGTCCATCACTGATTTAGGAAAGATGAAACTTTTGCCTAGCCTATGTTTTTGATCTGAATCACTCATAATATTTCCTTTAGTTAAATTTGTTAAAAAGTACGATTAAAGAATTAGTTTTTTCTCATTAGGTTCAAGACTTGCATAGTTCCATAACATCTTGCCAGAAACATACTTTTGCATTTTTTCTACACCCTTAGGAGTTTTAATGCCATAAATAGCCAACTTCTCTGAAAGGTAACGAATATCAAGCTCTGTCATTTCACCAGGAACACAATCCACTCCAAGCTCTTCAACTTCTCCACCCACATAAATAGTGCCGTCATACATTGAATCACCTAAGTTCATTCCAGCATCACCACAAATAATCATCCTGCCACGCTGCATCATAAATCCTGAAAATGCTCCAGTTCTGCCACCAACTATTATTGTTCCACCTTTTTGGTCGATTCCAGTTCTTGCACCTACATCACCTTTACAAACTAGGTCACCGCCTCTAATGGCAGCGCCAAAAGTTGACCCGGCATTTCCTTCAATTACGACAGTTCCAGCCATCATATTCTCAGCACACGACCAACCAACTCGACCCTCAATATGCACATTTGGACCATCGATTAAACCACAACCAAAGTAACCAAGACTATCAGTAAATTTAAGATTAAGCCGATTCAAAATCCCAACTCCAACGCCATGTCTTGACATAGGGTTATCAACTGTTATGTCACCAATACCTTTTTCCATTAGCGCTCTAATTTCACGATTAATTTCTCTTGGAGTCATATCTTGTGCGTCAATTTTTGCACTTTTACTTGTGTCAACTTCATGTGAATGAAAATAAGTTAGATTTTCACTTTCATCTATAGAAAAAAAACGTTGTTGAGTTCTTCCTTTTAACTGCTCATCATGAAGACCCATTTCCTGGGCTTTTTCTTTTTTTAGTTCTGCCATACTTTTACCTCTCCGTGATATGGGTCAAATGTTTCAATACGATGATCGAATAAAGTTCTAATTGCTACTTCCTCTGAAGCTAATGCGATCATATCGTCACTTTCATAAACAACCATTGGTTTTGCAGCCATAACATCTTTGGCCATACCAAGCTGGTCTTTTGTTGCTACTAAATAAGTAAATACGCCATCAAGATATTCAACTGAATCCTTCATAGCACTTTCGAGATCGGAACCTTGGCTCATCTTATCAGCAATATATACTGCAATAAGTTCAGAGTCACAGTTTGAAGAAAAACGATGGCCCTTCAGTTCTAGAGCACGACGATTTGTCCAGTAGTTTGTAAGCTGTCCATTATGAACAACTGCTACATCACTAAAAGGATACGCCCAGTATGGGTGTGCAGAGCGGATATCTACGTCTGACTCTGTTGCCATCCTAGTGTGGCCAATTCCATGAGTTCCATTAAAGTTATCAAGACCATACTGCTTAGATACTACAGCAGCATCACCAAGATCCTTTATCAACTCAAGGGAGTTTCCTATTGATAAGATTTCAACGCCTTCAATATCCTCAACAAAGTCAGCCAACTTCTTCATATCACCTGAAAATTGAATTTCATATCGATGTGAATATTCATTTGCACTTTCTTTATTTAATATCTTGGCTCCAAGCTCTTCTAGACGCTTGTTAACCAATGCAACCCTTTCCTCAATGGCCGCATGAATATCAAAACTGCCCTCTAGATCGGCTCCCTCAGCAACCTTAAATCTAACTACTTGGTTGCCATTATCTTCACCATAAACAGCATAGCCCGTTGAATCAGGGCCCCTATGCTTCAAGGCTTGAAGCATAGATGTCATTTGCTCACCAATGTTTACTTCTTTGCCAGCATTTCTATGAATAATACCTGCTATTCCGCACATACAATAATCTCCCTTTTACTAAAAATTGCCCACCTAAAGGTGGGCACTCCAAAAAAACCTAAATGAAGCTAGCCTATGGCAAGCAATCTAAATAAGTACTAGTATCCCAATCTGTAACGGTAGCATTAAATTTTTCCCATTCATCGTTCTTATAATGTTGAAAAACTTTATACATTTCATTTGGCATTGATGATTTAATTACATCATCTTTATCAAGCGCATTAAGAGCTTCACCAAGTGACATAGGAAGTTTAGAAACTTGTTTACCCGCTTCCATCGCTTCGTAGATATTTCGCTCTTCAGCCTCACCAGCCTCAAGATCATTATCAATACCATCTCCCATAGCCTTTAATAAAGCCGATCCCATTAAGTAAGGATTAACCATTGAATCAACTGAACGATACTCAAAACGACCAGGAGCGGATACGCGCAGTGCACAAGTTCGATTTTGATAACCCCAGTCTGCAAAAATTGGAGCCCAAAAACCGGTATCCCATAAACGACGATATGAATTAACCGTTGAAGAGCCGATTGAAGTTAAAGCTGGTAAATGCTTAATTACTCCACCAATTGAATTTAGGCCAATTGGACCAGGCATTTTTTCATCTATTGATGGGTCAGGCATAAATGTATTTTCACCACCTTCTTTATAAGTAAAGCATCCAGGCATTCCTGGAAGTTCACCATCGCCAGAAGCAATTTCTGGGTGAAAGACATCTTTACCACCTTTCCATAAAGACATATTATGGTGACAGCCAGAAGCTGAAACGCCCATAAAAGGTTTACTCATAAAGCAAGCAAGTAACCCAAATTCACGTGCAACTTGAGCACAAATTTGCCGATAAGTTGTTAAGCGGTCTGCATTTCTGAGAACATCATCAAACTGCGTGTTAAGCTCCAACTGACCTGGCGCATCTTCGTGATCACCCTGGATAATATCAAGGCCCATTTGCTCAGAATACTCAATAACCTTCATGAAGACTGGACGAAGCTCTTCAAACTGATCAATATGGTAACAGTTTGGCTTAGTAACACCACCATCTGTTCCACCATTTTCGCCACGCTTTAGCCACATCATCTCAGGCTCTGTACCGCAACGCATATCAAGTCCATACTGGTCTTGGAATTCTTTATGTTGTCTGTAAAGGTTACCACGACAATCTGATGTCAAAGCTTGTCCTGGATTTTCACGTTCTTCACGATTTCTGTAAAGTCTACAAAAAACACGAGCTACTCTTTTATCCCATGGAAGCTGGCAAAAAGTCTCAGGATCAGGAATACCAACAAGCTCTGAAGACTCTGGTCCGTAACCAATATAATCACCATGACGATCAACAAATAGATTTGCAGTTGATCCATAAACTAATTGAAAGCCTTTTTCAGCTAATCTTTCCCAGTGACGTGCTGGAATACCTTTACCTACAATACGGCCAGTCACTGATACAAATTGATAATATACATATGTAACACCTAAAGCATCGATTTTAGCTTTAACTTCTTTTACAAGTTTATCGCGTCCAGGTTCATTAACGTGTTGTTCTAAATCTGTCATTTAATCTCTCCGAAAAAATAAAAAAAATCTTTTTAAGATTTGCCCCCTATTAGATTTTATTTAGATTCGTAAGAAATAAACCTAAATAAAAACCAGACTAATTTACTATTGTTAAATACTTACAAATTACCAAAAATAACTGAATTTATGACCCTCTAAAAAAAGCAGAGTATTAGTAAATTAGTATCGGAGTATACCTCTAATGATATTCCATTGTCAAGAAATTTTTTTTATTTTAAAGAAATTTAATAAGATCTTGATTTTCTTGTAAATTTTGACAAAGAAACAAGATAAAAAAATATAAATTTTGATTAAATAGGGAAGGGTAATTTGATTCAAAATCAACTAGATTTACAACTCCTTAATTAATCAGCAGTATTGGTGCTAATAATAGTTAAAAATTGACACTCATCACTGATTATTTTTTTTAGGGCCATGCGGAGTGTCAGAATCAAAATACAATGAATCACCTTTTTTAAATTGATAGACCTTGTTACCATAAAAATAATCCATCTGGCCTTTAAGCATGTAGATAAACTCAACACCTTTATGTTGAAACTCAGGAAACTCATAATCTCTTGAAGAAATCGTAATTAAACAGGGCTCAACCTTTAAAGATCCGCCAACAGTATGTCCTAATAATTGGTAATGACGACTCTCATCTGAACCAGCTCTTTCAATTGTTAAGCCCTTACCTGATTTAATAAAAGTTGGCTCAACATCTTTATCATGCTGTTTAAACAACGAAGTAATAGAAATGTTAAGTGCACGACAAATCAACTGAATTGTTTTTAAAGAGGCGCTTATTTGGCCGTTCTCAATTTTAGATAGCATGCTTGCAGAAAGAAGGGATTGCTTTGAGAGTTGCTGAAGCGTAACACCGGCATTTTTTCTCGCCATTCGAACTTGTTTACCTATTGAAGCCTCAAGTTGCTTATCACTCCCAAAACTTGGAAGGTTTTTATTAATAATGGAGACGCCCTGCTCTTTAGGCGCATTTTTTTTGCTTGACACTACAATACAATAATTTACTTACAATAAAAAAAATTATACTATAAGGAAAATTACGCATTTAAGAAATTGCCTAGTAAGTTTAGATAATAAACTTATTAGACCCTTAAACGTCTCCTTCTTCTCTGTCTAGTTGGCTTAGAATCATCCCCCTGAAAGATCAATTTTGATCCCTCTGACATAGTGCCAACTTTTTGTTCAATTTCCTGAAGTGTTGGCGCTTTAGATATGACATGACGATCCATTGCTTTTCTCATTGCTCTAACATGATCAAAACTAGTCCCACAGCAACCTCCAATAATTCTTGCACCAGAGTTCATTGCAATCTGAACATACTTAGACATCAATTCTTCAGTACCTGAATACATTATATTGCCATCAACAAACTCTGGAATACCGCAGTTTGCTTTTGAAATAACAACAGTATCTGGGTCAACGTTCTTTGAAATATCATTAATAGTAGCTAACAAATCTGGAGCTCCTATCCCACAATTTGCACCAAACCCATTTAAATTTAAATCTTTAGATTTTTTTGCAAGATTTGCTGGGGTCACTCCCATCATTGTTTTTCCAGCAGTATCAAAACTCATTGTTGCGCAGACTGGAAGTCCAATATCTTTAACGGCATCCATTGCAGCCTCCAACTCTTCCATTGAATACATTGTCTCGAGCCACAAAACATCCACCCCACCCTCAGCAAGACCCTCAGCCTGAGCTTTAAAAGCCTCCATTGCCTCCTTTGGAGTCATAAGTCCATGAGGCTCAATCATTTCACCTGTTGGCCCCATTGATCCAGCCACAATAATCAAACGATTAGAATGATCCGCAACCTCTCTTGCAATTACTGCAGCAGCTTTATTTAATTCAAAGACTTTAGACTCAAGATTATGTAATCTCAGCCTAAAAGAAGTCCCACCAAAACTATTGGTTAAAAATAGGTCTGACCCAGCATCGACAAACCCTTGATGAAGAGATCGTATTCGATCTTTATAATCAATATTCCATGGCTCTGGAGGATCTCCCGTCTCAAGCCCCATTCCAAACAAATTAGTTCCAGTAGCGCCATCCGCCAAAATATGGCTTTTATCTTGTAGAATTTTTAAAAAATTATTCATAAAAAATTAATTGCATTTACGGCAAAAATTATCAACAATAAATTTTACTAATAATCATTAAGGTTCCAATAATGCCTATAAATTATGGAATTTTTTATCTTCAAAAAATTAATTTTGGATAATTGTTTTCTATCAATTGATACTCTATTAGAAAAATTTTTATATTCTTGAATTCAAAACTTAAATTAATCCTTTAATATTGATGAAGATAATTTAATATTTGTAATTCAAATTTTTAAATAATTAATCAATGAGAGCGCCTAACCTCTATATAATTTGTTAAAAAAAAATAACTCACAAAGTGTGAACATTTTAATTAAACAGTTAATGCAACATTGCATGCTAATAATCAACAATATTAGTCGGTATAATCTGTATCAGAAAATTAATAATCCTCGTAATATTTTTCCTATAATTCATAGTAAAAATGAAAGAAAATTTTAGTTCGCATGAAGATGTGGTTAGTCGCTTTATAAGTTATGGCGAATCTAATTTTGAATCAAATATTACCCACAATAGTTCAGTTCAAAGTCCAGCTCAGTTAGCAGTCCTGAGGCTTATCTATGCCTTTAGATTTTCTGGACACTTAAGAGCTAAGTTAGATCCTCTTGAAAGACCCAGACACCACTCAACCCCTCCATTTACCCTGGAGGAGTTTGGACTTAATGAATCAGATCTAGATAAGACTTTTGATATGGGCTCTTACCAGGGACCTAATTGTAATACTTTAAGAGAGCTTTTCGATTCACTTAATAAAACTTACTGCAGTAGTCTTGGTGTTGAATATATGCATATCCCAAATCTAGAGGAAAGAAAGTGGATTCAAACTAAGATTGAAACGATGTCTTTGGAAAAGGAGAATTCAGTAGAGTATAAGAAATGGCTCCTACAAAGGATAACAGCTGCTGAAGTTTTTGAAAAATTTTTGCATAATAAATATGTTGGTCAAAAACGTTTTTCTTTAGAGGGTAGCGATACTCTAATTCCATTATTAAATGTTTTGATTGAGCATTCTGGTGAACATCTGACAAACAGAATATGTTTGGGTATGGCTCATAGAGGAAGACTTAATGTTCTTATCAATATCATGGGCAAAAGAGCTGATAAACTTTTTAAAGAATTTGATGGTGATCTTGGTCTTAGTAAAAAACAGACTGGTGACGTCAAATATCATCAAGGATTTTCTTCGGATATAAAAACAAATAAGCATGATGTTCATCTTGCATTAATGTTTAATCCATCTCATCTTGAGCTCGTCAACCCAGTCATTGAGGGATATGCTCGGTATCATCAAGACAAAAATGAAGAGTCTGAACGACAAAAAATTCTGCCTGTCTTAATCCATGGTGATGCTGCTTTCTCAGGACAAGGCGTGGTTATGGAAACACTAAACATGTCTCAGTCTAGAGGCTATAGAACCCAAGGTACAGTTCACATCATTATCAACAATCAAATTGGCTTTACAACCTCAAAGCAGGATGATGCAAGGTCTACAGACTACTGCACGGATGTTGTTAAGATGATTAATGCCCCTGTGTTCCATGTTAACGCTGAGGACCCTGAAATGGTTAGTTTTATTACAAAGCTAGCGCTTGATTATCGAATGCGTTACAAGAAGGACGTCGTTATTGATTTGATGTGCTACAGAAGGCACGGTCATAATGAGGCTGATGAGCCTGCAGTTACGCAGCCATTGATGTATGAGGCGATTCGCAAAATGCCTACTACTAGAGCGAACTATGCTACAAGGCTAATGAATCAAGGCATTATTTCTCAAACTGAAGCAGATGCAATGATCAAGGATTACAGAAAAGAACTCAAAGATGGAAATAGAGTTGCCTACAATATTTTAGAGCCAAAAAATAAAAGGGCTTGGGAATTGCTATGGGAGGATTACTTTGATGTTTCCTGGCATGATGCTTATGATTCAGCAATCAGCAAAAAACGTATTAAGGATTTAAATAAAAAACTACAACAAACCCCTGATGGATTTGAAGTTCACCCGCGTGTAAAAAAAATAATGGCCGATAGACAGAAAATGGCAGATGGTAAAATTGATGCTGACTGGGGGTTTGCTGAAACATTGGCCTTTGCTAGCCTAACAGAGAACGGAGTTCCAATAAGATTAACAGGTCAAGACTGTGGAAGAGGTACATTTTTTCATAGAAATGCTGTCCTTCATAACCAACTAGCAAATGAAGACTACACGCCTCTTCAAAACATTAGTGAAAAACAAGGAAGAGTTCAAATATATGACTCAATTCTTTCTGAGGAGGCAGCCCTTGGATTTGAGTATGGGTACGCTACAGCTAACCCAGAATCACTTGTAATTTGGGAGGCTCAGTTTGGTGACTTTGTGAATGGAGCTCAGGCTATTATTGACCAATTCATATCATCCGCTGAGGCAAAATGGGGACGCCTTTCAAACCTTGTTATGCTATTACCACACGGACTTGAGGGTCAAGGCCCAGAGCACTCTTCGGGTAGGCTTGAGCGCTTTCTTCAGCTTTGTGCAAGTCACAACATGCAGGTTTGTGTTCCATCAACCGCTGCTCAAATCTTTCACTTATTAAGAAGACAGATATTAAGAAAATTCCGAGCGCCACTTATTATCATGACGCCCAAAAGTCTTCTAAGAAATCCTTTGGCTTCGTCGCCAATCTTTAGGTTTACAGATGAAAAATTTAAAGTAGTGATTGAAGAGCGATATGACAACGTTCAACCAAAAAAAGTTGACAGAGTTGTTCTTTGCAGTGGTAAAGTTTTCTATGAACTTTTAACACGCCGTCAAGATGATCAGCTCAATAATGCAGCTATTATTAGGGTTGAACAGCTCTATCCTTTTCCACATGATGCGCTTCAAACAGAATTAAAGAAATTTACAAATGTTAAAGATATTATCTGGTGTCAGGAAGAACCTATCAACCAAGGAGCATGGTATACATCAAGACATAACTTTATGCGCAATATTGTGAAAGGTCAAACGCTCCATGTTGTCGCTCGTGAACTCTATGCTGCACCCGCCGAAGGCAGCGTTAGATTGCATAATATTAACCAAAGTCATATTATTGAAAAAGCACTAGGAATTCAGCCTATAGATAAAGCTAGGAGCATAAAAAAATGAAAGAAATAAAGGTACCTATCCTTCCTGAATCAATCACTGAGGCTACTGTTGCTGCCTGGCATAAAAAACCAGGTGACTTTGTTGAGATTGATGATGTAGTTGTTGAGATAGAAACTGATAAAGTTGTTTTGGAAGTCCCTGCAGAAGAGTCGGGCGTTTTATCTGAAATTTCAGCAGAAGAGGGAGAAACAGTCTCTGAGCAGCAACTTCTGGGGATGATTGATGATGATGCAGATGCAGTCGATGCAAAATCGAATGAGGCTGAAGAGGATACTAAAGAGAAAGTCGAAGAGAGCGTATCTTCAGTTCCGAATGAGCCTGATGAAACTGAAGAAAAAGAGGAGAAGCAGGAAGAGGTTATTGAAAAGCCGCAGGAACAAATAAATCAAGCTTCTGAAACTAGTTCAGCCCAAGTATCAAGCAATCGCATGGAAGAGAGAGTTCCTATGACTCGTATCCGTAAAACCATTGCCAACAAACTTCACTCTGCTTCTCAAAATACTGCAATGCTGACAACCTTTAATGAGGTTGATATGAGTGAGATACTGTCAATGAGAGCAAGCTATAAAGAGGCTTTTGAAAAGAAGTATTCTGTCAAATTGGGCTTTATGTCTTTCTTTGTTAAGGCCGCTGTAGAGTCACTCAAAAAATTTCCAACCGTTAACGCATATATTGATGGAGATGACATTGTCTATCATGCTTACTGTGATGTTTCCGTTGCAGTATCCTCAGATCGAGGTTTAGTTGTTCCTGTGCTTCGTGATGCTCATAAAATGGGAATGCATGATATTGAGAAGGGTATTGTAGATTTCGCAGTTCGTGCTCAAGATGGAACACTTGGGATCGAAGAGATGAGCGGTGGAACATTTACTATATCTAATGGAGGTGTATTTGGGTCATTAATGTCTACTCCGATCTTAAACTCTCCACAAAGCGCCATTCTAGGAATGCATAAAACCCAAGAGCGACCTGTTGCTGTTGATGGAGAGGTTGTTATTAAGCCTATGATGTATCTTGCCTTGTCATATGATCATAGAATTATTGACGGTAAAGAAGCGGTTCAATTCTTAATCTCAATCAAGGAAGCGCTTGAGGATCCAGCGAGACTATTGCTAAAAGTTTAGACTCTCAAGTCCAATACATAATAAAAAAGGGCGGTATTTACATACCGCCCTTTTCGTTTTTTTACTTTTTACAGATTTTACTTATAGTGATCTTGCTCGTCAGAGTTGCCTTTAACTAAGACTCCTACTAACATGACCGCAGCAATCACTGTCCACCAGCCTGCTGCTGATGAGCCAGCACCTATATACATACCCATGTCCATCCAACCATCGGCATTATAAAGTTCTGCAAAAGATTCAGCAAAATATCCCATATTAATTCTCCTTAATAATTAAGATTCAGATTCAGGACTTGCCATACCCTGAGGGTAAGCCTGTGCAGGAACTTTCACTGCATCAAGTCCTCTCTCTTGAACTGCGTCTGGGATACGTAACATTCCAGCCTTGTCAACTATCCAAGATACAACATACCCTGGAACAAAACCTAGCAAGAACATCACAACTGCACCAACAATTTGGCCAAATAGGCTTAGTGCTACTGTATCTTCAGGCGCAAAAGCACCAAGTCCTGGAAGACCAGAACCCAAGATACCAAGCATTATGAGGCCAAATAGTCCAATCGTTCCGTGAACCGTAACACAACCAACAGCATCATCGATACCAAGGCCCTCTAACCAGTCTGCACAAGGCTTCAGAATAATACCTGCAAGCATAGAAACAGCAATGACAGTAGAACCAAAGTAAACATCAAGACCCGAGGCTACAGAAATAATACCTGCTAGACAGCCAGACATCATCCAGAACGGATCTCTAGTCATAACCCAAGCACCAATAATACCGCCAGCAGCAGCCAGAGGAACATTAAATGCAAGCGCTGAAAGTGTCATTGGAGTTCCATAAATCGTGGTTGCTCTGTCACCATACCAACTCCAACCTTCACCAGGCAGAATGATACAAGCCATTAAGAATCCAAAGAATCCGACAATAATCAGCATTAAGCCAGTTACTGTCAGTGGCATATTGTGACCTGCAAGATGATTCGCAGAGCCGTCAGCATTGAATTTTCCAACACGTGGTCCCAAGTTAATTAGGACGCCGAGCGCAAAGAATCCAGCGACAGCGTGAACAAGTCCAGCAGCACCAAAGTCGTGATATCCAAACTTAGTTACTAACCATCCGTCAGCATGCCATCCCCATGCAGCAGCAATACCCCAAGCAGCAGTACCTAGCACAACCGCACAGATTACAAAACCTACAGTTTGTATTCTCTCGATAAGTGCACCAGAGGCAATCGAAGCCGTGGTAGCAGCAAATAAAGCGAAAGCACCCCAGAATACTCCTGACGCATTGTCACCCATATTTGGTCCCATGTACTGAGCAGAATCGCCCCAAGCCCATGAAATAGCATTTGCATACTCTAGACCTGATATCTCCATATAGCCTGCACCAGCGCTAAAGTCTAATGGCCAAGTTGGCAAAGCCCAATAGAACCACCAACCAAACAGATACCACGCAGCAATTGTAAACGCGAACGCAAGTAAATTTTTCACACCAGATGATAGGACATTCTGCAAGCGTGTAGCACCCATCTCATAGAGAAGGAAGCCAGCATGAATGAGAACCATCAAAGGAATTGTTACATAATAGTACGCCTCAGCAAACATCCTGTTTGTGACCTCAGCAGCACCTTTTATAGCGGCAACTTCTGCCGTTAAAGCTAATATTTGATCTTCCAAAACATTACCTCCTTTTTTAGTTTAATCAATCTCTCTCCGTTTTTAACTTGTAGGAAATTTTATATCCCTACGAGTTATGAGTATATACAAAGAATAAAACGAAATCTAGAAAAATTATCTTTAATTTAGACAAAAAATAAGAACCTTAAAAGATATATATGTAATAACAATTACTTATAGATAAGAAAAAATATTATTATTATTTTTAATATATTTCACCTTGAGCTATATTGTAAGAAGAGGTCTTTTTTTTAACTACCGTAGGAGTCCACAATATTTATAACTTGCTGTTTAAATTCATCTTCAAAATGCTCAGCGAACTCATCTAAAGTGCTAAGAGAACTGGCATCTGACATCCTATCGGTATAAATTAATCCATCAAGGTGATCAAGCTCGTGCTGAAAGGTACCAGCGCTTATACCTCTAGAGATAAAACTGATATCTTGACCATCTCGATCGTAACCCTCAATTAAAATTTCAGGACAACGATCAACCTTTCCTCTCATATTTGGAACCGATAAACAGCCTTCATAAACGTTAATTCTCTCATCCGTCAAAAAGGTCACCTCTGGATTAATTAAAACGGTTAAAGGAATATCTGGCTTATAAGAATAGCGAGGGTTTTTATTAACTTCAATCACGCAGATTCTCTTTGGAACTGCAATTTGGGTGGCAGCAAGACCAGCGCCGTTAGCATCTCTCATTGTTTCAATGAGATCATCAATTAAACCTTGAATTTCATCAGAGCTGATTTTGTCAATATCAACTGGATCCGCAACTTGACGAAGAGCTGGATTACCGATATGAACTATTTTTCTTATCATTACTCTAAAGTATAGGCCTAAATAAAATTAACAACAAGAATAAGCAATAGCAACAAGCTTGCAGCCCAAAAAAGTTGATAAGCCTTTTTCATAATGCCGCGAATATCTCTAAGCTCGTTAATAATTTTGTCAACCTGTTCATCATTCATACTAATAGTTCTCCTAAACTTTATATTTTAATAGGGGCAATTTTTACACCCGTTATTACAACACTCACCCTGCTTGACAAGGTACCACTTACTAAATACGTATAGCTCATCATCAATAGTATAGTCTACGTTTTTTACTAGCTTTGTTTGAGAGCGATAAGGCTCAACGAATTTCTGAAAATTTTCCATTCCCTTATCCTCAATAAGAAAATCTATTCTATTATTGATGGCCTCTCCAAGACACGATGGACAAAAACAATCTTGTTCTAGTGTTGGAGACATGACCGGAGGAAAAATTAGGCACCAGCAGTTACCGGTTCCAGCGCCACATCCAAATTCTTGATTACATTGAGAACAATTTTTTACAGTCATACTTAAGAAGAAATTGTTTAAACTAAGTTTTTTTCATTATTTTAGAGCAATATATTATCTAAAAAAATTCAATCAGAATTATTAATGGAAGACTAGATCACACCAGTTCTTAAAGAGAGTCTTTGAGGCACTCTGATTGGCAGTTAAGTTAGCATAAAGTTCTTGCTCAAAATCATTCAAACCTTGCTTGCTTAAGAGCTCCTCTAGAGCTATAGGAATTCCTGGTATGCACATCCATCCTTCAAAAGTGTGATTGCAAACCTCTGGGTGGAATTGACATGAAAAGGCATTCTCTGAGACCTGCATAATATGATTCACGCATTGATTCGATGAAGCTAGGATTCTTGAACCTTTAGGCATCTTTGTTACTTCAACTAAATGCACATTAACCCATTTATCAGAGAAGTCAAAATCTTTCAATAATGGGTGGTTTTGTCCTTCTTTAGTTGGTTTGATTTCAAACAAGCCCACTTCATAATTATCTGTTTTCTCTGCCTTACCTCCTAAGGCATCAGCAAGAAGCTGGTGACCCAGACAAATTCCAAGAAATGGCATATTTAGAGTCGTAACCGCTTCATGAATTGCTTTTTTTTCATCGATAAGCCATGGGTATTCATCTTCCTCCCAAACATTCATAGAGCCACCCATGACCCACAGACCATCAAAATCTTTTAATTCAGGGATTTGCTCACCTGCATGAAGGTCTATCTCATGAAATAAAATATTTTGACTCTGAGCGAAATCTCTAAAAATTCCAGGATTTTGAGAGGCCATATGCTTAAAAACAAGGATATTTTTTTTCAAAAGTTTGTAATTAGATTTCAAACCTATATTCTAAATTATGAAAGAGGAAAAAAAATACTAATAATTTGCAACTAAGCTTTATTAAATTTCAATCTATTAAATCATCTACCTAAGTTATTGAAGCTTCTAATGAAGGCTTGTTCTGAAACAAATAGCCATTCTCTTGGCTTTTGATTATCAATTAAATACTGGCCCAGTACAAACATATTTTCTGGATTTGATTCTATAAGAAACTCAGAGCCTTCTAAAGAATTAATGGATAAGTCTTTACTCAGAATTTGACCAGATAGAGCATTCGAAGGGTCTGACAAACTCCATTTTAAAGAGTGATCTTCAACTGAATCCCTAAAATGATCAATCGAAGTATACTTAAAACGATAACAATCTATTTCAGAAAATTTACATGAAAGATCTTCAGAAATGACTGAGCATGAGCTTAAAAAAATTGAAGTCAGCAAGATAAAGAATACATTTTTAATCTTATAAAGAAATCGCATAAGAAATCTGTGTTTCTATTGAATAATCATTTGGATTGGTTGCAATACCTAATTTAAGGTCTTTATAGTCCATTCCTAAATAACTTGAATGAAGTCTACTTGAACTATTGCTGTGATTAAGATTTTTTGTTATCAGGTGCTTCAGTGAAAAGTTTAAATTTTCAGATAAATCTTTTCTGTAAGACATTCCAAAATTAACTTGCCTCGAAGATGATTCAAGATTTATATTCTTAATTGTTTGTGAGATGTTTCTATTGGCATCTGCTAAGCTTGCTGTTTTGATTGCAATTGAACCATTTTCTACTCGGTTAGGTTGGTGAATAGAAAAAGAAAAATTATCATCTTTAGTTATATTTTTCATATCAGCAATCAAAGCAACACTAGATGACCTAACATCACTGGCCGAATCCACAAAGCTATTAGTTGGGCTTGACATATCTGTACTACCTAATGATGCCATGCCTGTAATTGAAAAATTATTATGAAGCCTCTTTTCAGCTTTAAGTGCAGCAAACTTTGTTAAAGATTTTGAACCATCTAGAGAAAAAGCACTTGTACCCTGAGAACCTAATAAACTATCCTTATCTTCTGTTAATCCTGCCATTAAAGTAAGCGACTGACTTTCAGGTTTTCCAATCTCAACTGAACCTATTAAACTCTTTCTTAAGCCTAAGGTTTGGCCATTACTTTGATCAACTGGGACCGTGGCACCGAGAAGAAATTTTGAGTTCGAAAGTTGATAAGTTGCATTGACTCCAACACCGCCTTCATTAGCCTCCAAATAGGGAATTTGATAATTTAATAAATTAACTGAATTATTATTTAAATCATAGAAATTTTGAACTGGCAATGAGCTTACTCCAACGGTAATCGATGCATTAAGTTCATCGTTAATATCTAAACTACCGGCAATTTGTCTAATTGAATTATCAGGCTTTATTGTTGTCAAACTCAATATGGAATCTGAAAGTTTATTCAGTTCCTCTTTAATATTAACTGAAGGGGCATTCTTATTAGATAAATTTATTTGTGAATTTATATCATATTGAAAACCACCATCTAAAGCGTCATATACAAATCCAACCTCACCAACAAGGCCTCTTTGAATTGAATCTCCAAATGAACTTGAAGTCATTAGTCTTGAATTCCGAAGTTGATGTTCTAAATTATCATTTAGGGAATTGCCCGTAAAAACTCTTAAAGACCTATTATCACTTGAAGAAGTAATTGGCTGAAGAGCTGCATAAATATCAAGTATTCCATGTCCAAACTCATTATCATAGCCATGTTTCACTCCATTACCAAATGTAACAGCTGCATCATGATTAAAGAAAGAGTTATCAGCAGATGCCAACAGCCTATCAGTTAATTGTGCAGGTGTATGATTAGGAAATGCTTGGGACAATAATGCAACGGCTCCAGAGATTTGAGGGGCTACAAAAGATGTACCTGATATATTATCACCACTGGCATTCTCCCAATAACTCCCTGTACTTCCTTGAGCGCCCTTAAGGCCACTTACCCCATAACCATCAGCACCCATACAGTATGCTCCAGTTGAGCCACAAGGCGCTGACTTTCTGGTGTAAGTTTCATTCCCAGATGAACCTGTAATTTCGATATTAACCGCGGTTATCCAGGCCTCATTAAGCTGAGAGAAAAGCTCTGGAAGTGCCGCCTGAAAGTCAGCATCTGTATAGGATGATGTATTCGAAAGTGCATAGACTATGACACCATGATCTTGGAAATTATTTAATGCATTGATGTAAGCAGTAGCAGAAGCTTCATTAGCAGTGTATCCACTTGAATGCCATTTTTGAGCAACACCATAATCGTTTGTCCAGCCGTTAGAGCTTATATCTGATTTAAGTGTGTCTATCTGATAATTAATTCCCCAGCTATTGTTTTGGACTACGGCAGTACTTGCATCATCTGTGGCGTTTGCCCAGTGAGTCGGATAGTAAGTATTTCCATTAATCTTGTTATAACTTGAGAAATGAAAATCAGCCGCTGGAGCTACACCTTGTAAAGTATTAGCATCAGAAGTACTTGCAGCAGCTGCAACTCCTGCAACAAATAACCCATGATCATTTGACACACTTGATCCATCAGCAGAATCTAAAGTCCCAAAAGTAGTTATTGTTTTACCATTAAATTTTGCATGTGAAGTTGACAACCCTGTATCCATTATAGCAATGATTTGATCTGAACCATTTAAGCCATAACCAACAGCTTTATGTGCATTAATAACCTCTAGAGGATTCTGGGAGCTTGTAGCATTGTAATTAAAATTTTGAAATTCTATCGAATTAGCTGTTGTTGTTGCAGTTGTGGAATTATAAGTTTCAGATGTTCCTGAGTCTAAAAAGCTTGGAGTTGATGCGACAGCTGCAGAAGAACTTCCTCCACTTCCACCTATACATCCAGAAACAAATATTGGTATTAATAGAAAGAAATATAAGTTTTTATTTTTATGGTTCATATTCAATCATCTTTTAAAACAATCCATCCAATTTCTACATATGTTTTTCTACACCAGGACAATAGCTCCACTCTTTCTTTGGAAAATATCTTTGAATAAGTTTATAAACTTCTGGGTCATTTTTCTCTATCCACTCTCTGGTGAAATGTGAACTTTTAAATCTTGGGCCCCGATTCATAATATAACCCTCAACGGATATTGCCCAGTACTCTCCAACCAGATGAGACATATCTTGCTCCTGGCCATCCTGAAGGTATTGTTCAAAGTCTCCATAAATTCCTCTCTCAATTGCTGATAGCGCCAAATCATAAATCCTTTCATAAAAATAAGTCTCGTTTGTTAGTTCAAATACAATATGGTTCAAGCTATGAACTAGTTCATGAATTACTGGATTTCCTCCAATATCCCAATTCCCTGGAAAACATAGCCAGCTCGCATTAGCAGTCATAGAGGTGTCAGTCAGGCCCATTGCAAAGCCTCCTGGCTCTCTTTCATTTCGATATTCAGGTAATACAGATGTATTTCGGTATGACCCATAAAAAAGAGAAATGCGGGCTTCATTTTGCTTAAGAATATCTCTTACTCCAGGCCACTCTGATGTCATATACATTACAGCATCATATGAGGCTAAGAATGCCTCATCAGGAACTTTCTTACCTCCAACAATTATGACTCCTCCAGCTGTTATATATTTTTTGTAGTGACTTAGGCCCTTAGGGCTTGGTGATTCTATTACTTTTCTTCCTGTTTCAATATATGGGAAACTCTCCCAGTTGCCTGCAAAACCGCTCCACTCGTTTCCCCTACCCCATAAAATATGAGAAGCAATGATTACATCTCTGATTGTTCCAGAGCCATAATGAGCCTTACATAGCGCATTCTCAAATTCCTCGTAATGACTCCAAGTTATTCTACCACCAAAAGGAGGGGTAGTATTCTTGAACTTTATAGGTCGATAGTTCTTTGCTATTTGTTTTAACTCATCATAAAGCCATATTGCAAAGGGTCCATTTCTTGCAATATTGCCTGATTTTGAAACATATGAGTATAGTTTGTTATCTCTAACCTTATGATTTGCATCTTCATGAAGATTAAGATAATCCTCAACATTTTTTACAACTTTTTGATCTTGAAAAAGACTATCACACTGCTCTTTTGAAATCTCGGTAGCTGAGCTTAAGGCTGCATAATTAAAGCAAAGGAAAAAAAATACAAAAAACAGAATTTTTTTATTCATAAATTCTAATAGTCAAATAATAAGAATCAGTATAAACATTAAATTCAATCGAATAATAAAACGAACAATTTCATTATTTGATATTTCAAAAATTAACCAATTTAACTATAATTTATTGGTTTAAACTAGTTTACGAATATCATGGCATTAAGAGCAATCGAGGCAATTCTTCCACCAGACAATCTTCATTTTGTAGGCGACGGTTTTAGGGTTTATGGAATCTTAGGTAGAAAAGAACCTTTGACTATGAAGCGTATGAGTCCATTTCTTTTACTGGATTATGCTCCAGTTCATTACTTTCCTCCAAACGAGGGAGCGCCAAGAGGGGTTGGCTCGCATCCTCACAGAGGTATTGAAACTGTCACCATTGCTTATAAAGGAAAAGTTGAACATAACGACAGCACAGGTGCTGGTGGAGTTATTGAGGAAGGTGGTGTTCAGTGGATGACTTCTGGTAAAGGGATACTTCACAAGGAGTATCATGAGAAAAACTTTGGAAAAAAAGGTGGTGAGATGCAAATGGTTCAGCTTTGGGTGAACCTACCTGCCAAAGACAAAATGACGGAGCCAAAGTATCAAAATATCGAAAATAAGGATTTAGCTAAAGTTGATCTTGGCAACGGTATCGGATCCATAGACATTATTGCTGGTGAATTTGAAAAAAGTAAAGGACCCGCTTCATCCTTTACTCCGCTTAGCCTTTTTAATGTCAAACTTAATAAGGGAAAAGGGACTAGCTTAAGCTTTAAAGAAAGCCACAATACTGGACTCTTAATTATTAAGGGTAATGTAACCATTAATAATTCTGAGAGAGCACCAACAAATCACTTTGTTCTTTTTAAAAATAAAGGCAAAGGATTTACAATAAAAGCTGATGATGAAGCAGAAATACTTGTTCTTAGCGGTGAGCCAATTGATGAGCCGATTGCTTCCTATGGTCCATTTGTGATGAATACCAATGCTGAAATTAAACAAACTATTGATGATTTTAATAGTGGTAAATTTGGTTACTTAGATTGATTTATTCTCCACCGAAGCTTCTAGCTTTGGATACTTAAAACCTAATGTAACTCCCCTAGCTATTGAAAAAATAATGAGTGCAGCCCATAGCCCATGATTTTCATATCGAGGCAAAAGTAATGCTAGCATTAACAAATAAACACAGAAAGAAATAAACATCATATTTCGCATATCTGCTGTTCTCGTTGCGCCTATAAAAATTCCATCTAGCATCCAGGCTGCTGCACCTACTAAAGGCGCTAAAACCATCCAAGGTAAGTATTCACGACTTACTTCCCTTACATCTTCAGCGGTAGTCATAACATCGATAATATTACTCCCAAAAACAGCAAAAATAATTGCCATGACTATTACCGAACCAAAACCCCATTGACTGGTCATAATGGCTGACTTTCGAAACATTAATCTATTCTTTGAGCCAAGTGCCTGACCAACCAGCGCCTCAGCTGCAAAAGCAAAACCATCCATAGTATAGGCGGTAATGTTTAAGAACTGAATAAGCACTTGATTGGCCGCCAAGGTGGCATCATCAAAGCTAGAACCAAGAAATAAAAAACTCACAAAAGCAATCTCTAGTAGAACTGAACGAATCAAAATATCGCTATTGACTTTGGCCATTTTGATCAGACGAGCTCTGTCAAATATTTGAACCCAGTTCCTCCAGTAACCTTTTTTGAAGCCTTCTCTAGCCAGCCATAAGCCAAATAGAAGACCAATCCACTCAGCAATAAGTGTTGCGAGTGCGACTCCCTCCACTCCCCAACCCAGCTTAAGAACGAAGAGAAAATCTAAAACTATGTTGACAGTATTGATAAGAAGCATCAGAACCAAGACAGCTCGAGTTCTCTCTTTAGCAATAAGCCAACCCGCAATTCCAAATATAGCGATTGCAGCAGGAGCACTATAAACTCTGATTTTTAGATATTCTTGCGCCAAAGACTCAACCTCAAAGGAGGCTGGCGCTAATGCAAGAGCACCACTAAATAAGGGAATTTGGACAATTATTAGAATTAATCCTGCACATATTCCAATAAGGATTCCTCTTACAAGAAGAGCAGATGTTTCTAGCCTATCATTTGAACCTATGGCCTGAGCTGTAAGGCCAGTTGTTCCCATTCTAAGAAACCCAAAGAGCCAATAAATAGCTGAAATAATAATAGCACCAATTCCAACAGCACCAATTGGAGCTGCTAGGCCCATCTGACCAACGACTGCTGTATCTACAGCTCCTAAAATTGGAATAGTGGCATTGGCGAGTACAATTGGAATTGCTACGCTAAGTACTCTTTTATGAGTAAGCGTTGTTGAACTTAGGTTCATAATGAATAAATCTAGGCTTTAACTAGATAGTATACGATTGAATAATTTAAATCGCCAATAAAGGATAAATGCAAGGATGGCATATAGCAGCTTTGCAAAAGTGAATACAACTGGTAAACCTACAAGCTTAGCAAGCCAGCCATAGCCTTTAGTGTGACTCCAGACGTAAATAAAAGCGTCCACTCCCTTTATTTCACTGCCATCAGGAAACTCCACATAAAGTGCTTTGAGGTATTTGTCACCCTTTTGACTGCAGTTCTCATATTCAAGCTGAGATCGTTTTTTGTAGTGCTTGATTTCGAAGTTACAGATACTGCACTCTTCGTTAAATAAAACCTTTCCATCTGACTCATTTTTCATAGTGACATATTATATATGACTAATGATTTAATCAAATTAGATTGACAGACTTTGAGTCTTATTAAGGTATAGTTTGATTATAAAAAATTAGAGACTATCAATTGTTAAAAAAACAACTCAACAAGCTCCAGATTATTCAATTTTTTTTATTGCAAAGCTCTCAAACTAAAGCAATAATTTTAAATATTTTATCTATAGTTTTGTTTTCAATCATGGTTATCTTTATTAGAAAGGCATCCGAAAACTTGCATGTTCTTGAAGTCGTTTTTTTTCGAAATCTTCTAGCTTTCATTTTAATGCTGCCGCTATTAAGATCCACTGGCCTGGCTGCGATTAAAATGAATAATACAAGGTTATTTTTTATGAGGGGTTTTGTTGGTGCTATTGGAATGATCGCAGGATTTACCTGCTTAACTCTCATCCCACTTGCACAGGCTACTGCAATAAGCTTTTCTCAGCCTCTATTTATAACAATTGGCGCTACTTTATTCTTAGGTGAAATAATTAAAGCTAGAAGAATTGCTGCGATTATTGTTGGTGTAATTGGAATGCTAATCATTGTTCAACCAGGTTTTAATGGCTTCTCATTTGGAATCATGCTCGCAATTATTTCAGCTTTAGCGCTCTCAGTTAATGCCTTAATTGTTAAAAAATTGACTATAACTGATTCGCCTCAAGCAATTATTATGTGGATGGTGATAATGCTTATTCCAATTACTCTTATACCCGCTATAACAGTTTGGCAGTGGCCGAGTTTTGAAACTTGGCTATATCTCTGGGGGATTGCAATTTTAGGAACACTAGCACATTTTTCTTGGACTAAGTCCTACGTTATGGCTGAAATTACTAGCCTTGAGCCCATTGGATTCATAAAACTACCCATTATTGCTCTTTTAGGTTGGATGATTTTTGCAGAAATACCTGGCACCTGGACTTGGGTTGGAGGTTTGATAATATTCATGTCAACGATATACATCAGTCAACGAGAAGCAAAAGCTGCAAACTCACTTAAGCCAAATGAGGGAGTACAAGAGCCAAAACTTTAATAGATGATGGATACTTTTATTTTGGCGTTATACTCATCTTTATATAGTTCATAAGTTGTGTTTTATTAATAAAATATTAAGATCAAATGATTGAAAATAATGTGATAGATTCAAAATTATTAGAGCGTATTAAATGTTGTCAATTACCAGTAGATAAAAGAAAAAGTCTGCCTTTTGAGTGCTACTGGGAAGACTCAATATTGCTTCAAGAACAAAAACAACTTTTTTCCAATCAATGGATTGGACTTGGAAGGATTGATAGATTAGAAACTCCCGGAGAATTCGAAGCATTTGAGCTCTGTGGCCAACAATTAATTTTGATACGTGATCAGAATGAATCATTAAGACTATATGCAAATACTTGCCGTCATAGAGGAGCAAAGCTATTGGACGGTTCTGGACAATGCCAAGCTATTAGCTGCCCTTTCCACGGTTGGACATACTCACTCAGTGGAGATTTAAAGTATGCTAAAAAAATGTCGGATAACCCAAACTTTGACTTCTCAGAGCACTCCTTAATTGAATACAAACTAAAAGAGGTAAAAGGTTTTTTGTTTGCTTTCCTTGGGGATAAACCTACAAATTTAGACTCCCAACTTGGTGATTTTGCCGAATTACATCATCCTTGGTCTCTAGATGAGTTAGTGACCACAAAGCGTGAAACATTTGAGGTTAAATGCAATTGGAAAGCATTTCTAGATGTTTTCAATGAATACTATCATTTGAATAATGTGCATCCAACCAGTATTGATAATCTTTATAACGAGCCAGAAGTGGCTGAAAAAACAACTGGAGAATACGCAAGTCAGTTTGGGTTAACTTCTGGCACAGGTGCATTGCTTGAAGATCAGCAATCTGATGCCCTACCAAAAATGGATAATTTAGATACTCCTTGGAGTCTTGGAGCTCGATATACTTGGGTTTTTCCAAATATGACGTTTGCAGCAAGTCACGAAGCAATTTGGGTTTATGAAACAACTCCAATTACCGCAGGAAGCTGTCAGGTTAGACAAAGTATTTGTTTTCCAAAAAATACAACAGAGCTACCTGATTTTAAAGAAAAATCTCAAGCTTATTATCAGCGCCTCAATGATGCTTTAGATGAAGATATATCGGCGCTAGTAAATCAACAAAAGGGTCTTAATAAATCTACCTCTATTCAGGGGCAATTCTCATCATTGATGGAGTCAAATGTTGCAACCTTTGCTAATTGGTATGCCAGTAAATTAGCTTAAATTTGGAAGTTTTAAATGAGCAATGATAGAAAGGGAATTTATTTTATATTGATAGGAATGTTCTTCTTAAGCATTCAAGATGTTTTAGTTCGTCAGCTTGCAGAATATGCTTCTTTATTTCAAATTATGTTTATTCGTGGAATAGTTGGTAGCCTTTCACTTATTATTTTTCTTAAATTAACTAAGCGTCGTATCGATTTTAGTTCATCTTTTCCATTTCTTGCAATCTTAAGAGTTTTGCTTTTTTTTACAGGTTTCTTATGCTTCTATTTTGCGTTATCAAAAATGGAGTTTGCAGAGGCAACAAGCTTATTCTTTGTCACACCATTATTTATAACAATCATATCGAAGTTTATGTTTAAGTCAGAAGTTGGTTTCTACCGTATTTGTGCCATTATTATCGGATTTATTGGTGTTTTATTTATTATTAAACCAAGTCTTGCAGGATTTAATTACTTTGCTTTACTGCCTATAATTTCTGCTTTTGCATACTCTGTATCAATGATGCTTGCTAAATATACAAGCGGAAAAGAAAGTGTTTTCCAACAAATGCTTCATCTATATGGAGGAACTGTAGTTCTTGCTTTTGGTGCTTGGTTGATAATTCCATTTATTGAATTTGAACCCTCTCAGGCTAAAAATCTAGAATATCTTATCAGAGATTGGTCAATTTATAACAATTCTGTACTTTTGATGCTGCTTAGTATTGCGGTTATTGGAAGTGCTGGAATACTCTTAATTACGTCTGCATACAGAATTGGATCACCTCCAGTTGTTGCACCTTTTGAGTATATTATGTTAATTTTTGCAATTGGAAATGGTTACTTTATTTTTAAAGAGATACCTGATATTTATTCACTACTAGGAATGCTACTTATTACCGCAAGTGGGCTCTTTGTTTTTATTCGAGAGGGAGTTAAGCAAGAACCAATAGCGATGAAAACAAGTTTGCGCTCTTAAAAAATATATACTCCCTTGTAGGCAAGCCTCTAAGTCTTGAATTAATGAATTTTTAATGTTTTTAAACTTTGAACTTTAAAAAGTTATATACTTCGTTTTTATGAAAGATAACATACTCGAAAACTATTCCATAATTGATAGTACTTGGAGTGAAGAGCAAACACAAATATCTATTCAAAAGCAGAAGAAAGCTCTTTTTATTCTCATACCAATCTTTGCCGCTCTATTTCTGTACCTCAATTCTATTAAAGATGAATTTTATGTCAACAATATGCAGCAAGTCATTGAGGAGTTTTGTCAAAATGCTGATTACATAAAATTTTCTTCATCTAGTTTTTGCAACATTGAAAGCATACAAATAGAAAATCAAGGCCAGATTTATTTGTTTAGCTGTGAGAATGAAGATACATGCCTATCTTGATATCAACCTTCTATTTTTAGAAATAGTGGTTTTTGATTTTTTGAAAATTTAGCTGGGTATTTAACGCTATAAAATAATCTTACTCATATAGCTTTACTAAGCAATTCAGCAACCCATCAGTAATGACATCATTTTCTAGGATCATTGATAATGCAATTTGTTCTGCCTCATCTTCTGTCATTCCCTCTGTTTCATTTAAAAGATTTAAGCTAAGTCTTAATAATTCCTTTAGATCTAATTCTTTTGATAGAACATTTGTCATGCATCCACAATACTCATAACTTTCACCAATCGTAAAGTTTTCATCATCCTCAGATGCACAACCCACAAAAAACTCATCTAATACAACCCTACTATTAATTTCAGCATGAACATTGAAAGTTAGTATTGAGGATAAAAATATTAAAAATATAGAAATGTATTTCATAAATGAACTTCATTTAAATTAAACAAAAATTAGAATTTTCATTGTACTCTATTTAGTACTAATGGTAGTTCAAATCAAGACTTATTAAGGGTGTTGTTTAACCTGTATATAAAGAATAAAGGTGTTACTGTTAACAATGCAAAGATTAATCCCTATGCTAAGATTGAGTACGCTAGGTCATCATCAAAGACATCCGCCTCGATGCATTACAATAATGAGGATGCTAGCACCAATACCTATTCAGCGAACCTTAATAAACAAATCAAGAATTGGAAGTTAAAACTTGGGCTTGACCTGAATACAGAATCAGGATGGA
Source organism: Candidatus Thioglobus sp. (assembly GCA_028345055.1). Classification (GTDB taxonomy): domain Bacteria; phylum Pseudomonadota; class Gammaproteobacteria; order PS1; family Pseudothioglobaceae; genus Pseudothioglobus. The sequence goes on along the minus strand of JAOMCO010000006.1, from coordinate 30,944 downwards.
ACAGCTCTGTAAGTTTCACCAGAGAGCAACCTTTTGGATCTGGACAAGCCTCAAACTATAGCAATAGTTTTAGCTTTAATGCGGGTACTCGGTTTTAGAATTACTAAATTTCACATCTAACCCAGTTTCCCCGATTGAGTAGTCATTCAAAAGGGGTGCCCTACCCATTCTCAACCACCAATTATGTTTGTACTTTATGTACAGTTTGTGTACACCTTTGACTCAAAAAGGTATAGAATTGGACTGTCTTTAACTAAAAAATAGTTAAAGATGATATGTACGAATTTGAAGTGAAACGCTTTTGCTATAAGGTTTATTTAGAAAAGTTAATGGTCGGGACGAGAGGATTTGAACCTCTGACCACTTGACCCCCAGTCAAGTGCGCTACCAGGCTGCGCTACGCCCCGAAAGAACTAAAGTTCTTAATTTCTAAATTTTCCGTATAGAAAGCCAAATGCAAATGCAAATATGGCAAACGGCGCCGACATCATTAACCAATAGATAATGTTATTGAGATTTTGATCAAAAACAAAAGGCCTAATATAAAAGGAAGTGGAGGCAAAAAGGCTCCACGCTAAAAATGTCCTCCCAAAGTAAACTGATTTAGATGACAACTCATTCTTTGGTCTCGCAATTCTAAAAAAGAGATAACCAAAGCCTACCGAAACTAAAATACTTATAAAATTGATCATATTAATCTCCTAAATACATAACTTATCTTTTTAGTTACAGACTGGACATTTTAAATCTTTTCCAATTTTGACCTTTCTAAAACTTAAGTCAAGCGCATCAACTAAAAGCAGGGATCCACTTAACTGATCCCCTAAGTTTAATAAAACCTTAATTGCTTGCAAAGCCTGTATTGTTCCAATGAGACCTGCAACAGGTGCTAACACGCCATTATCTATGCAGCTTTCATTTTCCTCTCCCTCAACAGAGTACAAACACTGATAGCAAGGCTTATCTTTTTCATGGCCTTTAAATACAGACACTTGGCCTTCAAATCTAACCACAGCGGCAGAGATAAGAGGCTTTTTATTTTCTACGCAAACTTTATTGATCTCAAATCGACTTTCAAAGTTGTCGGTTCCATCTAAAACAATATCAACATCTTTAATAAGTTCTGAAAGATTATCAGTATGGATCAGCTCATTTGCAATCGTTACTTTAATTTCAGGATTCAGCTCAATCAATTTATTTTTTGCTGAATTAACTTTATCGTCACCTATGTCCTTAGTCTGATGAATGATTTGGCGTTGCAAGTTAGATAGTTCAACTTGGTCAAAGTCTGCAATTACAATATGGCCTACACCTGCTGCAGCTAAGTAGAGTGCTGTTGGCGAGCCTAGTCCTCCCATGCCGATAATGAGCACTGTTGAATCCATGATTTTTTGCTGACCTTCAATATCAACCTGAGGCAGCATTATTTGTTTAGAGTATCTGAGTAATTCCTGATCTTCCATCAATCTCCATCTCTAAAGTACTTTTGAATTTTAGGCAAAATTACCATTCGACAATAAGGTTGATTTGTATTGTCATTAAAGTAGTTTTGATGATAACTCTCAGCTTGATAAAAAACATCTAACTCAGTGATTTCTGTAACTGCACCTGAGATATCCGCAATTACAGAGGTTGCTATCTGCTTCTGAGTGTCATTCACGTAGAAGATGGCTGAACGATACTGGGTTCCCCTGTCTGCTCCCTGCTGATTGAGACTCGTTGGATCATGAGTTTCAACAAAGACTTCAAGCAATTCTTCAAATGAAACTACACTTTCATCAAAATCAATTTTAACTACTTCTGCATGGCCAGTTTGTCCAGAACAAATAGACTCATAAGAAGGGTTTTGAGTGGAACCATTACAGTAGCCACTTTTCAACTCAGTGATTCCATTGACGCGCTGAAAAATTGCCTCCACGCACCAAAAACATCCACCGGCAAGATATGCTGTTTCCATGTAATATTATTTGTAAAATTAAATAGATATAGTATATCTTATGCAGAGAAAAATAATTATTAATAACGATGAAGTCAGCTGAGAATATAGTTTACAAAGGGATGACTAGAAGAGAAATTGAAAAGCAATATATGCTTAGAAATACTCGTCCTAATTATGAAACTACTGACATCCCAAGATGGATGGAAATGTCTGAGAGGTTTAGATCATGCTCCATTAATCAGCTTGATCTAGTCTACGGCCCACTTCCAAGAAATACACTTGATTTTTTTACTCCAAATGGCAATTCATTAGGATTCATACTTTATATTCATGGGGGTTATTGGCAGAGAGGCGACAAGTCAGTTTACAGCTTCATTGCTGAGCCTTTTGTTAAGAGAGGGTATTCTGTCGCAGTAATGAACTACCAAATGTGTCCTGATGTTAAACTGACAGAAATAGCACCTCAAGTTCGTAAAGCTATCAAATGGCTTTGGAATCATTCAAAGAACTTAAACATTTCAAGAGATAATTTTAACGTTTTAGGACATTCTGCTGGAGGGCACCTCACTTCTGAGATGCTATTTACTGACTGGAGTCAGGAAGATCAGTCTTTACCAAAAAATCTTTTGCATGCAGCAGTTGCAGTTTCAGGCATTTATGACTTTGAGCCGATACTTTATTGCTCAGAAAATGATGGGCTTAGGATGGATTTAAAAGAGGCAAAAATAGCCAGCATAATTCATAAAAAACCCTTTATAGATATACCGCATATACTCTCTTTTGGGCTCAATGAGCCGCCAGATATGCATCGACAAAGTCTCGATTATGTCAAAGCCTTTTCTGATGACTTTTCTTCACTTGAAATCATAAAAGTGGATAGTGCTGACCATTTTGAGACTGTTGATGAAATAAGTAATGAGAATGGTGAGTTATTTAACAAGACATTAACTCTTTTTAAAAGCTAATTCTTAATTTCAATAAAGATTATTTACTGAAACATCATTCAAACCCATCGACTCCATTAAGATATAATTTTGAATAAGGATTTGTATTTTTTTTGGAAGACCCCCTTAAGGAGAGAATGTGTCAGAAAAAATAGATAATAGTCATGGCAATGGCCTAGTACTGATACTTTTAGCTCTCTCTATCCTTGCTTTAGTCTGGCTTTTTACTCCTTTTATAGCTTATCTCTTCTTATCACTTTTAATCTGTATTTCAACCTACAGCAGCTTCATTAAGCTTTCTGACAAATACTCAAAAAACCTATCTGCAATAATAATGACAGTTCTGGTGACAGTTTTGCTAATACTTCCACTTGGTTACATTTTATTTTTCAGCGGCATTGAGATTACCAATCTTATTAATAAGCTTCAAAGTGACTATCAGATCAGTGAAATTAGAAAAATTAAAGATCAAATTATTTTAGGTTTACCTATATCTGACTCTATGCGTGAGTTTCTAGATAGTTCTCTTCGTAACAATTTTGAGAGTATTGCTTTTGCCATTAAAGACTTCTCTATAGTAATTCTTAAAAGTATTACCACCCTCTCAAGTCAATTTATCTTTTTTGTAATTATTACAATCTTTTCTCTTTATTACTTTTATATTGATGGCCCTTCTTTTATTGATAAGGTAAGAAAGGTCTCGCCACTTGATAATAAAATTAATGACTTACTTTTTAATCAATTCTCAGCACTTTCTCTGACTCTAGTTGGGAGTGTCTTTTTAGTCGCATTAACCCAAGGCATTGCTTTTGCAATTGGAGTCATGATTGTTGGATTACCTGTCCTATTTTTTGGAGTCGCTATGGCTCTTGCAAGTTTTATTCCAATAATTGGGGGGTTGCTAGTTTGGTTTCCATTATCAATCTATCTATTTGCTATTGGTGAGCCTACCAATGCAATTATTATTATAATTTTTGGTGCAGTTATCTCTGGAACATTGATTGATAATTTTCTAAGGCCAATTATCATTATGAAACTCTCAAGCTCCATGAATCATCAGAGCGCATTAAATAACACTCTTATTACTGTTCTTTCTACTCTAGCTGGAATTATAAAGTTTGGTATCTTGGGCCTATTTATTGGGCCTATTATTGCAGCAATGTCGATTACTATTTTCGATATTTATCAAATGCAATTTAGTAAATCAAAGTAAATCTTTGGCAGAATTCTCAACTCAATTTTAATCCCCCAATCCTATGCTTAAAGAGCTAATCGAATACATAAAAGAATATGAAGGTGACAACGAGCTTGGAGACTACTTAGATACTAGGTATGTCAGACTGACAGATCAGCACTATGATCAAATTGCAGGAGCTATGGCTGAGGGCGAACTAGAGCCAAAAGAATCATCCAACTGTCCAGCTGAGAGATTCTTTCTTCATTTCAATGAGACCATTCTATTTGTTAATAAACAAACCCAAGAGGTGAGTGCGGTTTATGATATTGAGATGGTTCAAAATGAAGTTGAATCTGATGACTCAGCTGAGCTACTATTTGCCTCATTTTCAATTGATGATGATTATTCACCATCTCTTAAAAAGAGAGTTGCTAGCGGTAAAACAGAGGATGAGAATCAGCAACAACTGGTGATGCTCTCAGTGATTCCAATCTTAAAGGGGTTTATGGTTGCGATAACCGATTAGGCTTACTTTTTACCTTTTTGGGTTGCTGACTTTAGCTTAGGTCCAGCCTTGAAGGTGACCACTTTTCTAGCACTAATCGTGACCTCTTCACCGGTCTTCGGGTTTCTTCCTGGTCTTGGCGTTTTTTCGCGAACCACAAAGTTTCCAAAACTTGATAACTTGATTTCCTCTCCTGATTTAAGAGTCTCTATGATTTGATCAAAGAATTTATTAGTTAGTGCGAGCGCTTGTGTTTGAGTGAGCTCTGTTTTTTTTACGAGAGTATTCGCAATATCTTGTTTGGTAAGGGACATTTGGTTATCTTAATTTAGCAGCAAATTTTGTTTCTAAGTGACCCACTATTTTACTAACTTTTTCAGCTAACTGTTCATCAGTTAGTGTAACTTCTTTCGACTGATAAGTTAGATTTAGGGCAACACTTTTACTTCCCTGCTCGATATGTTCTCCTTCGTAGACATCAAACAAGTTAACATCAATTAAATCATCTTGTTTCATGGATTGAATTGAGTGAATAAGTTCATCACTAGTTACCTCATTTGATACTACAATCGCTATATCTCTTTGAGAGGCTTGAAGTGCTGAAAAAGACTCATAGCTAGGCGTTTTACCCTGTTCTATTTCTGAGAGAGTGAGCTCAAAAAGGAAAGCTTTTGGCATCGATAACTTCTTTTGAAGTTTTGGTGATAGCGCTCCTATCCAGCCTATCTGATTTTTTCCTTTCATAATTTTAGCTGTCTGCCCCAGCTGAAGAGCTGGATGCTCAGCTGCCTCAAATATGAAATCATTTTTACTTAAATTTAATAGTGCTTCTACATCTGACTTAGCATCAAAAAAATCGACTTCTTGATCCTTAGCTCCCCACTGAGAATCATAGCGGTTACCAGATATAATTCCAGCAACTTTTTGTACCTGATCCTCAACCTTAAGCCCTGAAAAACAAAGTCCCATCTCAAAGAAACGCAAATTTATATGGCCTCTTCTTATGTTTGATTTAGCGGAGTGAATTAAACCTGGCCATAAACTTGAACGCATCAGTGCCATGTCATCGGAGATTGGATTTTGAAGGAGTATTTTCTTTGAATTTGGGTCAACTAAATCGTGCATCTCATGGGAGATAAAGCTGTAAGTAATAACCTCTTTGTAGCTCCGATTTACAAGTACATTTGAAAAGTCATTCTGTCTAATTTGGGCTTGTAAAGCTTTTGATATATTGGAATCAATAGTCAGCCTTTGAACTGGAATCTTATCATAACCATATAGCCGTGCAAGCTCCTCAATAATATCAGCGGGAATTCTAATATCGTAACGAAAGCTCGGAGGCGTAATGCTCCAAGAATGATCTTTATTATTTTTGAAATCAAAGTCAAGAAACTTGAACTTTGACTCTACCCATGAAGAATCTAAATCGAAACCAAGAACTTTTGAGATTTTTTCAATAGATATTTTAATGGGCTCTAATTTAGGTAATGATTTTGAGTCAATAGTCTCATTGATTCCTGATGCAGTGCCGCCACAAATCTCAAGAACGAGTTCTGTTGCTCTTTCCATTGCCTGATGAGCCATATTGAAGTCAACGCCCCTCTCGAAGCGCAGTGAAGCGTCAGTATGTAGGCCATATGATCTTGCAACTCCAGCGATTGCAACTGGCTCAAAAAATGCACTCTCTAAAAGAATTTCAGTTGAATTCTCTAGTGTTGAGGTTCCCATTCCGCCAATCACACCGGCCATGGCTATCGCAGATTTTTCGTCAGCTATCACCAGTGTGTCTTCTGATAGAGTGACATTTTGACCATTAAGGAGCTCAAGCTTTTCATTCTTTTTTGCAGACCTTACATTAATACTTCCATTGATCTTTGATAAATCAAAGGCATGCATCGGTTGACCAAGCTCTAAAAGGACATAGTTTGTTATATCAACAATTGGCGAGTGAAGCTGCTGTGAAGCTCGAAGAAGTTTTTGTGCCATCCATTCTGGCGTTGAAGCATTGTTATCAACTCCCTCAATGATCCTTGTTAAATACTTTGGGCACTCTTTAGGATTGCTAACCATTGATTTGAAGGAAATATTTCCTTTTTGTTCAGCTTTAAAATTTATGTTCGGTAATGACAAGTCATAGTTGACACAAACCTCTCTAGCAACGCCAAGAACACTGAAGCAATCTCCTCTATTCGGAGTAATATCAAGCTCAATAATTTGATCATCCAAATCAAGAACAGACCTTACATCATCACCAATTTTAGAATTAGCATCTAGTTCAATGATGCCTTCGTGGCTATCAGAGACACCCATCTCAGATTCTGAGCAGAGCATTCCATTAGACTCAACACCTCTAAGTTTTGCACGTTTAATTTTAAGTTTATTGGGAAGTACAGACCCCACTGTTGCAACTGCAACCTTTAAGTCTTGCCTTACATTTGGAGCACCGCAAATAATTTGCAGATTCTCCCCTATTCCAATATCAACCTCACAAAGACTAAGTTTGTCTGCGTTCGGATGCTTAGAACAGCTGACAACATGGCCCACTACTAAACCTTCAAATGGAGGTGCTACAGGGGCAATTTGATCCACCTCTAAACCGGCCATGGTCAATTTTTCTGAGAGCTCTAAATCACTCACATCTGGACTAACCCACTCTCTTAACCATCTAGTTGAAATATTCATAAATAATATCCTTACACTAGAATTGATTTAAAAAACGAACGTCATTTTCAAAAAATAATCTAAGATCATTTACGCCATATCTTAGCATTGCAAGCCTTTCAACTCCCATTCCAAATGCGAAACCAGAATACTCTTCAGAATCAACATTAACAGCTTTCAAGACGTTTGGATGAACAACACCGCACCCTAAAACTTCAAGCCAGCCTGACTTTTTACACACTCGGCAGCCTTCTCCGCCACAAATTACGCATTCTATATCAGCCTCAGCAGATGGCTCTGTGAATGGAAAGTATGATGGACGAAATCTCACTTTAAGGTCTTCCTTTTCAAAGTAAGCCCTAAGAAAGTCAATCAAAAGGCCTTTGAGCTGAGAGAATGAGGCCTCTTTATCAACAATGAGTCCTTCAACCTGATGGAACATTGGAGTATGAGTAATGTCAGAGTCACAGCGATATACTTTTCCTGGAACAATAATCCTTACTGGTGGCTTTTGCCTCTCCAGAGTTCGGATTTGGACAGGTGATGTATGTGTTCTTAATACCGTATTTGAATCAAAGTAGAACGTGTCATGCATTGCCCTCGCAGGGTGATGCTCTGGAATGTTAAGCGCACTAAAGTTGTGGAAGTCATCCTCAATTTCAGGGCCAATTTCAATCTCAAAGCCAGCCTTAGTAAAAATATCTTGAATATGATTTAGGGTTTGAGTAATAGGATGAAGGCTGCCTCTTTCAGAGTTCCTTGATGGAAGTGTGACATCAATTTTTTCACTAAGAAGTCTCTGATTCAGAGCAATATCCTCAAGCTCCTCTTTACGAGATTCAATTAGTTTTTGGATTTGGACTTTGGCTTCATTGATGGCCTCACCCATTTTAGGGCGCTCCTCTTTAGAGAGCTTTCCAAGCCCTTTGAGAAGCTCAGTTAACTCACCTTTCTTCCCCAAATACTGAACTCTTGAGTCGTCAAGAGCCTTTAAATCCATTGCACTGGATATAGCTTTGGTGGCGTTGGTGATAATTTTGTTAATCAAAATGCCTACTTTTTTTATTTAAAAGACTGCAACCTATGTTACAGTCTTTTAGTAAGAATTTTCTACTGTGCTAACCCAGCTTTTGCTTGATCAGCAATTTTAGCAAAGGCATCTTTATCAAAGATGGCAATATCTGATAGAACTTTACGATCAATCTCAACACCAGCCTTGTTTAAGCCGTTGATAAATTGTGAGTAGCTTAAGCCATTATTTCTTGCCTCAGCATTGATACGAACAATCCATAGTCTTCTGAACTGACGACGACGCTGACGACGATCACGATAGGCATACTGTCCAGCTTTGATTACCGCTTGCTTAGCAACGCGATATACCTTTGAACGAGCACCATAGTAACCTTTGGCTTTCTTTAAAACTTTTTTGTGTTTGGCATGCGCCTGCACACCTCTTGAAACTCTTGCCATAGTAATACTCCTTTAACTGTAAGGTAACATTCTTTTAACCATTGGTACATCAACCTTCTCAATAGTATCAGGCGAACGCAATGAGCGCTTTCTTGAAGTACTCTTCTTGGTCAAAATATGTCTCAGATGAGAGTGTTTACTTTTATAACCACCATTGGCGGTCTTTTTGAAGCGCTTTGCAGCACCTCTATTGGTCTTCAACTTCGGCATCATTTACTCCTTGACCCTCTTCGGGTTCAATTCTTCGGGCTTTCGCCTTACTTTTCTTCGATTTGGGTGCTAGCATCATGCCAAGCTGGCGACCCTCCATTTTTGCCTTCTGTTCAACAGTGGCAAATTCTTCTGTTTCACTTTCAATTCTATCCAGCATCTCCATTCCTAACTCTCGATGCTGAACTTCTCGACCACGAAACCAAATAACTACTTTGACCTTGTCGCCGTTCTCAATAAACTTAACCAAGTTTTTAAACTTGATTTGGTAATCCGCTTCCTCAGTTCCAGGACGATACTTAATCATCTTGACGTGAGTTTTTTTCTGTTTCTTCTTAGCGTCGCTCTTTTGTTTCTTTAATTCATATTGAAACTTTCCGAAATCCATCACCCGACATACTGGTGGATCTGCATTTGGAGAAACTTCAACTAAGTCTAAACCTGCGTTTACTGCTAATTCAAGAGCATCATCATTACTAAGGATTCCCAACTGATCACCTCTGTCACTTATGACTCTGAGCTTAGGTGCATTTATATACTGATTAATCCTTGTCTTTACCTTTTCTGGGCTTTTAATAGTTACTCCTGATTTATTAATTCTGTCAACGCCTCTAACGACATTGAACCCAAGTCCTCTCCACCCCTTTGACGAACAGATACTTGATTGTTTTCTTGCTCTCTATCTCCCACAACTAAAATATATGGATAGCGTTGCATTGAGTGCTCGCGTATTTTAAAGCCTATCTTCTCATTTCGCAAGTCCGAAATAACTCTAAGGCCTTGTTTTTTTAAATTATTCTCAACATTTTTCGTATATTCCTCTTGTTTTTGAGAAACATTGATTATGACTGCTTGTATCGGAGCCAGCCAAGAAGGGAATGCCCCCTCATAATGCTCAATCAAAATTCCAGTAAATCGCTCGATTGATCCAACGATGACTCTGTGCAACATTACTGGAATCTGTTTGGAGCCATCTTCAGCAATATAATGCGCATCCAACCTATCTGGCATAGAAAAATCGGCCTGTATTGTTCCGCACTGCCATTCACGATCAAGGCAATCTTTTAAAACAAATTCAACCTTTGGTCCATAAAAGGCGCCCTCTCCCTCTTGGAGCTCCCATTTGATTCCTTTAGCATCAAGCGCTTCTGCAAGTGCAGCTTCTGACTGGTCCCATACCTCGTCTGAGCCGACTCGCTTTTCTGGACGCGTTGAGAGTTTGATGTCAATATTTTCAAAGCCAAAATGCTTGTAGACCTTAAACGTTAAATCAATAAACGATGATACTTCGTTTTGTATTTGTTCAACTGTGCAGAAGATATGAGCATCATCCTGAACAAAGTTGCGAACTCGCATAATTCCATGAAGCGTGCCCGAAGGCTCATTACGGTGACATGAGCCAAATTCTGCAAGCCTTAATGGAAGGTCACGGTAAGATTTAAGTCCTTGATTAAAAATTTGGACATGGCCAGGACAATTCATCGGCTTAACAGCATAATCCCTGTTCTCAGAGTGAGTCGTAAACATAGCATCACCAAACTTATCCCAGTGACCTGATTTTTCCCACATGGTTCTATCCATAACCTCGGGGGTATGGACTTCTTGGTAACCATTATCTTTAAAAATCTGACTCATATACTTAACAATGATTTGATAGAGTGTCCATCCCTTGGGGTGCCAAAAGACCATACCAGGAGCCTCCTCCTGAGTATGAAATAAGTTTTGTACTTTTCCAATCTTCCTATGATCTCTTTTTTCAGCTTCTTCAAGGCGATAAAGATGCTCAGCTAAATCATCCTTGTTCTCCCAGGCAGTTCCATAGACTCTTTGAAGCATTTCATTGTTAGAATCACCGCGCCAATAAGCACCAGCAAGCTTCATGAGTTTAAATGCTTTGAGTTTGCTTGTTGATGGTACGTGAGGACCACGACATAAATCAACAAAATCACCCTGCTTATATAAAGAAAGAACCTCATTGGTTGGAATAGATTCAATGATTTCAGCTTTGTAGTGCTCACCCATCGACTTAAAGAATTCGATGGCATCTTCTCGCGTCATCTCCATCCTCTCGATCGGAAGATTTTGCTTGACAATAGCGTTCATCTTTTTTTCTATTTTTGCAAGATCCTGCTCTGAAAAGCCATCCTTGTATGCAAAGTCATAATAAAATCCATTATCAATCACAGGTCCAATAGTGACCTGTGCTTTGGGATAAATCTGCTGGGTCGCTTGAGCCAAGAGATGCGCCGTTGAATGGCGAATCACTTCCAGTGCTTTTTCATCTTTATTGGTAACAATTGCAACTTCAGAGTCATCCTCAATCACAAAAGATGTATCTACCAACTGACCATCGACCTCACCTGCGATTGCTGCCTTTGCAAGACCTGAGCCTATCGATGAGGCTACCTCGGCCACAGTAAGCGACTGGTCATATGATTTAACTGTGCCATCTGGCAGTGTTACATTAGGCATACCGCATGAAAAAAACAAAAAATCCAATTTTACCTTGATAGATAGACTGTCTTTACCAAAATTAAGACTTTAAATGACTTTTAGATAGCAACTTTAAAGTATATTATGCCGTTATGAAAATCTCTCGTAAATCTCCTGAACTTCTAATTCTTATCATGACCATAGGTGCTGGATTGAGTTGGGCTGTTTGGCTTAATCTACTCAATAACTTTGCAATTGAAAAGGTTAACTTTTCTGGTGCGGAGATTGGAATACTTCAAAGCTTAAGAGAGGTTCCTGGCTTTTTAGCCTTTACTGTCATCTTTGTTTTAGCCTTTGTTAGAGAGCAAAAGCTAGCCTATATTTCTTTTGGTTTGATGGGATTTGGCGTTTTAATAACGGGTCTAGTGGAGACGAATTTGACCTTTTATTTAGCAACTATAGTTATGTCAACTGGCTTTCATTACTTTGAGACAATTTCAAGTTCATTAACTCTGCAGTGGATTGATAAAGACAAAACTGCTGAATTTTTAGGAAGAGTCATTGCTACTCGCTCTGCTGCTTCAATTGCAGCATTTAGCTTAGTCTGGATAATGTTTGAAATATTCGATATAGAATATTTATGGATTTATTTTGTGGGTGGTGGCTTTTCAGTCTTAGCAGCAATATTCTGTTGGCAGTACTTTTCTTACTTCCCACAAAAAGTCACTCAAACCAAGAAAGTAGTCTTAAGAAAACGCTACTGGCTATATTATGCATTACAGTTTATGGGCGGCGCAAGAAGGCAAATTTTTGTTGTTTTTGCTGCATTTTTAATGGTTGAAAAATTTGAATTTAGTGTTGGAGAAATATCTCTATTATTGCTTGCAAACGCAGCTATTAATGTCACATTAGCTCCTAAAATTGGAAGGCTGATTCAAAGGTTTGGTGAACGCCGCTCACTCATTTTTGAGTATGTTGGCCTTGCCCTAATCTTTATTGGATATGCGGTAGTTGAGAGCAGCGCTTTTGCTGTTTTTCTATATATTGCAGACCATCTCTTTTTCTCTATTGCTATTGCGCTGAAAACCTATTTCCAAAAAATAGCGGATCCAGCTGATATAGCCTCTAGTGCAGGAGTATCTTTTTCTATTAATCATATAGCTGCAGTATTTATTCCAGTCGTTTTTGGCCTTATTTGGCTCTATTCTCCCTCATTGGTTTTCTTAGCAGGTGCAGGAATGGCGGTTTTATCACTTCTACTTGCTCTTAATATGCCAGCAAAACCATCATTAGGTAATGAAGTTTTAGTGGGTAAGTTTTCATAATTTGTTTTGACTAATATAGATCGTATTGATATACTTTTTGTATGAACGAGAATTTTAGAATTTCTCAAAAAATAGGTTTGATGTTCTTACCTGATTCACCTATTCCGAATGATATAAAACAATGGGCAACCCAACAACTTCAATCTAAATCTCCAGCTCTAGGAATTAAGCGCATTAGGTCATATCATAAATCAGAGGTTTCAGAGTGGCCAAAGTCACTTCAACCCAGTCTTCAAAAGCGTGATGAAATGTTTTGGGCGTTTAAAGAAAATAATGAAAAGTTTCGCAGGAATATGCCTGGTTTTCAGACCGAAGCTGATAAAAGTAGAAACAGGCAAGAAAACCTTATGGAGGATTTGGATGCGCTGAAATTTGCTCATAGAAATGTTTATGGTGAAGATCAATTGAGACTTCGGTTTAGTTCATTTTGGGCTAACCATTTCAGAACTGCTAATATCTTTGACAATGGTAACCACATTGGTCATGCGATTGAAGAGGCTATTCTTGCCAACATCAATAGTGATTTTTCAAATATGTTATATAAAGTCACTACGCATCCATCTATGTTGATTTATTTAGATAATATTTATAGTGCTGGACCAAATTCACAGGAAGCTATTTGGGCAAAAAGAAATGGTAGACAGGCAGGTCTCAATGATAATTTAGGAAGAGAGCTTTTAGAGCTTCATACTGTATCTCCTTCAGTCAAATATACTGAGGCTGATATAAAGGGTGCTGCGAAAATTTTAGCAGGTTGGGGTGCAGAGCCTGGAAGAATCAGTGGTGATCAGTTAATCTCTCTATCTGAGAGAAATAGGAAGATTAAGGAAATAGGAGGAACACTAAACTCTTGGGATTACTTTAAGACAAATTATGCTGAACCTGGCAACAAAACCGTTCTGGGTAAAACTTTTGGACCTGGTAAGCCAGCACTTAGGCAGTTGACAGATTTTCTTGCAGATCATGAACATACTATCAATCATGTGACATTCAAGTTAGCTCAACATTTTGTGAGTGATAACCCTAGTCATACAGATTTAGATCATATAGCCAGAATATGGCGCGATAGTAATGGAAACCTAGATCAAATTCATACTGCAGTCATCGAGCTAGCTATTGCTTCAAAAGAGCCAAAATTTCAGTGGCCAATGAATTGGCTATTTCAAGTTGTTAGACTGAGTGGAGCAAATGGCTTCGTAGGATGGGAAGAAGAACAACATGATGATTACAATGATAATATTATGAGAACAAGGAAAATTTTTGAAGAGCTAGGGCAAGGATTTTGGCTTCCTGGACAGCCTAATGGCTATTCTAGTGATAAAGCAGAGTGGCTCTCTGGAGAAATGTTTGAACGTCGAATTAGATTTGCAACCTCACTCTACAACGGCGGATTTCCTACTCAAGGAGTTGAAGACATAATGAATAGAATTGGAGTCAATACTGTCACACGGGAACTTGTAGATAGTGTCAAGGGTGGTCGTAGAAAGTTTGTTGCCTTAATGTGTAGTCCAGAAATTATGGGGTTAGAAAATGCCTAAATTAACTAGAAGAGAATTTTTAAAAGCTTCAGGTGCCTCTTTATTTTTAGCTGGACTTCCCCTTCCAGGTTTTACAAAAGACGAGCCGCCTGGAACGATTTCGGTCATCATGCTTGAAGGTGGGATGGATGGCTTGACAGCAGTACCTCCATTTGGTGATCCAAACTTATTCAAAATGAGAAAAAGTTTAACACCTGAAAACTACTTAAAATTAAATTCATTTTTTGGACTACACCCTTCATTTAAATATTTCAGTGGACTGCTTGCTAAAAATAATGCTTCAGTGGTTCACGCAACCAATTTTCCTTATACCAAGAGGTCGCATTTCGAAGGCCAAAATTTGATGCAAGGTGGAGGCCTAAGTCCCTTTTCAGAGACCACAGGTTGGCTTGGAAGAGCACTTGATCTTGCCAAAACTCCTGGACGATCAATGTCACTCGATATGCCTCTTTTGCTCAGAGGTGCTCATGAAAATGATAATTTTTTTCCAGCAAGCATAAGAAATTCTGGCAGTTTAACAACTGACCTCATTAATATGATTTCAAATGCTCACGCTAAAGAAGGTTCATCAGTATTTAATAAAGTGAGCAAAAAAAGTACTCAAAAAGACTCTGTTGTTCCCAGAGATCCTGCAAGCCTTGCAAAATATGCTGGTAAGGCAATGGCAATGGAGAGTGGACCATTATCATCAGTTATCAAGGTTGATCAATTTGACACTCATGCATCTCAAGGAGCAGATGAATATGGTAGGCATGGCGAGAGATTGGCTATCGTTGACGACATTATTGCGGGCTACAAAGAGGGTCTTGGTGAGGCTTGGGATAGAAGCATCATTCTTACCTTAACTGAATTTGGAAGGACAGTTAAAGAGAATGGAACATGGGGTACAGATCATGGCTGGGGTTCAGCTGCCCTTCTAGCTGGTGGTGCCATTACCAAAAGCAGAGTGATTTCAAAATGGCCAGGATTAGCAGAGAGAGATCTATTTGAAGATAGAGATCTTGTATCCACGATAGATTACCGCTCTGTGTGTGCAGCATGTATAGAAAATGCTCTCGGACTTGAGCATGATTTAATCGCAGATAAAGTTTTCTTTACACCCAACTTACCTCGAGTCTACGACTTTATTTTTTCATAGTATTTAATAGTCACCTTATTTCAAATAAACTATGAAAAAAATCTTTCTACTTTTTGCGTTGCTAATGATGTCTCCAATGAGTTATGCATCCTCATGCGCTGATGGGAGCGAGCCCATCAAATCTGTTTCTGATGATGGCACATATTATATTTATACTTGCAATCAAGATAATTCAAATAATGGCAATGCTAACAACTCATCAAACAACTCTAAATCTGGAAGTGATAATTTAGAAATCAAAATCTATGAAGTAAGTTTCGCTCCAGAGGTCTTAGATGAATTACTTAATTTAGTTGTCTCCAAAACAGATTTTGATTTCAGTGAATACAAGCTGAACCAAAACGAGGATGACTTTCAATGTCGCTTCACTATGACAAGAATAGTTTATGAGAATATTAAAGAGGGTAAAGAAGAGGGATGGAATATTGCTGAAGGTAATATTGACATTAGAGGCTCAAATGTTGAATTTGGAAGTGATGCTAAATGGAGAATGGGTGGCCTATCTTCAGATCCAAGCTATTTGAGGGATCAGGTAAATTTAAAACTAACAGATGAGGGCCACATTGTTGGCAAAATGGCATATTTTAATCTTCATGTTGATAATGGAGAAGTTCCAATTAATCCAATGTATCCAATATTAACTGAACATAAAAGATCAACACCAATCAATCTAAGTAATAAATCGTTCACAAATGCTAAACTATTTATCGATGTCGAAGATTGGGCAGGGGCAGTAATGTATGTTAGAAACTGTAGAAAAATCTGAAGCTTTAATTAAGAGCTCTCAATGGATTCAATCATCAGCTGTAAGGATTCATTTCCTCTAAAAGAATTAACGTTTAGTTTGTATGCTACTTTTATATTTTTAGACTTGAGCTTTTCTTGAAAAAAAGCGATTCCCTCTAAAACTGAATTCGTGCCTTGGAGCTTTAGATTACATTTAAGATGCTTCTCACCAACAATCCTTTGTTCGACTAGTTCGAAGTCACCATAAAAAATGGGCTCTTCAAATCCCTGTCCCCAAGGTGAGGCTTGCCTAAGGAGCTCTGCATTCTTTAGTGTGATTTCTGAAGCATCAAGCTGTCCATCTGTCATAAGCTCAATGATTGGTTTTTTACCTTTAAGATGATTAGTAATGGCCTTAGTAAATGCATCTTTAAACATTTCAAAATTATCAGGCTTAATAGTTAGGCCTGCTGCCATAGCGTGACCACCAAACTTCTCAATGAGTTCTGGATTATCTCTATCAACTAAATCCAGTAAGTCCTTAACGTGAACATCAGTAATTGATCTAATAGAGCCTTTTAAAACATCATCAGCTTTTGCAAATACAGCAGATGGGCACTGATAGTTTTCTTTGAGCTTTCCAGCAACAATTCCGACCACACCCTCATGCCATGAATCGTTATAAAGTACTATTGCAAACTGGCTTTCATCGATTGATTGATTTTCTACAATAGTTAGAGCCTCATCTTGCATTCTTGTCTGCTCTTTTCGTCTCTTAATATTAAACTCTTCAAGGGTTTGCGCATACCTTCTAGCATCATTCATATCCTCTGAGAGAAGACAGCGAATCCCCTGGGAAATATCACTAAGCCTTCCTGCTGCATTGATTCTTGGCGCTACTGTAAATCCAAGGTCTGAAGCCTGCAATGACTCTATAGGGCGCTTAGTCAACTCTAAAATCGCTAGGATGCCTTTTGAGCAGTTTTTTTCTCGAATACGCTTTATTCCCTCATTCACTAAAATTCTATTGTTTTGATCGAGTTTTACTACGTCAGCAACGGTTCCAAGAGCAACCAAATCTAATACCGAGCGAAGGTCTGGATTTTGAATGTTATTTTTTTCAAAGTAGCCTTGATTCACTAAAAAGGTCTTAAGAGATGAAAATAGATAAAAACTAACACCAACTCCTGCTAAATTCTTAGATGGAAAATCACACCCTCTTAGATTGGGGTTAATGATTGCATTGGCGTTTGGAAGTTCATTAGGTGGAAGATGGTGATCAGTGATAATGACATCAATATCAAGTGATCTAGCTAATGCTGCCCCTTCATTACTCGATATGCCATTATCAACTGTAATTATTAAATCAGGCTCTTTCTCATTCTTTGCTTCTTTTACAATTTCAGGACTCAGGCCATAGCCATGCTTGAACCTATTCGGAACTAAAAAATCGACATGCTTAGCTCCCATGAGCCTCAATGCTTTTATGGCAACTGCACTAGCTGTTGCCCCGTCTGCATCAAAGTCACCGACTATTAATATTTTTTTGTCTTCTAAAAGGCATTTTTCTAATAACTCTAAAGCGATATTAAGCTGATCAAAGCTGGGTTTTAAAAGTCCTGGAAGCACCATAGAAAGCTGAGATTCAGACACCCCTCTAGCAGCATATATTCTTTTTAGAATAAGCGGTATATCGTCAGAATAAGACTCATACAGCGATTGATCTATCTCTCTAGTCAGCACTTCTTACAAGTCTTACAAAAGTATCAATGGTTTTGTCCCTTGCCATAGAGCCGCCATAAAAGAATGGAACTTCAAAAGCCATTGAGGGATTAGAGTTAACTGAAATTGCAGTCCAGTAGCTATCCATCTGAGTGTTTGGGAAGAAATCTGTATCAATCAATAAATCGCCTTCGCCATAATAGTCAACAATAGAGTTTAACTCATCTCTTGATGGTAATCTCCAATCTGAAAAACCACATAACTGTGATTTATTAACGTCCTTGATAAATGATAGAGTGTTGCAGTTTTTACCCCAGTAACAATTTTTAGTAAAGGTGCCATTATCCCTGCCACTATTACCATCAAACCAGGTGTAAGTATTCAGTGCATATTGAACACCCTTTTTATCACTCTTTACCTCCCAAATAAGTGAGTTATTATTGTCAACAACGCAGGACCACTTTTCACTATCTTGAGCGATGATCTCACCAGCACTTGACATCTTTTGCATATCAGCAATTGCTGAAATGCTTAACAGAAATAATGAGGATATTAAAATGGATTTTCTCATCTTTAATATTCTACCAGTTATGCTTATTACTATAGTCTCTCGAATTTTATTAAGCATTTGATTTTCTCTCAAAAATGATTAACGCAACACCTATAAAAATAAAACTATCCGCCAAATTAAAGACAGGCCAATAAAAGCTATTAGCATGCAAATCAATGAAATCAATTACGTATCCATGTAATGCCCTATCTATTAGATTTCCAAAGGCTCCTGATAAGAGAAAGAATTGGCCAAATAATTTTTGCTTATGCATTGTTGAGGTTTTCTGGGTCCACCATATAATCCAAAGCGAAACCAAAATTGATACCCCTAATAGGAAATATTTTCCAATAACACCGCCATCTGATAAGATACTAAAAGCTGCACCTGTGTTATGAAGATAAGTCCAACTAAGATATGGATTTATAACCATTGACTGACCCAACTCAAAAGACGTCATAAAGATTTGCTTTGTGAATTGATCGGACAAGACCAAAGCTAAAAATAATAAAAAGTAACCTCTATGCTTCATTAATAATCCAACCAAAAAAAAATAAATAGTGCTTAAGATTTACTTTAAAACACTTGTTGTCAATTATCAAGTAAATAGCAACTATTGAGTCAATGTGTTTATAATTAATCTCTGATTGTATTATAAATATTGTGGAGGTTTCATGGGTTTTTTAACAGGTAAAAAAGCGCTTATAGTTGGTGTTGCATCTAATCGCTCAATCGCATGGGGGATTGCTGAATCAATGGCAGCAAATGGATGCGAAGTTGCTTTTACTTACCAAACTGAGAAACTTAAAAGCCGTGTTGAAAAATGCGCTGAAATTTGTAAATCATCTATTGTCATTCCGTGTGATGTTTCCAGTGATAATGAGATTAAAGAAACCTTTGATGAGCTAAAAAAATCCTGGGACAGCTTTGACATACTGATTCACTCTGTTGCCTTTGCTGAAAGAGCAGAGCTTGATGGTAATTATCTTGAAGTTACAACGCGTGGGGGATTCCTTAAAGCGCATGAAATTAGCTCTTATAGCTTTACTGCTCTTGCAAAAGCAGCAATGCCGATGCTTAATGAAAATGGAGCTCTATTAACGCTGAGCTACTTAGGAGCACTCAGAGCAATTCCAAATTACAATGTTATGGGCATTGCCAAAGCATCTTTAGAGGCCAATGTTCGATATATGGCAGCGGCAATGGGTGCTGAAAAAGGTATTAGGGTGAATGCTGTATCTGCAGGTGCGATTAAAACTCTAGCTGCAAGCGGCATTAGAGGCTTTGGAAAACTACTTGATCACGCAGCTGAAAGCTCTGCACTAAAGCGCAATGTTAGCATTGAGGAGGTTGGAAATGTGGCCGCCTTTTTATGCTCTGACTTAGCATCAGGGGTAACCGGCGAGGTTACCTATGTTGATGCTGGATATAATTTCTACGAGAAAGGCCCTGACCTATAGATCTTAAAAAAAATAATTCTTTTGTATTGATAAATTAAAGATTATTAGTATACTTATCATCTGATTTTAAAGATTATTTTCTATTTTAGAGGTCAAGATGAGCAATCGATTTCATTTAGCTATTGAAGCTGGAGAACTAACTAAAACTATTAAATTTTATACAGATGTATTAGGCTGTGAGCTGGATATGGCTGAAGAAGGCAAGTGGCAAGATGTTGATTTTTGGGGCAACGAACTCACACTTCACCAATCAAAGCCTAGACAAAGTGATAGCATAGAAAGACACAGACATAGCGTCGATATGGGCGATGTGATTGTTCCTCATCTGGGGATACATTTACCTTTAGAAGAGTACCAAAGAGTTAAATCAAACGTAGCCTCAACTGTGGGCTTTGTTGATGAGCCTTATATTAGGTTTGAGGATACAGATTATCAGCAAGAAACTTTCTTTGTTGAAGATCCCAACTACAATGTGCTTGAGATAAAAAGCATGGTCAAGCCAAGAGATTAACTCTCAAAATATAACAATAGCTCAATTAAATTATTTCTTAGAGAAGATCAGTAAATACTCTAATTTCAGCGTTATCTCTGAGTTGTTTAATTAATGATACAAACATTTCATTGTTTTCTTGACTCAAATAAAGATCTGAAATACCAGTATCTGAATCCCCCTCAGGAATTCTTACGCCGGCCAAATCAATTACTAAAGAGTTAGAACGATTAGCACTTTCAGCGCTGTAAGTATGCCTTCCATCTTCAGGCTTTGGAAGAGTAAAAGATAAAGAGGTTACACCAAATGGCAACTCACTTGCTCTTGAAATCCAGCCTTCAGTGATCCATTCTAAATTATTGTCAGTGATTAACTGATCAGCTCTTTGCTGATCTCCACTTGAAAGGGATGAAGCAATACTCTCAGCTATATCATCAATAACCTCTTTAGCTGTTAGAGACTTTAATATAGTTTCAATTTGACTCTCAACCTCATTGAGATCTCTCTCACGCTCAGGTTGCAAATCAGATAGGGCTAATACAACAAATTTTTCTGGACTAATTTCCATAACCTCAGAGTTTTCGCCCTCATCAATAACCGATTGACTGAAAGCAGAAGCAACAAATTTTGGATCATAAAGATTGCTTCCCTGAGAAAAATAGTCACTCGTTTGAAGCTCTAAACCAAACTGGTCTGCAACCATATCTAATGACTCTTCATATGACAAATTCATGAATTCTTCAAGAGAGCCAAATAACATTTTTTCTTTTGCTTTTTTAATAAATAGAGTCTCAAGCTGCCCTTCAACCTCATCAAAAGGCTGCATGGTCTCAGGCTCTATATCAGTGAGCTTTATAATATGAAAATATCCATAATCAGTAGCTACTACTCCACTTAAATCTCCAATATTCATTTCAAATACAGCCTCATCAAATTCAGCACCCATTAACTCTCTCTCAAAAAAGCCAAGATCACCGCCCTCTTCATTTGATGAAGTGTCCTCAGAGTTTGCTTTTGCTAGATCTGCAAAATCAGCACCCTGATTAATCTGATCTAAAAGATCATTAGCCAACACTTCACTATCAACCAGTATATGCTGGGCTTTTCTTCTCTCAGCATTTGTATAAAGCTCTGCATTATCATCATACAAATTCTGAAGATCGTCAAAAGTTGGACTTGCAGGCTCTTCCATTGCGTCCAAAGTCATCTCAACAAAATCAACCTTAACCTTTTTGCCTTCCATAAAGTTTGATTTATTTTCATCAAAATAGTCACTAATTTGACTTGGAGAAATGCTTATCTGATCCATATAATTTTCTGTGTTAAGCGCAATATATGAAACCTCTCTTTCTTGTGAGGCAAGATTATTAAGCTGCTTAACTTGAGCTGAAGACATAAAAGCTGAACTACTAAGATTTCTCTTAATTTGTTCACCATTCAATGCTTTAGATTGTGCAATTTCATAGCTAGCAGGCGTATAGCTATTTAATCTAAGTAACTGCGTGTAACGATCTTGGGAAAATTCTCCATCAACTAGAAAAGCTTGATTCATTTCAATGACAGATTTAACCTCATCATCAAGCGTAACAATATCTAAAGAATTAGCATAGTTCTCAATAAGCTTTTCATTAATTAATGAATCTAAAAGACTTTGCTTGAGAGTATCATCAATTTCCTGAGTATAGGCTGCACCCAATTGCTGCTGAAGATTACGTTGCTGAGAATTTAATTCTTGGTAATAAATATTAATATCAATATCCTCACCATCAACCTTAGCGATAGAATTATTTAGATTTCGACTTGCATAATCCTGAATTCCAAATAAAGCAAATGGAACGACTATAAGACCAACAATTACATAAGCGAGAGGACCTTTGGATTTATTTCTTATTGCAGCTAACATAATAATTTTTATCAATATTGTTGACGTCTAACATCAACTAATTAAATTTCACTCAATAAAAAAATTGAGACACCTGTAGAGCGTTAATTATTTCACTCATCATTAATTCAACCAATTAGAGGGATCTATTATTCATCAATCTCTCTAATGACTTTGAAAAGCATTATACAAGGCTATCTGATTGAACTAAAGGAGTTTTATAGCTTAAATTTTATTGAAATTTTTGCCTTAATTTGTCTAGAAGATTATTAATCTCTTCTAACTTTGTATCCCATGCAGTTACAAACCTAACTGCTTTACCATCAAGCTCCTCCTCATTAACGTCATAACCTGAGCTATTCAAATAATCTATAACCACACGAGGCAAATGAACAAAGACCTCATTCGATTCTGTTGGATAGGCTAATTCAATATTAGAAAAGTGATTTAATCCTTCACTTAAGACCTTTGCCATAGAATTTGCATGCTTTGCATTTCTAATCCAAACATCATCAGAAACATAAGCATTAAGCTGAGAAGAGATAAAGCGCATTTTAGATAGAAGCTGTCCAGATCTTTTGTGAAGGAACGGAAAATCCCCAACCATTTCAGGCTTAAAAAATATTATTGCTTCTGCGGCAAGGCAGCCATTTTTTGTACCGCCCAAGGTAAGGACATCGACTCCTGACTTCCATGTCATCTCTGCCGGGCTTTCATGAAGAGATACCAATGCATTAGCAAATCGAGCTCCATCCATATGAACACTCATATTAAGCTCATGGGCAACTTCTGAAATCTCTCTTATATCTTGGAGTTGATAAACTGTACCTGTTTCACAAGATTGTGTAATACTTACTACTGAAGGCTGAGTTACATGCACATTACCTGAGCCTCTAACAATTTCACTAAGCTCACTTGCACTAATTCTTCCATTACTACTTCTTATAGGGTTAAGCTTTGCACCACCTGTAAATAACTCTGGTGCACCGCACTCATCAGTATTAATATGAGATAGTTCATGACAGTAAATTTTTCCATAGACTGGCGCTAATGCTGAGAGCGCTAAGGCATTAGATGCGGTTCCAGTGACAGCAAGATAAACTTCTAAGTCAGTTTCAAAAACTTCAGATAATTTTGCTTTAAGAATTGATGACCACTCATCATCTCCATAAGAGTCAGCGATGCCAGAGTTGGCTTCAATTAAAGCATCCATTACCTCTGGACAAGCACTAGTAACATTATCAGATGCAAATAATGGGTTCATTAAGCCTCCTTAATTAGACTGGAACTGCGATAACGCCCAAAAAATCGCCATTTACAACTAGCCCGGGAAAATGTTTACCAGTAAATATACCGTCAATTTTAGCGTGATACTCATCTGGATGAGTGCCAGTTCTATCAATATTATGAACTTTTGCAATTAGCTGACCGGCCTTTACCTCATCTCCAAGATCAACGCAATGCTCAACTAATCCTGTTGACTCACTAAAAATATAACAGCTATCATCTGGTATATCTAGATTAAGAGTATCGTCAACCTCTAAGTCGCCCTTAGTAATCCCAGAATGTCGAAGAATATTTCTAATACCTTTTTTTGCTATTTCAACAGTGTAAGCAGTTGTCGAACCACCCCCACCAAGCTCAGTGCTTATAAATACTTTACCCATATTTTCCGCAGCTGTGTCATACATATTAACTGCATCAATCTCTAATAGCATTACTGAATGAGGTGCATTAAATGCCTTCATTGCAGCAACACATTTTTTTTGCTGCTCTTTATTTTCCAAAACATGTGCACAGCAAAAAGGCAAGAAATCTAATGTCTTACCACCTGAATGAAAATCTATCACAAAGTCTGCAAGTGGTAACAAAGTTCGATTAAAGTAATCAGCAATTTTTTCGGTAAAAGTTCCCCCAGGGTTTCCAGGAAAAACTCTATTCATATTTCCATCATCAATTGGTGATGTTCTCTTTCCAGCTTTAAAAGCTGGATAATTCATACAAGGAATAATAATAACTCTCCCAGATATCTTGTCTGCTTGAATCTTATTGGCTAGATCGAATAATGCAACTGGCCCTTCATATTCATCTCCATGATTTGCTCCTGTAAATAGAATTGTTGGACCATTGCCATTCTTTGCAACTGTAATGGGAATAACTATCGATCCCCAAGCAGAATCATCATGAGAATAAGGGAGTTTAAGAAAGCCATGTTGAATGCCATTTTTCTCAAAATCAACTGAAGTGGTAATTGGATTTTTCTTCATCTTAAAGTATAGCCAAATTTAAAAATGTCATTGTACTTCAACACTTTATTTTTTACAATCTACTATAAGACTCTGAAAAGAATGATAAATTTTTTTATGAAATTAAAAGAATGGATTAGCTATTTTAACTATTTCCTCTTCAGATTTTTTTTGTTTAAAGGCAACTAATGTTAATTCCCAACCTTCTTGACTTCTTCCACCATATCTTGTTTTAAATCCTGCTTCAGCAAATGCATCATTTAATACTGAATAAGTGAACCCAACTTTTTTTTCCATATACTCATTACCTTCTGATATTTCTTTCCTATTTCCATACATTATATCAATTGCTGAGATAGGGCCTATAGGAGAATCATAGAGCGTATCTAGTAACTTATCTTGTACAACAGCCTCACAAACCCTTTGTAGGTCAGGACATTTAATAACAACCAGTCCATCATCTCCAAGCACTCTATAAAATTCTCTAAGAACGACTGGAACTTCATGGGAATATATATGATCGATATTATAAGCTGAGTATATGGCATCTACGCTAGCTGTTTCAACTAGATTCATATCAGTTAATGTACCAATAATGTCTGGATTTACGCTCTCATCAATATCAAACCTAACTTCTTTCCAATCATCATTGTTAAAACCTTTATTATCAGATTTATCTTCAGGGCCACAACCAACATGAAGCAAAGTTTTCATTTTAATGAAGAAGAGTGAAATAAAAAATGATTATATCAATTAGTAATCTTTAGAAAAAGAATTTAATTGGATTTGAAGACTAAGCTCATATAAAAAAGAGTTTTTCTAAGAATAGCTGCAGTCTTCTTCTAAGATACAAACCATGGAGGAAAGAATGGATTAGCAATTTTTTTTATTTCTTCTTCAGATTTTTTTTTCTTAAATGCAACTAATGCCAATTCAGCACCATTAAAAGCTATTCTTCCACCATATCTAGCTTTAAATCCTGACTCAGCGAATGCAGCATTTAATACTGAATATGTGAATCCACACTTTTTTGTCATATATTCATTACCTTCAGATATTTCTTCTCTGTTTCCAAATAAGATATCTACTGGAGCAATATTAGTACCATCTTCAGTTTCATAAAAAGGCTCTAATAACTTGTCTTGAAGAACTGCTTCACATACACTCTGAATATCAGGACATCTTATAAAAACTATACCATCTTCTTTAAGGACCCTATAGAATTCCCCAAGAGCGATTGGAACTTGATGAGCATATATATGATCAATGTTATAAGCAGAATGAACAGCGTCTACGCTTGCAGTTTCTACTAGATTCATATCTGTAAGAGTTCCAACTATATCTGGATTTACACCCTTATCAATATCTAGCCTAATTTCTTTCCAATCATCATTATCAAAGCCTCTAATTTTTGAGTCAGACTTTGGTCCACAACCAACATTTAAAAAAGTTTTCATTGAGTTATGAAAGTTAAAATTAAATTAATTATATCAATTAGTTATCTTTAAAAATTGGATTTAGCAAAATTAGGATTACTCTATTATTTATATTTCATAGAGTTAAGTTTTAATATCTAATTAAAATAAATGGCGGAGTGGACGGGATTCGAACCCGCGACCCCCTGCGTGACAGGCAGGTATTCTAACCAGCTGAACTACCACTCCGTTTTGGTGGGCGCTACAAGACTTGAACTTGTGACCCTCGCCTTGTAAGGGCGATGCTCTCCCAACTGAGCTAAGCGCCCAAAAAAAAAATGCCCAATTCTTTCTTGGAATCGGGCGTATTATACTGACAAAAATCTATTTAGTTAACTGATTCCTTCAATAATTTTCCTGCTTTAAATGCAGGTGCATTTGATGCTGAAATTTGAATAGCAGCACCTGTTTGTGGATTACGACCAGTGCGTGCAGCACGCGCTCTTACAAGAAAACTTCCAAAACCTGTTATTGCTACAGAGTCACCACTTGCTAATGCACTAGAGATTGCAATAGTTGTAGCTTCTAAAGCACGAGCAGCGTCTGCCTTAGAAAGTCCTGAGTTATCAGCAATTACTGCAACTAAATCTGATTTATTCATTATTCTTACTCCTTAAATTTAAAAGAATTTGTACAAAATTTTAATAGTATATGTTATAGATTTTACATCGATTATCCACTTATAGACCCTACTGTCAAGGCATATTCAGCGTTAAATACATAAAAAATTTATAATATAAATAATATAAAAAAATAGTCTAATTAATGTAAGTTTGAAAATTTTCCATCCAGACTTCTTTTGTTATTTCACCAATATGTTTATGAATGATTAAGCCATCGCTGCTAATTAAGAAAGTTTCTGGAGTAGCATATACTCCAAGATCCATACCAATCTTTCCCTGAGGATCAAAAATAATCTCATCGAAAGGGTTTCCCATTACCTCAAGATACTTCTCTCCATCACTCCTAGAATCTTTGTAATTAATCCCAATTAGTTTTAGATTGTTGTTTTTTGCTATTTCCATAATTACCTGATGCTCTTTTCTGCAGGTAACGCACCATGATGCCCAAACATTGATTAATGCTAATTGATCTCCCATTAAATCATTCAATTTAATATTTTTATTCGAATAAAAATCAACCCCTTCAATTGCTGGGAGCTTTTTTCCGACCAAAGGTGAGGGTAGCTTATTTGGGTTAGAATTGAGGCTCAGAAATAAGAAAGTTCCAATCACTAAAAATACTAATAAGGGTATTATTTTTTTCATTCTTTTATCTCTATAGATTCAAGAGCAGCAGCGACCTCAGGAGGCATATAATTTTCATCATGTTTTGCTAAAACCTCAGAAGCATTAAAGGTATTTTTGCAGGTCCATCTGACGCATTTATTTACTATAGAGCCAGACGCTACAATGCCTTGACCCTCCCGAAAAAGATCAGGCAATATACCCTCATAAAACACATCAATTGATTCAGAATTATCAGTTACAGAAAAACTAACAACCATTCCATCTCTTATGACGCTGTCATTCTCAACAAGCCCACCAACTCTAAAACTTTTATTCTTTGGGGCCTTTCCATTAACAATATCTGAGGGTGTGTAGAAATACAATAGGTTCTCACTGAAGGCTTTAATTCCCAGGTAACCAGCCAAGAAAACTCCAGATACAAGGAGTGCAACCAGTATCATTCGGTTTTGTCTTTTAGTCATTTATTTCTTGAATACTTGTGAGCAAGAGACTGGAGGGTCAAGGCATGATTTCGCCTAGCGTTTAAAAAAAGAGTAATGATTGTTAGTGCCGAAACACCATAGGCAAGCCATACATAAAATGCATACTTTCCATAAGGAAGAAAAGAAAAATAATCTACCATACTCATACCATTAACCTGCCCACTTCTTCTTTAACCCATCTAGAATTTTGCTCACGAACTAATACTTCAGTTCTTGCCTTTATTGAAACAAGCAATGCATAAAGTAAAATTGATGCCAAAAACATTAGTGCTAATGCAATCTGCATATCAGAATCCTTAATGCCTCCAGTACCAACAGAATAGCCTTGATGAAGAGTATTCCACCATTTTACAGAGTAGTGAATAATTGGAAGATTGATTAAGCCAACAATAGCCAATATAGAGCTTGATTTGGCTGCTGTTCTAGGATTGTCAAAAGCACTGTTTAGTGACATGTAAGCGAGATATAAAAATAGTAGAATTAACTCTGAAGTTAGCCTTGCATCCCAGACCCACCATGCGCCCCACATAGGTTTACCCCATATTGCACCAGTCGCCAAAGCAATAACTGTAAATCCAGCTCCAATTGGCGCTGAAACTTTTGCAACTACCTCAGCCATCTTAATCTGCCAAATAAGGCCAATGCCTCCAGCGATTGCCATAATTGCATACACCATCATCGATAGAATAGCGCTTGGAACATGTATAAAAATTATCCTGTATCCATCTCCTTGCTGGTAATCAGCGGGAGAGATTACAAGAGACCAATACAAACCGACCATAAATAAAGCAATAAATGGCCAAAAGAACCATGGGATGAGTCTATTACATGTCTGATAAAAAAATTTTGGGGAGGCCTGTTTTTGAATCCATTTCCACATAAATTTATGCAGTGATAAAAAAGGACTTATTTTAATGATTTTTTGGCCACATTGTTTCGTAAATAGATAGGCTTTGGAAGTTCCAAAGTTCCCTTTAGACTAGTATTCATTGCCCTGAGTGATAATTCTATTAGTGCTGACGATTCTGGTTTGATTGTTAGATCAATGTCACTAATATTCGATGCGAATTTTAATTTTTCACTGTACGCTCTCCAGCCACTTCCAACCCCAATAAAACTAGGATCTAAATGATCAGCCTCTTCAGGGCAACATATTTTCATATTACCTACCAATCCATCAACAAAAGTTGCCCAATAAACCTCGCCCATTCTGGCATCTAATGCAATAGCTATTTTGTTTGATTTTAGAATTTGTGAGGCACCAAACCCAACCAGTTCTAATGTTGTAAAACCCATGGTAGGAATCTCCATTGACAAAGATAATCCTTGAACTACGCCAATACACATTCTAACACCAGTAAATGAGCCAGGACCCTGAGAGTAGGAAACTAAATCAACCTCTCTGAGTTGCGATTGTGACTCTTCAAACACCTCATCACAAAGCTTTAAAATATGTCCAGAGGTTTTATCAATACCAGACAACTCTCTAATATAAGTCTCTCCAGACTTTGACAATGTGACGGATGCTATTTCTGTGCAAGTATCTATCGCTAATATATTCAATTTATAATTCTCTTGTATTTATTATTCATCGACAAAATCATGTTGATGCGCTTATTAAGTCTCTCAGGAAAGTTATCTGGGTTATAGTATGAAGGTCCTTTTAATATAG
This sequence comes from Candidatus Thioglobus sp., assembly GCA_028345055.1. GTDB lineage: Bacteria > Pseudomonadota > Gammaproteobacteria > PS1 > Pseudothioglobaceae > Pseudothioglobus. Next base: position 1,649 of record JAOMCO010000006.1, on the reverse strand, counting down.
CAACAAGGGTTGCCATTTCCTCTAAACTCAAATCTTCAACATTTTTATTAAAGTAAAAAAGACTTCCACTTGCAAAGCCATGGAAAGCTTCATCCCCTTTTTGAGCTAAATATACCGTATTCATATACCTCTCAAGAATTAAATCTTTCTCAAAAGACACCTCCAAAAGAATTGCCATCAGGGCTTCTTCTGATTTTCTGGATAAGGTTTTTTCTCTTGATAATAAAGAGTTTTTAATCAGCTGCTGAGAGATAGTACTGGCTCCTCTTAATGCTTTATCCTCAAACAAATAACCATAGATGACTCTGGAAATCTCTTTTAAGTCGACGCCATAATGTGAGTAAAAAGATTGATCTTCAACCAGAAGCAACATATTAATTAAATCTTTGGGATAATTGTTAAGCGAATACTGAATCTGAGTAACATTTTTTAGAGGTTTTAGTGGATTTGAAAATTCAGCCTTAACTTTGCTATTTAAGTGAAAAATATAAAAAGTCAAAATGAGTAATAAAAGAATGACCAAACTCTTTAAGTACCTTTTGCTAACTAATCGCATTTTTAAGACTCTTTATAGACTCAACATCAGTATATCTATCAGCATTTTTGTGCATAGAGCAGGATGAATGGATCCAATCAAAATGGCAGTAATTAATAATTTGTTTTGCATTAGCGGCAGAAACTCCGCAACCTGGCATTATTTGAATTCTTCCAAGAGCTTTCTTTTTCATTTCAGATAAGACTGATTTTCCTTTTAGTGCATTATCTTCTCCCCCTGAAGACAAGATAGTATCGAAACCAAGTTGTATTCCAACATCAACTGACTCGACTGTTTTATTTAAAGTGTCTACTGCACGATGAAGAGTTTTATTAAGTCCAAATGAATGTGCAACTAATTCTTCAAGAAACTCAATATCAAGAATCCCATTAGGCTTTGTTGCTCCAAATACAACACCTTCAATACCAAAAGAGCGCACCATATCGATATCACTTAACATTTGCTTTAAATCATCAGATGTATAAAAAAAACCACCTTTTTTTGGACGAATCATTGCTCTTAATGGGATTTTGCATTGTGATGCAAACTCTAAAACCTCTATTGATGGAGTTAAGCCTCCAAATTGAAGTGAGCTACACAACTCAATTCGATCTACGCTGCCTTTAATGCAAGCATCAATTCCATCAAAGCTATCTACACAGATTTCAAGTTTAGTCTTCATTAAATCAAGTTTATATTAATGAACTGATGAATATGATGAGATCAGCAAATAATTAATAAATAAAGAATAACTAGTATAAAATACCATTTTCCTTGCTTGACCAGCATTTGTTGGTAAGCTTTTTTAATCCATAAGGAGATATTGATGAGACATTATGAAGTAACTCTCATTGTCCACCCTGATCAAAGCTCTCAGGTGACGACAATGATTGAAAAATATAAAGAACTAATAACCTCTGGTGGAGGTATTGTTCATCGAGAAGAAGACTGGGGTCGTAAGCACCTCGCCTACCCAATTAATAAGATTTATAAAGCACATTACTTAATGCTAAATATTGAGTGTGACAAAGAAACACTCGATAAATTAAACTATAACTTCCGTTTCAATGATGCCATTCTTAGAAATTTAATCATTTCTAAAAAGGAGGCCATT
>JAOMCO010000053.1 GCA_028345055.1 Candidatus Thioglobus sp. | reverse complement strand
GCTTGCCAACTCGGTACTCGATTAAATCTTAATTTTTTTCCTGAAGATATAAATAAAAATAACAAAGCAGCCTCAACCTCTTTAAAGATTAAACTTCAAGAGCTTGAAGATGAATCTTCTTGTGAAATTACTATCACAAGTGATGCTATTGAAATTTCAGCAGGAGGTGAAACTGGGGTTTATTATGGTCTTATTTCTCTAATGCAACTCTCTCAAACTTATCATCAATTAATACCATGTGGCACAATTATTGACAAGCCTCGCTTTAATTGGAGAGGTCAGCATCTTGATACGGTTAGACACTTTTATTCAGTTGAAAGTATATTGAAACTTCTGGATTTAATGAGCTTGTTTAAGCTAAATAAGTTTCATTGGCATGGAACTGACGACGAAGCATTTCGATTTAAATTAGATAAGGATTATGAAATTGCGACTTCAACCTCTAAAAGAGGAGATGGTCAATTAGTACCTCCTGTTTTTGGCTCTGGGGCAGAGGCATCTGGAGGTTGTTATGACTTGACAGATATTAAAAGGATTATTGATAGAGCTTCAGAGAACTACATCGAAGTAATGCCTGAGTTTGATTTACCAGGCCATAATTTGTCCTTAGTTAAACTCTATCCATCATTTTTGAACCCCCTCATAGCCGTATTTCTTACTCAACCTGCTAAGTACTGTTAAGTAGATCAAAGAGAATACTCCCAGTATTAAAACAACAAGAACTGCTCTAGTTGCTCCTGCACCAAACTTATAACTAAAAATAGCAGTCTTAAAGGTATCAATGATTAAAGTAGTCGTCGCACCACGAGGCCCTCCTTCAGTCAAAATCCAAATAATTTCAAACGAATTAAATGTCCAAATCGCAGACAGGAGAGCCATTGAAACAACTGTAGGCATAATTTGTGGCATTGTAATTCTACGAAAACGATACCACCTTGATGCGCCATCAACGTAAGCAGCTTCATATAAATCTTTTGGAACACCTTGCATTGCTGCCAAAAAGAATAGAGTAACCATGGGAGTTCCAATCCATACATCAGTCACAACTGCAGAATAAAATGCGCTCTGTTTATAGGCTAAAAAACTAAAAGGACCGTCAGTTATGCCAACCATTTCTATGAAATTTGAGATCAGTCCAAAGTGGCCATTGTATAGCCACAGCCAGCCAAAGCATCCAATTGCTATTGGTACTATCCATGGAGGCATAATTAAAGCCCTAAAGATACCCCTAGCTCTAATATTGCTAGCAAGTAATGATGCTCCTATCAAACCTAAAATAATCTTCAACCCAACAGATAAAAACATCCAATAAAAAGTCCTCGTGACAATAGAAGGAAACTTTCTTCCTCCGATCGCTTTTTCATAGTTCTCCCAGCCAATAAATTCTGCACCCCCCATCAATGTGCCTAAATTTGAATTAGTGAATGAGAGTCTAAAGGTTTCATACAGAGGCCATACAACAATCCAGAACATCACAAGTGCCGCTGGTGCAATAAGCGCCCACGCAAAAAGCGTAGTGGTTTGAGCATTAGTTTTAGGTTTAAGCATTTGTATCAAATTACTCATTGACCAAAGCCTCCTTATTCATTGCTGGATCTGACATCATATCAAAATTTTCTGGCTTATAAAAGTCCCAATTAATTTTTTTAAATAAGTCTCTATAACTATTCACTATCAAATTGTTCAATTCACTCCCATTTCTTCTATTGATTTGACTCGACCATGCGCTTTCTGATAGGCCTAATATTCTTGGGCACAGCATTGACTCCAGTTCATGATCCTCAAGAATTGTCTCACTCCATAGATGGCCTTGAATTCCCTCAATATTTTCTTCTAGCTCAGGCTCATTTTCGGGAATAATTTGCCAATCAACAGTGTCCTCAAAAGGAATTACTGCAGCCCAGTTTGCCCCTCTATCTGCATAATTTCTACTTTGAGCCATATCAAAATAAATATACTCTGCTGGACAAAGGACTACTTTATAACCTTGTCTTGCTAGTTTAAAACCAGACTCCAAATTCTGCCATGAAAATAATAGCTTATCTGACTTCTCATCATAATGTTTACCATCCTCAGCCTCTTGCCAAGAGGCTATTTTTTTATTGTTTAGCTCGACTCTCTTTGAAAGTTTATTAATAAACCAAGAGGCTACATCTTTACTATTTTTTAGATTATGCTTAGCTTTAAGAGCATC
>JAOMCO010000054.1 GCA_028345055.1 Candidatus Thioglobus sp. | reverse complement strand
TTCAAATTCGATGTGAAGAATATTCGATGGATAAAAAACTGAATTCACATCGTTACTATAAAAGTTATCTTTTAAAAATAAATCACCATAAAAAATAGTTTGATGTGGAAAATACAAAATATCGTAATTTACAGTATCAACAGCTCTACTAATAAAGGATTCCTGGTTAGAATTGATTTTGATTGGTTTCGCAGGTAAAGCTCTATTAATAAATGCTAATATTTTCTTATATAGTGATCTAAAAATTCTGAGAGAGAAATTTATGACTATGAAGAAATTAGTCGATATAACAGGTGAGACTTTTATTTTGTTAGATCTAATTTTTAAAAAAAGCGCCCTAATTCTACAAATGTCCCCCAGTAAATAAATATTTAGTTTATTTTCGCTGTGATTTGCAAAATATCCTTCTATCCAGATATAAATATCATTTAAATTAGCACACCTAACAATTACATATTCTTTAATTAGTAATTTATGTTTTTTTTGGGAATCTTTTACATTTGTAAAAAATGGAATAAATTTGTTTGATAATTCGCTATCTAAAATCTGACTTGTGACCTCATCTATAGCATCGCCATTTTTCCCTCCATAATAATCAAAGCCAATATCAATGCAATCTTCAAAGTTACAGAATCGTAATGATAAAAATTTGAATATTCGCCAATTAGGTATATTTGTTGAAAATTTATAAATATAAACATCAAATTTAAAAAATTTAAAAAATATAACTATAAAGAGATTAAAAATAGTTAATCGCTCAACTACTAATATGTTTGTCATTATTTAGTTGGTTTGTATTGTTATTTTATTATTCTTAGCAACATGAAACCTTCAGCAAAGCCACAGCCGACCATACTACCTCTGTATTTAGCTAAATTTTTTACACTTTTAAGAGATCGAGGATGTGGCCACTCTCTCATTTCTGATTGATAGCACTCTAATGCTTTAATTTTTGAGTCAACAGTCTCTTCTATATCTTCAAACCAATTGGGTTGAAATACAAAATTTGACCCAGGAGGCTGCCATTCTGTGCTTGACATTATTTCAAATGCTAATAACAGTCGAACAGAATGCCCACTTTGAGGTCTACAAGCTGTCACAACTGCCTCATGCGTGATCCTATGGTCAATATTTACATCTCCACAATGATGCGTTATAACTGTATCTGGCTTTAATCTAACTATTTCCTTTTCAATCGCCTTGATAATGTCTAGCCTATCTATTGAATCCATACGATTATCAGGAAAGTCTAATAATTTGACAGAAGTCACGCCAAGAATTTTGCCAGCACTATGAGCTGAATTTTCTAACAATGACAATTTCTCACTATGAACTTTTCTATCTCTGATTGAGCTTCGAGAGGTTGCACCTTCAGCCATAATAAGGACATGAACTATATGACCTAAGCTAGTCCACTTTGCTATCGATCCCCCGCATCCCAATACCTCATCATCAGGATGTGCTGCTACAATAAGAATTGTATTGCCTATGTCTTTTTTGCTACGATATTCCATGATGAAAACTGATAATTATTTTTTGGCTCATATGTATTTATTATTTTTTCCTCAAGTGAGATTATATCAAAACTGGAAAATAGTTCACAGAGATGAATTTCATCTGAAAAGTGGACATTGCCCACATTCTTAAATTGACCAGATTCTATAAAATTACGAGTATAAGCATCGCCACCTTCTTTACCTAATCCAAAATCTGAATGCTTAGTTGAAAACCAGTCAATACCTAGGTAATATCCACCAGGTTTTAAAGCTTCATAACTATTTTTTAATACGCTCACTATAGATAATTCATTATTATGTGTAACTGAAGCCCTATCAATAACTATGTCAACCTTAGGTAATTTTAAAAAACATTCCTTTTTAGTAAAATCTCCAACCATAATTCTTTGCTTCAATGCTGGAAACTTATTATGCAATTTTTTAACTACTGATTCACTTCCATCTACACCATAATAATTCATGTTCAGTGATTCAATAAAGGGGATATTCGGCCCATTACCAGAGCCCAACTCAAAGACTACTCCATTATTACTAATGGCAGTATCGCAGTGTTTATAAACCAATGAAACTAAG
>JAOMCO010000052.1 GCA_028345055.1 Candidatus Thioglobus sp. | reverse complement strand
CACTAATTGTCGCAATAGGTGCACAAAATGCTTATGTACTTAGACAAGGGATCCTTGGACAGCATGTTTTTTATATTGCTCTATTTTGTTCAATTTCTGATGCTTTATTGATTATTCTCGGTGTTATAGGAATCTCATATTTCTTCAATGATTTTATAAATGAATACACAAAAGTTATTTTTGGAATTGCATCACTTTGGCTTTTCACATATGGCGTCTTGAGACTCAGGTCCGCATTCAGGTCAAACTCAGCAATAATTTCTATGAATGAAGAGCCAACAAGCTTAATAAATACTATTTCAATTATTTCTATTTTTACTTTTGCAAACCCCCATGTCTATCTTGATACCATGATTCTTATTGGGTCTATTTCACAACAGTTTCTGGACCTCAATAGAGCATATTTTACATTTGGAGCCTGTAGCGCAAGTTTTATTTGGTTTTTTGGAATTTCTTATGGAGCAAAATTACTTACTCCAATAATGCAAAAGCCAAGACATTGGCGTATCTTTGACTCTTTAATAGCGTTAATTATGTTTATTATCAGCTTCAATTTAGCCTTTGAGGGTGGCTGGATTTAATGTTTTACTTAATAAAATAACTTTATGACTAAAGATGAACAATGGATGCAAATTGCTATAGAGGAAGCTAAATTAGCAATGAAAAAAAATGAAATTCCAGTTGGATCTGTCTTGGTTAAAGACGAAAAAATAATTGCTCAAGCTCACAATCAACCAATTGGAAATAATGACCCAACTGCTCATGCAGAAATTCAACTGCTTAGAAAAGCTGGCAAACAACTTGAAAATTATAGACTAGTTGGTTCTACTTTGTATGTCACGCTTGAGCCATGTGCAATGTGTTTTGGAGCAATGGTTCATGCTAGAGTAGAAAGAATTGTTTTTGGAGCATTAGACCCAAAAACAGGTGTTTGTGGTTCTTGTATAGATTTCAACAGAGAAAGCTTTTTTAATCATAAAATTTCTATTACAGAAGGTGTTTTAGATAAGGAATGTAGCGACTTACTCAGATTGTTTTTTGCATCAAAAAGGGACAAGTAATAGAAATTTTTAGACGGTGTACATTCCGCCGTTAACGTGAAGGGTCTGCCCTGTAATGTATGATCCGCTATCTCCAGCAAGAAATAATACTGCTTGAGCAATTTCATCAGCAGTTCCTAACCTTCCCATAGGGATTTGCGCAGCTAAAGCTTCTTTTTGATCCTCCGCGAGACTATCAGTCATATCGGTTTCTATGAAGCCAGGAGCGATTGCGTTTACTGTAATGCCTCTAGCCCCAACCTCGCGAGCTAATGACTTTGTAAAACCTATAATTCCTGCTTTTGAAGCTCCATAATTAGATTGTCCTGCATTTCCCATAGCGCCTACAACTGAGGTAATAGAGATAATTCTTCCTGAACGATTTTTTATCATGCCTCGTAGTACTGATTTTGACATCTTATATATCGATGAAAGATTAGTATTGATAATATCTTCCCATTCATCTTCTTTCATTCTTAATAGAATATTATCTCTGGTAATACCCGCATTATTAACTAGGATATCGACTGATCCAAAATCTTTTTTAACGCCCTCATCAAGCTTAGAGATTTGCTCATTATCAGTAACATCAAGCACAATACCTTTTCCTGAAATTTTTTTATCACCTAACATTTGAGAGACATTATTAGCGCCAGTTTCTGAGGTAGCTGTTCCAATTACAGTAGCGCCAGCACTACCCAAAGTTAATGCAATTGCTTTTCCAATTCCTCGAGTAGCACCAGTAACAAGAACTATTTTTCCATCAAGCATTTGATATTTCCTCAATAGTAAATTTTAGTGAATTGACATCTATTATAGCCGAAGCGCTTAGTGATTTATCTATACGCCTTGTAAGGCCTGCCAAAACTTTACCTGGACCCACTTCGATAATTTTTTCAACCCCTAATTCTTTCATTTTTAAAACTGAAGCCGTCCAAAGAACTGGACAGCAAAGCTGTTCAACCAAATTATCTTTAATTTCTTTAACATTTTTTGAGAAATCAGCATCAACATTATGAATCACTTTTACTTCTGTCATTCTAAACTCAACATTATCTATTGTTTTTTTAAATTCATTTGCAGCATCTTTCATTAGAGAGCAATGGGATGGCACGCTAACTGGAAGTACTATTGCTCTTTTTGCTCCTGCCTCTTTTAATAGCTCACACGCATAAGCTACCGCTTCTTTGTAACCAGCAATAACAACTTGCCCTGGAGAATTAAAATTAACAGCCTCCACAACGCCTTTCTGGCTAGCTTTATTGCATTCTTCAGTAATTAAATCATCTTCCAGTCCAAGTATAGCTGCCATTGAACCAGCACCTTTAGGAACGGCAGACTGCATAACTTCACCTCTTTTTTTAACCAGTTTTATGGCATCAAAAAAATTCAAGGAGTTGGATGCTAC
>JAOMCO010000051.1 GCA_028345055.1 Candidatus Thioglobus sp. | reverse complement strand
TTCTCACCAAAAATACAACTCATTAAACAAAGCTCTCCACTTTCCTGAGGGGTAATAAAATAACGTTTAACATCTTTAGGAGCTGCAATTGGCTGCATCTTCTTTATTCTTTGATTAAAGCCATGTAATAGAGATCCATCACTAAATGCGACATTTGCAAAGCGTGCTGTAGATACATTTATATCTAAAGATCTGCGCATTAAAAACATTTCCATAATTCGCTTACTAGCGCCCATCATATTTACTGGATTTGCAGCCTTATCAGTACTCACACAAAAGTATTTCTTAGTTCCATTAACTATGGACTGTTTTATAGTTTTATCAGTATTAAAAATATTGACTTCAATCATTCTCATCAAAGTAAAGGGATCCGATTCACTGCGAACATGTTTAAGCGCAGTTAAATTAAGCACATAATCATATTTTCCATCAGATTCTATAAAGGCATCGTATTCAACTGATCCAATATCTAAAGCATATGTCCTAAAATCAACATCAGCATAACCAAAAGAACTCCTGACATCCCTCACTAACTCAGTAAGATTATTTTCACTAATATCAACAGCATGAAGTTTTTTTGGCTGTCGCTTATAAATCTCCTTTGTAACAGCCTGGCCTATAGAACCAGCAGCGCCAATTACAAGAAAGGTGGAGTTTGACACAGCTTCTGTAAGATATCTTGAATGACAAATAATGTCTTCAGAAAATAATAATTCGCTCCTTTCAATTAACTCAAGTATTTTATTCATTATCAAAAAAAATTAACGGTTGACTTTAAACATTAATTGAAAGAAATAGTTCTAATTTTCTCATTCTCAACACACTCTTAATAATTAAAAAACATCTACCATATCTTCATATGATCCAACATGCAATAAATTATCTTTATCGAATTGAACTATCCTATCACACCCCCTTAGTGTCGTTAATCTATGAGCAATAATTAAGATAGTTAACTGATCTCCCAGTCGCTCAATTGCCTTCATTACTTCCTGTTCAGTTGAACTATCCAAAGCACTAGTAGCTTCATCAAATATTAGTACATCGGCTTTTTTATATAATGCTCTAGCAATATTAATTCTTTGGCGCTGTCCACCAGAAAGGCGAATTCCTCGCTCACCAACCATGGTTTGATATCCATCTTTCAAGTCTTCAATCATATCTGCAAGTTGTGCTTGTTTAGCTACTTTTTTAACTCGTTTATGGTCAATCTGATCAATCTCGACTCCAAACGCTATATTCTCTTCTATAGTGCTATCTGAAAGATAAATATTTTGTGGAACATGGGCAATATGCGCTTGCCATGCTCTTCTATTCTGAGTGTTAAGTGGTTTTTGATCAATTGTCAATTTACCTTCAGTTGGAGGGAGAAGACCCATAATAATATCTAGCAGTGTACTTTTACCACTTCCGGTTACTCCCATAAATCCTATTCTCTCTCCTTTAGCAATAGATAGATTAATATTTTTCAATATTAAAGGGGTTTCTTTTAAATATCGAAAACTAAGGTTTGTTAATTTAATTTCTCTTTCAAATTTAATTGGAGCCGATGGAGGTTGATTTGAATGCTCTGGTATTGGCTGTTCTAACAGATCCAGTACATCTTTTAGAGAAACTTCAACCCCTCTTATTGAACTAAATGAGGCGTAAGCCTGTTGAAGTGCCGGAAGAAGTCTCTGAGCACCAAGTGCTAATGCACCTAATATAGGTATTGCTGTTGCAATGCCACCTTCTTTAAGACTCATTGCAAAAGCAATTAAAGCAATTAAGGTCATTCCAACTGCCTCTAAAACGAATCGAGGACCTCCACCAATAAATGCATTATTTCCTGATGCATGCCGCAGTGGAAGATCAGCACTACGATAAAGCTGAGAATAGAATTCTTGACTTCCATCAATAAGTACTTCACGAATTCCACCTAATCCTTCTTGTAAAGACTTTACCATCAGAGTAGATTTATCAGCAATAATCTTACTGTTCTTTCTAAGATGTTTTCCAGTGTAGCGAATAATCCCCAAGTATAACAAACCAATACCTATAAAAACTGTTAGCGCCACAATAGTGTCGATTACTAAAAGTGCTGTCATAATGCTTATAATCAAAACAGTTGCACTAATGAATTGTATTACTGGCATGATAACTGATGAAATCACCGTAGAAGATTTATTGAGGATACCATTGATTACCTCGCTACTATTCCTTGATACATGAACTGAATACTCTTGGTAAAGAGTAAGATTATAAATTTTAAAGCTAAGATCAGCACCTGTAGCATATGTTAATCTAGTCATTACAAAGAGCAAGAGAAGGCGGATTGAGCCTGCCATTACTGCTGCAATTATAAATAATAGTGTTAATGGCAATACAAGTTGACTAGGTTCACTCAACTCCAGAGTTTGAATAAATGGCTGCATCAGTGGGTGCTGATAAACCTGCTCAGGTGCAGTTAAAACTCCAAGAAATGGCAATACTGCTCCCACACTCACAACCTCTAATAAGGAAGCAACAAATATCAAAATTAATAACATAAGGTACTGCCTTTTACGACGAATAGTAAGGTGTTTAAAGAGTTTTTTTAATGAAGAGTTCTGCACAATTTGATTAGTTTTTGA
>JAOMCO010000050.1 GCA_028345055.1 Candidatus Thioglobus sp. | reverse complement strand
ATCAATGGATGATAAGAGTTAATCCTTGTCTCTTTACAGATTGATACAACCTCTAACAACTTTGCATCAAAATATATTTTAAAACCTATATCAGGACGATTGATAATTTCCTGAGCATTATTAATTTTATGAGTCAGTGTATAGGTCCCAGTATATTTAGATTTTTCATGACAGATAAGATAAAGATCATTTGATGGTTTTTTGATTGCAATAAAATCATCTGTTATGGAAGGTAGAAGTGGGACAAGTCTTGAGATTTTATTGAAGTTAGTTTCAAACACTTCAGATAAGTTAGAGTAGCTAACTCTTTTTTTGTTGTATATAAGTTTTGTTCTTATTTGATCTTCCATTATCAATATAAAATTTTGACATTTGTCTAACAAGTAGCATCTCAAATTTTCTTGAAGTTATTTATTTTTAAAAATCACCTTGATCAAAATTTGTCATGTTGTTAACGTATGAGGCATCGATTTGTTCATCATTGACACCCTGGAATCTATCTTCAAAAGCTAAGTCCTCAAACCTTGAATATTGACCAACAAAAGCTAGCTTAATATTTCCAGTAGCACCATTTCGATGCTTAGCAATTCTGAGATCAGCTTTTCCTACCTCTTCTGGATTTGTGTATGCATCATCATGATAGACCTCGTCCCTGTAGATGAACCCAATAATATCTGCATCCTGTTCAATAGATCCTGACTCTCTCAAATCTGCCATTTGAGGAATCCTTCCTTTACCATTTTTTGCTCTTGACTCGACACCACGATTTAACTGAGATATGGCAATAACTGGAACATTAATCTCTTTTGCTAAGGCCTTTAAAGATCGAGAAATCTCAGATATTTCTTGAACACGATTTTCTGACTTGCCATGAACTGTCATAAGTTGGAGATAGTCAACCATAATTAATCCTAAATCAGGATATCTTCTCTTTAGTCGTCTGCATTTAGCTCTGATTTCCGTTGGCGTAATTGATGGCGTTTCATCTATAAGAACTGTATTTTCTTCAAATGCCCTAACTGCATGATTAAAGCTATTCCAGTCTATCTCAGACATATCTCCATCACGAAGTTTACTAGAGTCAATTCTTCCAAAAGATGAAATCATTCTTATGACTAATTGTTCTGTTGGCATCTCTAAACTAAAAACTGCTACAGGTGTTGAGTTATGAATCGCAACATGTTCAACTATATTCATTGAGAATGCTGTTTTACCCATGCTTGGCCTTCCAGCAATAACAATTAAATCACCATTTTGAAGTCCTGATGTTAATTTATCCAGTTCAAAAAATCCTGACTCTGTTCCTTTTAAACCTTTTAATTCTTGCATTTCGTGAACGCGATTAACGACATCTTTAATAATATCTTTAACGTTCGTAATCTCTTGTTTATTTCGACTTACCTGCTCAGCTATTTCAAATATTTTTCTCTCAGACAAATCTAGAAGATCATTCACTTCAATGTCTTTTGGGTTAAAGGCTGTATCTGCTAATTCTTTACCAATTTTTGTAAGCTGTCTATAGATTGAAAGTTCCCGAACATGCTTAGCATAGGCCTCAATGTTTGAAACGCTGGGGGTATTTTCAGCAATTTGAGCTAGATAAGCAAAGCCACCAATAGAATCCTCATCATGAGTTTTAATAACTTGCTCTTTGACAGTCAGAATATCAGCAGGTTTATCATGCTCAAGAAGAGTGACAATCGCATCATAGATGATGCGATGAGACGTTTGGTAAAAGTCATCAGACCCCAAAATATTGACAATATTATCCCAAGAATCATTATGCAGTAAAAGACCACCTAAAACTGATTGCTCTGAGTCTACTGAGTTAGGTGGTATTTTTGCGTTATCAATATCCATTATTAAGATTTAGAAAAATAAAAAGCCCTCGTAAGAGGGCTTTTTATTTTAACTCACTTATGTGAATTGGAATAACTTATTCTGTTTCAGTTGCAGCAATAACAATAATTTTAACTGGCACAATAACCTCAGCATAAAGAGATACTGTAATTTCATATTCACCAATATTTCTAATAGCCTCTGGCATATTAATATCTCTTTTTTCAACTTCAAATCCTTGTTCAAGAAGATTTTCAGCTATATCAGCTGGGCTGACTGAACCGTAAAGCTTACCTTCTTCACCAGCATTTGCTGAAATAGTGCATGTAACATCCTTCATTGCTTCCTCTTTGCTCTGCGCATCAGATAGAGCAGTTGCTTCTTTAGCTTCTAATTCTGCTCTAAGTGTTTCAAAAACTGCCATATTAGCTTTAGTTGCGGGTTTAGCTTTCCCTTGGGGTATAAGATAGTTTCGCGCATATCCAGATTTGACATTTGCTATATCACCAAGGTTGCCTAATTTTTCATTTTTTTCTAATAAAATTACTTGCACAATATCTCCTATTTTTTATGTTTATCGGTGTAAGGAATTAATGCCAAGAATCTAGCTCGCTTAATAGCGGTTGTTAATTGTCTTTGAAACTTTGCTGAAGTGCCAGTAATTCTTGAAGGGGTAATTTTTCCACTCTCATCAATATTCTTGAGTAAGATTTCAACATCCTTGTAGTCAATTTCCTTGATACCAGCTTTTGTAAAGCGACAAAAGCGATTAATAGGGATTTGGAA
>JAOMCO010000005.1 GCA_028345055.1 Candidatus Thioglobus sp. | reverse complement strand
CTTGCTCATCATATGGGAAAACTACTAGCTCATCGGCTGAAAGTCCACCATCAATAACTTGCCAGTATTCATTGTAAGTCATCGTTGAGACGCAATCTGCTTGCTTTTGAAGTATAGGCTCTATCCCCCAGCCTTGCTTCAATACTGTCACTCCACCAGCACTTCCATCAGTTGCCATATTAAGCTTACTCATCCAGCTCAGGAATGGGTACTCGTTACCGTAGAACCAAACTCCTAGAGTCTTGTCTGCGAAGTCAGAAGGCGAAGTTATGCCCGAATCTTTACGGCATGTAAGCATCATTCCAGAACTTTTAAATGGCTGTGCAATGTTAACAAGGTTAAGCCCTTTTTCTCTAGATGCTAATGCTGCTGGCATCCACTCAATTAGAATATCAGCACCGCCGCCAGCCATAACTTGTGGTGGTGCAATATCTGGTCCACCTGACTTAATAGTTACATCTAGTCCTTCATCGTCGTAGTAACCTTTTTCTAATGCAACATAATAACCTGCAAATTGAGCCTGAGTTACCCACTTCGTCTGAAGGGTAAATTTATCACCTGCATAAGAATTAAAGCTCACAGCTAAAAGCATAGTAGAGCAAATTGCAGCTAATATTGTTTTACTTTTATATATTTTCATCATTTCTCCTTTATTGTAAAAATAATAGTACTCACTCTGGATTAACTTTTTCGCATCGATGGATGCCAGAAAGTTAATTTTCTTTCTAAAAGAGCGAATACTCCATAAAACATCGAGCCTGTAACAGCAGCAACCGCAATTGTTGCCCACACAATATCGATATTCATTCGGCCAACCTCAGCCGAAATTCTAAATCCCATTCCAACAATGGGTGTTCCAAAAAATTCTGCCACTATAGCTCCAATCATAGCGAAAGTTGAGTTAATTTTCAATGCATTAAGAATAAATGGCATTGCATTTGGTAGACGCAAACTAAAAAGTTCTCGCCAGTAACTTGAAGCATAAGTGTGTAATAAGTCTCTATCAATTCTATCAGTCTCATTAAGACCACTTAAAGTATTTACCATCATTGGGAAAAAAGTCATTATGGCAACGACAGCTGCTTTGGACTGCCAATCAAATCCAAACCACATTATCATAATTGGTGCCATACCAATAATTGGTATTGCGCTAAAGAAGTTTCCAATTGGAATTAATCCACGCCTTAAAAATGGTACTTTATCGGCTGCAATTGCAACGAGAAATCCTGCTCCACATCCCATAATAAAGCCAGGAATTGCTGAACGGACAAAAGTTTGATAGAAATCTGCAAATAATGTAGCACCAAACCCATCAAATACTTGCCAAATAAGGCTTGGTGCAGGTAACAACACTTGTGGAACGGACATACCTATAGTAATAACCTCCCATAGAAAAAATATCCACGCACCAAATAAAACTGGAATAACTATATTAAGAGATAATTCTATTAATTTATTCTTTGTTTTCAAAGCTGATAATTGAACTAAGTTATTCCATGCTAGAAACCACAATGCACTTACCAAGAACCAGGCATCCAAACCCATAACCACGCCTTTATCAAATGAATGTATTAAATTTAATACAGACCAAGTTCCAGAGAATAAGGCTACAAAACAAATAGATAAAAGGACCAATCCTTGTTGACGAATGATAAAAAATAATAAACTGACAGTGGCAATAATGATCACAATAAAAGAATTAAGTGCATATTCATTTATTTCGTTAAGCTGAAACGAAATAAAAGATGCAATTGAAAAAATAAGACATAGCAATCCACTTAAGGGACGTGACCTTATTATTGCCAGGAAATTCATATTTGCAGCCCCATACGATTATTAACTGCGCGCTCCATTCTTCCAACTATGGTAACTAAGGTTGCAGAAATCACTGAAGCAGTTATCAAAGCAGCCCAAATAAGACTGGTTTGTCCGTAATATGAGCCAGATAATAGGCGTGCACCAAGGCCACCTTGAGCACCTGCAGGAAGCTCAGCTACAATAGCCCCAACAACGCTTAAGGCAATGGCTACTTTTAAACTGGCAAATAAATAAGGAAGAGACGCTGGAAGACGTAATTTCCAAAAAACCTCAACCTTTGATGCTGAATAACTATTCATTAGGTCTACTAAGATAATACTTGGTGACCTTAAACCTTTAACCATTCCAACAACCACAGGAAAAAAACAAAGATAGGTTGAGATCATTGCTTTTGGAACTAAGCCAATAATACCCATTGAACCTAACACAACGACAATCATCGGAGCAATTGCCAGAATTGGAATAGTTTGAGATGTAATTATCCAAGGCATCAAGGTTCGATCCAGTGCTGCCACATAAACAATACCTACTGACAACAAAATACCAAGAAAGGTACCCATTAGAAAGCCAACCATTGAAGAAGATAAAGTTACTCTTGAGTGGTAAACCAAACTCCGTGGTGAAGTTATCTTCTTATCCCAAATTGTTTTCTTTAACTCCTTTGCAATTTGATGGGGCGATGGCAAAACAGGTCGCTCCATAGACCAAGAGTCTGAGGCTAATTGTGAAAAAGTCCACTCAATATTATTTTTTTCATATCTATCAATTAAAAAGGAGCTATTTAAATAAACGGCTCCGGCATACCATATCATAATAATAGCGGTTACTAGAATCACCACAGGACCAATAGTTCCTCCTATAAGCATACTGAAAAGCCTTTTAGCTTCCATCACTATGCCCCTCTTTAAGCCCCTCTCTCACAAGTTGCGAAACCTTTAAGAATTCTTTTGATTCACGAATATCGAGATTTCTATCTTTTGGAAAATTGGTATCAATTACATCAATAATTTTTCCTGGACGAGCTGACATTACTACAATCTTAGTAGATAAGAAAACAGCTTCAGGAATTGAGTGAGTAACAAATACAACTGTTTTCTGAGTTTGCTCCCATAACCTTAAAAGCTCTTCATTTAAACGGTCACGAGTAATTTCATCTAGAGCACCAAATGGTTCATCCATAAGGAGCATATCAGGACTAAAACTTAAAGCTCGAGCAATGGATACGCGTTGCTGCATACCTCCAGATAATTGCCAGGGATATTTTTTTTCAAATCCTGTTAAACTTACTAGAGATAAATATTCCTGAGAAAGTTTTTTTTGCTCTGATTTTGAGTAGCCAGACATCTCAAGAGGTAAGTGGATATTTGACTCAATATTTCGCCAAGGCAAAAGAGCTGGAGTTTGAAATACATACCCATAAGCGCGATCTAATCGTGCTTGATGAGCTGTCTTACCTTCAACAGTTATTGATCCACTTGTTGGTTTTTCTAAATCGGCTATAACACGAAGTAATGTTGTTTTTCCGCAGCCACTAGGCCCAATCAGAGAAACAAAATCACCAGCCTCGACTTTCAAGTTAATATCTGAAAGAGCGTGAACTGGCTCTGTTTGTGTCTCAAATGTAAGAAATAGATTATTAATATCTATCGCTGAAGACTCTGAACCCTTAGAGCTTGAAGGCTTAGCCATAGTATTATTTATCAGTTAACCTTCCATATAGGTCACTTCGCCTGTCTCTAAAAAATTGCCAAGTGTCTCTCACTTCTCGAACCATATCTAAGTCAATTTCATGAACTAAAAGCTCATCATCACCATAACTTGCTTGGGCTTCAATTTGCCCACGTGGATTCACAATATAACTTGATCCATAAAATTCACCCATTTGCTTCGCCCAAGGCTCTTCTGTTCCTACTCGATTTATAGCACCAATAAAAACTCCGTTTGCTGCTGCTGAAGCTGGCTGCTCTAACTCCCATAGATACTTACTTAATCCTGCAACAGTAGCAGAAGGATTAACAATATATTGAGCTCCATTTAATGCTAATGCTCTCCAACCTTCTGGAAAATGCCTATCGTAGCAGATGTAAACGCCTAATTTGACATAAGCAGTATCAAATACTGGGTATCCTAAATTTCCAGGTTTAAAGAAAAACTTCTCATAAAAACCAGGTGCAACTTGAGGTATATGTGTTTTACGATATTTACCTAAAAAACTTCCATCTGCATCAATGACCGCTGCAGTATTGTAATAGACTCCTGACATTTCCTCTTCATAGATAGGAACGACAATCACCATTTGATGTTTTTTGGCATATTCTTGCATAAGCTTGACCGTAGGTCCATCAGGAATAGACTCAGCAGCCGCATACCATTTTTTATCTTGACTTGGACAAAAGTATGGCTGCGTAAATACCTCTTGAAAACACAGGACTTTTACACCCTGCTTAGCAGCATCCTCTATCATTGGGATATGAGCCTCAATCATTAAATCACGAATTTTTTCTGGTGACATCGAGCCATCACCTTTTAATCCCATTTGTATTAGACCACACTTTAACTTACTCATTCGATTTCTCCTTTTCCGATTTCCTTAATAGAACTTCTGATGAGTTCTTGACTAAATAGACAGGCTACATATTTTTCTCACAATTGTCAACCTTAATTGTGATGCTTTATTGCAATATAGTTCAACTTGATATTTAAAGTTATTTTAAATAAGTCTTATTAACTTTTTAAAATAGAAAAAAGGCTTCCTTAGGAAGCCTTTTAAAAGGTAATTTATTAAAACTATTTAGGATGGAAAAGAAAAGTTAACGCCCTCCCTAATGCTTGAGGATGGCCATCTCTGAGTGATAGTTTTTCTTCTTGTATAGAATCTCACACTATCAGGTCCATATGCTGCTAAATCACCAAACATTGATTGCTTCCAGCCACCAAAACTATGTTGAGCAGCGGGGACAGGCAGTGGGACATTGATACCAACCATGCCAACTTTTATTTGATCACTGAAATACCTTGCCGCCTCTCCATCACGAGTAAAAATACAAGTACCATTGCCATATTCGTGCTCGTCAATTAAGTCTATTGCATCTTGCATAGTTTCTACTCTAACCACTTGCAAAACTGGGCCAAATATTTCATTTTTATATGACTCCATTGAGGCTTCTACACTATCAATTAGTGTACCGCCAACGTAAAACCCATTTTCACAGCCTTTGACATCAACACTTCGACCATCTACTACAATATCTGCACCTTGTTCTTCTGCACTGGATATATAGTGCTTAACTTTTTCCATGTGCTCTTTTGTTATAAGTGGTCCAAAATCATTATTTGTATTATCAAAGTTACCGACTTTAAGATCATGCATCTTTGACTTTAATCCTGCGATTAAACTATCGGCAGTACCTGAACCAACCGCAACCGCAACAGAAATTGCCATACAGCGCTCTCCACTAGAGCCAAATGCAGCCCCTATCAAAGCATTTACAGTATTTTCCATTTCAGCATCTTGCATTACGATCGCATGATTTTTCGCGCCGCCAAGTGCTTGGCATCTTTTATCATGCGCAGTAGCTGTTTGATAAATATATTTAGCAATAGGAGTAGATCCAACAAAACTGACTGCTTGCACCCTTTCATCAGTCAGCAAAGTATCAACAGCTTCTTTTCCACCATTAACTACATTAAGAACCCCTTTTGGTAATCCAGCTTCATCTAATAATTGAGCTACGAATAAGGCAGCCGAGGGATCTCTTTCAGACGGTTTCAATATAAAACAATTACCACAGGCTATTGCCATTGGATACATCCATAATGGCACCATTGCTGGAAAATTAAAGGGCGTGATACCTGTCACCACACCTAAGGGCTGGAACTCACTCCATGAGTCAATATTGCTGGAAATATTTTTACTGTGCTCTCCTTTCAGAAGTTGTGGTGCATAGCAAGCATACTCAACATTCTCTATACCCCTAGTAATTTCTCCAAGCGCATCATGAGCAATTTTTCCATGCTCTTCTCCAATTAGTTGAGCAACTTTGTCGGTATTTTTTTCTAATAAATCCTTAAACCGAAACATTATTCTAGCGCGCTTTAGTGGAGGCGTTGCACGCCATGCTGGAAAGGCCTCCTGCGCCGCTTGAATAGCTTTTTCAACGGTAGTTTTTGAAGCTATTTCTACTTGCTTACTCACCTCACCAGTTGAGGGATTATATACATCCTGAGTGGGATCACCCATTGATACAATTTCGCCATTAATGAGGTGCTTTACTAATTTCATTTCTTCATTCTCCTTTAATGTAATTCTTTAATCGAGTCAGATATTGCTCCAACAACATCTTTTATTTGTTTCTCAGAAACAATAAATGGCAGACCTAATTGAACAGTATCTCCACCATATCGGACATAAAAGCCTTTATCCCAGCATTTCATTGCTATTTGGTAGGGTCTTAATGCGGGTTCATTTTTAGCAGACTCAATAGTAATTCCACCCGCCAGTCCATAATTACGAATATCTGCAACATATTGCAAACCTTTGAGGCTGTGGAGTTCTTTTTCAAAGATCGGGCTCATTTTTTTAACCCTCTCAATTAATTTTTCATTCTTAAGAATATCTAAACTTGCTATCGATGCAGCACATCCTACTGGATGAGCTGAATATGTATAGCCATGAAATAATTCAATCAAGTAATTTGGTGCTGATGTATCCATAAAAGTTTCATAGATGCTATTATTTACAACTACTCCACCAAGGGGTTGACTTCCATTACTTACCTGTTTTGCAAATGTCATTATGTCTGGGGTAACTCCAAATGCCTCTGCTCCTGTCTTCGCTCCCATTCTTCCAAAGGCGGTTATCACTTCATCAAAGATTAATAGAATATCATTAGAATCGCAGATTTTACGAAGTTTCTTGAGGTAACCTATCGGTGGAGGAAATACTCCAGCGGAACCGGCCATTGGCTCAACAATAACAGCAGCAATATTCGAGGCGCCATGCAATAATATTTTGTTTAATAATTCGTCAGCTAAATGCTCTCCAGCTTCAGGTTGACCTTTACTAAATACGTTTTCTGGAAGCACAGTTGCTGGAAGATGATCAGCCTCAATGCCTTGTCCAAACATTTCTCTATTAGGACCAATACCACCCACACTAATCCCTCCAAAGTTAACTCCATGGTAGCCCTTTATTCTTCCAATCAAACGAGTTTTGCCGACTTTTCCTTTAAGCCTCCAATAAGCTCGAGCGATTTTTAGTGCGCTATCTACTGCCTCTGATCCAGAACAAGTAAAAAAGACACGATCCAAATCTTTTGGAGTAAATTCAATAATTTTATTTGCCAACTCAAACGATTTTTCATGTCCAAATTGAAATGCAGGAGAGTAATCTAAGGTCTCAATTTGTTTACTAACTGCTTCAATTATTTCAGGGCGTGAATGTCCTGCCCCGCATGTCCACAAACCTGAAAGGCCATCAAATATTTCCCTTCCTTTGTCATCTGTAAAGTAAGTCCCTTTTGCTGAGACTATTATCCGTGGATTTGCTTTAAATTCCCTATTCCCACTGTATGGCATCCAGTGCGCGTCATAAAATTTCGAATTATTTTTTTTCATGTTCATACTCCTACTTTCTATAGATTTGAGCTAATAATTTAAAAGTATAGCTAAATAACTGGTTGCTATTTTTACATTATTAGAGGGTCCAATCTATAACTTTTGATTCTTTTTTTGTATCAAATAATAGTTCGCTTTGATTGGGACTAGATTTTGCAATAACTTCACCATTACGTATTACAAATAGCCGAGAATTACATAATCTTATAGCATCAATTGGGTTTTTGGCTTGATGAACAACCAAATTGGCATCACATCCAACTTCGATACCATAGTTTTCTAGTTGCATTACCTTAGCTCCATTAGTGGTAATTGCTTGAAATATTTGATGCATTTCTTGGACACCTGTCATTTGACCAACATGAAGCCCCATACTTGCAACCTCCAACATGTCATGTTTTCCAAGGCTGTACCATGGATCCATAACACAGTCATGCCCAAAAGCAACATTCACATTATTATTTAATAACTCTTTGACCCGAGTCATTCCCCTTCTTTTTGGGTATTGATCATGGCGACCTTGAAGAGTAATATTGATTAATGGATTTGCAACAACTTGGAGATCAGCATCTCTCAATAAGGGGATTAATTTACTGACATAGTAATTATCCATTGAGTGCATTGAGGTTAAGTGAGAACCGGTAACTCTCCCCTGTAAACCCAGGCGTTGAGATTCAAAAGCTAAAGTTTCCACATGTCTAGACATTGGGTCATCAGATTCATCGCAATGCATATCAACCAATAAACCTCGTTTTTCTGCAATCTCACATAAAAGCTTAATAGATTTGGAGCCCTCATTCATAGTGCGCTCAAAGTGTGGAATGCCTCCAACCACTTCTACTCCTTTTTTTAATGCTCTATCCAAATTTTTAATTGAATTTTTATAGCGCAAATATCCATTTTGTGGAAATGCAACTAGTTGAATATCAATCCAATTCTTCATTTCATTTTGTAATTCTAGAAGCGCCTCTACAGCTAGCAATCGATCATCACTTATATCTACATGACTTCTGATGGCTAAACATCCATTTGCTATTGCCCAATGACATAATTTTCGAGCTCTTTCTTTTATCAGCTCTAAAGTTAAGTGAGGCTTTAGCTCATCCCATAGCTGAATTCCCTCAAGTAATGTTCCACTCTCATTAAAACGAGGCTGGCCTAAAGTCAGGGTAGCATCTAGATGGAAATGACTATCTACATGGCTTGGAGAAACTAATCGGTCTGATGCATCAATAGTTTGAGATGCACCGCCAGCTATGTTTTTATCAACTGCCACTATTTTTTTATTTTTAATAGCAATATCAAATTTTTTTCTGTCATCTGGAAGATTAGCATTTTTGATAATTAAGTCAAACATCAGATACGATCTCCTTGTCTAAATGGAACAAGTAATGCTTTTGGATAAGCCGCTTTTCTAGCAACAAGCATCATTGCAAGAATGCTAAGAAAGTATGGCATCATAGAAAAAATTTGATATGGAATGACATCAGCACCTATTAATTGTGCTCTGACCTGTAACGCTTCAAATAATGCAAATAAAATTGCTCCTAGGAAAGCTTTACCCGGCCTCCAAGATGCAAATATAACTAGTGCAACACAGATCCAGCCTCTTCCATTAATCATACCAAAATAGAATGCATCAAATGCAGACATAGTTAAAAATGCCCCGCCAATAGCCATCAATGCGCTCCCAGCCATCACTGCTCCAGTCCTAATTAAGAGTACATTAATGCCCTGAGCTTCATTGGCAACTGGATTTTCACCTGCCATCCTAACCGTTAAACCAATTGGCATTTTATAAAGCACAAAAAAAGTTATAACTACTAATATATAAGATAAATAGGTTAATGCTGATTGGTGAAATAGGGCCTGACCAATAATTGGAATTGATGACAAGATTGGAACTTCAAATACGCTGAATGGCACAATCTTTGGCGGCGTAGTACTGAAAGGTATCAGTAAAGTATAAGCATAATAACTAATAGATGAAGCTAACAACGTAATTCCAATTCCACTTACATGTTGTGACACTCCAAGATAGACCACAAGTGCGCTGTGAAGAAAGCCAAATATCATTCCAACAATTGCGGCAAATACAATTCCACCCCATAGATCTCCACCTTGATAAACCCATAGCCAACCAGCCATTGCTCCAATGGTCATTATGCCCTCAATACCAAGATTTAGTACACCTGCTCGCTCACAAATTAATTCACCCAATGTAGCAAAAATTAATGGGGTTGCAATTCTGATTACGGATGCCCATAAACCAGTTGTTAACATCATTTCAAATAATTCCATCATAATTATTTACCCCATACAATACGATAACGTGTCAGCATTGCTCCAACTAGAACTGACAATAAGGATATTGCAACTAAGATATCTGCAATATAGTTGGGTATGTCAATTGTTCGGCTCATCGCATCAGCGCCTACATAAATTGCGGCTAAAAATATCGCTGATATAATAACTCCTATTGGATGTAATTGAGCAAGCATTGCAACCGCTATTCCTGTATATCCAAAACCAGGAGACAAAGTTAGTGTGAGGTACCCTTTTAATCCAGCAACTTCACTCACTCCAGCCATACCCGCCAAACCACCACTAAAAAGGGCCACCATTAATACTGATTTATTAATTGATATTCCATAAAAAGTTGAGGCTTGCTGATTATGCCCAACAGCTCTTATCTCATAACCCCAAACCGTAAAGCGAATTATTGCCCACATTAAAACTGACATTAATAAAGCAACAATTAATCCAAGATGTAATCTGCTTTTAGCAACAATAGTTGGTAAAACGCCATTATCAATAATTCTGGCAGCTTGAGGCCAGCCCATAGCCATAGGATCCTTCCATGGACCCTCAAGCAACATATTGACAAATAGTAAAATGACAAAATTAAGCAACAGAGTAGTTACTACTTCGTCTACTTTCATATGAGTTTTCAGAATAACAGGAACCAACAAAATCAGACAGCCTGCTATAGCACCTGCAATAAACAGCATTGGTATCATGATTGGTGCAGGCAAGTCGATCATTCCTGTACCAACAAGCGTTGCTGCCATAGCGCCACAATACAATTGACCCTCAGCACCAATATTCCAAAATTTTGCTCTAAATGCTACAGCTGCAGCCAAGCCTGTAAAGATAAGTGGGGTTGCTCTAGATAAAGATTCAGTAATTGCAAAAGTTGAACCCAAAGAACCTTTAATCAAGGCTATGTATGCATTGATTGGTGATTCGCCTGCCCAAATTATAAAAAATGCACCAATAATAAAGGCCACTCCAATAGAGAGAATAGGTAAAGCTGCAATTAACCAAACAGGTGTATTTCTTCTTGTTTTAATTCTCATTAATACTATCCTTACTCATCTCGCCACTCATCATCAGTCCGACTTGATTTATGTTAACTTTATTAGAGTCAAAAGGTCCTTGAATTTTTCCATCGTATATGACTGCAATACGATCAGATAATTCGAATATTTCATCTAAATCTTCACTAATAAGCAATACTCCCGCACCTTTCGTTTTAGCATTTACTATTTGTTGCTGTACAAAACTTATTGCGCCTTCATCTAGACCTCTTGCTGGTTTATTTGCAATAATAAAGCGGGGATTGTTGGAAAGGCTCCTTGCGAGAATTAGCTTTTGAATATTACCGCCAGACAATAACCTTGTCGATGCATATGGACCTTCGCAACGAATATCATATTCTTCAATTAATTTTTCAGCACTACTAACTGCTTCCTTTTTGTCAATAAAAAACCCTGATTTCGATTTAGTACGTAATTCCTCACCAAGGAAATTCTCCCATATTTCCATTTCACCTATAACGCCCTCTTTTGTTCGATCTTCTGGAATTCTGGCTACTCCTGATTCAGTCAGATAACTAGGACCATACTTTTTTAAAGTATCTCCAAATAGCTTTAACTCGCCTGAGCTTGGAGAAGCAAGACCTTGAAGAATAGAGGCCAATCCAGCTTGACCATTACCTGCAACTCCTGCAAGACCAACAATTTCCTTTTCATGTATTTTGAGATTAATATTACTCAATGAAGTTGCCCCTTCTTTTGCTTTCAGACAGACATCATTAAGCTCAACAACTACTTTTCCTATTTTCAATTTTTCATAAGCAGGTCGAGTAACTTTTCGCCCAACCATCATTTCTGCAAGAGACTCCTTGGTTGCGTCTTTGGTGGCGACCTCTCCAACTAGCTTGCCATGGCGAAGAACCGCAATTCGATCACTAATTTCTAGTATTTCATTTAATTTATGAGATATGAACATGATTGATAGGCCAGCTTTTACCATTTCCTTAAGGACCTTAAAAAGCTGCTCACTCTCTTGGGGAGTAAGGACTGCAGTAGGCTCATCTAGTATCAAGATGCTTGCATCCCGATAGAGTGCCTTTATAATTTCAACTCGTTGTTTCTCACCAACCGTTAGATCGGCAATTCTAGCATCTGGATCAATTAGCAAACCAAAACGCTCTGATAAATCTTGAAGTTTTTGATGGGCTTGTTTTTTTTGGCTCCAAAGCCTTGTTAAAGGCTCAGTCCCGAGAATAATGTTTTCAAGTACAGTAAGATTGTCTGCTAAAGTAAAGTGCTGGTGGACCATGCCAATCCCAGCATCTAGCGAGGCTCTTGTTGAGCCAGGAGTTAATTTCTTACCCTCAACCTCGATAAACCCTTTGTCACTGACATAGTGCCCAAAGAGAATATTCATCAGTGTGGTCTTACCCGCACCATTTTCTCCTAATAAGGACAAAATTTCACCCTCACCAAGTGAGAGTGAAATATTGTCATTTGCTACAACAGATCCAAAACTCTTACCAATTTCGGAAAATTGTAACTTCTTCATCTGATAATCTTAGTAGGTTGATTTTGGCTCGTCGTCATTAATTCCAACTACAAGACCACCACCTAAGATTTTTCTAGACATTGCCGCTACTTTAGTTTTAACATCGCTCGCAATCCTACTATCAAACTCATAGTAAGGTGCTAACGTGGCTCCACCTTTTTGCATCATTGTCCATTCTTTATAATCCTCAGCTGCAAAAGTTCCTGCCTTAACTCTTGAGATAGCATGATCAATTGCATTTTCCATATGCCATAAAGCTGATGTGACAACAACATCTGTGCCATTTTCCTCTTTATTCATATCATTAACGTTACCGAATGCAAGTATGCCTTTCTCTCTAGCAGCATCCACTACACCAGCACGCTCTGCATAAAGTACATCAACACCAGCTTCAATTTGAGCAAATGCTGCTTCTTTTGCTTTCGGTGGATCATACCAAGAGCCAATAAAGCTTACTTTAAACTCAACGTCTGGATTAACTGACCTTGCACCAGCCATAAATGCATGGAACAAGCGGTTTACTTCACCAATTGCATAACCACCTACCATACCAATTTTATTGGTTTCAGTCATGCCTCCAGCAATAATCCCCATCAAATAGCAAGGCTCATGAATATAATTATCAAATACTGAAAAATTACTTCCATGCTCTCCACCATATCCACTTCCAGGATCTCCCATTAGATACGCTATGTTTGGATAGTCATCAGCTACCTTTCTAGCCTCAGCACTTATTCCAAAAGCCTCACCAACTATAAGGTCTACTCCGCTTTCAGAATATTCCCTTAAAACCCTAACATAGTCTGTGTTTGAAACTTTTTCTGAGTTTACATAATCGATTTCACCTCTATCTGCTGCAGCTTGCAATGCTAGATGTAACCTTGCATCCCATTTTTGCTGAAGTGGCTGAGTGTAGACACCTGCAACTTTTATTTTGTCAGCAAATACCTGACCTGACAAAACAAAGCTAGATAAGGCTATGATTAATAGTTTACTAAAACTTCCTATTTTCATTATTTACTCCTTTATTGTTTATAAAATGTAATACAAGCATTACTAAATAATGCAGAAGTATTACCCCCTCTCATTCAGTCTCAAAAATATATTAAGAGGCTGAACAATTTCCTGTTTCCAAGCCTTTTTTTAATTTAACTCCCTATGGATTTTTACGATATTGTGCCACATAATAACATAACAATTGATGACAATCATTAAGATAATTTAAGATGTTTTATTTAAAAATTAAATATTGTATGTCAATATGAATTATTTATTTAATCTTAAAAAAATGATTTATTAATAGCTTAGTTAGCTACTGAATTCTTTCAACTGCCATAGCAACGCCCATTCCACCTCCAACGCACAGAGTTGCAAGGCCCTTGTTGACTTTATCACGCTGCATACCATAAAGAAGTGTTACCAATATTCTTGCTCCAGAAGCTCCTATGGGATGACCAAGAGCAATAGCTCCTCCTGTGACGTTTACTTTAGACTTATCAAGGCCAAGAGAATCATTCACAGACATAGCCTGAGCTGCAAAAGCTTCATTAGCCTCAATTCGATCTAAATCAGAGGCTTTCCAACGCGCTTTTTCCAAGCACTTAGAACTTGCTGGAATTGGGCCCGTTCCCATAATTTTTGGATCGACCCCTGCACTTGCATAAGAGACAATTCTAGCCATTGGTTTAAGCCCAAGTTCTTTTGCTTTGGCAGAACTCATAACCATAACTGCTGCTGCACCGTCATTAATGCCCGATGCATTTCCAGCTGAAACAGTTCCATCTTTTTTAAATGCTGGTTTGAGTTTTGAAAGTGATTCTTCTGTAGTTCCATGTCTAGGATATTCATCTGTATCAAAAACAACATCATCACCCCTTCTTTGAGGAATTGTAATTGGGGTTATCTCATCTTGGAAAAGATCTGAGATTTGTGCAGATTCAGTTTTCTGTTGAGACGACGCTGCAAATTGATCCTGATCTTCTCTTGTATAGTCAAACTTAGATGCAATATTTTCAGCCGTAACGCCCATATGATAGTCATTAAATGCGCACCATAAACCATCTACAACCATAGTATCAACCATCTCCCATGGGCCCATTTTTTTACCATCCCTTGAACGCGGCAAAACATGTCCAGAGAGACTCATATTTTCTTGGCCACCCGCAATTACTATTTCAGCATCGCCGCAAGCAACAGCTTGAAATGCAAGCTGGACTGCCTTTAATCCACTTCCGCAGACTTTATTAATTGTCATTGCTGGAGTTATTTCAGAAAGACCCGCATCCATTGCTGCCTGCCTAGCTGGATTCTGCCCACTTCCAGCAGTTAAAACCTGGCCAAGGATAACCTCATCAACTTGATTATTATCCACTCCAGTCTTTTGAATTAAAGATGAAATAACTGCAGAGCCTAGTTTATGCGCAGGTATTTTAGAAAGGGAGCCCCCAAAAGAACCAAGAGCAGTTCTTGTAGCTGCAACAATAACTATTTCGTGATTCATAATCTACATTAATTATTTTTAATGCAATTATTATAGAGCTTGAAAAAAAATAAATGCCCTCATATTCTCTCAAAGACAAACTTTTAAGATTGGGTATTTTGCTTTAACCTTGTTTCAAGCATTTCACCTGATGCAAATAGTATTGGATAAGCAATAGATGATAAAAGACTATTAACTCTTTTATAGTCTCTCACAACATCAATGTGCATTGAGCTTGTATCCAAACTATCTGCTACTCCCTTACCAATTCGTTGAAGGTGCTGAGAAACAGAGCGCTTTTCAAGCTTATGAAGCTCCTGCTTCTTTTCATATAGAACTTTAGCTAATTCACAATCATTAGAAACGAATGTATTGATAGCAAGATCATAGTTTGCGCAAACTTCCTCATGAATCGAAATAATCTCACTAAAACCTTCTTTTGAAAAATGAATATGCTTTGCAATTTTTCTACCAGAAATCTCCATTAAGCTATTATTTACAATGTCTCCAATATGCTCCATATTCGTTGTAAAGTTTAGAATGTTTAGCGCTTGTTGACTCTCCTTAGGTGAAAGCTCCTCTTGTAAAATTCTAGCTATATAAAGCTTTATTGAGTCATAAAATTCATCTACGGTATCCTCATTTTTTATAATTTCATGGCGCAACATCTCATTATCATCTTTAATTACTGCCAGTGAGGATACAACCATGTTCTGTGAAACTTCTGCCATTCTTAGAGCCTCTCTTTTAGCATTAGCAAGAGATACAGCTGGCATAGAAAAGTCATCTGACCCAAGAATATTATGATTATTCAAATGACCCTGAATTTTGTTTTCAGAAAATAAGCTAAAAGAAATATTAAGAAATTGTTTTGAAAAAATAATTCCTATAATGGCTACAAATATATTTAATGATAGATGATAAATAGCGGGAACTAATTCAGTAGAAATAAATGCAATTAAAAAATTAGAAAATATGGAAACAAAAGGATAAAAAAGAACAATACAAAGTGACCTAACTATTAGGTTAGCTATGATTGGATTTTTCTCCAAATCAGAGGAATTCCAACTTGAAATAAGGGGCAACATACCGCTACCAAGATTGGCGCCCAATACAATATATAAACTCTCATTTAAACCTATAACACCTGTAGCCAAAAAACTAACCGAAAGTAAAACAATGGCCAAACTTGAATATGAAAGATAGGTCAATACTAAAGCTAACAAAACGAAGAACACTGGCTGATTGTTAAATACTTCAAGGAGAGATTTAAATTCTCTTAATTCTGCTAAATCGCCTGCTGTAGAGGAAATTAAAATAAGTGCCAGCAGAATCATTCCCAAGCCACTAATTGCACGAAAAACATTTTGACGTTTATTTTCTTTAGAAGCGATAAAACCAAAAATACCTGCAGCGAGAAGAAGTGGAGCTAAAGTTGTGAATTTTTGAGAAGCAATAAGAACCGCAATAGAAGTTCCAATATCAGCTCCCAACATTGAAATAAATGCTGTACTAACTCCAATGAGGCTTTGACCTGCAAACGATGCAGAAATTAATACAGCAGCTGTACTACTCTGTAATAGCGCTGCAACAATTAATCCAGATAAAAATGCAGGGAAAATTTTGCCTTCAGAACGGCGAGCAAATCTTTTAATATTAGTACCATATGAACGCATAACACCAGTTCGAACCATTCTTAGGCCCCATAAAAGTATAGCTATTGATCCTAAGAGTTCTATAAGGAGCGTCATACTTTTTCAACCATTTTGCTTTTTAGTTCATCATTTTTTGAATGACTGCTGGCTTTGAAAAAATCATCCAGATATAGATCTAGTTTTTTTATTTTATCTTTAGAAAAGGATAATCCAAGTTTAGATCTTCTGAACAAAATGTCATCTGAAGTGCGGGACCATTCTTCTTGAATTAAATAGTTAACCTCCCTTTCATAAAGACCAGAACCAAAATGCTCTCCAAGTGATTCTAAATTTTCTGCACCACCAAAAATATCAAACGAAATAGTTCCATAAGAGCGAACTAGTCGCTTGATGGTCTCTTCAGTTAAAAAAGGATATTTCTTATGAAGTTTAGTATTTAAATCAATTTGACCATCAACAGCTATGTCTCCTCCAGGAAGTGAAGACTTTTCAGTCCAAGCATTGCCTCGCTTACCAAGAAACCCTTCAACATGTTTAAGAATAGATTCTGATAGACGACGATAGGTTGTAATTTTTCCTCCAAAAATGTTGACCATCAGTGATGAATCCTGCTCTTCTACTTTGATTACATAGTCACGAGTAGCATCTTGCGCCTCACTTGCACCATCATCATATAGAGGCCTAACTCCTGAGTAACTCCAAACAATATCTTTTAAACTAATCTCTGTATTTAAATATTCATTAGCTGATTTACAAATATAAAGCTGCTCTTCTTCACTAATCTCAACCTTTCCAGCTGATTGCCCATGGTCAATATCTGTAGTTCCAATCAAAGTAAATTTATCTTCATACGGGATCATAAAAAAAATTCGATTATCATTGTTCTGACATATATAGGACCTGTCATGATCAAATAACTTATTGACGACAATATGGCTTCCCCTTACAAGTCGAACATTTTTTGAGTTTTTCTTTTTAAAAGAGCTCTCTAAAACATCATCAATCCATGGCCCTGAAGCATTAATAAAGCTCTTTGCTTTAGATACCCTCTGTTTACCATCAATTGAATTGGTTGTAGTTATTGACCACAATCCATCAGATTTACTAACATTGGTTACTTTACAATAATTTTGTATATTTGCACCTTTTGAAGCTGCATCAATAGCATTTAAGATTACTAATCTTGAGTCATCTACCCAACAATCAGAATATTCATATCCAAATTTAAAATTACTCTTAAGAGGAGAACCAAATACACTTTTATTGAGCTTAATATGACTAGTTCCAGGAAGAATTTTTCTAAAACCTAAATGATCATAAAGAAATAAGCCCAACCTTAAAAGCCAAGCAGGTCTCATACCTTTTGAATGTGGAAGAATAAATCTCATAGGCCAAATGATATGTGGCGCCATTTTAAGGAGGACTTCACGTTCCTTTAATGATTCTTGAACTAAACGAAATTTATAATACTCAAGGTATCGTAGACCACCATGGATTAATTTTGTAGAGTTAGAAGAAGTCCCTGAAGCAAAATCATTCATTTCGCATAGACAAACTGAGTAGCCTCTGCCTGCCGCATCTCTAGCTACTCCAATTCCATTAATGCCGCCACCAGCTATAAAAATATCATAAATTTTTTCTGAGTGTTCTGGCATTTATTTATTATTAATTATGAAATCTGCAAGCTCAACAAAGCCATCACCCGAGAAATTAGATGTAATATATTTTGGTGGATTTTCAATACTGCTTATTAGGTCAACTACGTTGGCGACGCCAACTGAATTTTTAAAAAAACCAAACATTGTTGAATCATTTGGTGAGTCACCAATAAATACGACATTATTTTGAATTTCATTATCACTAAGTCCAAAGTTCTGCTTAAGCATTTTTAGGCTGGTTGTAAGTTTATTATGAGTTCCAATCCAGCAATTAACATGTATGGAACTTACCTTGGCAATTGCTCCATTTTGTTCAGCAATCTGAACAATTTCAGTAATCTTATTTTCTGAAAGTTTAGGAACATCTTCAGCAAAATCGATAGCTAAGTCTGTAATTCGATATTCTTGATCAGATGCCTCTGCAGTTCCAGGCACTTTATCGAGAATTTTATTTTTAAGTTGATTTAAAAATGCTAAGTTCTTTTCTCTTTCACTCTCATTCTGACTATATGAACTATTCATTTTTTTACTATCATGATCATAACTAAAGAAAAAAGCACCATTTTCACCAACAACTCCATCAACTGGCCACATCCTAGCGATATGATCACACCAGCCAGCACAGCGTCCAGTAACCGGAATAATTATGTAACCCTCATTAGATAGGTTTTCCATGGCGACATAAGCATTACTTTTTAATCTTCCATCTGAGGTTAAAGTATCATCAATATCTGTAAGAATGAACTTGGTATCTTGCAACTGAGATAATGGCATTGATGACAAATTTTTCATTAAGACTCCTCAGAATTGATAATAAACAATCATGTTCAGCATAATAATCAAAGTGAAAATAATTATTTTCATATGAACATATATATGTTTATTTTAGCATGATATTAGCTATATTAACTAAAAATATTCAGATGATTAAAAATTATTGTTCGTTTTTGAATTTTATGTTAGACTTATAGTTCAAATGAACAATTTGGAGATTTGAATGGATTTAACTGCTAGACAAGCAGAAATTTCTGACCTTTTACGTCAAGAGGAATTTTTAACTGTTGAGAGTCTTGCTGACAAGTTTAATGTAACAACCCAAACTGTCAGAAGAGATATTAATGCACTATGCGATTATGGTCAAGCAAGAAGAAAGCATGGTGGTGTAGTTCCTTTATCTACAGATGGAAATTTAGCTTATGGCACAAGACAAGTTCTCAATAGAGTCGCCAAAAGATCAATCGCAAAAGAAGTTGCAAGTCTAATTCCAAATGGAAGTTCAATCTCTTTGGGAATTGGAACCACCCCTGAGATGGTTGTTAGATCATTATTAAAACACCAAAATTTAAAAATTTATACCAATAACTTAATCATTGCTCAAACTGCAAGCACAAACCCAAGTTTTGAAGTTTATTGCTCTGGTGGCAGAATAAGAAGTGGTGACTTTGATATGGTAGGAAGTCCAGTAGAAAACTTCTTTAACTCGTACAAGACAGACTTTGGGATCTTTGGTGTTGCTGGAGTTGATATGGATGGAGCATTACTTGACTTCTCAGATGAAGAAGTTCAAATTAGAAGAGTCATTCTAGATAACTGTCGCGAAAGCCTTCTGGTTTTAGATCATGAGAAATTTGGTCGTGTTGCACATGTTCGTGGAGGTCAAATTCAAGAAGTCACTAAAGTCTTTTGTGATCAAAGCCCTCCTTCTGATGTCTCTCAAATTATTATTGATTCAGAGGCAGAATTTGTAGTTTGTGACAAGGAGTTAATGTGAGTGCAATTGAAGTAAAAAATCTTTCAAGAAGTTATGGTGATATTGAAGCTGTAAAAGATGTATCGTTTACTGTTCCTGAAAAATCTTTTACTGTGCTTCTTGGCCCATCTGGATGCGGTAAATCGACAATTCTTAAGATGTTGTCAGGACTTGAAAAGGTGACTCATGGCATTATCAATATTGCTGGAGCAGATGTTACTGATGTAGAGGCCTCTAAAAGAGGCGTTTCTATGGTGTTTCAGTCATATGCCTTATTTCCTCACTTAAATGTCAAAGAAAATATTCAATTTGGTCTCAAAGTTCGTAAAGTTCCTTCTGAAGAAAGGGAAAAAAAGGTCAAAGAAGCAGCCAATGCAGTGGGACTTACTGATTTGTTAGATCGAAAGCCCGCCAACCTATCAGGTGGTCAGCGCCAGAGAGTTGCACTAGCACGCTCTATTGTATCTGATCAGTCAGTATGCCTGATGGATGAGCCATTATCAAACCTAGACTCAAAACTGCGTGCAGAAATGCGAGATGAAATTAGAGACCTTCAAAAAAGATTGGGATTAACTGTAGTTTATGTAACTCATGACCAGGTTGAAGCGATGTCTATGGCAGACCAAATTATTCTACTTAAATTGGGAAAAATTGTTCAAGTTGGGGCTCCAGAGGAAATTTATAATTCACCAAATAGCGTTTTTAGTGCTCAATTCATTGGACTTCCGCCAATGAATATTCTGAATATAAATGAAATAGATATCTCTAGCTTAGATTCGAAAATATATTCAGAAGTAGACTCAAATAAAAATATTAAGGATATTGGAGTTAGACCTGAGCACATAGTGTTCTCAAAAAAAGGTCTTTCAGTCATAGTGAAAAGTATTGATTACTTCGGTGGTGAAACTGTATTCAAACTAACTCATAAAGAGAAGGACTTTTTTCTTCGTGAGCCGAGACAACCCAAAATTCAACTAGGAGATAAGCTATGCGTTAGCTGGAGCCTAGATGATATGTATTTGTTTGATAAAAATGATCAGCGTTTAAAGTCGTAGGAACGCTTATCAATAACAAATGTTTAACACTACGATTAAATAGGAGAAACAAATGAAAAAAATGTTTACTAAAATTTCCTATTGCTTAACTGTTGCACTTGGTATATCTATGTTTTCAAGTGCGGCTATTGCAAAAACGGAATTAACAATGTACTACCCTATCGCTGTCGGCGGCAAACTAACACAAGCCGTTGATTCGATAGTTGCAGACTTTATGGCAGAAAATCCTGACATTGAAGTTAATGCAATTTATTCTGGTAACTATGACGATACAAGAATTAAAGCTCTTGCAGCTCTTGAGAGTGGAAAACCTGCTCAGTTATCAGTAATGTTCTCAATTGATGTTCATGAACTTCGTGAGCTTGATGCAATTATCCCTTTTGATGATGTTGTTTCAACAGCTGAAGAAAAGGCATGGTTGAATTCTTTTTACCCATCACTAATGGAAAATGGAATGGCAGCTGGAAAAACTTGGGGTATCCCTTTCCAACGTTCAACTATTGTTATGTACTATAACAAAGATGCCTATCGTGAAGCTGGCTTAGATCCAGAAACACCTCCATCAACTTGGGGTGGGCTTATTGCTGCGGCGAAAGCATTAACTAAAGATGATGGCTCACAGTGGGGTCTTATGATTCCATCAACGGGTTATCCATACTGGATGTTTGGTGCGCTTGCTATGCAAAATGGCCAAACTCTAATGACGAGTGGTGATAAGACTAACTTTGATCATCCTGATGTAGTTGAAGCTTTAGAAGTTTGGAAAGCTATGGGATCTGAGCACAAGATTATGCCTGAAGGCACAATCGAGTGGGGTACTCTTCGTCAAAACTTCCTAGAGGGAAAAACTGCAATGATGTGGCACTCTACTGGAAACTTAACTACTGTTAAGAACAATGCTAGCTTTGATTTTGGAGTAGCAATGCTTCCAGCTGGAAAACGTCGTGGAACTCCTACAGGCGGTGGTAACTTCTACATGTTTAAGGATACTTCTGCGGAAGAGCGTGAAGCATCTATGAAACTAATTAAGTTTATGACTTCACCTGAGCAATCAGCAGCTTGGTCAGTAGCTACTGGCTATATGGGTGTTAGCTCTGATGCATATGAGACTGATGCATTATCATCTTATGTAGCAGAGTTCCCACCAGCAGCAGTTGCTCGTGATCAATTAGCGTATGCTACTGCCGAGTTTTCAACTTACCAAACAAGTCGTGTTAAAAAAGGATTGAATGATGCAATCCAAGCTGCACTTGTAGGAAGTAAAACTCCAAAAGAAGCTCTTTCAGAGGCGCAAGCCGCTGCTGAGCGTATTTTAAAACCTTATCGTTAATTCGGTAAATTGGCGGATGTGTAATCACATCCGCCAATTATTTTTTAGACTTCAAAAGTAAAAAATAATGAAAGATAGTGTTCGAAATATTCAAGGTTGGCTGTTATTTACTCCTGCAGCAATATTACTTTTGGCGTTTACGCACTACCCCACTGTAACAACTTTTTTTCAAAGTTTATATACCAATAAATCAATCATAAGGCCTAGAAGATTCTCTGGAGTTGAGGCCTACGAGAGCATGTTTAGTGACCCCATATTTTGGAAAGTTTTTGTAAATAATATGTGGCTTGCACTTGGAACTATTCCAACCTCTATAGGTATTGCAATCCTGATGGCTTTAATTGTTAATAAGGCTATTCCAGGTAGAGGATTTCTGAGAATGGCTTACTTCACACCAACCATGCTACCAATGATTGCAGTTGCTAATATTTGGTTGTTTTTCTACGCACCAGATATTGGATTAATAGATAAAGTACTTGAAATATTTGGATTTGAGGGCAATAATTGGCTTGGAAACCCTTCAACCGTTCTTCCATCCATCATAGTGATGACTGTCTGGAAGGAAGCTGGCTTATTTATGGTCTTTTATTTAGCTGGCCTGCAAACCATTTCTCCTGAGCTCGAGGAGGCATCAAAGCTTGAGGGCTCATCTCGTTGGAATTATTTTTGGCGCATCCAGTTCCCTTTACTCCTTCCAACAACATTATTTGTTTTGATTAACGCCTTCCTTAATTCATTTAAGCTTGTTGATCATTTATTTGTTTTAACCAAAGGTGGTCCTGATAATGCAAGTAATTTAATTCTTTACTATATTTATGAAACAGCTTTCTCATTTTTAGACATCTCTTATGCATCTGCTTTAACCATATTTTTATTGGCTCTACTTGCATTAACTGCATTAGCACAATTTTTCTTTTTAGATAGACGTACTCATTACCGATGACTTATAGAAACCGAATACAAACAAGTGTTGAGCTCATAGGCGCATATATCCTAGCTGGATTTTGGATTCTTCCATTGTTATATGCTTTTTGGGCAGCTTTTCACTCAAGCAGTGATGCGATGCATTTCGATATATTTTCACCACTCACGCTAGATAATTTCCGTGAAGCATGGAGCCAGGCTCCTTTTGCCAGATTCAGTCTAAATACTTTTTTACTAGTTTCATTTATTTTGCCCGGTCAGCTCTTAATTTCAACATTAGCAGCGTATGCCTTTGTTCGCTTTAAGTTTACGGGCGCCAATATTGCATTTGCGCTAGTACTAGTGCAGTTAATGATAACGCCCGAAATATTAATAGTTCAAAACTATGTTACACTTTCAAAATTGGGCTTAGTGGATACGATTTCTGGCATGGGGCTACCTTATATTGCAAGTGCGTTTTGTATCTTTCTTTTACGTCAAGCATTTAAATCGATTCCAAAAGAA
Organism: Candidatus Thioglobus sp.; assembly: GCA_028345055.1. GTDB lineage: Bacteria > Pseudomonadota > Gammaproteobacteria > PS1 > Pseudothioglobaceae > Pseudothioglobus. The sequence continues at coordinate 52,872 of JAOMCO010000005.1, read as the reverse complement.
TTAGAGGATGCAGCTGAGCTTGAAGGTTGCGGCACTATGGCTATACTTTGGAAGGTTTATGTTCCTCTTGCTACCCCAACATATATTGCATTCTCTTTAGTTTCTGTAAGTCATCACTGGAATAACTTCTTATGGCCACTCATCATTTCAAATTCAGTTGAGACAAGACCCTTAACTGTAGGTCTCGGTATTTTTGCTGCTCCAGAGTCTGGAGTTGAATGGTCGATTTTATCAGCCGCCACACTTATGTCAGTCGCCCCCCTATTGGTTGCTTTCTTAATATTTCAAAAACAGTTTGTTCAGTCATTCATGCAAGCTGGAATCAAATGATTCAAGTTCTAAGCTGGAATATACAAAATGGAGAGGGTGTAGATGGAATAATCTCCTTAGAGAGAATTGCTGATACTATTTTTAGCATTTGTTCGCCTGATATTATTTGCCTTCAAGAGGTGTCTCGAAATTGTGAGCTAAAGGACGGAACTCAGCCTGATCAATTGAATCAACTGTCAGACATCTTTAAAGAATATGAGCCATTTTTTGGCCCTGCGTACAATGTTCTTAGGCCAGGTGAGAGAGAAAGGGAGCAGTTTGGAAATATCATCCTTTCAAAATTACCAATATTATCATCCTTTAATCATATTCTCCCTCAGCCAACAGATAGCAGTTTCAGACATATGCCAAGACAGGTTTCAGAAGTTACTGTTAAGACCTCTTTTTATCCAATATGCATAATGACTACCCACTTAGAGTATGGATCTCAAGATCAACGCTATGCACAGGTAAAGCGCATTCTTGAAATTAAAGATGATATAGATAAATTATCTCTAAACCCTGCCAAGATTCAACAGCGTGGGCCTTATGCCAAACTTGAAAGATCTAATAAGCTCATTCTTTGTGGAGACTTTAACTTTGAGTTAGACTCTAAAGAATACAATCTTCTTACAAATAATAGTAAAAGTAAGGATGGCCTAATTGACGCTTGGAGGCAATTAAATCCTAAAATCGAACATGCACCAACCTGCGGAATTTTTGATAAGAAACAATGGCCGGAAGGTGCTCATTGCAGAGACTTTGCTTTCATAAGTGATAATCTTAAAAGTAATGTTAATAGTTTTGCTGTTAATGAAGAAACAGATGCTTCAGATCACCAACCTTTTGTATTATCAATCTCAGATAATTAATAGAATATTTCTTTAAGACACTCTCTTAGAGCGCTTAGCCTTAAAGAAGGATTTATTGGCAATATAAACTTTTTTTCGAACTTCACAAAAGACAATACTTTTATCTTTATTTGTGAGTTGAGTCGTTTTAATGATTTCAAATTCGTTGTTTTCCTTTGCTTTTTGCTTTATCTCATCTAGCTCTTCAATGGAGTAGGTAAATTCGGCATATAAATCTTCCTTTGCAGGCCTTCTAAAAAATATTTCAGCAGCCTTATCCCAAATGACATAATCATCTCCAATTAAATTCATTAGCTGAGTCATCGGAAATGGATCAACTGCTGAGAACATACTGCCACCAAATATTGTATTAACATAGTTTGCATTCTTATAGCTGTATGGAAGTTTAATTTGTATCTTTGAGAAATCTTCTGAAATATAGGTAACTTTTGCAGAGGTTCTGCGATACATTGGGGATAGATTAAATCCATACTTCATAACTTTCGATTTAGATATGAATTTAGAGGCTATTTTGGCAAGTTTTTGATAGGTAATCATATTAAAAGGTTACTGCACTTACAAAAAAGACATCCGAAGATGCCTTTAGTATAAAAATTGGCTCCCTGACCTGGGCTCGAACCAGGGACAAACGGATTAACAGTCCGTTGCTCTACCAACTGAGCTATCAGGGAATAGCGAGAGATTATAACGAGCTATGAATTTTGAGTCAATCAAATCTTTGTTTTTATAGTCCTTAAATATTAATAAACTTTTGACTCAATTTATTGAATCCTCTAGGGCCTTTCCAAACTCACTGCAAGAGAGTAAAGTTGCGTCATCAATTAGTCTCTCTAAGTCATAAGTAACCGTCTTATTTTTGATGGTTTTTGACATCGCATTTACTATGAGATCTGCAGCTTCTGTCCAGCCCATATGTCTCAGCATCATTTCAGCAGAGAGAACCAAAGAGGATGGATTAACTTTGTCTTTTCCAGCATAACCAGGAGCGGTTCCATGTGTAGCCTCAAAAACTCCAACACTGTCAGATAGGTTAGCACCAGGAGCGATTCCGATTCCACCAACTTGGGCTGCTAAAGCATCTGAAATATAATCACCATTAAGGTTTAAAGTAGCAATCACTGAGTACTCGGATGGACGCAGTAGAATTTGTTGTAAAAAGGCGTCAGCGATTGTGTCGTTGATGATAATTTCTTTTCCAGTATTAGGATTGGTAAAGCTGCACCATGGCCCATCGTCTATCTCTTTAGCTCCAAATTCGTCTTTAGCTAGCTGATACCCTGTGTCTCGAAAAAGGCCCTCAGTAAACTTCATAATATTCCCTTTATGAACAAGCGTGACTGAGGGTTTATCATTATCAATCGCGTATTGAATTGCAGCTCTTACAAGTCTTGAAGTGCCCTCAGTAGAGACTGGCTTAATTCCAATACCTGATGTCTCAGGAAAGCGAATCTTAGTGGCTCCCATTTCATCTTGCAGAAAATCAATGACCTTATTCACTTCCTTCGAGCCGACAGGGAATTCTATTCCAGCATAGATGTCTTCAGAGTTTTCTCTAAAGATGACCATATCAACTTTTTCAGGGTGCCTGACAGGAGAGGGAGTTCCATCAAAATATTGAACAGGTCTTTGACAGATATAGAGATCAAGGATTTGCCTAATAGCAACGTTTAGTGACCTCATTCCACCGCCAACTGGTGTAGTCAATGGGCCTTTAATAGCTACTGAAAACTCTTTAATTGCCTCAACCGTCTCTTCAGGCAAATATTCACCATAAATGCTGTCGGCTTTCTCACCAGCATAAATTTCCATCCAGTGTATCTCTCTTTCACCACCATAGGCCTTTTTAACTGCGGTATTGACCACATTAAGCATTACAGGAGTGATATCGATACCAATGCCGTCACCCTCAATATAAGTTATGATTGGATTATTTGGAACTTTTAGTGCTTTATTTTCAAGAGTAATTGGCTTTCCAGTAGTTGGGATGGTAATTTTTTTATAGGTCATTATTTTTTAAATTAAGTTGATAATTCTAGACACATTATTATACCGTCTTCTCTTCTCGAAAGTTGATTTGAGTTTTTCGTATAGTAATTTTTTCTAACTGAAATCTCTGCAAAACCAAGGCTTGAATACAACGAAATAGCGGCAAAATTTCCTCTTCTTACTTCCAAAAAAATAGTCTTAATACCTTTACTAATCAGCTCTTTAGTTAAGTAATCTATCAAAGAGGATCCATAGCCTTTTCTTTTAAAATCTTTGTGGATAGTGATATTTAAAATATCTGCACTATCAGCTGCTGGCATTGCAATGACGTACCCTACAATCTGAGATTTAACTGAAACTGCATAGCAAAGATTATTAAGATTTAAAATGCTTTCAAAAAGTTGATTTATGCTCCAGGGAAATTCTGAACTCTCGCTCTCTATTGAAGCAATCGTTTCAATCTCATTGTGACTAAATTTTTTAAAGGAAATACTGATAGGCCTTGTTATCAGTTTCGTTTTGGTAGTAGTAACCAATTTCATCAAATCTAGACTCTAAATCTGCAACATCATCTACCTGAAGTCCAATCAAAACGCGTCCAAAATCAGCGCCATGATTTCGATAATGGAACAGAGAAATATTCCATTTAGTCTTCACTTTTTTTAGGAAATTCAAAAGTGCACCTGGTCTCTCTGGAAATTCAAACCTGTAAATCACTTCATTTTTCGCATTGGCATGACCACCAACCATGTATCTAATGTGAGTTTTTGCCATCGAATTATCACTCATATCAATCACCTCAAAGGATTTACTGAGTCTGCTGATTAGTGCTTGTTTTTCGCTGACGCCCTTTGATAGCTTTATGCCTACAAAAATATGCGCATCTTTTTCTGCCGCATACCGATAGTTAAACTCTGTAATTGAAGAGTTATCTAAAAGCTCACAAAACCTTAGGAAGCTTCCAGGCTCCTCAGGTATTGTCACTGCAACAATGGCCTCATTAAGCTCGCCTAAATCAGCCCTTTCAGCGATGTACCTTAGTCTGTCAAAGTTGACGTTTGCGCCTGATACTACAGAAACAATATTTTTTCCCTGAAGTTCATGCTCTAAGATATATTTTTTAACACCTGCAGTTGATAAAGCGCCGGCAGGCTCAGAGACCGAGCGAACATCTTCATAGATATCTTTAATGGCAGCACACATTTCATCATTACTTACCAGAACCACGTCATCAACTGACTCTTTAGCAATTTCAAATGGAAGTGCTCCAATCTGCTTTACTGCAACACCATCAGCAAACCTTCCTACATCATCCAAAACCACTCTCTCGTTCGCCTCTAAGGCTTTATATAGAGTTGGTGAGTCCACTGGCTCAACTCCAATAACCTTAATATGAGGGGCATAATGTTTGATATAACTCGCCATTCCAGAAATCAAACCCCCACCCCCAACTGGAGAAAATACATAATCAATTTCCTCGAGTTGAGATAATATCTCTTTGGCAACGGTTGCTTGGCCTGCTATAACCTCAAAATCATCATAAGGGCTAATAAAACACAAATCATGCTCTGATACTAATTTTTTTGCATGCTGAAACGCATCATCATAAACATCTCCATGAAGAATCACCTCAGCTCCTAGCTGCTCAACTGCTTGAACTTTAATTTTTGGGGTGCTTGTCGGCATCACAATGATTGCCTTAATATTTAATTTACTAGCTCCAAGAGCAACACCTTGAGCATGATTACCAGCAGAAGAGGCAATAACACCTTTACTTTTTTGTTCATCACTCATTGAGCTCATTTTTTGATAGGCACCTCGTAGCTTGAAGGAGTGTATGACCTGATCATCTTCCCGCTTCAAATAGATTTGATTATCAAACCTTTTAGAGAGTTGAGGAGCAATCGACAGTGCTGAAACTTTTGCAACATCATAGACATTGCTATTGTCAGCTAAATTAATTAGTTCACTCATAAAGCTCCCTTAAAAAAACCTCAAGTATCATTGTATGATTGTTTGGCATTAGTGATAAGTTTAATTTGATAATATGTCAAAAATGATTGCTATTTTAGGCAATTTTTGGTAAAAACTACATTTTTTTAATAAACTAACCATAATGGTAGATCCGAACTTTGATGAAATTCCTGCATATATCGCAAAAAAAGGCGAGGAGTTTATGTCAACTGGCCAAATTAAGCACTTTATCTACAAGCTAAATGTTTGGAGAGAGCAGTTAGTTTCTGAGGCTGAATCAACCATTAATCATATCCAGGAGGACTCAACTCCAGTGGCCGATATTAACGATAGAGCAACAATTGAAGAGGAGTTCGCTCTTGAGCTAAGAACAAGAGATCGTGAGAGAAAGCTTATTAACAAAATAGATAAGACGCTTCACAGTATTGACATGGGAGATTACGGCTACTGTAAAACCTGTGGCATTGAGATAGCTCTAAACCGACTCGAAGCTCGCCCAACTGCCGATCAATGCATTGATTGCAAAACTGTAGAAGAAAGAAAAGAAATCTAAAGCCTTTTTTAAATTTACTTAGAAATGCTGGTATGAAGAGGTTTGTCCATCATAGCCATCTATAACTAGCTTCTTTGAACTATTAATCACCCCAATCTTTGTAACCTTAATCTTAAGCTCTTGTGATAATTTCATGATTTTATCTCTGCTCGAAATATCCGCTGTAAAGCAGAGTTCATAATCATCTCCACCACTTAACGGTAATGACCAATCATGAGTTTTATTGATATATTTACCAACTGAATCATCTATAGGTAGCTTTTGAATTTCAATTACAGCGCCCATATCTGAAGATTTAAGTATGTGAGATAAGTCCTGCTCAAGTCCATCTGAAACATCAATACAGGAGTTAGCTAATTTTTTTAATGCAGAGCCTAACTCTAATCTAGGGATAGGCCTATTAAGCTTATTTAGCTCATTTTGAGAGGGCTTAACCCCCTCCTCAATTTTTTTAAGGCATAAGGCTGCAGTTCCAAGATCACCAGTTACATAAATATCATCTTCAACTCTTGCACCTGACCTTAGAATAGGGCTATCAATTTCTATAGAACCCATCATTGATATTGTAATATTGAGAGGCCCTCTTGTCGTATCACCACCAACCAAGTTGACATTAAAAAGTCTAGATGACCCTTTAAGAGAAGATGAAAACTCCTTTAGCCAGTTTTGATTAATCTTGGGGAGTGTCAGGGAAAGCGTATAACATTTAGCAACTGCACCCATTGCAGCTATGTCACTTAAATTAACTGCCAAGGCTTTGTAGGCAATATCAGCAGGTGAAGAATCTTTAAAGAAATGAACGCCTTCAACAAGGGTGTCCGTTGAGGTTACAAGTTGATGACCAGGCTCAAGATTAAAAAGAGCAGCATCATCGCCCACTCCTAGATCAATAGCTTGGTCCGTTATTTGCCAATTAAAGTAGCTTTGAATTAAATCAAACTCATTCATAAGATTAGAGACTAAGCCCTTTAAAGTGGGCGTTAATTGACTCTGAGAGCGCTACCAAGTCATAACCACCCTCTAAAAAAGAAATCACTCTGCCTTTACTATGGCGATTAGCTATTTCAACAATATCTTGAGTCATACTAAAGTAATCCTCAGAATTTAAATTAATTGCTGCTAAAGGGTCCCTTTGGTGAGCATCAAAGCCAGCGGAGATAATAATTACCTCAGGCTCAAATAGATTGACGTTGAAAAGAATTTTTTCTTTAAAAGTCTTTAAAAATGCCTCACTAGTTGTTCCTGAGTCAATTGGTGCATTAAATATATTTCCAACACCAGTCTCAGATTCTAAACCCGTACCAGGAAATAATGGATGCTGATGAATTGAGCCATAGAGCACCGTCTCATCGTCATAAAAAATCTCTTGCGTCCCATTACCATGATGAACATCAAAATCAATAATAGCTATTTTTTTTATATTGAAGTGAGACTGCATAAAACGAGTTGCAACTGCGGCATTATTGATAAAACAAAATCCATTAACTCTAGAGGTTTCAGCGTGATGCCCAGGCGGCCTTACAGCGCAAAAAATTCTCTTAGAGTTGCCATTCATCAAGTCTTTTGAAGCACTTATTCCAGAGCCACAAGCTCTTAGGATAGCCTCCTTTGAGTTTGGACATAGAAGAGTATCAGCATAAGGCTCCTTCTCAACGCCAACAAGGCCCTCACTAGGAATCATTGAAAAAATCTCATCTAGATATGCCTGTGGATGAACCAAATTAATATCTGAGTATTGAGCTATTGGAGACTCTTTTAAATCGATAGGAATCTCATCAATTCTTTGTATTGCTTCAAGTATAGATTCTAGACGCTCTTTTCTTTCAGGATGACCCTCACCGTTTTCTTTTGAAAGGCATGCAGAATGAGAATAAACAGTTATATTTTCCATTCATCTCCTTTAATTATCCAGCATCAGATTGCTAGGAAACTACATGTAGGCGTTTTCCTTGTAAGAGTGATCAGTAGCATCAAGAACAGCAGAAATTTCAGGATACAGAGACTTCAACTGCTTTTCTACTCCATCTTTAAGTGTCATATTAACTGAACTGCAGCCCTGACAACCTCCACCAAAATTGAGAACAACCTCCTTCTTCTTCGTAATTTCAACAAGATCAACAAATCCGCCATGAGATTGAAGACTTGGATTAACTTCAGTAACAATAGTAAAAAGAACTTTTTCTTCTAATGGCGCATCATCTTTTGGAGCTTCTCCTTTTGCATTAGGAGCAGTAATCGTTAATTTTTTGTTAGTTCCATCAACCTTTAAAGCAACATGAGATTCGCTTAGATATTGATTATTAGATTCGTCAATAAAGGCACTAAAACCCACAAATGGAAATTCTTGGAAGCTATCAGGAAGGTCACTTTTGATACAAAAGTTAAATGTCACAGTTGCAACTGGTGTCCCAGGCTTTTCAACATCTACCTTTAAACCAAGGTCTTTTTCATCTTGCTGCTCAAAAAGATCTGCAACATAAATTTCTGCTTCTTCAGTGATACTAAACATTCTTCCTCCTAAATACAAGATTATCAATAAGGCGAGTTCCACCAAACCTTATTGCAGATATTATAATAATTTCTGAGGTTTTAGTCTCGATTTGTGTAAGGTTATTTGCATTTAATACATCAAAATACTCAACTTCAAAGCTTTTACTCAATGAATTAGTCGCCATCTCTCTTGCCTCAGATATAGCCTTTCCACCTAGAATTAAATCTCTTGTAGCAATCAGTACAGAATAAAAATGCGGCGCCCTCTCTCGATCAATATCACTTAAATACTGATTTCTTGTACTCATTGCCAAGCCATCGTGCTCTCTTTGTGTTGGCATTGAATCAATTTTTATATCTAAATGAAGATTCTTAACTAATGATTTAATTATTAGGAGCTGCTGAAAATCTTTTTCGCCAAAGACTGCATAGTTCGGTTTAACAATTTCGAAAAACCTTTTGACAACTTGTGCAACCCCATCAAAATGAGAAGGCCGAAAAGCGCCACATAGTATTTGACCGATGGCTCCAACCTTATAGTCAGATTCAGTTCCATGAGGGTAGATTTCTTCTTTTGAAGGAATAAATAAAACGTCTATCTTTTTAGATTCCAAAAGGAATTTATCATTTTCAAAGGTATTTGGATAGTCATCAAAATCCTCACCTCGAGCAAACTGAGTGGGATTAACAAAAATACTTACAACAACAATTTCAGCTAGATTTTTTGCCTTGGCAACTAATGAAAGATGCCCATCATGAAGCCCTCCCATAGTCGGAACAAGGGCAATGAAGTTACTTTTTTCTCGTTCACTTTCTAAAAAGAGATTCAGATCTTTCTGCTTTTTAAAAATTTGCATTAATAACTCTCACTTTGCAAAGGAAAAGTTCCTTCTTTAACCTCCGCAACAAACGATTCTAATGCATCGGAAATTGTATTTTGATTTTTAAGAAAATTACGAACAAATCTCGGCTGCTTTCCAGAAGTAATTCCTAACATATCATAACTGACGAGAACTTGTCCATCACAATCCCTTCCAGCACCTATTCCAATAGTTGGTATTTTTAATTTTTCACTTACTGTTTTTGCTAAATTACTTGGGATACACTCAAGAACTAGGGCACTCACTCCAAGAGACTCTAAACAAGAAGCATTACTAATGATTTCCCTCGCAGAGCTCTCATCTCTGCCTTGAACTCTATAGTCATCAGAGCTAACTACTAACTGAGGTTGAAGCCCTAAATGCCCACAGATATTAATATTGTTTGAAATTAAAGTTTTAATCACCTCTGAGTGTTCACTTCCCCCTTCTAACTTAACCATCCTTGCTCCAACATCTATTAATGCTTTTGCATTATTAAGTGCATCCTCAGAGTTGTCATAACTTTTAAAGGGCATATCTGCAATTATTAGGGCATCACTGCAAACTTTGGAAACAATAGAAGTATGATAGATCATATCGTGCATTGAAACTGATTGTGTGTTCTCCGCCCCTTGAATAACCATTCCGAGGGAATCACCAATTAATATAGCATCAACGCCTGCCTGATCAAGGAGTTTAGCCATTGAAGCATCATAGGCGGTAAGACAGCTAATTTTATGCTGATTTTCTTTGAATACACTTAACTCAGAATGCTTCATATTTTTTTTACATCAAGTCTGTTAATTCTGCCTATTAATTTTTTTACTGGCCCCAATAAGGGTACATTAATTTCTTTATCAATTTCATGCAAAGGAACCATGACAAAAGCCCTATTAATCATTTCAGGGTGAGGGATAGATAATCGATCACTAGAAATAACCTGTTGTCCATAGAGAAGTATATCCAAATCAATTGTCCTTGAACCCCATTTTACCTCTCTAATTCTTTTTTGATTATCTTCTATAGACTGACAAACATCCAATAAGTCATAAGCCCTAAGAGTGGTATCAATTTTACAGACTGCGTTAATGTAGTTTGGACCTGGCATATCAAGAAGTGGCTTAGATTCATACATACTTGAAATGCTTCTAACGTCTATTTCATCATCCTTATTCAAAGTTTTGAGAGCATTCTCAATTTGTATCTTCGGATTCTCAAGGTTCGAACCTAATCCTATGAATGCTAGCAATGTATTAATGTCCCAATGTATTCACCCTTATAAATTCTGGTTAGAACATCTTTCTCTCTGCCCCAAGCTATATTTGAAATAGTTTGAGATTCAGCTGCTTGTTTTGCCGCCATAACCTTTGAGTACATTCCTCCAGATCCAAGAGCACCAGCTATTTTTCCAGCAACTCTCTCTAACTTTTCATCATTAAAGTGTATTTTTTTGATAAGCTCAGCGTCAGTATTTTTTCTAGGATCATCATCAAAAACACCATGCTGATCTGTGAGTATGATGAGTTTTTCAGCTTTAAGAAAGTTAGCAACTAATGCTGCTAAAGTATCATTATCACCAAACTTAATCTCTTCAGTTGCAACTGTATCATTCTCATTAATGACTGGAACAATCCCAAACTCAAGCAAGTTACCTAAAGTTGCAGAAATATTTTCAAAGTGTTTAGAATTTAATAAATTATCTCGAGTTAAAAGTACCTGTGCAGTTTGAACTTGATACATAGCAAATAGGTACTCATAGGCCTGAACTAAACCCATTTGTCCAACGGCTGCTGCAGCTTGAAGTTTATGAATATCGCTGGGTTTTTCTTTCCAGCCTAATCGCTTCATACCCTCAACAATAGACCCACTTGAAACTAGAACTACATCTATTCCATTTGATTGCAACTCAACAATCTGCTCTACCCAGTTAGATATCAGACCCTTGTCAATTCCTTTACCATTATTCGTTAAAAGGGCTGAACCAATTTTTACAACCCAACACTTATTCTTCATTTTTTTGCTCGATTAAGTCGTACAAGCCAAAAATAAGTGACTTGCAGCCCATTCCATTTAATGCAGATATGTTAAACGCATTTCCTTTATATTTTATCTTTTTAAGAAAATCTTTAATAGTTTGATCTCTATCTTTATCATCTATTAAATCTATTTTATTAATAGCAACATATCTAGGCTTATTGAAGAGTTCATCATCAAATTTCTTTAATTCAGACTCTATTGTCAAATAATTAGCTACAGGATCAGTTCCATCTGCTGGAAGAATATCAACAACATGCAAGAGTGCTCTTGCCCTTGAGAGGTGTTTGAGAAATTCAAAACCGAGACCTACTCCCTCACTTGCTTTTTCTAATAAACCTGGAATGTCCGCCATTACAAAATGATGACTTCCTGCCTTTACCACCCCCAGACTTGGATGAAGAGTGGTGAATGGATAATCAGCGACTTTAGGACGAGCACCTGAGATTTGCCTTATAAGGCTCGACTTTCCTGCATTTGGCATACCCAAAAGCCCTACATCAGCCATAATATTTAATTCTAGTGCAACTTCCCTTGATTCACCAGGAGTCCCAGGTGAGGTTTGTCTTGGCGCGCGATTGATAGATGATTTAAATCTAGCATTTCCAAGGCCATGAAAGCCGCCCTTAGCAACAAGTAAACTTTGCTCATGAAGTGTTATCTCTCCAATCACCTCATCGGTTGAAAGATCAAGAATCTTTGTTCCAAGTGGAACTTCAACGTAGAGATCTTCAGCTGATTTACCTCTTCGATCTCTTCCCATTCCAGGCTGGCCATTCTTGGCTCTGTATAATCGATTGTATCGAAACTCACTGAGTGTATTAAGGCCCTCCTGGCCGCGAAAGTAAATGCTTCCTCCATCACCACCATCTCCTCCATCAGGGCCACCATCTGGGATATATTTTTCACGACGAAAACTCAGGCATCCTGCTCCACCTTTTCCAGCCTCTACAACAACGCTCGCAGAATCGATAAATTTCATAATTTATAAATAATCAAAATAAATTCTAACTAAGATCATAGCAACGAAACAATCTGAGATAAATAGATGTGATGAAAGTTGCGCGATAAAGCTATAATATCAGCGAACTATTATACCTTTTTTGCCTTTCATAAGCCCTTTTGAAGAGAATTCAAAGATTTAAGTACATGAATATCCAGAAATATTATCTAACCGAGTCATTTAATGAATAGATTTCTATACTCTTTCATCGTTTGGTTTAGTATTCCTATTGCTCTTTTAAAGATAATTGTTAAAGATTCTCGTCACCCATCATGGAAAGTTAAAGTTAGAAATCAGTTGGGACTTGTAAAAAAAATATCAGGAAAGGTTATCTGGATTCATAGCGTATCTGTAGGTGAGTTTAATGCCTCTAAGTCTTTAGTTGATCTTCTTTTTGTGCACTATCCAAGTCATAAAATAGTTATCTCTACGACTACTATGACAGGCTCCTTAGCAGTAAAAAATCATTATAAAAGTAAAGTGACTCACTGCTTTTTCCCATTTGATTCAGAACTGATTATTAAATCCTTTCTTAAAAAAATTAACCCTGAAATTTGTATTTTGATTGAAACTGAAATTTGGCCAAACCTAATAAATCAATTAAAGATTAAAAATGTACCTGTAGCTCTGATCAATGCTCGTTTATCAGAAAAGTCTTTTCATAAATATCAAAGATTTTCTTCAAAATTAATCAGTGAATCTCTAAAAAATCTGAGTTTAATCTGCTCTCAAAATATATTTTCATCAGAGCGGCTGGTCTCTCTAGGTGCAAATGAGGAAAAATTATCGACCACTGGAAGTCTTAAATTTGACAGTAATGAGTCAATTGATAACGAACTAAACAATACCTTAAGACAGATGATAGGTGAGAGAAAAGTTGTGGTTTTTGCGAGTACGAGAGATGGTGAAGAAAAATTAATAATTGATAGTTATCTCAAGTTTAAGGAGAGTCTTAAACCGCTCCTTGTTATTGTTCCAAGACATCCTGAAAGATTTGATATAGCTTTTAATATTGCAAGAGATGCTGGACTCAAAGTCAAAAGAAAGTCAATTGATTCAAAATGCAGTGAAGATACAGATATCCTTATAGGAGACAGCATGGGTGAGATGATGGGGTATTACTCAATTAGTGATATTGCCTTCATTGGTGGAAGTCTTAGTGATAATGGAGGTCAAAACATGCTGGAGGCAGCCTCATTATCAAAGCCAATCATTTTTGGACCTAGCACCTACAACTTTGAAGAGGTTTCTAAACAGCTTTTAGATAATGATGCATCAATTGAGGTAGCTAATGCTGACGAGTTAATGAGAACTATTACTGAGCTTCTAACAAACGATTTAAGAAGGCAGGAGCTTGGCGCTAATGCAAGAAAATTCTTCGATGATAATCAAGGAGCAGTTAACAAAACTCTTAATTTAATTAAGCCTCTCCTAAAACCCTAGCTTAAATAAATCTTAAGCACCTTCCTTCAAATAAATTTCACTATCATTCTTTAGAAATTCTTCAGACTTTTTATCCATCTCAACTTGAATTTCTTGAATCTTCTCAACTGTTTCACTATCCAAGCCCTTAATATCCTGTGAAATTTTCATTGAACAGAACTTAGGTCCACACATTGAGCAAAAGTGGGCCGTTTTAGCTGCTTGCTTTGGAAGCGTTTCATCATGAAAGCTTCTTGCTGTATCTGGGTCCAGTGCGAGGTTAAATTGATCCTCCCATCTGAACTCGAATCTTGCTTTTGAAAGGGCATTGTCTCTAATTTGTGCTCCTGGATGGCCTTTTGCAAGGTCTGCAGCATGGGCAGCAATCTTGTAGGTAATAATTCCAGTTTTTACATCATCCTGATTAGGCAGTCCAAGATGCTCTTTAGGTGTCACATAACATAGCATTGCACAGCCATACCAGCCGATCTGTGCTGCTCCAATTGCTGATGTAATATGATCATAACCTGGGGCAATGTCAGTTGTCAGTGGGCCCAGTGTATAGAATGGTGCCTCACCACATTCCTCAAGCTGTTTCTCCATATTATCCTTAATCATATGCATAGGAACATGCCCTGGACCCTCAATAAAGGTTTGGACATCATGCCTCCAAGCAACCTTTGTAAGCTCACCTAAGGTTTCAAGTTCTCCATACTGAGCGGCGTCATTAGCATCAGCTATAGAACCTGGTCTGAGTCCATCGCCAAGTGAAAAGGTGACATCATATGCCTTCATAATCTCACAGATATCTTCAAAATGAGTATAAAGGAAACTCTCTGTGTGATGCGCAAGACACCACTTAGCCATAATTGAGCCACCCCTTGAAACGATTCCAGTGACCCTATTCATAGTTAATGGGACATACTTAAGACGAACGCCAGCATGGATAGTAAAGTAATCAACGCCCTGCTCGGCTTGCTCAATTAGAGTGTCTCTAAATATCTCCCAAGTCAGGTCCTCTGCAATACCTTTCACTTTTTCTAGAGCTTGATAGATTGGAACAGTTCCAACTGGGACAGGAGAGTTACGGATAATCCATTCTCTTGTCTCGTGAATATTTTTTCCTGTCGAGAGGTCCATAATCGTATCAGCACCCCAGCGCACCCCCCAAACCATTTTTCCAACTTCTTCATCTATTGAAGAGCCAAGAGCTGAATTACCAATATTTCCATTAATCTTAACTAAAAAATTCCGTCCAACAATCATGGGCTCAGTCTCTGGATGATTAATATTATTTGGAATAATCGCACGCCCACGTGCCACCTCATCTCTAACAAACTCTGGAGTAATAATTTTTGGAGTTGCAGCGCCAAAACTCTCACCCTCATGTTGACCAATTTGATCTTGATATTCCTTCAATAGGCAATTCTCACGTATTGCAATATATTCCATTTCAGGTGTAATAATGCCTTTCCTTGCATAATGCATTTGAGTCACATTTTTCCCTTTTTTTGCCCTCCTTGGAGGTCTCAAATGCTCAAATCTTAGTTCATCAAGCTCTTTATTATTGAGTCTCTCATTTGAAAACTTTGAGCTTACACCACTCAATACTTCTGTGTCATCTCTCCCCTCGATCCAATTACTTCTGATGGAATCAATTCCCTTTCTGTAACTTATACTTTTATTAGGGTCAGTGTAGGGTCCAGAAGTATCATATACATGAACTGGATCATTTTTCTCAGCAAGATCACCAATCGTATCAGTGAGCTTTATACGTCTCATTGGGACCATAATGTCATCCCTTGAACCTTTAGCATATACTTTTGTTGAATTTGGAAAAGGCTCAATGAAAGCCTTATTAACGCTGGATAAACTTGTAAGTGTTTCGGATGATTGCTTCATTATTGTATAATTTGGTTAATGTTACTTTAGGAATCAAAATGTCCATTTTAACTCATCGACCAAGAAGATTGAGAAAACAAAAATTTAATCGCTCCTTGGTTCGAGAAAACTCTGTAAGCGCGAGTGATTTAATCTATCCTTTATTTATTATTGAAGGCGAAAATAAAAAAGAAAAAATTAAATCTATGCCCGGGATTGAAAGACTAAGTATTGATCAGCTTCTAATTGAAGCACAAGAAATTATTGATTTAAAAATTCAAGCCATAGCAATTTTTCCTGTAATAGACTCTAATAAAAAAACAGAGGAAGCTGAGGAATCTTATAATTCTGATGGACTAGTTCAAAAAGCGGTTAGAGCTCTAAAAAGAAGTTTTCCAGATCTAGCAGTAATTACTGATGTTGCTCTTGATCCATTTACCAGCCATGGCCAGGATGGTTTAATTGACTCAAATGGTTATGTGTTAAATGATGAGACAGTTGATGTTCTAATTAAGCAAGCCATTTCTCATGCAGAGGCAGGTGCTGATATTATTGCTCCATCTGATATGATGGATGGAAGAATTGGCGCCATAAGAAATGCATTAGAAGAATCAGGATATATTCATACAAATATACTGGCTTACTCTGCAAAATATGCTTCTTCATTCTATGGTCCTTTTAGAGAGGCAGTTGGATCCTCTGGTAATCTTGGTAAGTCAGATAAAAAAACCTATCAAATGGATCCAGGAAATTCAAATGAGGCTCTTCGAGAAGTCGAACTTGATATCAACGAAGGTGCGGATATGGTGATGATAAAACCTGGATTACCTTACCTTGATATTGTTTCAAATGTTAAGCAGGTTTTTGGAGTTCCAACTTTTGCCTATCACGTTAGTGGAGAGTACGCTATGCTCAAAGCAGCCAGCCAAAACAAATGGATTGATGAAAAATCAACAGTTCTTGAAACCTTAATTTGCTTTAAGAGGGCTGGTGCTGATGCAATATTAACTTATTACGCCAAAGATGCAGCAAAATGGATTAATGAATAGTGAATAAACTGTTTAGAAAAACATCAAAATGAATCAAAAATTTGCATTCTATTTAATTTCAATTATTTTTGTTTTTTTTATTGGTTATTCCTATTCTCAATTTAATCTAGAACCTTCTAAACCAGTTATTATTACAATTGATAATTCGGAAGAAATTAAGGGTTATCAAGCTGATCTTAAAAATCTTCAAATGCAACTTGAGGAGCTTGACAATCAGCTAATTGATTCGCTTGATAAACTTAACAAAGCCAGCAAAAATGTAATCCTTTCATCCAGCAAGGTACAAGTCCTTGAAGAAGAATTAGAATCATCTAAAGGTGTTAATGAGAAAGAAATAAAATCTCTAAATAATCAATTAGATTCTGCTCTTATTAAACTTGAGATAAGTCGATTTGAACTCGAACTTTTAAAAGAATAGCATTCAAAATATCACTAAGATCTTAACTAAAATAATTCACAAATTTATCCAAATCCTCTCTTGTTGTTCTATATGAGTTAACGATATTTTTTTTATCCTCATATCCTAAGGCTAGACCACAAAGAACAAGCTTATCCTTGTACTCTGGAAATTCTTTGCGAATAATATCTGGATACTCTCCTAAAGCAGCTTGAGGGCAGGTTGCAAGTCCATATTCTATGGCCGAGAGCATGATGGATTGTATAAACATTCCATAGTCCATAAAAGAGCCCTTTTCCATTGTCTTATCAATAAAAAAAAGAAAGATGACTGGTGCATTAAATGCTTGGTAATTGAGAGCCCATTGATCAGCTTGCTTCTCTATCTCTTCACGAGTAATTTGAAGCGTCGAATAAAGCAATAAACCGCACTCCTTTCTTCTTGCCTTGTATTCGTCCTTCCATTCAATAGGATAATATTTATAATCCATTGATCCTTTTATGCCATCTCTAAATGCTTTCTCAAACATATTACAAAGCTTATTTTTACTTTCTCCAGTAATTACAGCCACTTGCCATGGTTGAGTATTGACTCCTGATGGTGCAGTTTTAGATTGCTCAATAATTGCATTTATAGTTTCAACTGGGACCTTTTTATCTAAGAAGGCTCTAGTCGACTTTCGCTTAAGTAAAGCACTTTTTACGTCCATTTCTTGCTCCATTTTCGAATGGTTAATTATTAATTAACAGGCCTTGCATAAAGAACTATAACATTACCCACAATGATTAATAATACCCCTATTATTCCAATCCAACTCCACTGATAATTTTCAAATAAAGTAGATAAAAGTAGGGCTATTGTTGGCGTGAAAATATTAACATATGAAGCCTTATCAGCGCCAATATTTCCTACAAGTTTAAGATAAACACCAAATCCAATTACTGAGGCCACTATAGCAAGATATACAAGAGATACAACATAACTAAAACTCGAATCAAAACTGAATCTGACATCACTCAAACTGATATATAGAATTAAAATAATTGAACCATAGAGCATACTATATGCATTGCTTTGAACAAGTGGCATTTTACGAGCCTGAAATTGTCCTGATAGAAGCATACCAATAGACGCAAAAAAAGTGGCAAGTATCATCCATAAAAACCCTTTAACAACGCCCGATTCAAAAGACCAGTCAGTATTACTTATTTCATTTGAAAAAATGATTGAAAGCCCTGCAATACCAACAACAGCTCCTATCAGGATAGGAAGTCTGATGGGCTTTTTAAAAAAAATAAAACCATTAAAGACTGTAAACAAGGTCAGGGTTGAGAAGATAAGACAAATCAAACCAGAAGCAAGATAAAAAGTACCAAAGTAGGCACAAATATAGTTGATACAAAATAGAAAAAATCCAAGTAAAATCCAACTTGTATGATCACGCCATGGAAATGAAAGTCTTAATCCTCGGAGATAGCACCAAATAAAAAGTATTATTGATGCCATTAAAAAACGCCAAGCTATAGATACTTGTGGAGCAACTTCACCAAGTTGAAAACTAATTGCAAACCACGAGGAACCCCATGCCAAAAGCACAACAAAGTAGAGGAAAGCGTTCATTTTTTGTTAAATTAGATTAAAGTCTTTATTGAACTCGATTGGAAATCAAATCATCGACTACACCAGGCTCTGCTAGGGTCGATGTATCACCAAGATCTGCATAATCATCCTCTGCAATTTTTCTCAAAATTCGTCTCATAATTTTGCCCGATCTAGTTTTAGGTAATCCTTGAGCAAATTGAATCTTATCAACCGTTGCAATAGGGCCAATTTCTTTTCTTACAAGTGCCACAAGATTCTTTTTCAAATCTTCAGATTCTTCAGCTTCACTCATAAGAGAAACATAAGCATAGATTCCTTGACCTTTAATATCATGAGGCATTCCTACAACTGCCGCCTCACTTACATCACTATGAAGAACGAGTGCTGATTCTATTTCAGCAGTTCCGAGTCTATGTCCAGAAATGTTAAGGACATCATCTACTCTTCCTGTAATCCAGTAATAGCCATCAGCATCTCTTTTAACACCATCACCAGCAAAATACTTTCCTGAGAATGTTGAAAAATAAGCCTCCATAAAGCGCTCATGATTGTTATACAAGGTCCTCATTTGTCCCGGCCAAGAGCGAGCCAGGACAAGAACACCTGATGCTTCACCTTCAAGCACCTCTCCACTCTCAGATAAAACCTGCGGCTCCACTCCAAAAAAAGGTCTAGTTGCGGATCCAGGTTTGAGAGGTGTTGCAAATGGCATAGGGGTTATCATGTGACCTCCTGTTTCAGTTTGCCACCAAGTATCAACGACTGGACATCTCTCCTCACCGACAATGCTATAGTACCACTCCCAGGCCTCTGGATTGATTGGCTCTCCAACAGTCCCCAAAATCTTTAAACTAGATCTTGATGTGTTTTGAACAAGCTCATTCCCAGCACCCATTAATGCCCTTATTGCTGTTGGCGCTGTATAAAAAATATTAACCTGATGCTTATCCACTACCTGCCAGAATCTTGAGGCATCTGGATAATTAGGAACCCCCTCAAACATAAGAGAAGTTGCTCCATTTGCAAGAGGTCCATAAACAATATAGGAATGTCCTGTTACCCAGCCAACATCAGCAGTACACCAATATATATCTCCATCCTGATAATCAAATGTATATTTGTGTGTCATGGCTGCATATAAAAGGTAGCCACCTGAAGTATGAAGAACTCCTTTTGGCTTTCCTGTTGACCCTGAGGTATAAAGAATAAATAGAGGTGTCTCAGCATCAAACATCTCGCATGGGCACTCTATAGAAGCATCTTTCACAAGCTCGTGATACCAAACATCTCTATTTTTCTGACTAATTTCATTACCAGTTCTTTTTACAATAACTATTTTTTCTACGCAGTCACATTCTTCTACAGCTATATCAACATTAGCTTTCAAAGGGATTGATTTTCCTCCACGCACACCTTCATCAGCAGTAATAACTAACTTACATTCACTATCTAGAATTCTATCTCGAAGTGCATCTGGAGAAAAGCCACCGAATACTACTGAGTGAATTGCACCAAGTCTTGCACATGCTAACATCGCAACGGTTGCTTCAATAATCATTGGCATATAAAGACAAATCCTATCACCTTTTTCTACACCTAAACTCTTCATACCATTTGCAAATTTACAAACCATCTCATATAGCTCTTGGTAAGTAATTGACATACTGGAATTAGGGTCATCACCTTCCCAAATAATTGCAACTTGATCTGCGTGATTATTAAGATGGCGATCCAAACAGTTATAAGAAACATTAAGAGTCGCACCTTCGAACCATGAAATTTTCCCTTTTGTAAAATCTACATCTGAAACCCTATTCCATTTTCTATCCCAGCTAATAAATTCTTGTGCTTGCTCAGACCAAAATTCATCTGGATTAGCCATTGAATGCTGATACATTGATTCATATTTGTCTGAATCTATTAATGGCTTTCTATTGCTTTTCATGATTGGATATTGCATCTAAAACTCCGATTAATCAATTCGTAAAAAATCTCATGTTACCAAACTCAACGACTTGGCCGAAAAAAAAATTTTGTTTAGTTAAAAAAAAATGACGCAAATGCGTCATTTTTTTTTGGAAGGTGAATTAACTTTACTAATCCTCTTCCTTAATTTCTAAGTTATCAGATTCTACTTCTTTATCAAGAGAAGCATCAGACAATTCTTCATTGACCTCAATTTTCTTAGCATCATCAGCCAATTTTTCCTGAGCATTTAACTCTTCTTCCATGGCATACTCTTCAGTAAGTATTGAGGCATCTATTAAGCCAGCTTCAATTTCTCTTAATGCTAAAACAGTAGGCTTGTCTTTAGCAACATCAAGAGTAGACCTAAAGCCGCCTGAATTCAATTGGTGCGCCCTCTTTGCAGCAACCAAAACTAATTCAAATCTATTCTGAACCTTATCTAAACAATCTTCTACTGTTACTCTTGCCATAATCTTATTAACCTTAAGGAGTGGATGATAAAATGAATCATTTTACTTCAATACACTATACATGGAAAGACTTATTGTACTTGATACTGAGACTACAGGCATTGATCCAAAGGAGGGTCATCGTATTATAGAAGTAGGAGCTGTTCAAATTGATAATAGAGAAATTACAAATATAGAATTTCACAAATATATTCAACCAAATCGAACAGTTGGTGATTCAGTAAGAGTTCATGGTATTACTGATAAATTTTTAATAAATAAACCTCAATTTAGTCAAATTTCAGATGATCTTATTTCTTTTATTGAGGGGTCAACTTTAATTATTCATAACGCACCATTTGATCTTGGATTCCTTAATCACGAATTTAAACTCAATGGAGTGAAAATCAAAGTTGAAGATTTATGCCAAGTTATCGATACTCTTGAACTATCAAAAGAGCAAAGACCAGGCACTATGCATAATTTAGATGCTCTTTGCAGAAGATTCGGAATTGATACAAGTGCAAGAACAAGACATGGTGCGCTTCTTGATGCTCAAATACTTGCAAAAGTATATATTGCAATGACTGGAGGTCAATCAAACCTTTTTCAAGAAACACATAATAATGAACCTCAAATTATCAGTTCTTCAGTGATAAATAAGAATCAGTCAAATAAAGAAAAAATTAAAGTAGTTTTTGCAAATAAAACAGAAACTGAACTTCATCATAATTATTTTAAAAATTAATCCAATTTACCTTAAATATTTAGCTCAAATTTGATTTAATTAGGCATTGACTAAGAGGGGTATGACAGTATAATTACTCACCTTCGGAGTGTAGCGCAGTCTGGTAGCGTATCTGGTTTGGGACCAGGTGGTCGGGGGTTCAAATCCCTCCACTCCGACCAAAATTTATTTATAAAAGTGCAAGCCTAAACTTTATTAAAGCAAAGTTATCGCGCCCATAGCTCAGCTGGATAGAGCAACGGCCTTCTAAGCCGTAGGTCATACGTTCGAATCGTATTGGGCGCGCCACTTTTTTTTATGGCGGGAATAGCTCAGTTGGTAGAGCCCCGGATTGTGATTCCGGTTGTCGCGGGTTCGAGCCCCGTTTCTCGCCCCATACCATCTTCATTTTTTTTGGTATACTTTCTTAATAAGAAAAAAATTTATCTTAGCTCCTAATGAAAACCTATAAAGTTTTTAGTCATCCATTAAAAGAAGTTAAAGCTGTTAAAACTGGTTTTGCATGGCTTGCGATTCCATTTGTTACATTTCTTCCTTTTCTTCCAGCATGGTTTCTATTTCGTGGTCTTTGGAAAATTTTCATTGCCTATATATTAACTATTCTCATTCTTGCAAGTATTGATTATGAAATATATGGAGAGCTAGGTTTTTTTAATTTTTCAAATGCAAATGATCTTCAAATCATTATTGTAATTATTGAAATGGTTATTCTTCTATTACCAGCGTTTAAAGGGAATGAATGGACATCTCAAAATTTGATAAGTAGGGGATATAAAGTTTCATTTACAGTTCAAGCTTCAAGCAAAAAAGAAGCTCTTAAGTTAGCTCAAAACAAAAAAATTGATTATGACGTAATTTACTAGGAAAGATCCCATAAAAAATGAAATCTTTATGGGATATCTTAAAACTTTATAAGAGAGTATTAAAAAATACTTGTTACAGCTCCCCAAACACCACCAACTACATTTCCAACTCCACTAACTGCTGCAGCGGGAACTGCCATAATAGTGTCCATACAGCCACTAATAAGCAACGCTAAAACAGCAACAAATAAAAATCTTAACTTCATTTTTTGAACTCCTAGAAATATTCGAATTTTTATTATAAAGTACTTTAATTTACATATCCAATCAAATTAATAAAATCTTAAATCATTAATAATTTCTTTTTATTTTTTTCAATAAGAGTATATTGACAAGAAGATATATATAATTCAGCATTAAATATGAAAGAGCATTTGAGAATATTAGTTGCATTTTTGATTTTATTTACATCAGTCAACTCTTTTGCCTCTTCTTTGTCTGAAGATGCATTAAATAGGGGAATAAGTGATGTTTGCTCTAACTATTTAAGTCAAATAGAGCAGTCCTATGGACTTAAAGGTTTAAATATAACATTTGCACACCCAGAAAACCCATTGGATCTTCCTTCTCTTCATATTTCAACACAAAAATATAATAATGGTAGCTCATCTTTTTCAGCAACATTAACTCCTGATGGAGAATATTGTTATCTTTCGACCGTTCAAGTAACTTCATTAAATGGCCAGTCTTGTTCTGAAATTACAAAAATTAAAGTTGATAGTGATCAAAACTTAAAAGTTTCTGTTTATGCGGATGGAAATTTTACTATTCTTACACCTTTGGATGAATCTTTTCAGGTAATCCTAACTTCTTCAGGAGATAAAAGCTGCACAATGACTGAAACACGCATGATGTGGCCTGGAAAGTAATTCGAACAAAGTAAAAAAATAGTGTCTAAATATATATAATTTTATAAATTTAAGAAGGAAATAAAATGTCTCAACACAAAACATTAGATAGATTTGGACGATCTGGGAATCCTATAATTAGATCAGCAGCTTTTCAAGATAGAGTTTCTGCAAGTGAAGATAAAATGTCTTTAGAGGGTGCTGTAAATAAAACTGGTATTATGCTTTTCTTAACTGTAATTGCTGCAACTATTAGTTGGAATTTTCAAGGACCTTTAATTAGCATCATATCTTCTATTGGAATGCTTGCAGCATTCATATCAGGAATAATGACGTTTGGTTTTTATTTTTTCTTTGTAGGCTGGATAGTCAAACCAAGACCTTATAATGCAACTAAAACTGCTCCAATTTACTCTATTGGTATGGGCTTCTTTATTGGATTAATATCTCAAACAGCTGAAAGCATGTATCCTGGAATAGTTATTCAAGCTGTATCTTTAACATTCTTTGTGGCAGCTTCTCTTTTAATTGCATATAAGACTGGAGTTATTAAACCTACCCAAAACTTCTTACTTATTATTTTTTCAGCTACTATGGGTATATTTTTAACTTATATAGCAAATCTTATTTATTTTTTATTCACGGGTGAAAACTTTATTATTTTCACAGGCAATGGAGCAATGGGAATTGGTATTAGTTTATTTATCATTGGTATCGCAGCTCTAAATCTTGTATTAGATTTTGATATCATTGAGCAATCCGCTGAACAAGGAGCACCAAAGTATATGGAATGGTTTGGAGCTATGGCTCTAATGGCAACCTTAGTATGGTTATACATAGAAATTCTTAGGTTGTTAATGAAGATGCGAAGTAGATAATAATGTCGTATTTAACAATTTTTTTAGGATTAATAGGCCTTTTGTCTGTTTTCGTTTTCTTTTATCTTCTTAAATTCAAAGCATCTAGTAAGCAGACGAATAGAGATAATAGAATTAGATGGAGTTCATATATTCCCTATAAAAATAAGGACTCTAATAAAAGTAAAAAAAATTCTTAATTTAAGATTTAAATGTCAATATCTATAAAGAATCCAGATCAGATTGAAAAGATGCGTGTTGCTGGAACACTAGCTTCAAGTGTTCTAGAGATGATAAGTGATTATGTAAGAACTGGAGTAACTACAGAAAAGCTTGATCAAATTTGTCATGATTTCATTGTCAATGATCTTGAATCAATTCCAGCACCGCTTAACTATAATGGTTTTCCAAAATCAATATGTACCTCAGTTAATAATGTTGTTTGTCACGGCATTCCAAGTGAAAAAAAATTAAAAAAAGGGGATATTATCAACATCGATATTACTATTATCAAAGATGGCTTTCATGGTGATACCTCTAAAATGTTTATAGTGGGAAAACCCAGCGTAAAAGCCTTAAAAATATGCAGTGTAGCTAGAGAATCAATGATGTTAGGAATTGAAATGGTGAGACCTGGTATTCGTCTTGGTGAGATTGGAAAAGTTATTGGTGATTATGCTCGGACTAAAAACTGCTCAGTCGTTCGAGACTATTGTGGGCATGGTATTGGGGAGGTTTTTCATGAGCTTCCACAAGTTATTCATTATGATGATGGCAGAATTGAACAAAGTCCAATTTTAGAGCCTGGAATGACTTTTACAATAGAGCCTATGGTTAATCTTGGTGGATATGAAGTTATCACATCAAGAATTGATGGGTGGACAGTTACTACTAAAGATAGATCACTTTCGGCGCAATGGGAGCATACAATCTTAGTGACAGAAACAGGGCACGAAGTCTTAACACTTCGTGATGAAGAGCGAAATTTATAACCTTATAGATTAACTTTTTGAGAATCAAATTGGCACTTCAGCTTGTGTTAAAATAATCCTTTTTTAGACTTACTTATTTAGTTCAGTGAAGCGCTTAAGAAATTACTTTATATCTGGTCTCCTATTTTGGATTCCGCTAGCATTAAGTGTACTTGTTATTAAATTCTTTTTAGAAGTTGTTAATAATTTAGTACCAGCTAAGCTTCTCCCTGAATCACTACTCAATCTTGATACCACTATCCCTGGCTCAGGAATTATTCTTGTTATTTTAATAATTCTTATCACGGGGGCTTTGGTCACCAATATATTAGGAAGAAAGATAGTAGATCTCTGGGAGAGAGCTCTCAACAAAATACCTGGCTTTAGAAATATTTATAATGCATTAAAGAAGATATCTTCAACAGTTCTAAATACATCAAGTGACAGCTTTAGAAAGGCTTTTTTAATCCAATATCCAAGCAAAGGAATTTGGGTTGTTGCATTTCAATCTGGAGATTATGAGGGAGAAGTCAAAGATATCATTGGAGGCGAAGTAATCAACCTATTTGTCCCAACGACGCCAAATCCTACCTCAGGTTTTTTTGTCATGATGCCAAAAAAAGATGCATATGAGTTACAGATGACTGTCGAGGAGGCATTCAAATTAGTTATATCTGCAGGTGTTGTAACTCCTGAAAATTTAAAGCTTAAGGATCAGAAATGAGGACACATTTTTGTGGAGAATTAACCAAGGATAATCTTAATAATGAAATAAAACTTTGTGGTTGGGTTAATAGAAGGCGAGATCATGGTGGCGTAATTTTTCTCGATATTCGTGATAAAAAAGGCATTGCTCAAGTAGTTATTAATCCAGAAACAGTTGAGACTTTTAAGGTTGCTGAAACTATTAGAAACGAGTTTGTACTAAAAATCACAGGCAAAGTTCTTGCTAGAGAAACAGAGATGGTCAATAATAAAATTCCAACTGGTGAAATTGAGGTTCTTGCTGATCAGATTGAGATCTTAAATAACTCAAAACCAATGCCATTTCAGCTGGATTCTATGGAAACGTCAGAGGAAGTCAGACTTAAATATCGATATCTAGATCTCAGAAGAGATGAAATGCAAAAAAGACTTCGCCTCAGATCTAAAGTAACTCATTTCATGCGAGAATTTATGCATAAGAATGACTTTCTTGATATAGAGACGCCCTTTCTAACTAAAGCAACCCCTGAGGGTGCTAGGGATTATTTAGTTCCATCAAGAACTCACGAAGGCAGTTTTTTTGCCCTTCCACAATCACCTCAGTTATTTAAGCAGCTCTTGATGATGTCTGGCTTTGAGAGATATTACCAAATTGTTAAATGCTTTAGGGATGAAGACTTAAGGGCTGATAGACAACCAGAATTCACTCAGCTAGATGTTGAGACATCATTTATGAATGAGGAAGAAATTACAGCGCTCATGGAGGAGATGATTAGAGGACTTTTTGCAGAGGTTGCAAATGTTGATCTGCCATCTAAATTTCCTTGTATTACTTATGATGATGCAATTAAACTCTATGGCATTGATCGTCCTGATTTGAGAATTACACTTCAAATGGTCGATATTAATGAAATTATGAAAGATGTTGAATTTAAAGTCTTCTCTGGACCAGCGAATGACATTAAAGGAAGGGTTGCAGCGCTTAAAGTTTGTGGTGGCGCTTCTATTAGTCGCAAACAAATTGATGATTACACAAAGTTTGTCAGCATTTATGGCGCTAAAGGACTTGCATATATTAAGCTGAATGAAGATGGTCCTTCCTCACCGATCATTAAATTCTTAGGAGATGATGTCACTCAAAAAGTTATAGATTTGACTGAAGCTAAAACTGGAGACATTATCTTTTTTGGTGCTGACAAAGCTAAAGTTGTCAATGAGGCGCTGGGAAACCTTAGAGAAAAACTGGGTCATGATTTAAATTTATTCAATAAAGAATGGGCACCAGTTTGGGTAGTGGACTTTCCTATGTTTGAGGTTTCAGATGATGGCTCATTAGATGCCATACATCACCCTTTTACTGCCCCAAGTTCAGATTTGAAAGCTCTTCTTAAAAATCCTGAAGAATCACTCTCAAGAGCATATGATCTAGTAATTAATGGTTCTGAAGTTGGAGGTGGATCTATAAGAATTCACCAAAGTGAAATGCAAAGAACCGTTCTTGGTCTTCTAGGCATTGATGATGATGAAGCAAAAGAAAAATTTGGATTTCTTCTGGATGCTCTTGATTATGGATGTCCTCCTCATGGTGGTATTGCATTTGGTCTTGACAGACTAGTCATGACTCTTAGCAATACTGAATCCATTAGAGATGTTATTGCATTTCCTAAAACTCAAACGGCTGCATGTCTTTTGACGGATGCTCCTTCGAATATCTCCACGGATCAACTTAAAGAATTAAATATTAAGGTTACACTGCCAAAAAAAGCTTAATTATGCAAAACATAGTTATAGATCAACCTATTCAAGATACAATTAAAGAAGCTCTCAAAAGTAATAATGCTACTTTAGTAGCTCACTATTATGTAAGTGCTGATCTTCAAACTTTAGCTGAAGAGACTGGTGGTATAGTATCAGACTCGCTTGAAATGGCTAGGTATGGTCAGAATAGTAAATCTGAAACCATTATTGTTGCAGGAGTTAAATTTATGGGGGAGACTGCTAAGATTTTGTCTCCTGAAAAAAGAGTTCTGGTTCTTGATGAAAAAGCTACATGCTCGCTGGATCTGTCATGTCCAATCAAAGATTTTTCAGAATTTTGTGATCAAAATCCAGATCACGTTGTGGTTGTCTATGCTAATACATCCGCAGAAGTAAAAGCTAGAGCGGACTGGGTAGTTACATCAGGTAGTGCACTGAAAGTAGTTCAGAAATTACATAGTGAAGGAAAAAAAGTGCTCTGGGCACCCGACAAGCACCTTGGTCATTATGTTCAATCTATGACAGGAGTTGAAATGCTGATGTGGGATGGAGCCTGTATTGTTCATGAGGAATTTAAAGCAGAAGGCTTAAAAAGACTTATGGAGCTTCATCCAGAAGCTGGTATTCTAGTTCATCCTGAATCACCTAAAGAAGTTATTGCTCTTGCAGATGTTGTTGGTTCAACTACTCAACTAATTAATGCCGTATCTTCAAGATCAGAAACCACTTTTATTGTGGCAACAGATAATGGCATTTTCCATAAAATGAAGGAAGTCGCTCCTCATAAGAAACTTATTGAGGCACCCACTATGGGAGAAGGAGCAGACTGTGAGTCATGCGCTCATTGCAACTGGATGGCAATGAATAGTCTTGAAAAGTGCCTTGAAACTCTAAACACTGGACAAAATGAAATTCTCATAGATCGAAATGTAATCGATAGAGCAAAATACTCAATTCAACGCTTGCTAGACTTTACAAAATAACTTTTTTATTCGAGGTAGAGATAAAAAATGGCAGGACATAGTAAATGGCACAATATCCAGCATAGAAAAGGTGCACAAGATGCTAAACGTGGAAAAATTTTCACAAAACTAATCAAAGAAATTGTAGTGGCTGCAAAGATGGGTGGTGGCGTTATAGAAAACAACCCATCACTGAGAGTAGTAATTGATAAAGCTTTAGCTGCTAACATGAAGAGAGATACAATCGATAACGCAGTTAAAAGAGGCTCAGGTGATCTTGAAGGTGAATACTATGAGGAAATTCGTTACGAGGGTTATGGGCTTGGAGGAACAGCCATAATGGTTGATTGCCTAACAGATAACAAGAATCGAACTGTATCTGATGTCAGGCATGCCTTTTCTAAGCACGGAGGAAATCTTGGTACAGATGGATCTGTCTCCTACATGTTTTCCAAACAAGGCTTTATAAGCTTTGCATCGGGGGATGAAGATACCATTATGGAAATAGCAATTGAATCTGGCGCCGAAGATATAGTTATCAATGATGATAACTCTATTGATGTAGTTACTTCACCTGAGAATTTTTTTACTGTTAAAGATGCACTACTAGCCAAAGATTTAACTCCAGACCATTCTCAAATTACTATGGAGCCAGCTAACAGAGTTGAGCTTAATTTAGAAGATGCAGAAAAATTTATGAAACTTATAGAAAGACTTGAAGATCTTGATGACACGCAAGACGTCTATCATAATGCTGATATTTCAGATGAGATCTTGTCTGACCTATGATTTCTTTTCACTCTGGGATTCAAGCACTCAGAAAATTCAAAGTCAACTTCCTCAATCAAAGAATTAAGACTTTAATCCCAGATTTAGAACTTATTGGAACTGAATATATTCACTTTATTGAGTCAGATAGAGATTTAAGTCAATTTAACAAAAAAATACTTCATAAACTTTTAAATTACTCTCCAAAAGTTAATTTAATAAATTCTAAATATAAAGTTACTATTACCCCTCGAATTGGTACCATTTCTCCATGGTCCTCAAAGGCATCAGATATATGCAAAATTTGTGGCTTATCATTAGTTACAAGACTAGAGAGAGGAATTAACTATCATTTCGATCGAACCATTAATACCCATGAATTAGTCACTATATTAGAGCTAGTAATGGATAAGATGACTGAATCCCATCTCAATAATATTAATGATTCAGATTTATTATTTAAGGAATTTATGCCTAATGAATTCAACACCATAGATCTCTTGGGTCAGGGCAAATCTGCAATTACTAAGGCCAATAATGAACTTGGACTCGCATTGAATCAGAGTGAGATAAATTATCTTTTTGAGAGCTTCGTTGTCATAGGTAGAAATCCAAGAGATATAGAACTAATGATGTTTGCTCAAGCAAACTCAGAGCACTGTAGACATAAAATTTTCAATGCAGACTGGACTATAGATTCAGAAAAACAAGCAATTTCTCTTTTTGGAATGATTAAAAATACTTACAAACAAAACCCTGAAGGACTTTTATCAGTCTTCAGCGATAATTCTGCAGTAATGAATGGTTATTCTTCAAGCTACTTTGAAGCAAATGAAAAAGGGATATATCAGAGCTCTATTGGGGAAAAAGCAGTCCTGATGAAGGTTGAAACTCATAATCATCCAACAGCAATAGCTCCACATCCTGGAGCTGCTACAGGCTCAGGTGGAGAAATCAGAGATGAGGGAGCAACAGGCAGGGGCTCTAATCCAAAAACTGGCTTATGTGGCTTTTCTGTATCAAATCTAAAGCTACCAAATTCAATTCACCCATGGGAAATAGATTATGGCAAGCCCAGTCAAATTTCCTCTGCATTAGAAATCATGATTGATGGGCCTATTGGTGCTGCATCATTTAATAATGAATTTGGGAGGCCCAACACTTGTGGTTATTTCAGAACTTATGAACAGAAAACAAAAAATAATGATATTAGAGGTTATCACAAGCCAATTATGCTGGCCGGTGGCATTGGTAATATCAAAAAAAATCATGTTGAAAAGGGTTTGATTTCTGATGGAGATAAAATAATTGTTCTGGGAGGTCCTGCTATGCTTATTGGACTCGGTGGAGGAGCAGCCTCAAGTATTGGTAGTGGAGATCAAAATGAAAATCTTGACTTTGCCTCTGTCCAAAGGGCAAATCCAGAAATGCAAAGACGATCTCAAGAAGTCATTAGCGCTTGTACTAATCTTGGTATTAAGAATCCAATTATATCTATACATGATATTGGCGCAGGTGGCCTATCAAATGGAATTCCTGAGCTAGTCAATGACTCAAAAAAAGGTGCTAAGCTTCAATTAAGATCAATACCAAATGATGAGCTTAAAATGTCTCCACTTGAAATTTGGTGTAATGAGTCGCAAGAGAGATACGTCATCGCGATAAAAGAAAAAAGTATTAGTATTTTTGATGAAATTTGCCTGAAAGAAAGAGCCCCCTATGCTGTTTTAGGAAGCGCAACAGAGGATCAGCATTTGCTTTTGGAAGACTCTCACTTTAACAACAATCCGATTGATCTTGAAATGTCACTTCTATTTGGGTCATCTCCAAAAATTCATAAAGACGTTAAGTCTATACCTAATATTGAAGATGCTTTTATTACTAGTAATATTGAAATTGAAGATGCAATACACCGCTTACTTAATCTTCCAACGATTGCTAGCAAAAACTTCTTAATTACCATTACTGATCGATCCGTGACTGGTCTCATTGCAAGGGATCAAATGATTGGGCCATGGCAAGTTCCTGTCGCTGACTGTGCTATTTCACTTTCAGACTATCTGGGCTACCAAGGTGAAGCCATGTCAATTGGAGAAAAGACTCCAATATCACTGATTAATGCTGCTGCTGCTGCAAGGATGAGTGTTGGAGAAGCTTTAACGAATTTACTGGGTGCCTATATTGAAGATATTAGCCATATCAATCTTTCAGCAAACTGGATGTGTGCAAGTGGACATCCTGGAGAAGACGCAAAACTTTTTGAAGCAGTGAAATCAATTGGTATGGAGCTTTGTCCTCAGCTTGGTTTAACAATTCCAGTTGGAAAAGACTCAATGTCTATGAAGAGTTCATGGAGAGAAGGTGATAAAGAAAAATCTGTAACTGCTCCTTTATCACTAATCATCAGCGCCTTCTCAAAAACTCCTGATGCAAGGCTTCAAATCACTCCTTTACTCGATACAGAAATTGATTCTGAGTTATTTCTCATTGATCTTGGTCTAGGTAAGAACAGGATGGGAGGCTCTTCACTTGCACAAGTTTATAATCAAATTGGAAATGAGGCTCCTGACCTAGATGATCCAGATCTTTTTTGTAAATTCTTCTCTTTGATAAATACTTTTAATGAGAGGGGCTTGGTTAACGCTTATCATGATCGATCAGATGGAGGTGCACTAATTGCATTATTAGAAATGGCATTTGCATCAAGATGTGGTTTAGATATTAAAGTGTCAGATCTTATATTTGATCTATTTAATGAAGAACTTGGATGTATCATTCAAGTCAGTAATCATAATCGAGAAATTGTTTTAAATGATTTAGCTAGTATTGGACTCAAAGAGAACACAAAATCAATTGCTAAGGTTACTAATACTGATGAAATTACAATCTATCAGGGTGGTAATAAGGTTTTTCAAGATAAGAGAGATAATCTCCAAAACCTTTGGTCTTCAACTTCTTATCAAATATCAAAACTAAGAGACAATCCAGATTGTGCTTACTCTGAAAACTCAGAGCTGTCTAAAACTTCAAATGGCCTCAAAATCTCAACAAGTTTTGACATCAATGAAACTATCGGTATGCCTTATCTTAACCTAAAGGTCAAGCCAAAAATTGCAATACTGAGAGAGCAAGGAATCAACGGCCACATTGAAATGGCAGCAGCATTTTCAAAAGTTGGTTTCGAAGCAACTGATGTGCATATGAGTCAAATTCTATCAGGAGAGATTTCTTTATCAAGATTTAAAGGATTGGCTGCTTGTGGAGGATTCTCATATGGTGATGTTCTTGGAGCAGGCAGAGGATGGGCTAACTCCATTCTATTAAACCACAGAGCCAAAGATGAGTTTTCAGAATACTTTCTAAGAAATGACAGTTTTACTCTTGGGGTCTGTAATGGCTGTCAAATGATTTCAAATCTTCGAGAAATTATTCCTGGAACTGATGATTGGCCTTCATTTGAAAGGAATGCTTCCGAACAGTTTGAGGCTAGATTTACTGGAGTTAAAATTAATGATTCAAAATCAATATTATTTGATGGAATGCAGGACTCAATTATGCCAATTGCCATTGCTCATGGCGAGGGTAAAGCAACCTTCAAGTCAAAAATACCTTTTAATAATATTTCAATGCAATATGTTGATCATTTTGGAAGCCCCTCTCAAATTTATCCACATAACCCAAATGGTTCTAAAAATGCAGTTGCAGCGATTTGTGATGAAACTGGAAGAATTACAATTATGATGCCTCATCCTGAGAGGGTTTTTAGAGCAATCCAAAACTCTTGGCATCCTCATGACTGGGAAGAGCGCTCACCATGGATGAGGATGTTTGAAAATGCAAGGGAATGGATCAAATAATTTTAATTTTATGAAGCCAAATAAAATAATTAGAAGTAAGCGTAAAACATTAAGCTTAACGATTAATGAGAATGCTGAGTTAGTTATTCGTGCTCCTTTAAAATTGCCAATTAAAAAAATTCAAGATTTTATTAATGAAAAAGAAAACTGGATTAATAGAAAAAAAAGATTAATCGAAAATCAAATAAAAGACATAACGAATAATAAAAATAAGCTTCTCTATTTGGGCTCACTTTTTCCAATCAAAATAAAACAGAATACATCAAAAGAATTAATCTTTACGGGCGATGAGTTTATTGCTAATTCAATTGAGCCAACGTCTCTCTCACTATTAATAAAAGCATGGTACAAAAATAAATTCAGAGAGATAGCGCTTCCAAGGGTTGCTTATTATGTTCAGCAACATAAATTGACAATCAATCAGGTCAGAATAAAAAACCAAAAAACAATGTGGGGGTCATGCTCTTCAAAAAACAACATTAACCTTAATTACCTATTAATAATGGCTCCTATAGAGGTCATTGACTACGTCATAGTTCATGAATTAGCTCACACAATTCATAGGAATCACTCTTTTGATTTCTGGAGCTCAGTGGAATCAATAATGCCTGACTACAAAGAGCACAAGCAATGGCTTAAAGCGAATGGTTACAAATTAAGAAAAGTTTAGTAGTAAATTAATTATTAAACTTTTCAACTGCTTCTGTCATCGCATCCTTAAGGGTGTCTTGCTCTGCCATTTCTATGATTATATCTCCACCACCAACAAGCTCAGAATTGAAATATATTTGAGGAAAAGTCGGCCAATCAGCAAAATCAGGTAGGCTCTGAAAAACCTCCTGATCTTCAAAAACATTAACATAAGCAAACTCTACCCCAGTAGAAGCAAGGGTTTGAGAAGCTCGAGCAGAAAAACCACACTGAGGGAATTGCGGTGTGCCTTTCATATAGATGACAATTGCAGCACTATCAACTTGCTTTTGAATTTTTTCTAATACTTCCAATTTATTTCTCCAATTTTTTTTTATATTTTAATCTAGTATTCAAATAACTGTAGAAGAATCAATCAAGAATTATTCTTTTACAGCTTGTGAAATTATGTATCTTTGACCTTGCTTTATTTTTTTATAATTGCCAAAAACTGACTTAAAGTTACTTTTAATAAAGTCTTTTAGCCCATTGATGGTAACAACTGTAATTTTACCCCCTGACTCAAGGGCATCGTAGGCATCATAAAGTATGATTGAAAGCTGCTCTCTTCCAACCTTTGCTGGAATATTTGAAATTATTTGATTAAACTTTATCTCGCTTGGAACATTCGTAAATGCATCTGACAGATAAGCTTTTGCATTAGTAACGCCATTTCTTTTTGCATTATCATTTGCAAGCTCAACAGCAATAAAATCCTTATCAACCATATGCACTTGGCCATTATAGCACTGTCTTGCCAAAGCAAGTCCAATAGGTCCATAGCCACAACCCAAATCTAAACATACATCACTCTCATCAGCACTAATATATTTCATTAGTAAAAGAGTGCCATCATCAATTGACCGGGGGCTAAAAACTCCCCATCGAGTGTGTAAATTAAATTTAGTACCCAATAACTCAACATCTAAAATTATGTCTTTTTTTAGCTTTGAAATATCTTTTCTTTTAAACATTGAAAACCTTTTCTATAAATAATTACCTGTGATTATTTTTTACTACAATAGCACCATCCCCAATATGCTCTTCACCTCTTTTTTTAGCTAGTTGAACTTGTTTTTCTCTTTCTCTGTAGCGGTTCATTTGATTTGAATTTTTAGTCCCGAAGCATCTAGGACATGATGCTCCTTTCTCATAATGAGGATGCATTGTATCTTCTTTTGTAATTGGAAACCGGCAAGCATGACATTGATCATATCTGCCCTGTTCCAAATTATGTTTAACTGCAACTCTATCGTCAAAAACAAAGCATTCACCTTCCCATAAACTTTCATTTTCACCAACATCTTCTAAATACTTAAGGATTCCTCCTTGCAGATGAAAAACATTTTCATATCCTTTTGACTTAAGATAAGCTGTTGATTTTTCACAGCGAATTCCACCAGTACAAAACATAGCAATCTTTTTATTTCTATACTTCTCTAAACTATTTTCTGTAAAGCTTGGGAATTCTCTAAAAGTTTCTGTATTGGGATTAATAGCACCTTTAAAACTTCCAATTTCATATTCATAGTTGTTCCGAGTATCAATTAAAACTACTTCAGGATCATTAATCAATTCATTCCAATCCTTTGGCTTAACATAAGTTCCAGCTGAATGGGTTGGATCAATCTCAGCCAGACCCATGGTGACTATTTCTTTTTTTAATTTAACCTTAAGTCTTTTAAATGGAATTTTATTACTAAATGAGTATTTAAATTCTAAACCCAGAAATCTTGAGTCAGATTGCAAATAATTAAGCACTTTTTCTAAATCAACTTTGCTGCCTGAAATAGTTCCATTTATTCCTTCTCGCGCTAGCAAAACAGTCCCGCGAATACATAGAGAATCAAGATATATCTTAAGAGGCAATTGAATAGACTCAAAGTCATCAAGTCTTGTAAATTTATATAAAGCACATATAGAATGCATTTTTTTAAAGATATTGGCTTAAAAAATATTAATTTTACTTGCCATAACTATAAATTTTAGTTTATTTGAGGTACAAATAAACATAAAAACTCCATATGTGCTTCACTTTAATTAGCAATGAGAAGTGTATAATTCTTCAGTTCTTTCAATTCAATTTTAGCAATATTTTTTTTATATGTTCTTAGATCAAATTCAAAATCCAAGTGATTTTAAAAATTTAACTATTGAAGAGTTAAATGCACTTGCAGAAGAGATTAGGCTATTTTTAATTGAAAGCATTGAAAAGACTGGAGGACATTTGAGCTCTAATCTTGGAACAATTGAATTAACACTAGCAATGCATTATGTTTTTGATAGCCCAAATGATACTTTTGTTTGGGATGTTGGACATCAATCCTATACTCACAAAGTCTTAACTGGAAGAAAAGACATGATGTCAACGCTTCGACAAAAAGATGGCCTGTCAGGTTTTACAAAAAGAAGTGAAAGTGAACATGATGTCTTTGGAGCGGGACACTCATCAACCTCAATAAGTGCAGCACTGGGGATTGCACTTGCAAACAAACTTAATAATGAGCCAGATACTTCTATAGCTGTTATTGGGGATGGTGCTCTAACTGGAGGAATGTCATTTGAAGCACTGAATCATGCTGGAGATACGGATGCAAATCTTCTGATTATTCTTAACGATAATGATATGTCAATCTCCAAAAATGTTGGGGCACTTAGTAAATATCTAACTAGACTTATTTCTGGAAAGATATATTCGACAATGAAATCAAAATCACTTGAGTTTTTAGAGAGATTACCGCGTATTCAACAATTTGCTAAACGTTCAGAAGAACACTTAAAAGGGATGATTCTTCCAGGAACTCTTTTTGAGGAGTTAGGTGTCGATTACTTTGGGCCAATTGATGGTCATGATATTTCAATATTAATTAAAACTCTAGAAAATCTTAAAAATCTTAAAAAACCTAGAATTCTCCATATTATTTCTAAAAAAGGACATGGGCTTGACGTAGCTGAAGAGAACCCTCTTAAGTTTCACGGAATTTCACCGCCCTCATCATCTAGCAATAACTACCCAAGCTATAGTAATGTATTTGGAGCATGGCTTTGCAATAATGCAGAGAGTGATGAAAAGGTTGTAGGAATTACTCCAGCAATGTCTGAAGGCTCAGGGATGGTTGACTTTGCAAATAAATTTCCTGATCGTTTTGTAGATGTTGCTATTGCTGAGCAACATGCAGTTACTCTCGCCGGTGGAATGGCTATTAGGGGATTAAAGCCAATTGTAGCAATATACTCAACTTTTTTACAACGAGGATATGATCAATTCATTCATGACATTGCATTGCAAAATTTAAATGTAACTTTTGCCATTGATAGGGCAGGACTTGTCGGTGCTGATGGCGCAACTCACGCTGGTATTTTTGACTTAAGTTATCTAAGATGCATACCAAACATTACAATCATAGCACCTAGTTCCTCCTTAGAAATGTACAAAGCACTCAACTTTGCAAACCATTTTGAAGGTCCAGTTTGTATAAGATTTCCAAGGGGGAAATCTAAAATCGAAGAGTTCGTCACTGAATCTTCAGTTGAAATTGGTAAAGGTAACATTGTCAGAACTGGAGAGGATATAACTATTTTTTCATTTGGAAATATGCTTGAAATTGCTCTTGATGCCTCTGAAAAGATTAATGCAACTGTTGTAGATATGAGGTTTGTTAAACCCTTAGATGAAGATTTAATAACCAAAATTGCAAATAATTCTAAAACTCTTATATCAATTGAAGACAATACCTTGAATGGAGGAGCAGGAAGTGCGATAAATGAATACCTTCAAAAGAAAAGTATTAAAACTAAACTGCATATTTTAGGTGTTCCTGATAATGTTACTGAGCATGGCTCGCAATCTGAACTGTATGAACTTTATGGATTAACGTCAGATAATATTATTGAGGTCTCGAAAAAATAGTGAAAGAGATTTTAAAAAAATACAGCCCCAAACCTGAAAATCTCAACTTGGGATGGTTTAACAAGTATTTAACAGATCCAAACATTTGGAAATGGAATAAGAAATCAATTTCCAGAGCATTTGCTATTGGCCTTTTTTTTGCATTTATCCCTCTTCCAATGCACACTTTATTAGTAGCAATCTTTGCAGTATTTTTCTCTGCAAACATTCTCCTTTCAATTCTTGTTGTTTGGGTCAATAACCCAATTACTATGGTGCCTTTCTATTTCTTTACCTACAAACTAGGGGCTTCAATTATGGGAATTGAAATGGATCCAGAATTTGAATTTACTTTTTCGTATCTAATTGAAAATTTTGGAAATGCGACTATTGCATTTTGGGTGGGAGGATTAATCGCCTCGACAATTTCAGCAATAATTGGTTATTACTCAATCATTGCAATCTATAAATATAAAGCAGTTAAACGAGTCATGCGTTGGAAATAGGTATTCGTCTTCTAATCTGCATCTCAAGAGTATCAACTAGAGACTCATTGTCAACTTTACTATGAGTCTTACCATCAATATATAGTAAGTTTGGTGAGCCTCCTGTAAGACCTACACTCACTTCTTTAGCCTCTCCTGGTCCGTTAACCACACAACCTATAACAGCAACATCAATTGATTCATTAATATCTTCAAGGCGAGATTCGAGTTCATTAACTACTGAAATTACATCAAACTTTTGTCTAGAACAAGATGGACAAGCTATTAAATTTACCCCTTTTTTTCTTAAATGAAGTGATTTTAAAATATCAAATCCTACTTTAACTTCATCTACTGGATCAGAGGCTAGTGAGACTCTAATAGTGTCACCTATACCTTCACTTAATAACATCCCCATTCCAATTGAAGATTTCACAGTACCCGATCGAAAAGAACCAGCTTCAGTAATACCTAAGTGAAGTGGATTATCAATCTGTGATGCAAGTTGGCGATAGGCAAAAACAGTCATAAATACTTCGGAGGCTTTAAGAGAAACTTTAAAATTATTAAAATTTAAATTATCTAAAATGTCAACATGCCTAAAAGCAGATTCAACCATTGCTTCTGGAGTGGGCTCTGTATATTTTTTTTGCAAATCCTTTTCAAGAGAGCCAGCATTAACTCCAACCCTTATTGGTATGCCATGATCTTTTGCAGAAGCAACAACCTCTCTTATCCGGTCTACCTTTCCAATATTACCAGGATTAATTCTGAGGCAATCAGCACCATATTCCGCAACTTTTAAAGCTATCTTATAATCAAAATGAATGTCAGTAATTAAAGGTATATTTACTGATTTTTTAATCTTTTTAAAAGCTTCAGCCGCATCCATAGTGGGTATAGAAACTCTTACCATATCTGCACCTGCAACTTCAAGAGAGACTATTTGAGAAATAGTAGAGTCAACATCACAAGTGTCAGTATTAGTCATACTTTGAACACTGATTGGAGCATCACCACCAATTGCGACGTTGCCAACAAATATTTGTCTAGAAGGCCTTCTTTTAATTTTGTGAATTTGTTTCATAATTACTTATAATCTCATCAAGACTCTCTTCATTAGACTCTGGCAATTCTGGAGTAATTGTTTCTTTAGTATTTTCAATAGCTTGATTCTCATTATCAATATAATCAGATGGCTGACTAATGATTATTGAGCTAGATTTATTTTGGCTAAAATCTATATCTTGAAAATAATACCACATAGTTCCCAAAAACAATAAAAACAAAAATAACCAGATTAATTTTCCAAAGATTCGTTTTTTCTTTTTAGGATAGTAATTAATTCCGTCCAGCATGTCTTCTACTCTTATCCAATACTTTTCCTGCAAGCTGACCACAAGCTGCATCGACATCATCACCTCTAGTTCTTCTTGTTGTAGTTCGTATTCCTGAACGATGCAAGACATCTTGAAACTTTTGTATAGTAGTATTTTTTGAGGTTTTATACTGAGTTTCTGGAAATGGATTAAAAGGAATTAGATTAACTTTAGCAGACTCCTGCTCAAACCAAAAGTTTAATAACTTTGAAAGTGATTTTGCATTTTCCAAAGAATCATTTACATCCTCAAGCATGACATACTCAAATAATATATGCCTCTCTTGGGTTCCAGCATTTAGATAGTAATGACAGGCTTTCATTAATT
The DNA here is from genome assembly GCA_028345055.1 of Candidatus Thioglobus sp. Classification (GTDB taxonomy): domain Bacteria; phylum Pseudomonadota; class Gammaproteobacteria; order PS1; family Pseudothioglobaceae; genus Pseudothioglobus. Next base: position 12,916 of record JAOMCO010000005.1, on the reverse strand, counting down.
CTTTGATTGGATATTTTTTATTTATTGGAACAAGTATATCTCTTAATTTATCATTAGGTGCATGTAAAGAGATAGCTAGACTAACTGGAACTTTATCAGACATTCTCATTAAAGCAGGAACAATACCAGAGGATGATACTGTCACACGTCGCCTTGATAGACCAAAAGCCCAATCATCTAAAAAAATTTCACAAGCATCATAAACTGGAGACTCATTTAGAAGAGGCTCTCCCATACCCATAAATACCACATTAGAGATGCGCATATTCTCTTCACTTAAATGATTTTGAGCAATGAGGACTTGGCCTATTATCTCGTGCGTGGCAAGATTTCTATTAAAGCCCTGATAGCCAGTTGAACAAAAAGTGCAAGCCAGTGAGCAGCCAACTTGTGAAGAAATACAAAGAGTGCCTCTATCTTTTTGAGGGATATAAACAGTTTCAATATTATTCTCTTCACCAAGTTTAATAATCCACTTGATAACCCCATCTCTTGAATTACTCATTGAAATAACCTCTGGAAGCTCTAAAGAAGCAATTGCATTAAGTTTTTGTCTTAAATCTTTTGAAAAATTATGCATATCATCAAAGTCATTAATCCCTTGATGATAAATCCATTGCATAATTTGTTTAGTACGATAGGGCTTTTCATTCAAGTCAGAAAAAAACTCCTTAAACTTACTTTGAGTGAGTCCGAGTAGGTTTTGTTTTTTCAACATGAGAATAGTTATCTATTTTTATCGAGTTCTTGGACAAACACCATCTTTACCAAAGAAATAAGCAATTTCAATTACTGCATTTTCTAGTGAATCTGAACCATGGACTGCATTTTCATCTAGAGACTCTGCAAAATCTGCTCTGATAGTTCCTGCATCAGCCTCTAGTGGATTTGTTGCCCCCATGATCTTACGATGCTTAGCAACAGCGTTTTCACCCTCTAGGACTTGAACCATTACAGGGCCTGAAGTCATAAAAGTCATTAGATCTTTGAAGAAAGGCCTATCCTTATGAACAGCATAAAAACCTTCAGCCATTTCTTGATTTAAATGTATCATTTTAGATGCCACAATTCTAAATCCAGCATTTTCAAATCTTGAGTAAATTTGACCGATGACATCTTTAGCTACCGCGTCTGGCTTAATTATTGATAAAGTTTGCTCCATGGACAATCTCCAATTATTCAAAAAGCGGCTATTTTACCATGCAGATACTTATTTCAAGGGATTATGGAGAGATAAGCTGACAAAAGTCAAACTCAAAATATTTTATAAATTTTTTCTTCTGCGATAGTTATCAAATTTATCATAAACATTAAAGTAAACACTCACAATTGGAAGAAACCAAGGAAAACCATAGTAATATGGACGAGTCTGTAATGATGTGCCTTCGAATACAGTTACTTTTTTATCTGGCTCTAGAATCTTTAATGCAGCCATATGACCTAAATATGGTGCCATCGCTACACCATTTCCACAATACCCCATTGCTGAATATATTCCATCATGACATCCTAAGTTAGGAAGCATACTAAAACTAAACCCTGTGAAACCAGTCCAACAATGACTTATATTAACTCCATCCAGCTCAGGAAAAATCTCAGATAACGTTTTTTTAAGAACAGGAAGTGCTTTTTCTGCTGACATTGAATGCATAGCAGCTCTTGTTCCAATCATTATTCTTTTTCCACAGGGCGTTGGTCGATAATAACAATACCGCTTTCTTGTTTCAACTATGCAATGACCTCCAGGTATTAATGAATTTACTCTTTCAGCGCCAATTTCATCAGTAGTTATTATAAAGCTAGGTACAGGCAAAATTCGTCTAGACAAATACTTTGAAAGAGATGATCGAGTATATCCGTTGGTTGCAATCAAAACATCCTTACAACTTATGAATTCATTAGCAACAGAAACAATAAAGCCAGCTCCTTCATCGGCTGACAATTGAGTGATTTGCTTTACTGGCATATTTCCAAAAACCTTTGCACCAGAATTTATAGCCAGTTGATGAAGACCATAATGAAACTTTCTAGGCTGGACTGAGCCATGATCTTCGTAGTATTGGCCTCCAAAATATAAGTCCGTGTTAATTGACTCAGACATTTTGGAAGAATCAATCATTCTAGAATTAAAATCGTCAATAGTTTTTAATTTTTTTAGATTCTCAGACATGCTGAATTGGTCCTGAGGTATCCATGAGGCCCTTAATCGGCCACAAATCTGGAGATCACAATCAATATTGTTTTCTTTAATTAAGTTCGTAGTAAAAGCGAGTGATGCATTTGCTTCTTTATGGATTTGTCCAGCAACATCTAAACCATATTTTTCTTCTGCTTGTTGGGGTGATACTTTATGACCAGAGCCCAACATCCCGCCATTCCTTGTACTTGCTCCATTACCTAACTCTTCGGAATCAAAAACAACAACCGAAACACCAGATTTTGCTAAAGTAATTGCTGCACTTAAACCAGTAAAACCAGCGCCAACAACTACAACATCAGTATTCTTTGTTAGCCCATTGCTTTCTGAATAGTTAGGCTGGTTTTCCCACCAAAAAGGAAAGAACTTAGTCATAAAAATAATTAAAGTTAGTTAACTTAAATAAAGTATATCAACCTTTAAAAAATTAAAATTAAATATTTCCAATATCAAATTTAATTTTCTTTAGATTCTATTGATTGAATAAAACTTTAAATATTATTTGATTCATAAAATAAATGCTGATTTAGAAAAATAAATTTTGCTAGTAATTATTTTTTTTTGATGAATCATTTTTAAGTAAATAAAAAAAAGGCGCAAATAGCGCCTTTTTTCAAAGAAACAAAATAACTTAATTAGTTACATGCATCTTTTAATGCTTTACCAGCTTTGAATGCTGCCACATTAGAAGCTTTAATCTGAATAGTTGCTCCAGTTTGTGGGTTACGGCCAGTGCGAGCTGCACGGCTTCTAACTACAAAGCTACCGAATCCAGTTAGCTGAACTCCATCACCACTAGCCATTGCTGAAGTGATTGCACCTGTAGTAGCATTTAATGCTCTAGCTGCATCAGCTTTAGATAAGTTTGCACCTGAAGCGATTGCATCAATTAATTCTGATTTATTCATTTTAATTCTCTCCAATAAAAGTTTGTTAAAAAAATAGATAGAGCGGAAGAGGTAACTTTTACACCTATTTCAGGAGGAAAGAATCAAAAGAAACCATCTGCCTCCAACGCTGTACCTAATGAATATTGTACTATCAAAATAAAGCTATTTGAAAAATAATTTAAAAAAAATATTTTATTTTATCTATTAGTTTCTTTTAAGGCTCTCGCTTTGTCTAATTTCCAATCTTTTTCCTTAATGTCTTGCCTCTTATCGTGTGCTTTTTTACCTTTGGCAACTCCAATCTCTAGCTTGACTTTACCTTTAGCCCAATATAGTTTAAGCGGAACTACGGTTAATCCTTTTTGAGTAATTTTTTCTTTAAGTTTATTAATTTCAAGCTTATTTAGAAGAAGCTTTCTAGTTCTTATTGGATCACATTCTATATGGCTTGATGCAGATTTCAAAGGTGATATATGAGCCCCAAAAAGAAAGAGTTCATTATTTTTATAAATCACATAACTCTCTTTTATTTGAACTTTATTTTCCCTCAAACTTTTAACTTCCCAGCCAAGCAAACTAAGGCCAGCCTCGAGACTTTGTTCGATAAAATAGTCATGCCTTGCTTTTTTATTCAAGGCGATAGTATTTGAATTATCTTTTTTATTTTTTGCCATGCATCGTATTTCAAAAAGTGCAATAGTTCCATATTCACCCCAGCAAATGTTTGAGCTGGTCAGTAACATTAATGACTACTCGAATTTTCTTAGCTGGTGTGACTCTTCATCTATTTTAAATGAAACTGGGAATCAAATTACTGCCTCGGTCCAGATAAATAAAAATGGATTCAAACAAGGCTTTACAACAATTAATACATCTTCACCCTTTGAATCAATCAAGATGGAACTTTTTGATGGACCATTTGATAAGCTGAGTGGAGAATGGCATTTCGAATCTCTTGGAGATAATGCATCAAAAGTTTATTTAGATCTTGAGTTTAGCTTTAAATCAAGAATTGCTGATATGACGATGTCTCCATTATTTAAAAGCATTGCGAATTCACAATTAGATGCATTTGTTGAAAGAGCTAAACATATTTATGGCTAAGGTCATAGCCTTCAATAAGCCTTTTGGTGTTATTTGTCAGTTTAGTGGTGAGGGAGATACTCTGGCCAACTACATAAATATTCAAAGTATTTACCCAGTAGGAAGATTGGACAAAGACTCTGAAGGACTTGTCATATTAACTGATGATGGAAATCTTCAAAATAAAATCTCTAATCCAAAAAATAATAAATCAAAAATCTACATTGTTCAGATGGAGGGGGAAATAACTGAAGAGGCAATAAATGATCTTAAAGCAGGAGTCAATCTAAAAGATGGGTTAACAAAACCAGCTTTTATTAAAAAAATAAAAGAGCCAGAATGGCTCTGGAATAGAACACCCTCAGTTCGAAAAAGAAAACTCATCCCAACCTCTTGGGCTGAAATCTCTATCACTGAAGGAAGAAATAGGCAGATTCGAAGAATGACTGCAAACGTTGGATTTCCAACTTTAAGATTAATAAGAATACAAATTGATAAATGGAAACTAGGAAACATTAAGGTGGGCTCCTATGTCTCTCTTTAAAGAGTCATATTCTGCACTAATATGCAATGATACAGATGAAAAGATCTATCTAACTAACCAGCTTCTCAAATTCCAAAAACAAGATTTAGGGTCTCTGTGTGAAGTAAAAAAAGTACTGTCTCCTGGGCGCCCAATAAAACCAAAATTAGTGAGCTTCGATAGGGTACCAAAAAGAGACAAATCAGACCTTGGTATGATTAAAAATATTCATGCTATTTGTCATATTGAATTTAATGCCATAAATTTAGCTCTTGATGCGATATATAGATTTCAAGAAATGCCTCTTCAGTACTATCTTGATTGGATTAAGGTTGCAACTGAAGAATCCTATCATTTTTCACTACTTAAAGAATATCTTGAGGAGCTCGGCTATCATTATGGAGACTTTGATGCACACAATGGTTTATGGCAAATGTCTGTAGATACTGACTATGATGTTTTAGTCAGAATGGCTCTTGTTCCAAGAGTCCTAGAAGCAAGAGGTTTAGATGTAACCCCTAGCATTAAAAAAAAATTTAGTGGATCAAAGTTCTCTAGAATGGTTGATATATTAGATATTATTTTTGAAGATGAGATTGGGCATGTAAAGATTGGTAATTATTGGTACAGGTATTTATGCAACAAAAGGGATATTGACCTGGTTAAAACATTTGATGAACTTATAAAGAAACATATTGGTTCAAGTTTGAGAGGTCCATTCAATACCGAAGCAAGACTGCTTTCGAATTTTAGTCTAGATGAATTGGAATATTTAGAGAACCCTGAGCGAATTTAAATTAACCAATTTCATCCATCGCTTGATTCGCTAAAAGATCTGCCATATCATTTCCTGGATCATCACTATGGCCCTTAACCCAGTGCCAGTTGATACTGAATTTTTCATTGAGAACATCCAATTGCTTCCAGAGCTCAACATTTTTCACTGGCTTTTTATTTGCAGTCTTCCAGTCTTTTGATTTCCAGCCCTCAATCCATTCATTGATTCCTTGAATGACATATTTCGAGTCAGTATATAAGTCTACAGAAATATCAATTGATTTAAGAGCCTCCAAGGCTCTAATAGCAGCTGTCAGCTCCATTTTATTATTCGTCGTGTTATGTTCTGAGCCTTTTAACTTTTTATCATGATCTTTGTATCGAAGCCACACACCCCATCCACCCACTCCAGGATTTCCTCGGCAACCACCATCCGTATAAATTACAATCTTATCCATAAGTTAATTATCTACATTAACCTGAAACCAATATTCAAGAAGTGCCAAGTGCCATAATCTTGATCCATTAAGTGCAGTCATATATTCTCTGGGTGAATCAATTACTTTCTTAACATAATGCTCATCAAAAATACATCTATTTCGACAAGCATCTGATAAAAGTATATCAGACATAAATTCTAAAAATTCTCCCTGAATATACTTTAGTGCGGGCATTGGGAAATAGCCTTTTTTTCGATCAATCACCGAGTTGGGTAGAAGCCCTCTTGATATTTTCTTAAGTGGATACTTGCCCTCCTCTCTCATTTTTAATACTGGTGGAATACTTAATGCCCACTCAACTAGCTCAGTATCCATAAATGGTACTCTAGCCTCAAGACCCCATGCCATAGTCATATTATCAACTCGCTTCACTGGATCATCAACAATCAGACGAGTCATATCTGTCCTGAACACCTTATCAATAAAAGAGTCAGCACCAGGCTTGGTAAATTCTTTGTTGAGCCAATTATGCGTATGATTATCTCCGTGATATTTAGATGCTACGGTTTGTAAATACTCTTTATGAGGCCTATCAACATAGTGTTTTGAAAAACGATTTACCTCATCCCCATACTCCTCTGCCATTCTTGGATACCAAAAGTAGCCTGCAAAAGCTTCATCAGCACCTTGTCCAGAAAGAACAACTTTAGTGTGCTTTGAGACCTGTTCTGAGAGTAAATAAAATGCAACTGCATCTTGACCAACCATTGGTTCAGCCATGTTTAATACTGCCTCAGATAATCTTGGCAGGACTTCTTGATTGCTCACTTTGTACTTTTTATGATCAGTTTCAAATCTAGAGACAATTTGATCTGAGTACTCAAACTCACTGCCGGCCTCATCATCAATATCTTCAAAACCAATAGAGAAGGTTCTGATCCTCTCATGACCAGCCTCCTTAAGCAGTGCAACAATTAAGGATGAATCAAGGCCACCAGAAAGCAAGACCCCAATTGGAACATCAGAAGCGTTCATTCTTTTTGTAACTGCAGCTGTTAATAGCTCATGAGTCCTCTCGATATATTCTTCATTACTAACCTCATGATCAGGTCTTTTAGCATTTGGTCTCCAGTATGTTTTTTCTTGGATTTGACCATCAGATTTCAGAATCATATAGCTACCAGGCTTTAACTTATGAATACCATTAATAATTGTGTTTGGCGCTGGAACGACTCCATGTAAAGATAATTGCTGTTGCAGAGCAACAGGATTAATACTCCTATCAATTTCTTGTGTGAGAAGTGCCTGTGAATTTGATGCGAAAGTAAATGCTTTCGAAGTAGAATTAAAGTAGAGTGGTTTAATGCCCATTCTATCCCTTGCAACAAATAATTTTTTAGTTGTGTGATCCCAAATAGCAAACGCAAACATACCATCTAAATGCTCTAGACAGTTTTCACCCCAGAAATGGTAAGCTTTAATAATAACTTCAGTATCTGAATTCGAGAAAAAAATATAGCCCTTCTTTAATAATTGGGAACGAAGTGATTTATAGTTATATATTGTTCCGTTAAAAACTAAGGTTAGTTCAAGCTTATCATCGACCATCGGCTGAGAGCCATAGCTTGATAAGTCAATAATACTGAGTCGCTGATGTCCAAACCCAATCTGCTGAGCAGTCCATTGACCACTTGAGTCAGGGCCTCGTTTAGCTAGCTTTAACATCATATTATCAAGTGACTCTGATGTGACCTCTCTTCCATCAAAGCGAAACTGACCACAGATACCACACATAAAATTTAAGTCCTAAAGTTTAAATTTAAAATAAATGCATTACTCAAAATATAGATATTTGATAACTATTTCTGTAATGTGGGTTATTTTAAAAAATGTAAAATAGTCATTTTATCAAGTATTACTATTCAAAATGCCTCAAACACTATACGACAAACTAATGAGTACACACAAAGTTTTAGAGCAAGATGGCTCGACGCTCATTTATATTGACCGTCAATTGATTCATGAGGTCACATCTCCACAAGCCTTTGAAGGCCTTTCTCTAGCTGATAGAAAAATTTGGCGCAATAAATCTAATCTTGCAGTACCAGATCACAATGTGCCAACTACTGACAGGTCAAGTGGTGTTAGCAGTATTTCTGATCCTGTTTCTAGACTTCAAGTTGAAACTTTAGATAAGAACTGCGAGACATTTGGTATCAATGAAATCCATATGAATGATGTGCGCCAAGGCATTGTTCATGTCATTGGACCAGAGCAAGGAGCAACTTTACCAGGAATGAGTATAGTTTGTGGTGACTCCCACACAACAACTCATGGCGCCCTTGGAGCTCTAGCATTTGGAATAGGAACCTCTGAGGTAGAGCATGTGCTTGCAACAGGATGCCTTTGGCAAAATAAAGCCAAAAATATGCAAATTGAAATTAGTGGAGAGTTGGCTAGTAATGTCAGCGCGAAAGATCTTGCACTATACATTATTGGGAAAATTGGGACCGCTGGTGGAACAGGATACGCAATTGAGTTTTGTGGAGATACAATCCAAGAGATGAGTATTGAGGGAAGAATGACGCTTTGTAATATGTCAATAGAGGCTGGAGCCAAAGTAGGTCTTGTCGCAGTTGATAATAAAACAATTGAATACGTCAAAGGGAGACCTTTCTCTCCAACAGGAGATACTTGGGACTCAGCACTTGAATATTGGCATACTCTTCATAGCGACCCAGAATCTCATTTTGATGATTCGATCTTAATTGATGCAAATCAAATTAAGCCTCAGGTCACTTGGGGAACTTCACCAGAAATGGTTGTCGATATTCATGGCTCTACGCCTGATCCAAAGTTAGAAAAAGATGAAGTCAAGGCTGAAAGTATTCGCAATGCACTCAAGTATATTCATCTAAAGCCGAACACTTTAATGAGTTCAATTGAAATAGATAAGGTTTTTATTGGATCCTGCACAAACTCAAGAATTGAAGATTTGAGAGCCGCAGCTATAGTTGCAAAAGGCAAGAAAATTGCTAAAAATGTTAAATTAGCGCTTGTTGTTCCTGGCTCTGGGCTTGTAAAAAAGCAAGCTGAAGAAGAGGGTCTTGATCAGATTTTTAAAGATGCTGGTTTTGAGTGGAGAGAACCTGGTTGCTCGATGTGCCTTGCAATGAATGCAGACAAGCTTGAAGCAGGGGAAAGATGTGCGAGTACCTCTAATCGAAACTTTGAGGGTCGCCAAGGTCAAGGCTCGTTTACTCATCTTGTAAGCCCAACAATTGCTGCTGCAACAGCAATAGCAGGTCGTTTTTCGGGAGTAGATTCATGAAAAAATTTACCTCTATCAGCTCTATTGCAATGCCACTTGACCGCGCCAATATAGATACAGACGCTATCATTCCAAAGCAATTCTTAAAGTCAATCAAAAGAAGTGGCTTTGGACCAAACTTATTTGATGAGTGGCGCTATCTAGACCATGGTGAGCCAGGTATGGATAATTCAAAGCGCCCAATAAATCCTGAGTTTGTTTTAAATGACCCAAGATATTCAGAAGCTCAAATTCTTCTCACTCGTAGAAATTTTGGATGTGGATCTTCAAGGGAACATGCACCCTGGGCGCTTGATGATTATGGCTTTAGGGCAATCATTGCACCAAGTTTTGCTGATATATTCTATAACAATTGCTTTAAGAATGGTCTGCTTCCAATTTCCCTGAGCACTGAAATTGTAGATAACTTATTTAACTATAATGGACAATTATCTATAGATTTAGATAAACAGACGGTTGAAACAAATGATCAATCCTATAATTTTGAGGTTGATCCTGAAAGAAAGAGAAGACTCATAAATGGTTTGGATGATATTGGTTTAACATTACAACATGAGAGCAAGATTCGTTCATTTGAAAAAAAGCACTTTGCTAAGTTTACCTGGTTATGATTGGACACCTTAAAGGCAAAATTATTAGCAAGAGCCCACCTCAAGTTCTCCTTGAAGTTCAAGGAATTGGGTACGAAGTACTTTGCCCAATGTCAACCTTCTATGAATTAGATAACTTGTCTGATGATGTTCTGTTATTCACCCATCTTAGTATTAAAGAGGACGCTCACACTTTATTTGGTTTCATTACAAAAGATGAAAAGAACGTTTTTAGAGAATTAATCAGAGTTAATGGCGTAGGCCCTAAGGTAGCTCTCGCGATACTTTCAAACTTAAGTGTTCACTCTCTGGTTGCGTGCATTTCTACAGAGGATGCTGATTTACTTGCAAAAACTCCTGGAATTGGCAAAAAAACCGCTCTCAAACTTATAGTTGAGCTGCAAGATCGACTTAGCAAACTTGATCTAACAGGTAGTTTAGCCAATTCGAGTGAAATAAAGCAGAACTCAAACCCAAATTCTAAACAAGCCATTGAAGCGCTTCAATCTCTTGGCTTCAAAGCCAGAGAAGCTAATAGAATGGTTTCAAAAATTGAAGACAAAGAACTTAGTACCGAGCAGTTAATTCGACTAGCACTTCAAAACAAGTAATTAAGCTGCGGCTTTTTTCCTTGAAAATCTTACACCAATCCTACTAAGCATATTAATAAAGTCATAGTTCATAAGGTACATACAAGGCAAAAGAATCAAAGTCAGAAATGTTCCAAATATAAGTCCATAGCCAAGCGCAAGCACCATTGGCTGTAAAAACACATCAGTACCTCCAATACCATAAGCTAGAGGCAATACACCGGCCATTGTCGTCAGCGTAGTTAATACGACAGCCCTCAAACGATCTCTTGAACCTCTGGCAATCCATACCGTCTTGTCTTCTAATTGAGCACTCTTATCCCTTATGTAATTTAGGTGACTAACCATAACTAAGGAGTCATTCACAATAACGCCCATTAAAGCTAGAGATCCAGTCAATGCAAAAAAGCTGAGCGGCTCACCATGGAAATAGAAAGCCCAAATAACTCCAATGAGTGAAAATGGAACGGCTGCTAAGACAAGCATAGGCTGAGAATAAGAATTAAAGAGTATAGCAAGAAGCAGAAAAATTCCAATAATTGCTACGACAAAAGCCCTTAGAAAGTCTTGAAGTGATTCAATCGATTCTTGTGCACCTCCAGCCGTAACGATAGATACTTGCGGATAATCAACAGATGCATTTAGTTCTTTTAACGCCTTAGCTAAAATGATAGTCTTTGATGGTGGAGGACCTCTTCTTGCTGGCTGAGCTGTACTTGAATCTGAATCATTTGAAGTGACACTAACTGAATCACTGTCAGCAGTTGTAGAATTTTCCTCAACTTTATTAGGTCGCCCTCGAGGACGCCCATCAGCAATACTTGCTGTAACTTTAATAGAGCGATCACCATCCAAGTGGTTGTAATCTGGCTCACCTTCAATTTCTCGTAAGGTTGAGAACTGACTCATTGGTATTAAGTTGCCTTGACGATTCTTCACTGCAGTATTTTGAATGAAGTTTTCAGTGTAATCATTCTCACCGATATATATCCTAACAGCTTCTTCTTTGCCTGCAATTGTGGCATCAGTTACATAGGAGCCTGAAAAAGCAGTTCTAAGATGCCTGTAGACAGATTGATAGTCAACTCCAAGACGAGCCATTTCATCAAAATCAAGAACGGTTTCAATTCTTGGTTTACCAATCTCGTCATTTCTATTAATGTTATCAACGCCATTAATTGAATTTAGAATTTCCTCAAGCCTATCAGCAGCTAATACTCGCTGAGCATCGTTAGCTGAGACTAATGTAACCTCAATATCTGCACCTTGAGGTGGCCCAGGCCTAAGTAAGGATATTCTTATTTCTTCAGCACCTTCAACATTTTGTACCAACTCTTTAAGCTTTTCTTGCATATCTTCAGCAGCACGCTCTCTGTCACTAGTAGGTGTAAGAGCAATCTCTATGTCAGCTTTATTTGTAAAAAATGCATCAATTTTGCTAGTGTAAGACTTCAAGTCATCGCCAATTTCATTAACGATCAAATTTTCCACATCAATGACAATTTTTTCTGTGTAAGATGCTGAACTTCCATTAGGAGCCTCAATGTTTGCAAACATAACTGTAGCACCTCTAGATGGAAACAAATTAAATGGGATATTCTTCATAGCAAACATTGCGGAATAAACCAGAATACCAATAAATATAGGAACTATAAGATAGCGCCACTTTAAGATACGCACCATACCCCTATTGTATAAATTTTCAAAAGGGACAAACCATGTCTTTTGTTTCTCAACTTTCTTAGATGCCAAGTGAGCCGGAAGAGCAAAAGTAATTTCTAGAAAAGAGATGGCTAGAGCGAATAGAACTACAACAGGCAATACATAGATGAATTTACCTAGTACCCCAGACATCAAGAAAAATGATGACATTACAAGCATAGTAGAAATGATTGTAGTTACTACGGGCATGATAACTCTCTTTAAACCCATCACAACATTTTTGTAGAGATTACCTTCTTTTGATTTATAGTGGTGAATACTTTCAGCAATCACAATACTATCGTCCACAACAATGCCAAGAACAAGAATAAATCCTGAGAGAGAAATGAGGTTAATAGTATTTCCTGTGAGCCCAAGTCCAAACACAGCTCCCAAGAGAGTCACTGGTATACTCACTGCTACCCAAAAAGCTGTTTTTAATGACAGGAACACTCCAAGAACAATTAAGACTAGTGCTAAACCAATGTAGCCATTTTTTATAATGATATCAAGCCGGTTTGCAACAGCTTCTGATGAGTCATCAGTATAGAAAATATTAATATCATCTGGGATATTTTTTTGTAATTCACCAACACGCTCTCTAACCCTTTTAACAGTTCTAATAATATCTGCTTGTGGCTGTTTTTTTACCTGAAGTACAAAACCCTTTGTTCCATTAACACGGGTAATTGAGGTTTCTTCTTCTTGTCCTCTAAAGACCTCTGCTATATCATTTAGTCTAATGACTGGACCATCAAAACTTGATTTAATGACAACATTCTTGATGTCCTCAA
>JAOMCO010000049.1 GCA_028345055.1 Candidatus Thioglobus sp. | reverse complement strand
TAAAAGGCGTTTTTCATGATTTATTTGACTACTCTTCCAAAACTTTTCAAGAAAAGATTGATATGAGTAAACTTTGGATATTTTAGAGGCTTGATTTGAATGAGTAAGCGACTTCTTAAGGGCGAGAGCTTGACGATTATTGGCAACAATTATAGTATCATTTGAATTAATTGTGCTAAGCTCTATATTAATTCTCATCACTCATTTCAAATACTTGGTTTAGATAACTACTAAGATCTAAAACTCCCTCTTTTTTTAAAGAAGAAAAAAGTTGGACACTAACTAAAGGTAAATCTTTCACAGCTTTTAAAGCTGAAAGTTTAGCTGCGCTTGCAGCTCCTCTTTTTAATTTATCAGATTTAGTAAGTAAAATATTAATAGGGACTTGGCTATTCACACACCAATCAAGCATCATTTGATCAAAAGGCTTAAATGGATGACGGCAATCCATAACTAGTATTGCAGCTTTAATACATTGTCGATTATCAAAGTATTCACTCATATTTTGATGCCAATCCTGTTTGACTGAATCAGGTACTTTCGCATACCCATAGCCTGGAAGATCTACAAGTCTTCTGTCATTACCAAGATCAAAAAAAACCAGATGCTGAGTCCTTCCGGGAGTTCTACTAACTTTTGCTAATTTTCTTTGTTCTGTGAGCGTGTTAATAGCGCTTGATTTACCAGCATTTGATCGGCCTGCAAATATAACTTCGTATCCACTATCATTTGGGCATCCTTTTAAAGATGGGCAAGATAAAAGAAATTTAGCTTGACGGTAAAAATTGTGCATAATTCAAGAGATGAGGGCCTTTCATTCCATTATATAATCATAATTAATTCAGTTCTCATAACATTCTATTTCTGCATTTAAAAATGGACAATGAAATATATCTAACAAGAGAGTATCAATATTATTCAGAGAGAGACAAATTAGATAAGCCTCTGAATATTTATAGTGCCAAAGTGCACTCAGATTGGATTGACTATAATGGACATATGAGCGAGTCATTCTATCTCTATGCCTTTGGCGATGCTTCAGATGCACTTTTTCAATACATCGGTATTGATAATGATTACAGACTTGCAGGACATTCTTTTTATACTGTAGAGACACATATTAATTACTATTTAGAGGCATCAGAGAAGGAGCCATTAGAGTTTTCTACTCAAATCTTAGATCTTGACTCAAAGAGGCTTCACATTTTTCACCAAATGTTTCATGGGGAGAGTGGGGATTTATTGGCAACAACTGAACAAATACTCGTTCATGTCGATATGAATAAAGCAAAAGCAAGTGAGATAGGTCTATCAGTATTCAGAATACTGCAAAAGATTTGGAGTGAGCATAAAAAACTACCATCACCAAAGCAAAAAGGTCGAGTAATGCAGATCAAATAAGTTGAATTGAATAAGAGGCGAAAGAAATGAATTTTGGACTTACAAGTGAACAAGAAATGATAATTGACTCTGTCAAAAGTTTTGTTGAAAAAGAGCTATATCCTTTTGAGGAGGAGGTTGAAAAGAACAATACAATAGAAGATTCAGTTGTAGAGCAAATAAAACAAAAAGCAATAGAAAGTGGACTTTATGCATGTAATATGCCTGAAATTCATGGGGGAGGTGGATTAGATTCTCTTACTTTATGCCTTTTAGAAAAAGAATTAGGAAAAGCAAATTTTGGACTTCAGTATATTGTAGCTCGTCCAAGTAATATTTTATTGGCATGTAAAGGATCACAGGTTGATGAATATTTGCTTCCAACAATTCGTGGAGAAAAGGTAGACTGTCTTGCGATGACGGAGCCAAATGCCGGCTCTGATGTTCGCTCTATGAAGTGTAAAGCGGAGAGAGATGGTGATTTTTTTGTCATTAATGGCTCTAAGCATTTTATTAGTCATGCGGATATGGCTGACTATGTCATATTGTTTGCTGCTTCTGGTGTTGAGCAAACTCCTAAGGGGGAGAAAAAAAAGATAACAAGCTTTTTAGTGGATATGGGTACTCCAGGTTTCTCAGTTGAGCCAGGCTATAATAGTGTTTCTCATAGAGGTTATCATAACTTCATACTTAATTTTGACAACTGTAGGGTGCATGAGTCGCAAGTTCTAGGTGAGGTTGACCATGGATTTGATGTGGCTAATGAATGGCTTGGAGCGACTCGATTGTCTGTTGCTGCGATGTGTCTTGGTAGGGCTGAAAGGGCTCTACAAATTGCAACAGAATGGGCCGCAACTCGAGAGCAATTTGGTCAAACGATAGGTAAATTTCAAGGAGTTTCATTTAAACTTGCTGATATGTCAATGGAGCTTAATGCAGCAGAATTACTGACTTTGAAAGCTGCATGGAAGGATTCTCAAGGTCAGATGACTAATAGTGATGCTGCCATGGCAAAACTTAAGGCAACTGAAGTGCTAGCAATGATTTCTGATGAGGCTATTCAGATTTTAGGTGGCATGGGACTCATGGATGAGCTCCCACTTGAGAGAATATGGCGAGATCATCGAGTAGAAAGAATATGGGATGGAACCAGCGAGATACAAAGGCATATTATCTCTAGATCTTTGCTTAGACACTTTGAGTAGTTAAAATGAACAAAAGCAATTTGCATCGATTAATCTCTCCTAAGTCAATCGCTGTGATAGGTAATCGAGGTGCAAATT
>JAOMCO010000048.1 GCA_028345055.1 Candidatus Thioglobus sp. | reverse complement strand
TCCAGGTGAAATTGCCCTACTATTTGAGGCTATTCAACCAAAAGATAGATCCATCCTTTGGCCGGGAGTTGAAATTTCTATACAAGGAGAAATTTTAAAAGAAGTTAACGAGGATGTTCAGTCTCAACTTATTGATGAAATGAGCGTTGATGCTCTTGTAAAGGCTACTGAAAAATTAGATACCGATGATCTAGCTGACATTGTGCCAAATATGCCAGAGTCTGCAGTCCATAGTCTTTTATTGACACTTGATTTTAAACATCGAGAACGCCTTAACAAGGTACTAAGTTACCCAGAGAATTCAGCTGGTGGTCTTATGAATACTGACTTTATTACTGTCAGGCCAGATGTTTCAATTAGAGCTGTTATTAGATATTTAAGGCTCTTAAAGGAAATGCCAGTAGATACTGATCAAGTCTTTGTTGTTGATAGAGATTTTAATTACTTAGGCTCACTTTTAATAACCTCACTTCTCACTGAAGAACCAGGTCAAATGGTTGAAAAATTTATTAGCAATGATTTTTCAAAACCAGTTAATGCCGAGACTGATGAATCAGAGGTGGCTCTGTTATTTGAACAAAGAAACTTAATCTCAGCACCCGTGATTGATGAAAATAATCAGCTAGTTGGAAGAATTACTATTGATGATGTGGTTGATGTGATAAGAGATCAAGCTGAACATTCTGTAATGTCTATGGTTGGTTTGGATGAGGATGAGGACGTTTTTGCTCCTATAATTCATAGCTCAAAAAAAAGGAGCATTTGGCTCGGTGTTAACTTAATTACAGCTTTTATAGCTGTCTATTTTATTGGTCTTTTTGAAGCTACACTTCAACAGAAAATTGCACTTGCAATTCTCATGCCAGTTGTTGCTAGTATGGGTGGTATTGCTGGCACTCAGACTCTGATAATAGTAACTAGAGGAATTGCAACTGGAAGAGTAACTTCAGCAAATATCAGGGCCTTAATTAATAAAGAAGTGGCTGTAAGTGGTCTAAATGGCATTATATGGTCTTTAGTAATTGGCCTTATTACATATTACTGGTTTTCTGATTTATTGTTAAGTCTAATAATTGCTCTTGCAATTATCACTAATCTGATTGTTGCAGCTTTTTCTGGAGCATTTCTGCCACTTCTTCTCTCAAAACTAAGGATTGACCCTGCTCTAGCTGGAGGAGTAATTCTAACTACGATTACAGATGTCATTGGTTTTGTTGCATTTTTAGGGTTAGCCGCACTATTTATTTAGAAAGAATTATTAAATAATGAGACTTATCTATACTAATGAAAATCGAATCATGGTTCTTAATGTTAAAAATGTGCTCATGAGTCATGATTTAGACGTTACACTGAACAACGAATTTGCATCCAGCGCATCAGGTGGTTTAGCTCCTTTTGATACATGGCCCGAAGTTTGGCTGCTGAATAATGATGACTATGACAAAGCAAAAAAAATTATCGATTCTATTTCTCTTGAGAGCAATTTAGAGAATTGGCATTGCAAAAACTGCCAAGAGGAGAACGATCAATCGTTTGATTTTTGTTGGAGTTGTCATGCAGAAAATATTTGATTTTGTAAGATAATAAATTATGGAACTTACTGTCTGGCTTGGGTTATTGGCATCAGCTCTATTTATAAGCATTTCTCCAGGTCCAGGAGCAATATTTTCAATAAGCCAAGGAACTCAATATGGATTCAAAAGAGCTATATTTTCTGTCATTGGTTTGCAATTAGGGCTGATCAGTCAAATACTATTTTTACTATTTGGTTTAGGGGTTCTAATTAATCAATTTCCCTCGGTATTCACAGTAATAAAAATACTAGGTATGCTGTATTTAATAGCATTGGGAATTTTGCAGTGGCTTAAAAAAATTGAACAGATAGCTACAAATGAAGATTATCATAGCCTTACCTTTAAACCTTTTAAAGCTCTAATGCAAGGCTTTTTTGTAAATTTAACAAATATCAAGGGAACAGTATTTTTTCTTGCATTAATCCCACTATTCATTGATTTGACTGCTCTTAAACTGTCAACTTGCATCATATTTACCTCAACATTAATTGTAATCGATTTGATGGTCATGGCTGGATATGTAACTCTTGCTCAGGTATCAAAGACTTTACTCGCTGACCCTAAAAAAATATTATGGCAAAATAGACTAACTGGCTCAACACTCATCCTTGTTGGCTTGATAATGGGTACTACTTAACTCTCAATAATTATGAAAATTTTTCATTTAGCCTTCACAGTCAAAGACCTAGATTCTACAAGGCAGTTTTATGGAGAGCTTTTAGGGTGTCATGAGGGAAGAAGTTCGGATACCTGGATCGACTTTAATTTTTTTGGACACCAGCTCTCGCTTCATGTTGGAGAGGTCATCCAAAGAAGCAAGACAAACTCAAAAGTTGATGACATTTCAGTTCCTATGCCTCACTATGGGTGCGTTATTGAGTGGGAAGTTTTTAATGACTTGGCTGCTAAACTTCAATCTAAAGGCATAACTTTTATTGTTGATCCTTGTGTCAGATTTGAAGGACGTCCTGGAGAGCAGGCTACGATGTTTTTTGAAGATTATTCGGGGAATGCGCTAGAATTTAAAACCTATCGAAACCCTGAAGAGGTTTTTATTTCTTAATAAATGATGGAATTGAATGATGTTTGAAATCCTAAGCTTGGAAACCATTGTTGCATTTGTTATTGCATCAGTTGTCTTAAGCCTTGTTCCAGGGCCTGATAATATTTTCGTTATGACTAATTCAGCACTAAAGGGCTGGAAGGTTGGCTTCTATATAACATTGGGTCTGTGCACTGGCCTAATCGGCCACACAATCCTCATTGCTATTGGTGTCAGCGTTATATTTCAGACGAGTGCGCTTGC
>JAOMCO010000047.1 GCA_028345055.1 Candidatus Thioglobus sp. | reverse complement strand
GAACAATACAATGGTGGATATGATGACTACATCTTTCAAAAGGATGATATTAAACAATTCAAATTTTCTGAATATCAGAGCGTCAAATTAAAACCTAAAAAATCTTCTCAAAAGCTCTCATATAATGACCAGCAGCTATTAAAATCCTTGCCTAGAAATATCGAAGATTTAGAGAATGAGATTTCTATGGCTCAGAAATTACTATCTGATCCTGATTTTTATCAAAATCCAGATGCTCAAAATTTGATAATTAACCTTAAGTCTATGGAACAAGAATTAGAGCTGCTTTATAACAAATGGAGTGAATTAGATAGTGGACAATAGTAATCTTCCATTAATTGTCGATCTAGATCACACCCTTATCGATACGGACCTCTTATTTTTATCTTCGCTTGGTGTTCTAACCAAGAGACCATGGCTGATAGGTCATTACCTTTTTTGGCTCTCAAAAGGAAAAGGATTTCTTAAAGATCAACTCGTCAGAAGGTTTGAAATTAATATTCCTGAGCTACCTTATAACGATAATGTTATCAGCTATATTATGGAACGAAAAAAACAAGGATGTCAAATTATACTTGCTACTGCATCTCATAAGAACTATGCATTTGCTGTTGCAAAACATCTCAAGATCTTTGATGATGTTATGGCCACCAATAAATACTTTAATTTATCAGGCCAAAATAAAGCTGACACTTTGGTCGAGCGCTTTGGAGAGAAAAACTTCGATTACATGGGGGATCATTTGAGAGACCTTCCAGTTTGGGAGGTATCTAGATTATCCATCATAGTTAATGCAACCAACAGAATCATTAGTAGTACAAAACATCTAAAAACTTTGGAGCTTTCAAGTAAGTCTTAAGAGCCCTCTACAAGGAAGGACAGACCAGAAAGCACAACAAAGATTACAAAGGTTGCGCTGAGTACCCAGGTTGCAATTTTAGATAGTGCGATGTTTTTACCCATGATGCGAGTATTGAATAACCAGATAATGTAGCTAACAATGAGCGCTGCAATTAGAAGTCTTAATATAAACATAGGTTCAAGTTATTTCTTTAAAGATTCTCGTATTTTAGTCGCTAATTTAAGATTAATGCCGACTACTTTTTGAAGTTCGTCAATACTGGCATTTTCAATTTCTTGAATACCTCCAAAATGATTCAAAAGCGCGCTTCTTTTATTTACGCCAACCCCCTTGATGGACTCTAAGGAGGATTGAGTTCTTTTCTTGGCTCTTTTTTTGCGGTGATTTTTAATAGCAAAGCGATGAGATTCGTCTCTGATGTGATTGATTAAAAGAAGTGCCGGATCAAAAGGGGGTAGGTTTATTTTTTTTACTTTTTCACCCTCAACTGTAATTAGGGTTTCAAGGCCTGATTTTCTACCCTCTCCCTTTGCAATTCCCACCAATAAAACTTGATCAATCCCAATAGAGTTCATCACCATGATGGCTTGATTTAGTTGACCTAAGCCGCCATCTATGAAGACAATATCTGGCATTTCTTTATTTGCCTCTTGGAGCCTTGAATACCTTCTATAGACTGCCTGATTAATCGCTGCGTAGTCGTCTCCTGGGGTAATATCCTTAATATTAAATTGTCTGTACTCATTCGTCTTAGGGGAGCCCTTCTCAAAGACAACACAGGAGGCAGTCGTTGCCTCACCCATCGTATGACTAATATCAAAACACTCCATTACCTCTGGCACTTTCTTCAGGGCAAGTATTTTTTGTATTGCCTCGAGTTGTTTCTTTTTGGTAAACTTAAGAAGCAAGCGCTGCTTTAGATTCTCTTTGGCATTCAATGAGGCCAATTCAAGGAAATGTTTTTTATCAACCCTGGGAAGATGTATGATTTTAGTCGATAGCCCTTTTTCTAATAAAGGTTTATCCTTGAGTTTATGACTAATAATAAGTTCTTTAGGAGTGTTCTTTCCAAGATAATACAAAGGTAGAAAAGCACTGAGTACCGATTCACAAGAATCATTTTTTGCATTTTTTGGAAAGAAAGTCTCACTTCCAATCTGTTTGCCAGACCTAACAAATACAACTTCAATGCAGTGGACCTGCGAATCTTTTACAATACACAAGACATCCATGTCTGATGTAAATTGAGAGCTGTGCCTTTCTTGAATGGTTCTTAGATTAATAAGCTGATCTCTATAAGTTGCAGCTGCTTCAAAATCTAAGTCACTCGAAGCAGTCTTCATTTTTTTTGAGACTTCATTGAGAAGCTTTGTTGATTTTCCATTCAAAAAAAGACTGACCAGTTTGACATCTTGCTCGTACCTTTCATCTGAAATTTTTCCAACACATGGAGCACTGCAAAGACCAATTTGATATTCCAAGCATGGACGCGAGCGTGCTCTGTAAAAACTGTTATTACATTGCCTTACTTTGAAAATTTTTTTTAAAAGAACAAGGGCATCCCTTGCTGCATACTTAGATGGGTAAGGACCAAAGTAATGGAAGTCCTTGTTCTTCTTTCCTCTATACATTCCAAGTCTTGGATGAGTATCATTACTGATATAAATATAAGGATAACTCTTAGAGTCTTTAAGCAGAATATTGTATTTAGGCTTGTACTGCTTAATGAGGTCATTCTCAAGGAGAAGTGCCTGGGTTTCAGTTTTGGTTAGAGTAATTGAAAAGTCATGGATATTTTTTTGGAGCAACTGTGTTTTTTCATCCTGAGACGATTTTTTAAAGTAACTTGAAACGCGATTTTTTAAGTTTTTTGCCTTGCCCACATAAATGACATTTCCAGATTTATCAAGCATCTTATAGACACCAGATTCCTTTGTTAAATTTTTTAATTTAATTTTGAGATTTTGATTTTGCATTTCAGTAATTTATTTCACAGTTATAGTACAATAGCATCATGAAATTTATCCTTAATATTTTAAAGGCATTCCTGGTAAATTTTCTATTTATCGGGATACTCAATGCTGCAACAGAATGTCCTGCTATTTCTCCA
>JAOMCO010000046.1 GCA_028345055.1 Candidatus Thioglobus sp. | reverse complement strand
TGAAAGAGAGAAATCAATCGATAAGATTAGACTAAATAATGCTAATTTAGCAAATGAGAATAAGATTCTTGAGACTAAGATCGAGAGTTATACTGAAGAAAATTTAAATTTAATTGAATCTAAAGCAAGATTCAAATTTGGATTAATTAAAGAGGGTGAATATTTTTTTAAGGTAAATAAGATAGCTGAAACAGAAGCTTTAACAGAAAATGATGGGGCTACATTATAATTGTGTTAAATAAGCCAAATGGCATGAGAATTTTATTACAAATATGAAAAAAGATAATTATTTTCTAGTCATCCCTGCCAGTGGTATTGGTCAAAGAATGAATTCTGATATTCCAAAACAATACTTAAATCTAGAAAATGGTTTGACAATTATTGATCAGTGCCTTCAGGTTCTTTTAGAAATCGAATCAATTTCAGGATTTGTTATTGCTGTTGATAAAAAAGATACTCACTTTAAATCTTCCATATATTCATCTCATTCAAAACTAATATCTATTGTTAATGGAGGCAAAGAAAGATTTCACTCTGTGCTCAATGCTTTAAATTCTCTTAATGAAATTGCAAAGCCCAATGATTGGATCTTGGTGCATGACTCTGTAAGACCTTGCATTAAGAAGAATGATATTGATAAGCTTATTGAGGAAGTCTCAGATGATGATGCTGGAGGTATTCTTAGCACAAAAGTTTTTGATACGCTTAAACAAAAAGATACTGATGGATTAGTATCAACAATTGATAGAACAAGACTTCACTTAGCTCAGACACCTCAAATGTTTAGATTTGGTATTTTAAAAAAGGCAATTGAAAAAGTAATTGAACTCAATATGCATATAACAGATGAATCTGAAGCAATAGAATTTCTTGGATATTCAATTAAAATTGTTAATGGCTCATCGAGTAATATCAAAATTACCACTCAAGAGGATATCAGCTTAGCTAACTATCTCTTAAGGGAATCATGAATATTAAAACTGGTATTGGTCAAGACTCTCATCCATTTGAAAAGGAAACAGGAAAACCTTTAATACTAGCTGGTATTAAATTTGAACATCCATTTGGATTAAAAGGAAATAGTGATGCTGATGTAATTTTTCACTCTATAACTAATTCAATATCCAGCATAACTGGCAAAAATATTCTAGGTGAAGTTGCAGATAAACTTGCAACAAATGGCCAAAAAGATAGCAGTGCATATTTGAATCTTGCTCTCAATGATTTGGAGGAATGGAAAATTAATCACCTAGCAATTGCTATTGAGTGTCAAACTCCAAAAATTTATAAATACATAGATTCAATGAAAGAAAATATTGCTAATATTTGTAAAATAAATATCTCTGATATTGGAATTACCGCAACTACTGGAGAAAACCTAACAGCCTTTGGAAGAGGCGAAGGGATTCAGGCTATCACCATAATTACAGTTATTAAATCATGACTTTAATAAACAACCCTACTCGTTCAAAAATTAACAAAATTCACTTTATTGGTATTGGTGGCTCAGGTATGAGCGGCATTGCTGAAGTTCTTGTTAATCTCGGTTATGAGATCTCAGGATCTGATATTCAATCTACTGATGCAACAAAAAAACTTGAAAAACTTGGCTGCACTATCAACTATTCTCAAAAAGCAGAAAATGTATCGGGTAAACAGGCAGTCGTTGTTTCCTCAGCAATTAACAAAAATAATCCTGAGCTTCAAGAGGCTAGATATCAAAAATTATTAATAGTGCCTAGAGCAGAAATGTTAGGTGAATTAATGCGGTTTCGATTTGGAATTGCAGTATCAGGAACTCATGGTAAAACAACTACAACAAGTCTCATTGTTGACATTATGAGCGAAGCAAAACTTGATCCAACCTATATCATTGGTGGGATTATTAATGCAACTGGAATGAACGCAAAATTAGGCAATAGTGACTATCTGATTGCCGAGGCGGATGAGAGTGATGCCTCATTTCTTCATCTTCAGCCAATGTTAAGCGTTATAACCAATATAGACGAAGATCATATGTCAACCTATAGCCATAATTATGCCAAATTGACAGAAGCTTTTATTAGCTTTACCTCAAATCTTCCATTTTATGGAATCTGTGTTGCCTGTATTGATGATAAAGGCGTCCAAGATATTCTAAAGAAAATTCATAGGCCAGTCCTTAGTTATGGCTTTAGCAGAGAGGCTGATGTTAAAGCCTCAAATATTTCACAAGATAAAATGAAAATGAAATTTGATGTAAGTTGTCATAAATATCAAAAAAACTTCCCAGTTTCTTTAAATTTAATTGGTAAACATAATATTTTAAATGCACTTGCAGCAATAAGCATAGCAATAGAACTTGATATTAATATTAAAGATATTCAAAAGGCTTTAACTAATTTTAGTGGGGTTTCTAGAAGGCTTGATTATCATCATGAACTTAAAATCAATAATCATAATATTCCTTTATTTGATGATTATGGGCATCATCCAAATGAGATCTCTGAGGTATTTAGCTCTTTAAAAAATACTTTTCCTGAGAAAAGGCTTATTGTTATTTTCCAACCGCATAGATACTCAAGAACAAGAGACCTTTTTAACGAATTTGTTAGCAGTTTATCTAAAGTTGATGCTCTAATACTCCTAAATATTTATTCAGCAAATGAAGCGCCAATAAATACTATAAGCTCCTCAACACTTGCCGACTCAATTCGAAGAAGAAGCTCAATAGATCCAATTATTGCTAAAGATATTGCAGAGATAATTGAAATCATTCCAAACTTGCCTATAACCAACACACCTCATTGATGCTAAATCAAGATTTAGTTTTTTATTATTTTTAAGTCCTTCTACTTCATCTAAAAAGCCATTTTTAATCATATCAATAAAGCGCTCCTCAATCCTTTCGTGAAGCTCTGATCTTTTTGGCATAAGGATAATTTTCTTAATTTGAGCATTGAGTTTCTTGTGATTTTTTTTACCCTGTAAGTAACTTAAAGTCTTCCCTGAAAGATCATAAACCTCAAGTGCCCTCATTATCCTTTGGGAGTCATTAGGGTGAATTCGGTCAGCCGATTTTGGATCAATGTCTTT
>JAOMCO010000045.1 GCA_028345055.1 Candidatus Thioglobus sp. | reverse complement strand
ATGGGACATGCATTGGATAAACTCCAATCTCACCCATAGTTGCAGGGGCAAAGACACACTTTGCTTCTCCTGAGTATATTTCCTCAGTTGCACTAACTACATCAACATGGATTACTGACATTTATGCGTTCTCCGATGCCTTTTCTTTAACTTCATCGATTGATCCTGTCATGTAAAAAGCCTGCTCAGGAATAGCATCATGCTCTCCGTCTAGAATTGCTTTAAATCCAGAAATAGTTTCCTTCAAAGAAACGTATTTACCAGGAGAACCTGTGAAAACTTCTGCCACAAAGAAAGGCTGTGATAAGAATTTTTGAATTTTACGAGCACGAGATACAGTCTGCTTATCCTCTTCAGATAATTCATCCATACCAAGAATTGCAATAATATCTTTTAACTCTTTATAGCGCTGAAGAACACCTTGAACGCCGCGAGCAACATCATAATGCTCTTGACCAACAATTAATGGGTCTAGTTGTCTAGAAGTAGAGTCTAGCGGATCAACCGCTGGATAAATCCCAAGCTCTGCTACCTGTCGTGAAAGCACTACCGTCGCATCCAAGTGAGCAAATGTAGTTGCTGGTGATGGGTCTGTTAAGTCATCAGCAGGAACATATACTGCTTGAATTGATGTAATAGAGCCTGTCTTAGTTGAAGTAATTCTTTCTTGAAGAGCTCCCATTTCTGAAGCAAGGGTTGGTTGGTATCCAACCGCAGATGGCATACGCCCCAAGAGTGCAGATACCTCTGTACCAGCAAGCGTATATCTATAGATATTGTCAATAAAGAGAAGTACATCTCTTCCTTCATCTCGGAAATATTCAGCCATTGTAAGCCCAGTTAATGCTACACGAAGTCTATTTCCTGGGGGCTCATTCATCTGACCATAAACCAATGACACCTTATCTAGGACATTAGATTCCTTCATTTCGTGATAAAAATCATTTCCTTCACGGGTTCTCTCACCAACTCCTGCAAATACTGAATAACCCGAGTGTTCAATTGCAATGTTTCGAATCAACTCCATCATGTTGACAGTCTTTCCTACGCCAGCTCCGCCAAATAATCCGACTTTACCGCCTTTAGCAAATGGACAGACCAAATCAATCACCTTAATACCAGTTTCAAGCAATTCTGCAGCTGGAGCAAGCTCATCATATGATGGGGCAGCTCTATGAATTTCCCAATCAGTCTCTTGTCCAATTTCACCAGCATTATCGATTGGCTCACCAAGGACATTCATAATTCTTCCAAGTGTTTTAGTTCCAACTGGGACAACAATAGCCTTACCAGTATCTGTTACCTCAAGACCACGTTGAAGGCCTTCAGATCCTCCCATAGCGATTGCTCTCACAACATTATCACCAAGCTGTTGCTGTACCTCAAGGGTAAGATTTGTTTTAGTAACATTCAGAGCGTTATAAACTTTTGGTATTGCGTCTGATGGAAATTCGACATCGATTACCGCGCCAATAATTTGTGTAATTTTACCTATACTCATTTGCTTTTCCTATTTTGTAAACTTTAAACAGCAGCAGCACCAGCAACTATTTCAGATATCTCCTGAGTAATTGCAGCCTGTCTTGCCTTGTTATAAATCAATCCCAACTCTTTAATCATATCTCCAGCATTATCTGTTGCACTATGCATTGCAATCATTCTTGAAGATTGTTCGCATGCATTGTTTTCAACTATACCTTGATAGACCAATGCTTCAATATATCTAACCAATAAAGCCCCAAGAGCTTTCTCAGCATCTGGCTCATAAATATAATCCCAATGATGATCCATGCTTTTCTCCTCTGTGATCTCCATTGGAACGATTTGTTTCACTGTCGGCACTTGAGTCATGGTGTTGGCAAAACGATTGTAGGCAATCATAATTTGATCAATATCGCCTGAATCATATTTATCCAACATGACTTTTATTGTTCCTAACAACTCATCAAAATTAGGATTATCACCAAGATCAGTTAAAACTGAATTAATTTGAAGGCCTGTATTTTTGAAAAAGGATGTTGCCTTTTTCCCAATCGTACAAAGCTCTATGTCAACCTTATTCGATTGCCAATTTGCAATGTCTTTCAATAAACTCCTAAATAAATTAGTATTTAAACCGCCACATAGTCCTCTATCACTAGAGATGATGATGATACCTACCTTCTTGATTTCCTTTGAAGCAGTCATGTAGGGGTGCTTAAACTCAGAGTTAGCATGCGTAAGGTGACCAATCACATTAAGAATTTTTTCAGAGTATGGTCGTGATGCTTGCATTCTATCTTGCGCCTTTTTCATTTTAGAGGCTGCAACCATCTCCATAGCTGAAGTAATCTTCTGAGTATTTTGAATACTCGCGATTTGCGTTCTAATTTCCTTACCAACTGCCATAGTTATCTACCAAGTATTGTTAGCTTTAAAATCATCAATCGCAGCTTGAAGCTTTGCAGCAATATCATCATTGTAGTCACCAGACTCATTAATGGTATCCATTAAGGCAGTCTGACTTGTATTCATGTAAGCCAATAGGGCGGCCTCAAATGCAACTACCTTATTAGCATCAATATCATCCAATGCGCCGCTATTAGCAGCAAATAATGATGTTGCAGTTTCAGCCACATTTAAAGGTGAATACTGCCCCTGTTTCATAAGTTCTGTAACACGCTGTCCTCTATCAATCTGAGCTTTCGTTTCAGCATCAAGATCTGAGGCAAACTGAGCAAATGCTGCAAGTTCACGATATTGCGCTAAGTCAAGACGAATACCACCGCCAAGTTTTTTAATCGCCTTAGTTTGTGCAGCACCGCCAACACGAGATACTGATAAACCGGCATTAATCGCAGGTCGAATTCCAGAGTTAAATAAATCTGTTTCAAGGAAAATTTGGCCATCAGTAATTGATATTACATTCGTTGGAACAAAAGCCGAAACATCTCCCGCTTGCGTTTCAATAATTGGAAGTGCAGTTAGTGAGCCCGTCTTTCCCTTAACCTCTCCATTAGTAACCTGCTCAACATAGTCAGCATTTACTCTTGAAGCCCTCTCGAGAAGACGAGAGTGAAGGTAGAAAACATCACCTGGGTAGGCCTCACGTCCTGGTGGTCGCTTCAAAAGAAGCGAAACTTGTCGGTAA
>JAOMCO010000044.1 GCA_028345055.1 Candidatus Thioglobus sp. | reverse complement strand
GTTGAGCTTGGATTTGTTGAAAAGGCGGGTGCTTGGTATAGCGTTGATGGAGAGAGGATTGGCCAGGGTAAGGATAATGCTCGAGAGCATCTAAAAGAGCATTCAGATATGAGTCAAGTACTTGAAGAAAAAATTCGTGAAAAACTTATGAGTAGCGATCATGAAGAATCTGACGCAGGAGAGTAAGTGTTATTCTGCTGCAATGAAAATGTTAATGAGGCGCGAGCACTCTAAGTTAGAGTTATTTCAAAAACTGCAAGTTAATGGCTTCGGTGTTGATATTATTAATGACTCAATATCAAAATTAGTTAAGCAGAATTATCAAAGTGATGAGCGTTTCGCTGAAGATTTTATATTGATGCGCTTCAATCAAGGTAAAGGTCCAGTTAGAATTGTTTCTGAGCTCAAAATGAAAGGTATAAATACCTTTGATTTGTCAGCATTTGATTGGTTTGTTTTGGCTAAAGAAATTAGGCAAAAAAAATTTGGTAACCAGATATCACTCGATTATAAAGAGACAGCAAAGCAAAAAAGGTTTTTACAATCAAGAGGATTTAATCTTGATCAAATAAATCAAGCTTTTTAAGGATCTTGAATAAACTTATATATGAAATTCAAACTATTAAATAATGATGGTAAGGCACGACTTGGAAAGCTAAATTTTGATAGGGGAAATGTTAATACTCCTGCTTTCATGCCAGTTGGCACATATGGTACTGTCAAAGCAATGACAGTTGAAGAGATAAAGGAGTTAGGCGCTGAAATCATTTTAGGAAATACCTTTCATTTATCAATTACCCCTTCTACTCCAGTTATCGCAGCCCATGGAGATCTCCATGACTTTATGAATTGGCATGGACCAATCTTAACTGACTCTGGAGGTTTTCAGGTATTCAGTCTTGGGAAAATGCGCAAAATTACTGAAAAGGGTGTTTCATTTCGCTCACCAAAAGATGGTTCAACAATTTTTATGGGGCCAGAAGAGTCAATGCAAATTCAAAAAAAGCTGGGCTCGGATATAGTTATGATATTTGATGATTGCACAGCTTATCCAGCTGATAAAAATGTTGTTGATCAGTCCATGCAGCTATCACTGAGATGGGCAAAGCGCTCTTTATCTGAGCATCAAAAGCTTAATAATAAGAATGCCCTATTTGGAATAATTCAAGGGGGTATGCATAAAGATTTGAGGCTCCAGTCTGCTGAGTCACTAATTGAGATGGGTTTTAATGGTTATGCAATTGGTGGACTTTCAGTTGGAGAGCCAAAAGAGGAAATGATGGAGGTATTGAATTACTTGCCTGAGTATATGCCTTCAGAAAAACCAAGGTACTTAATGGGTGTAGGAACGCCATTCGACCTAGTTGAAGGTGTTGCAATGGGAGTTGATATGTTTGATTGTGTGATGCCAACTCGAAATGCAAGAAATGGTTATCTATTTACGTCAGAAGGCGTAGTAAAAATTCGTAATGCAAAATACAAAAAAGATACTGGACCTTTAGATCCCAATTGCAGTTGCTCAACCTGTCAAAATTATTCAAGATCCTATCTACATCATCTACAAAAAACAAATGAAATTTTAGGTTCTAGGCTTAATACATTTCATAATCTATTCTTCTATCAAGACTTAATGAAGAACATAAGAGAAGCTATAAAAGGAAATACCTTTGAAAGTTTCAGAAAGAACTTTCTTGCACTTCAAATTTAATAATCTACTTCATTTATTTTTTTAGTTTCAATTGGATTAATGCTAAAGTATTCATCTAAGAGTTCTCTAGCTAATGGAGCAGCTTTTGAACTTCCACTTCCAGCATTTTCGACAATGACTGCGATAGCAACCTGAGGATTATTTATTGGTGCAAAAGCAGTAAAAAGTGCATGGTCTCTTAGCTTTTCATCTATATTATCAGCAATATATTCTTCTTCAGGATCTAATCCAAATACCTGGGCAGTTCCAGTTTTTCCAGCAAGAGTATAGTTGAGTTTATTGTTTAACCTTTTTGCTGTTCCTAATTTTCCATAAATAGTCTGTTTCATTGCCTCAATGATAAGTTCCCAGTTATTAATATCTTTAATGGGTATTTGCTTTGATTTAGGAATTGATTCAAGATACGACTCACCATTTTTTGATTGAGAGTGCATTAAAACTCTTGGAGTTTGAAGATTGCCTTTGTTAGCTATTGCGCCAGTTGCCAATGCTAACTGAATTGGACTAGCTGTCATAAATCCTTGACCAATACCAGTAATGAGTGTTTCACCCCTATACCAAGGTTCATCTTTATTAATTTTTTTCCATTCTCTTGAAGGAAGTATTCCTCCCAATTCTCCTGGAAGGTCAATGCCTGTCTTATTCCCAAATTGAAAGTAAGAGAGGCTGTTATGAATTTGATCAATCCCCATTCTATAGGCGAGGTCATAAAAAAATACATCACATGACTGAGCAATCGATTCAATTGTATCAACACGACCATGACCAGTTCTCTTCCAGTCATTAAATTTTCGAGAATAATCAGTAAGCTTATAGAATCCAGGACAAAAAACTGAGTGCTTTATGGTGATATTTTTTTGCTCAAGTCCAGCCAGTGCGACCATAGGTTTAATGGTTGAACCTGGGGGATAAAGACCTTTTGTGCTTCGATCAAAAAGTGGTAAGTCTTGATTATCTTGAAGTTCTTTGTAGCGTTTCAATGAAATTCCATTAACAAACCAGTTTGGATTAAAAGAGGGAGTGCTTGCTAGGCTTAAAACAGATCCATCATTGACATCAATTAGAGCAATAACTCCCCTAGTATTGCTTAGAAGCGATTCTGCTTTCAACTGAAGATCAATATCAATATTTAGGTATAAATCTTGACCAGGTATTGAAGGGATAATTATCTTAGAGTCAACAACTCTTCCAGCAACATTTCTTTCAATTTGTTTGACACCTGACTTACCATGGAGTAAGTTTTCATATTGCTTTTCAATACCAATCTTCCCTACAAAAGAAGTTCCTTCATAGTTCTTTTTGTCGTATTTACTTTTATCCTCCTTGCTCATTGAAGAAACATAACCAATTACATGTGAGCTCGATTCGCCATATGGGTATACCCGATGAAAGTATGGCTCAACTTCAACTCCAGGCATTTGATTATCAACTAAAAATGCTGCTGCTAAAGATTCTGAAAGATTAAATTTGATTGGTATATTATGAAATTTCTTATAGCGCTTTAAATTTTTATTAAAGTTCTCTATGTCTTTTGAATTAATATATTCATTTATTTCAAGTTCAATAAGAGTGTCGTTTAAATTCGTTACCTTTTCTGGTGTTATGGTAAGTCTGTAGGAAA
>JAOMCO010000043.1 GCA_028345055.1 Candidatus Thioglobus sp. | reverse complement strand
AGCTCATCTCTATACTCTCTCATTGCAGTTAGAAAAAGATAGAGCTTAAGCTTATGGTATCTCTCATATCGACAGAGTTGAAAATCTTCTGACATAAAGACATGCTCACAACCCATTTTTTTTAGAGTTTCAGGCTCAAAAAGTTGATTACCAAGGGCTATAAATACATTATTCATTGCGACATAATTTTAGTTAATTCATGCACATTTAATAGAGTAATTTATAAAATTTTTTGTAATAAATTATGCTCTCAAAAAATGAGATAATATATTCAATTTAAAATTCTTCTGCTTAATGCTAAATACATCAGTAAAGCCTTTTGTTTGTGTCATTGGTGGCTTGAATATTGATCTTCAGGGCTCTTCAGATCGGCCGCTTGTATTCAATGACTCAAACCCTGGTGAGATAGCTATGTCAGCAGGAGGTGTCGGAAGGAATATTGCTGAAAATATTGCTAAACTCAATATCCATTCAAAAATACTCTCCTATGTCGGAGCTGATCCATTGGGAGAATTTGTTATTGAAAAATCTGAAAAATCTGGTGTTGATACATCTCTTCTAAAAAAAGATAATCACTTGCCAACAAGCCAGTATCTATCTTTGCTGGATGATAATAATGACATGTTGGTTTCAATATCAGACATGCGAATTATTGATGAAATGACTATACAAGATATTGATAATTGGGATGAAGTCATATCTAAGAGTAGTGTCATCATAGTTGATGCAAATATTCCGATCCTAGTGATTGAATATATCACCAATAAATATAGCAAAATACCATTATTTTTAGATCCTGTTTCATACGCTAAAACCTCTAAAATAATTAAATTGATTGGCAGATTTCATACAGTCAAACCTAACAGGCTTGAGGCTGAGCTTATCTCAGGACTCAAGATAATAGATAAGGATAGTATGCTAAAGTCTGCAAAGATTATTTTTAATATGGGCTGTAAGCAGGTATTTATTACATTGGGAAGTGAAGGTGTTTTTTATTATGATGGTAATGACTATGGCCAATATTTATTTGAAGGCGCTGATGTAATTAGCGCTAATGGAGCTGGAGATGCTTTTACTGCAGGAGTGGTCTATGGTTTTCTAAAGCTCAAAAGCATCAAAGAGTCTGCCGAGTTTGCCTCAGCAGCAGCAGTTATTGCACTTAGAAGTCTAAACACAATTAGCGATGACATGTCAGAAGAGCGAGTTAAATTATTATTAAAGGAAGAAAAGCCATGAAACTTAATGACTTTATAGATATTCACCCTGAAGTGGAGAATGCAATTGAAAATAAGGAGCCCATTGTCGCTCTAGAGTCGACTATTATCTCTCATGGAATGCCATACCCTAAAAATGTTGAAACTGCCTTTATGGTTGAAGAGACTGTTCGCTCTAATAAAGCTATCCCAGCGACAATAGCTATAATTAATGGACGGTTAAAGGTGGGTCTTACAAATAAAGAAATAGAGTTTTTAGCAACGAATGAGGAGGTCAAAAAAGTATCTAGGAGGGATCTTCCTATTACCATAGCTCAAAAGCTATCAGGATCTACTACAGTTGCCTCTACAATGATTATTGCAAGCCTTGCTAGGATAGCTATTTTTGCAACTGGAGGTATCGGGGGTGTTCATAGAGGGGCTGAAAATAGTATGGATATTTCTGCTGATCTTGAGGAGCTTGCAAAGACTAATGTTTGCGTTGTTTGTGCTGGCCCTAAGGCGATTCTAGATATAGGCCTAACACTTCAGTATCTAGAGACAAAAGGTGTTCCAGTCATTGGATACAAAACCTCAGAGCTTCCAGCTTTTTACTCATCTGAGTCTGGCTTTGATGTTGATTATAAAATTGACTCAGCGCTAGAGATTGCTGAAATTCTTAAAACCAAGTGGAATTTATTAATTGATGGCGGTGTTCTTGTTGCAAATCCAATTCCAATTGCTTTTGAGCTTGAGACTAGTATTATGGATGAGGCAATCAGGCAAGCAATCATTGATGCAGATAATGAAAACATTACTGGAAAAGAGATTACTCCTTATTTGCTATCCAAGGTTAACGAAATAACTCAAGGTAAGAGCTTAGAAGCAAATATTAAATTAATTCAAAATAATGCAGCTTTAGCCGCTAAGATTGCACTTCATTATTCAAAATAAAAATCTTTTTTAAGTTCTAAAAATTGTTTACAATTCAAATTAAGTTACTAAGTCATATTTGTAGTTTTATTTAGGTCTTAATTTATGAATTTTTGCCAACAATTATCAGCGTATTTAAGGGTTAAAGAGTACACTGGCCAGAGACTCTATAATGACATGTTTGAGCAAGCAGTTTT
This sequence comes from Candidatus Thioglobus sp., assembly GCA_028345055.1. Classification (GTDB taxonomy): domain Bacteria; phylum Pseudomonadota; class Gammaproteobacteria; order PS1; family Pseudothioglobaceae; genus Pseudothioglobus. The sequence goes on along the minus strand of JAOMCO010000043.1, from coordinate 1,195 downwards.
AAGTGATCAAGGAGGTTATGATAGTGTTGGCCTCACTGAACACCATTTAATCAACATTTTGATGATGCCTGCTCCGCTTCATTTTGCTGTAAAAATTGCTGAAGCAACAAAAAATATCAAGATAATTACCTCCGTTGCAGTTCTTCCTCTTCATGATATGAGGGTTTTTGCAGGGGAGATTATTGCTACTCAGATTTTTACAAATGACCGGCTTATATTGGGCGTAGGTAGAGGAGCTTTTGCCTACGAAATGGCTCGATTAGACTCACCACTCGAGGACAGTAGGGATAAATTTAATGAGTCTCTTGATGTTTTAAAAGCTCTTCTCTCTGAGGAAGAGGTGTCATGGAAGGGACAGTATTATAACTTTGAGCCGTTGACAATTATGCCTCGCCCAATAAATAATAATGCTCCTAAAATTATGATGGCTGCTCTTGATCCAGAGGGAATTTATGCCAGTACAAAAAAAGGCTTTCATATCATGACAACTCCTTTGTCTGGAGATCATCAGCTTATGCTTGATCAGGTTGATGGCTTTTCAAGGGCAAAAGCAGAACTGGGTGATGATGGTAAAGATTTGACTTTATCTCTCTCTAGAGTGGCTTATGTCGCAAAAAATGAGACAGATCGAAAGGAAAAAATTGAAATTGCCTATGAATATTACTCCAGGTTTGACAATGTTTTTACTGGCCCAGGCATCGTAAACAATGGAATGATTGAAATTCTACCCAGAAAACAGACCATTGAGGAGCTAGAGGAAAGTCTATTGATATGCTCAACAGAGGAAATGATTGATAAATTAAGTCCCTATCATGAGGCTGGAATTGATCGAATCATTCTTAATATGAATTTTGGTGCGAGTCATAAAGATACAATGAATTCAATCCAAAATTTTGCAGAAAGAGTTGTTTCTCATTTTTCAAAATAATTAATAAGTTAAACCTCATAGTTTTAAATTTATGAACAGTATAAATTGTAGTTATTCAATTTGTGGGTCCGGTCCAGCAATCGTCTTTATTCATGGCATTGGTGCGCGAAAAACTGCCTGGGACAGAGTATGTGAGCTTTTACAGAATGATTTTACTTGTATAAGTTATGATTTGAGGGGCCACGGTGATTCTCAAAAGGGAGAGCTTCCATATAGCTTAGAAGCATTAGTCAATGACTTAGAGAGGATAAGGAAAAAACTCAATAT
>JAOMCO010000042.1 GCA_028345055.1 Candidatus Thioglobus sp. | reverse complement strand
CGGGTTTGGGACAACATGCCACTTCTATGACTAGGAGCTAAAATACGGTGAATCGTAATGTTGCCATCAAGCTCAATATTATTTGCTGCCTCCCTATAACTTGCATATCGATTTGGATGTGTAGTAATAACATGCAACTCATCATTACTATCTATTTTTCTTGATAGAGCTTGAGCTAAGGCTACTGAACGAAACGATCCTGCAGAAAGGTCTGGGGGATAATAAAATGTAAAAAAAACAATTTTCAAGACCAGATACCACGAGTATCAACTATCTGTTTGCCTGACAAAAGGCTTAAATCTATAGATTTAAATTCTCTATGATCAACTAGCAATACAACTATATCAGCAATTTTTAGTGTTTTCTCAATTGAACTTAATTTTGTACTATTCATATTAAATCCTTTAGGTAGTTGACTGATATTTGGCTCAACAACCAAAACTTCATTAAATTTCATTAAATTTACGAGCTTTGCAATATGCAATGCAGGACTTTCCCTCAAATCATCAATATCAGGTTTGAAGGTCAATCCAAAGCAAGCAATTTTAATTTCTGATTTTTTTTTAGCAATTACCTTGACTGATTGGTTAATTTTTTCCAGAATAAAATCTGGTTTTCTGTCATTAACCAATCTAGCAGTATGTATTAATTTTGATTCAGTAGGCGCAGAATTAACAATAAACCAAGGATCAACTGCTATACAGTGTCCACCTACACCAGGGCCAGGTTGAAGAATATTAACCCTTGGATGGTGATTAGAAAGCTTAATCATTTCCCAAACGTTAATATCCAATTTATCACAAATTAAAGATAGTTCATTCGCAAACGCAATATTCACATCACGGAAAGAATTTTCAACCAATTTACTCAGTTCTGCTGTTCGACAATCAGTTATCAAGCAGTGTGCCTCAACAAATACATTATAAAGATCACGAGCCTTTTCTCCACATTTGGTTGTTACTCCGCCAATTATTCTATCATTATTTATTAGTTCATGAATTATACGCCCTGGCAATACTCTCTCTGGGCAGTGTGCTACTGCAATGTCATATTTTTCAGTATTATTGCAAAATTCAGGAAAAGATAAATCAGGCCTCTCTTCTTTCATCCATTCTATCGCCATCTCAGTTGCTCCAACAGGGGATGTAGACTCCAAAATAACTAAATTTCCTTTTTCAAGAACTGGAGCAATAGCTTTGACTGCAGATTCAATATAACTTAAATCAGGTTCATGATCACCTATAAATGGCGTTGGAACTGCAACCATAAATACAGAAGCTTTTACAGGGTTGGTAGTTGCTTTTAAAAATCCAGATTGCACAGTAGTTTGGACCAGGATATCCAACTCAGGCTCGACAGTATAAGTTTTACCTTGGTTGATAATATCAACCTTGTTCTGATTCACATCAACACCAATTACTGTTAAGCCATTAGAAGCCAATACTGCGGCAGTAGGCAGACCAATATAGCCAAGACCTATAACTGATACAATCAAAATTCAACCCCTTCTAAAACCTTGCAAATAGCTTCACTAGAAAACCCATCTCCATAGGGATTATGTGCAATTGACATTTTTTGATATTCATCCTTGTCGGTTAGTAATCGATCAACCATTTGTACAATTTTATTTTTTGATGTCCCGACCAATTTTATTGTCCCTGCAGCCAATGCTTCTGGACGTTCTGTTGTATTCCTCATTACCAAAACTGGCTTTCCTAAACTAGGCGCCTCTTCTTGAATACCTCCACTATCAGTAAGAATCAAATAAGAAATATCCATTAGTTTAATAAAGAACAAATACTCCATTGGCTCAATAAGATAAACATTTTCAATATTAGATAGAATTCTATTAACAGGTTCACATATATTAGGATTTAAATGAACAGGATAAACAATCTGAACGTCAGGATTATTAATTGCTATTTCCAGCAATGCTTGGCAAATTTCTTCAAAACCCTGTCCAAAGTTTTCACGGCGATGGCCAGTTACCAATATGATACGCGGCATACAACCTTCTTTACTTTGAAGGAAGAGCATACTTTCTAAAGTTACATCTGGGAAATTTGATAGCCTTGCCTTGCCCACCATTTGCAATAGCGAGTCAATCACTGTATTTCCTGTTACATAAATTTTACTTTCAGCAATTTGTTCATTTAATAAGTTTTGACGAGCATTTTCCGTTGGAGCAAAATGAAATTTTGCAATTTTTGTTGTTACTTGACGGTTAAGTTCCTCTGGAAAAGGAGATTCTAAATTGTAAGTTCTTAATCCAGCTTCAACATGCCCAACAGGTACCTTTAGATAGAAAGAAGCAAGAGAAGTTGCTATGGTAGTGGTTGTATCTCCATGAACCAAAATAATATCTGGACAATCTTTAGTAATGACTTTTTTCATGCCATTTAAAACATTACAAGTAACATCTAATAGATCTTGCTTTGGCTTCATGATATTAAGATCATAATCAGGAACAATATCGAACAAATCTAAAACCTGATCTAGCATTTCACGATGCTGAGCTGTTACACATACCTTGACATTGAATTTATGACTAAGTGTTCGAATCAAAGGTGCCATTTTAATTGCCTCAGGACGAGTACCAAAGACTATTAATATTTTTCTCATATAATTTTTACTTGTTTATATAACTGATCTTAATTATATAAGTGCCAATGAATAATATCTAAGTTAATATAATTATATAATCAACCAAATTCAATCTTTCATCTTTGCATGATTTGAGTTAAGTCTTATATAATTAGTCTCTACGGATCTAATTAACAAACAATTAAAGGTAATAAAATGATTTAAGGTATATTAATTCACCATGCCAGATTGTATTGAACTTATTCCTATTAAAAAATTATCAGGTGCTTTGGATACAAAAAAAAGCACAATTATTGTAATTACTGAATACAGATGAAATATTTAAATAATTTTAAATATTTTCAAAGAATAACAATATTAAAAATATTTAGATTTTTTATAATATACGGAGTTAATAAAACATTATTTAAAGTAGCTGGAAGATCAAGAGGAAAACTTAAATTTTTGACAATTTTTCTTAGAAGAAAAAAGAAAAACCCTGATATAGGTGTTATAGGTTGTGGTCAGTTTACATATTCCACTTTAGGACATGTTATTTTAAGTAACTATGGAAATAGGTTTTTGGATTGCTATGATATAGATACACAAGCTGCAGATACTTTCGCTGATTTTTATAAAATAAATCATCATTCATTAGATAGCAAATCTATTTTTGATAATAAAGATGTAAAGTACGTATATATAGCATCTAATCATGCATCCCATGCAGATTATGCAATTGAAGCTCTATCTAAAGATAAAATTGTATATCTTGAAAAACCAATTGTAGTAAATAGGCAGCAATTATCTAGACTTATAAGATGTGCTAATAGTGCAAAAAAACCAATATATGCTGGCTACAATAGGCCATTTTCTAAGGCCATTCTAGATTTAAAAACTCAAGTATTAAGTAATTTTGATATGCCTATTACGCTAAATTGTTTTGTAAGTGCGCATAAACTGCCTCCTCACCATTGGTACAGAGACAAAAATGAAGGCACTAGAATTTGTGGTAATGTTGGTCATTGGATAGATCTTGGAGTACACATATTGTCATGGACAAAATTACCAGATAAATGGGATATTCAGGTTGCATTTAGCAATCCCTTAGAAACTGATGATGATATTTCTATTTCTTTAACCAGTTCTAGAGGTGATTTGATAGTAATTGTTATAACCTCAAGGGCTGAACCTTTCGAGGGGATTAATGAAACAATAAATTTTCAACAGGGTGAAGTGATTTGT
>JAOMCO010000041.1 GCA_028345055.1 Candidatus Thioglobus sp. | reverse complement strand
CAAGTATTAATAATTAACTTGTCATCAATTTTAGAAGTTGTTACAGAGATTGGGAAAAATAAAAATCTCAAGATCCATTTCGCAACTCTATTGATTGGCATGCTTTCGATATTTTGAAGCATCGATGTATCTGCCTCTTTAATAAGAGTTAAGACTGAAACTTTAAGAAGATTCTTTGCATTTTCATCATCCTGAAACTTCTCTTCATAAAGTTTTATACAAGAACTAATTTCATACATTGCTGAAATCGAATCTGCAAATCTTCCAGATATCATTTCCTTTCTCTTAAGCGCACCTCCTAGAAGCAATGAAGCAATATCTGTCAAACAAGCGAACTTAGCTGACAAAACTGAAAGATTTCGATAATAAACTTTGGTAGTATGGTCTCCATAAGGTTTGGCTAGACGTCCACGCGTCCAAGAAAACAAAATGGCTCTAGCCATATTGTTAATAAAGCTGCCCACATGAGTCACAAGAGCCTTATCAAACTTATTGATTGAATCTTTGCTTTCATCATGAAGTGCTCTCAGTTCATCAAGCATTGTTTTATGGCATCTAATTAGTCCTTGACCGAAAATCATCAGACTTCTTGTTAGAATATTTGCTCCCTCTACAGTTATTGCAACGGGTGCGCCAGAATAAACTTTTGATACATAATTTCTCTTTCCCTCCATAACCGCTCTACCTCCATGAACATCCATCGCATCGATTGATGAGCTTTGAAGTAACTGTGTATTTCTGTACTTCACTATGGCTGAAATAATTGAAGGCCTGTGCCCTGCATCAAGAGCCCATGTCGAAAGATTTATATTTGCGGTAGCTCTAAATGCATTGCTAGCAAGATTCGAAAGTTTTTCCTGTATTCCTTCCATTTTTGAAATGGGTATTCCAAATTGCTCGCGTGTTTGAGAGTAAGTGCTAGTAGTTAGGAGCATTGCTTGGGTTGCTGAAGCACCTGTTACTGGAAGTGAAATCCCTCTTCCAACACTGAGACACTCCATAAGCATCCTCCAGCCATGTCCAAGCATTTTATCTCCTCCAATGACCCAATCCATTGGTATAAATACATCCTTTCCAAAGATTGGACCATTTTGAAATGGCTCACCAATTGGTTTGTGTCTTGTGCCAATACTCAGGCCTTTAGTTTCTCGAGGAATCAATGCACAGGTTATTCCTAGATCATTTTGTTTATGAAGAGGGTGGCCCTCTGGAAGCAAATTATCTGGGTCATAAGCTTTAAACGCCAAACCAATTACTGTTGCAATTGGTGCGAGAGTAATATAACGTTTTTCCCAGTTCAGCCTTAAACCTAAGACCTCTTTTCCTTCAAACCTGTCATAGCAAACTATTCCGTTATCTATTAAAGACCCCGCATCTGATCCAGCAACTGTAGAAGTGAGTCCAAAGCATGGGATTTCTTTGCCCTCTGCAAGTCTCGGAAGGTAATGCTGTTTTTGTTCATTGGTGCCATATTTTAAAAGCAATTCTCCTGGGCCAAGAGAATTAGGAACCATAACAGCAATCCCTAAGAATTGAGACGCTGAGGACAGCCTTCCAACAATGATTGCATGCGCAAAATGGGAGAAGCCTTTCCCATTAAATTCTTTAGGAATAATTAGACCTAAAAATCCCTTATCAAAGATGTATTTCCAGACCTGCTTAGGCAGATCATGAGTCGATTGGATTTCATGAGAATCAACCATTTCACAAAGTGTTTCTACCTCATTATCAACAAAACTTTGCTCCACCTCTGTCAATTCCGTAGCTTCTAATTCAGTTAACTCCTTCCAATTTGGATCACCCTGAAAAAGCTCTGCATCCCACCAAACACTCCCCGCTTCAAGAGCAATGCTTTCTGTGACTCCGATTGGTGGTAAAGATTTACGCATTATCTTATAAAGTGGTTTGGTAAATAGCATCACTCTGATACTCGGAACTATTAGTATGCCGATTATAAAAAGAATGAGAAGCAAGAATTGTGCCCCAAAGTGATTAGCAATAACTGCCCCTGGATAGGTCAATCCAACTGCCAGTAGCCATAACTGCCACATCTTTATATCTGTCTTAACGAGAACTAATAATATTAATATTAGAGATAAAATGAAAGAAAGAAATGAGTATTCAAATATTGTTTCAAACATAAATATAAATAATTAGCATTGATAAACTGGCAATGCCAAAGCAAAAGCTATTGAGAATTATTAGTATAGATGTAAATATCAAATTTAAGTTAACATATTATTATAAAATATTAACACTTTATTATAGTTGATTTAAAATTATGCATACCTACAATGGAGTCTGGAGATGTATCCAAAGACTGCATCAAATATATCCTTTTGAGGTAGAGGATATATTTGAAAGGGTTGGAATAGTAAAGGGTTTATTGGGCAATCAAGAGGTTTCTTTACCTGTCGAAATACTTCTAGAATTTGTGATGGATGCTGAGTCAGTTTTTGGGGATGAATTAGTATCAATCAATTTTGGCCGTATGGCTCAAGTGAGACCAAACTATGGAGAGGCGTTTGGTTTAGCATTCGTTTACTCTAAAAACCTTCAGGAAGGAATATCAATGCTGAAATCTTTCATTGGAACAGAACTAGAGGGTATTAACTTTTTAATCAGTGAAGAGAGTAATTTAATAAAAATACAATCAGTTGCTGATCCATCAATTAAATATCCATCTGTTTATGAAAATCTAGGTCTATCTATTGTCGCATCATTTATACGTTCAAAACGTTATCAAATTAAACAGATTAGAACGAAATCCATTTCTAAAACTCAAGGCATAGAAGAAAAATCTTTATTTAATTGTCCTATCTACTGCTCTTGTGAAGAAACATCTCTCAAAATAAGCAAAAAAAACTATTTAAAAAAGAATACTCTTTCTAACCCTAATCTTGTTAATTATTTGCGTACTATTCTGAAGCAAAAGAGTCGTAAATTTAATTCAAATTTGAGTCTCAGGGATAAGATTCATAGAGTCATGAATAACTATGAAAATCATTACAACCTAATTAATATTGAAGAAATTTCAAATCAGCTAGGATTAAGTATAAATTCACTTCGATACCAATTATCAAGGGAAAAAACAACTTTTCGAGACACATTTAATGACTTCAAATTAAAAAAGACAAAACATATGATTAGTTATGGTCACTCTATCAAAGCAATTTCATACCATTTAGGCTACACAGAACCATCATCTTTTGTTCGATGGTTTACTAACCAAACCCAATTAACCCCTTCATCATATAAAGTCAAAGCAAATTAAAGAGCTAGTAAGTTTGCATTCCCACCTGAAGCAGTTGTATCTTCAGTAATTACCTGCTCCTTAACGAGCTGCCACGACTCATATAGAGAGTCAATAACAGCTATCAGCTCTTTGTGCGAACTAAGAATAACCTTCTGTACTGAGCTAATATCAGAAAAATAGAGTACTACATTAAATATCCTTGCTCTTAGAAGATTCAAACATGGCTCATAATTTAGTTGATGAATATTATCTTGACTGAAACCCATAGCCACTAAAGATTGATATTCATCATTGGTTATTTTACAGATAACACTATTGCCTAAAACTAGCGAGAGTAGTGTTTGCTTTAATACATCAACTGATGTTGGACCAAGACAAAGAACTGTTCCTCTGGGCTTGTATTGAAGCTGATTTGACTCTCCAGTTGGACCTGGCAATGAAATGGTATTGCTATAAGTGGAGGCTTCATGATACAAAAATTCAAAGAATTCAGTTTCTAAATATGAAAATTTTTTCTTCATAATTGAAAATACATCCTTGCTCAATTGAAGAGATGGTAACTTGAGATTTTTAAACTTAATGTCTTCATTATTTGCTGAGATTAGATGACTTGTTTTATCACTGCAAAGTACACTATCACTGTAGCCATGAAGAG
>JAOMCO010000040.1 GCA_028345055.1 Candidatus Thioglobus sp. | reverse complement strand
CCATTGAGCCACACTACGAATATGAACTCATTGATCGTTATCTTATTATGGCTGAAAATTCTCAACTACCGATAGGAATTATTGTTAATAAGATAGAGCTTTTAGGTAATGAAAATGAAATAACTAGTGATTTTTCGCATTACTCATCACTTGGTTACAATGTTCATTTCTTAAGTGTTAAAGAACTCACAAATCTTCAAGCATTTAAAGAACAACTCATTAATAAATCTCATATTTTTCTGGGACAGTCTGGTGTTGGTAAATCCTCACTCATTAATTCTTTAATTCCTGATTTACAGCTTAGAGTCAATGAAATTTCAAACAAAAGTAAACTTGGAAAACATACGACTACTAATACTACAATCTATCATATACCTAGCGGTGGTGATTTAATTGACTCTCCAGGGGTTAGAGAGTTCCAACTAGATGTCTTATCAGAATATGAAATAAAAAGTGGCTTCAAGGAGTTTAAGGCCTTATCTGGAGATTGTCGCTTTAGAGACTGTAGGCACATTAATGAGCCTGATTGTTCTATTAAATCAGCAATTGAGAGTGGTGAAATTAATAAAAATCGATATCAGAGCTATTTAAATATTATTTCTTAGTCACTTTTTTTAAAAAAAATAACACGATCAGAGTGAAGGTTGATTCTAAGATCTAAATGATTCGCCAAAAATCTCAATGATTTTTGATTATAAAAACCAATATGTGATGGATCATTTTTGTAATACCACTCTTTAAAACTCTGACCCTCTGTAAAGATTTGAGTCATGATTGCAATATAGCCATTGGGCTTTAGTGCAAGAACTAACCTCTCTAATTCAAATATAGGGTCCGAGAGATGCTCAATTACCTCAGTGAGCGTAATAAAGTCAAATTCTTTATCAAAAACAGATTTATCCTTGACATAAAACTTATCGTATAAATCAACTTCATACCCTTCATCCTCAAGCATCAAAGAGAGAGTTGGCCCTGGACCACATCCAAAATCAAGACCGATAGATCGACTAGGAATTAAGGAAATCAGAGGTTCAGAGAGCTGACTCAAAAACTGACGGTAACGAGGATCTTTTGGATCGTTATTATGAGTATCGTATCTTAATTTTTCTTCAGATTCTGATAAATGAAATTGAGTTGGTACAAAAATGAACTCACAAACATTGCATTTTAAATACTCACGAATCTGATTTTTATAAAAAAGCTTATTTTTTTTTGAGTTACAAAGTGGGCAAGTGATTGAATGATTCACTTTAGCCCGCTGTTTTATTTTTTTTACTAGTGAGAGTGGCCACCGGCAGAATGAACATGCCCATGAGAGAGCTCTTCAGCTTCAGCCTCTCTAATATCTTCAATGCTTACAGAAAAATGAAGCGTTTCTCCCGCCAAGGGGTGATTTGCATCTACAGTGATTTTTTTATCATCCTGCTTTGTAACTGTAACAACAAATGCGTTGCCATCCTGATCTTGTGACTGAAGCTGCATACCAACTGTCACCTCATCAATACCTTGAAGTGCAGACCTAGGTATTTCCTGAATAGCATCCTGCATACGAAGCCCGTATCCCTCTTCAGGCTCTACAGAAACTTCCATTTTATCACCTTTACCTGCCCCTTCAAGTGCAGACTCTAAGCCGGGAATAATGTTGCCATGACCCTGCAGGAAGTCAAGAGGCTCTTTTCCTTCAGAAGAATCTATAACCTCTCCTGCATCATTTTTCAGAGTGTAGTGCATAGAAACAACTTTATCCTTACTAACTTTCATATTTTCTCCAAAATAAACAAAAAAAAACTTTCCAGAATGGAAAGTCTAAAAAGAACGATGAAACAAAATGGTATTTAACTGTATTTTACCATAGGATAATATTTTTCAGCCGATCAACTCTTTCATTGCGCTGTCAACACTAGGATAATCAAAAATAAATCCATCTTGGGTTAGTCTTTTAGGGATAACTGATGCGCTGAGTGTTAAAACCTCTGAGCCCTTGCCAAGAAGGATTTTCAATTGCCACTCCCAAACTGGAATAAAAAATGGCCTCTTTAATACTCTAGCAAGCGCCCTTCCAAAAACCTTTTGAGGAACTGGCTCTGGAGATGTAATATTGTAAACACCTCTACTTTTTGGATCATTAATTATGAACTCGATAGCTTTAACCAAATCTTTAATGTGAATCCAAGAAAAGCATTGTTCTCCAGTCATAATTGGGCCACCTGCCCCAAAAAAGTAGGGCCAATAAAGTTTTTGAAGTGCGCCTCCCTCTCTAGAGAGAACAACGCCAAATCTTAGAATAATAACCTCGTCTGATATTGATTTAGCAGCACTCTCAATAGCGATATTTAGTTCTGTTAAGTAGCCATTACCTTTAGGATCATCCTCTGTCTTTGGATTGTCGCAACTAGATTCTGCATAGAAACTGATACCGGATGAACATATGACTCTTGGCTTGATATTGAGAAGTTGAACTGCTCTAGAAAGCATTTGATTAGTATCGACTCTGCTTTGCCACATGTCACTGATAACTTTTTGAGACCATCGCTTAGATATAACTGAGCCTGAGAGCTGAATAACTAAGTCACTACCTTCAATTAACGAAGTAAGATATTCAACTGATTTGAAAGCATATCTATTAAAGCAAGCAACCTGATGTTCATTTGATAAGCTTTTTTGAAGGGCTGTTCCTATTAAACCTGTCCCTCCCAGAATAACAATTTTCATTTTATTTATTCCAGCCCATTGTATTTTCGATTAACAGCTGGGTTAAGAGCTCAATATGATCTGGTCTGTCATTAAGCGCAGGTATATAGCCAAAATTCTCACCGCCAGACTCTAGGAAATATTCTTTGTTCTCCTCACTAATCTCTTCGATTGTCTCCAAGCAGTCTGCTGAAAAACCAGGACAAATCACCTGAACATTTTTAATACCTTTATTAGGCAATGATTTCAATGTCTGATCGGTATATTCTTTCATCCATTCAGCTACCCCAAGTCTTGATTGGAAAGACATCTGGTACTCATTAGGTTTTAAATCTAGTTTTTGAGCTAATCTAAACGTCGTTCTACAGCATTGACAGGGATAGTTATCACCCTTATCAAAATATCTCTTAGGGATGCCGTGATAGGACATAAGTAAAAAATCAGGCTTACCGTTAGCGTTTTGATATTCTTTAACGCTTTCAGCAAGAGCATCAATATACTTCTCATCTTCACAGTAGTTACTAATAAATCTAAGATCTGGAACATTTCTCCAGGTTAGCATCTCTTTTGCAACTGCATCAAAAACGGAGCCAGTAGAGGAAGCGGCATACTGAGGATACAAAGGTAATACAATAATTTTTTTACATCCTTTCTCCTCTAACTCATTTAGAGCAGACCTCATTGATGGATTGCCATAACACATTCCCAAAGCCACTTCATACTGTCCAGATGCCTTTTTATCTAGTTCAGAAATAATGGCCGATTTTTGGCTTTTTGCGATGGATAGAAGTGGTGACCCTTCTCCATGAGTATCCCAAACAGTACGGTAGGCTTTAGCCGATTTTCTCGGACGTAAATTAAGAATAACTGCGTTCAATATAATTTTCCATATCCATCTTGGTGGAGGTGGCTCAATAACTCTTGTATCAGATAAAAACTGCCTGAGATAGGGCTTTACTGCCTTTTTAGTTGGCGCATCAGGTGTACCTAAATTGGATAACAGTACTCCAATTTTTGGCTGTCCTGCTGATTCATGTATTGATGAACTTTGGTACAATAGTTTGCCTCTAATATATTTTTTCAACGTGATAAGATACCCTATAAAATACTCAATTATTTCAATTTAAACTATTATCCTATCTGATATGAATATTTTATTACTGGTAGCACATGGAAGTAGAAGAGAGGAATCAAACAATGAGATAGAGTCTTTATCAAAAAAAATGCTCAATTTTAATTCGAATCAGTTTGATAAAGTTATGCCTGCTTTTTTAGAATTTGCCTCACCTTCCATAACTGAAGCTATTCAAAAGTGCAGTGAAATAGGAGCAAGACGAGTCACAGT
>JAOMCO010000004.1 GCA_028345055.1 Candidatus Thioglobus sp. | reverse complement strand
ATTGATGATAAGATCATCTCTAGAGCTATTGAAAATAAAGAGGATATCTACTCATTAACCAACAGATTTATTAATGCGATGCATGAAGATGAAAAATCCTTGGGTGTTTTGAGTCCAGACATGGAACCTAGGGCTACTGATTCAATTGATAAGATGATTGATATGATTGATATACTCTCAAAACAAGGGTTGGCTTACCAAGGCAAGAATGGTGATGTATTTTATTCAGTAAGAAAGTTTAAAGAATACGGCAAACTTTCTGGAAAAAATCTAGATGACTTGATGGCTGGAGCAAGAGTTGATATTGAAAGCAATAAAAAAGATCCGCTGGATTTTGTTCTTTGGAAAAAAGCCAAATCAGATGAACCTAGTTGGCCTTCGCCTTGGGGTGATGGAAGACCTGGTTGGCATATAGAATGCTCTGCCATGTCTAATCATTTTATTTCTAATCATTTTGATATACATGGGGGTGGGATGGACTTAACTTTTCCACATCATGAGAATGAAATTGCTCAATCAGAAGGTGCCAATAATTGTAAATTTGTAAATACATGGATGCATGTTGGGTTTGTCAATATTGATGATGAAAAGATGAGTAAATCACTTAATAACTTTTTTACAATTCGAGATGTTTTAAAGAGCTATGATGGTGAAACACTTAGATATTTTTTAATTAGTAGCCATTACCGCTCTCCTTTAAACTATAGTGAAGCAAATATTAAAAGTGCTCAGTCTGGCTTAAAAAGATTATATAACGCTGTAAAGGGTCTATCTATAAATACCGAGGATTCATCTATTAGTGGTACTGATTATGAGGAGAAATTTAATGCGGCGTTAAATGATGATTTTAATACACCTATGGCACTTAGTATTCTTTTTGAAATTGCAAAGCAAATTAATATAGAACGAATAACTAATCCTGAAAAAGCCAGTGTACTATCAAGTCAGCTTGTGAAACTTGGAAACTATATTGGTATTCTTGAATATAATGCCCAAGAATATTTGAAGCTAGGCTCTGAGCTTTCTGAATCTGAAATTTCTAAAAAAATTGAGCAACGAGAAGCAGCAAGAAACAATAAGGAGTTTGCTTTATCAGACCAAATCAGAGATGAGCTTATTGAGCTTGGAATTATTCTAGAAGACAGTATAAATGGAACAAGTTGGCGAAGAAAATAATCTTAATTTAGACTGGGATCAAATTGATACAATACTTTTAGACCTAGATGGAACAATTCTAGATTTAAACTTTGATCTTGAGTTTTGGCTGGAGTATATTCCTAAGGCTTACTCTAAAAAAAATAAAATTGACTTTCAGCATGCTAAAGAAATAGTCATCTCAAAAATTAACTCACAAGAAGGCAAACTCACCTGGTATTGCTTAGATTATTGGGAAGAGCAACTTGAACTAGATATCATGAAACTAAAAAATGATATTTCTCATCTGATTAAGGTTCATGACCATGCGTTATCATTTCTTCAAAGTGCAAGAGACAATAACAAACGCATTTACCTTGTTACCAATGCCCACAGAAAAGGCATAAATCTAAAAATGAAAATGTCTAAGATCCGAGATTTTTTTGATGAAATTATTTCTTCCCATGACTTTGGCGTTCCAAAACAACAACAAAAATTTTGGGTTGAATTAGATAAAAAAATTAATTTTAGTAAAGAAAGATCAATCTTTTTTGATGATTCACTTGATGTTCTTAAAGCAGCTGAAAAATTTCAAATAAAAAATGTTGTTGCAATAAATAAACCAAGTACTAAGATTGCCAAAAAAAATATTTTTGGATACATGAATATTGAGAATTTTTCTGAAGTTTTACCACTTTAATAACAAGTCATTTTGAATTGCTAACAAGATATGAAACAAATTGTAACAATCTCATAAATCTTAGAATCTAAAATATGGGGTAGTTGCAAAAGAAGTTAATTAATACAATTGAACAAAACTTTAGAATTATTGAAGATTCAATTCTTACCAAATGTTATACTTTTCTTGATCCAAAGAGAATCTTTATGTATTTATCAAATTTGTAAACTAAATTCTAAAACTTTTTTAATAAAAATAAAATTATGAAAAATGCCTTTTACGCACAATCCGGTGGGGTCACTGCTGTAATCAATGCATCTGCCAGTGGTGTTATTGAGACAGCTCGAAAACATTCAGACAAAATTGGTACAGTTTACGCTGGAGAGAATGGAATTATTGGGGCTTTAACTGAAAATCTAATTGATACTTCGCTAGAATCCGATACTGATATTACAGCACTTAAACATACGCCCTCAGGTTGTTTTGGATCTTGTCGCTACAAGATGAAATCACTCGAAGCCAACAGAGCTGAATATGAGCGATTGATAGAAGTCTTCAAAGCCCATAATATTGGTTATTTTTTCTACAATGGTGGGGGTGATTCAGCAGACACTTGTTTAAAAGTTTCTCAATTGTCAGAGAGTATGGGATTCCCGATTCAAGCAATTCATATACCTAAAACTGTAGATAATGATTTACCAGTAACTGATAACTGTCCAGGCTTTGGATCTGTTGCGAAATATATTGCTGTTTCAACAATTGAAGCAAGCTTTGATGTTGCCTCAATGGCAGAAACGTCAACAAAAATCTTTGTTTTAGAAGTTATGGGCCGCCATGCGGGTTGGATAGCCGCAGCTGGTGGTCTAGTAGATTCATCAATACCTGTTGTAATTTTATTTCCTGAAGTTGACTTTGATGAAAAAAAATTCTTAGAAAAAGTTGATAAAAATGTCAAAGAATTTGGATACTGCACTATTGTTGTTTCAGAGGGAACAAAATGGCCTGATGGTTCATTCCTTGCAGAACAAGGCACACGTGATGACTTTGGTCATGCTCAATTAGGTGGAGCGGCGCCTGTAGTTGCAAATATCATTAAAAAATCTCTGGGCTATAAGTTTCACTGGGCTGTTGCTGACTATCTTCAGCGCTCTGCAAGACACTTAGCCTCTAAATCAGATGTTGAACAAGCCTATGCTCTTGGAAAGGCTGCAGTTGAAATAGCGCTTGACGGAAAGAATTCAATCATGCTAACTATAGTCAGAAAATCTAGCAACCCATATCGATGGGAAATCGGTTATGGCGAATTAAAGGACATCGCAAATGTAGAAAAAATGATGCCAGAAAGTTTTATTTCAGAAGATGGTTTTTCTATAACAGAATCATGTCGTGAATATTTACTCCCACTCATTGAAGGTGAAAATTATCCTCCGTATAATGATGGTTTGCCAGAATATGTCGTAATGAAAAAAATAAAGGTAAATAAAAAATTACCGCTCTTTGAAATCTAGCTAAAAGCAAAAATATGAATATTATTTTATTAGGCCCACCTGGCGCTGGAAAAGGCACCCAGGCTGCACATATTTGTGAAAAGTTTAACATTCCTCAGATTTCTACTGGTGATATGTTGCGTGCAGCTGTAAATGCTGGCTCACCAATTGGTTTAGAAGCTAAAAAAACTATTGATGCTGGAATTCTAGTCTCTGATAAATTAATTATTTCCCTAGTTAAAGAGAGAATCCATTTGCCTGATTGCCATAATGGTTATTTACTTGATGGATTTCCTAGAACAATTAATCAAGCCAATGCACTTAAATTAGAAGGTATTAAAATTAACTACTGTGTTGAAATGAAAGTCCCAGATGATGATATAGTGGAAAGAATGTCAGGACGTCGTGTTCATCTTTCCTCAGGAAGAACATATCATATTAAATTTAATCCACCTAAAGAAAATGACAAAGATGATATTACTGGAGGTGAGTTAATTCAGCGTATTGATGACAATGAAGAAATAGTAAGAGGGCGACTTAAAATTTATCATAAACAAACTGAGCCATTAGTCAATTACTATACTGCAGATGCAGACAATCCAAAAACTGTAACTAAATTCATTACTATTAATGGCATTGGGACACTTGAAGAAGTTAAAGATAGAATTACAAATGCATTACTTAGCTAATCTAAAAATTTCTAAAGCTCAATTTTAAACTTCACTCTCTTGACTCCATCCTCAGAACTTTTAACTATAACCTTATCGTTATCAATATCATATGTCAGAGAATCACCACTAAATGAATCAAAACCTTGAATTAAAAAAGCATTACCAACTAAAAAGATCATGCTTTCATTAATGTCATATGTAATTAAAGTTGCTGTAGCTTCAATAAAACGAGACTGGCTCTCTTGACTTTGGATATATTTAGCAGGTTTATCATTCGTACCCTTAGCCAACAGAGTTTCCACTCCATCAGCATTAGTTTGAACCTGAATAAGCTCTGCAGTTATCAATAATTTACCTTGTCTAACCTCTGCATCTCCAATAAATTCATTGAAGCCTGTCGCTTCATCTACCATTACAGACTCTGCTTCAATTTCAATGGGTTGTTTTGCTTTATCTGGCTTGGGCCCTTCGTCTAGCTTGGGCTCTTCAATAGCCATGGTTATTCCTGCAAGGACTTCTATTAATTCTTCTCTATTTTCAAGATCTTTTTTATAGCTTGGAAAGTTAGGATTAAGGGCCTCACTCCCACCGAATTCAATCTTGTTATAATTTCCAGAACTTATAGCCTTTAGTATTAATTCTTTATCAGATAATTTTTCTAAATCACTCTTTATAAAATCTTTGCCTTCTGCAAGCGCAAGAGAAGTAAAAAAAATAGCGATTAAAATAATCAGTTTATTCATAAGTCGCTAAAACCTCATCCATTAATTTAAGTTTCTTGTTAATAGCGTCATAATGCATTGTATTTGCCTTTATGTCAACCGTTTTTGATTGAAAACGAGTGGGTGAAGTGGACTTAAAAATCTCACCACCATTAGACTGATCTATCAATAGGTTGTAGCTTGTGAGTGAGGAATCAAAACTATTAGTAACAGTCACATCACCAAGCAGTTTAGTTTGCTTAGTGTTCATATTAATATCTACTCCCTTATCTGTATGAACTATGTTTTCATTTGAACGATATTCTGTCTTACCCTTACTCGAATATTTTTTTTCTCCCAAACTATGACTAATAAATAAATTTATAGAATTTAGAGTAGCTCCATTGTCTTGAATAATTTCAACGTTACCATTTAAATTTATTGTTTCACTATCCATATTCATATCCATACCTTGTGCTGTAATATTAGCCTCTTCCCCTAGGTATAAAATATCTTGATCACTATTAATTTGACCATCATCATAAACTAGTTGATCAGTAATAAATTCATGAGAAATACCACTTATAGATTTGATTTCAACCTCTCCAATTAAGTGAATTATTCCAGATTCAAAAATAACTCCACGATTAGATTTTAATTTAAATCCTTCTTTTTTAAATTCATCAAAAGTTGTAATATTAAGATTTTCAAGCTGTGTAGGTGAATTCTTGTAACTTATGTAAGCATCTGCTTCAATTTTATGCAGCAGGACTTGATTATTTGAATACTCAGTTATATTAAAATTATCAATTTTTTCAAGGTAAGGGCTTTCTTTATTCTGAGCTTTATAAGTCTCTACTTCAGAGGCAGATTTATTAAAAAAAGAGCTAGTTACAAAATTATCTTGAAATATCCATAGTACGGGTATCAAGACTATAATGAAAATTATAAATGATTGAATCTTCTTATTTTGAAAAAGTCCCATACTATGCTAAATCAAAAAATAAAAGGGCTGTACGGAATCACTCCAGATGAGGACCTTAATATCAACCTTATTGAGAATGCAATTAAAAAATATAATATCAAAATTCTCCAATACCGCAGAAAGGTAGTTAATATAAAAAATAAGGCAGAAGAAGCAACAATACTTCTTAATCTATGCATAGAATATAATACTTTATTTATAGTCAATGATGATGTTAACCTTTGCAAGAAAGTAGGTGCACACGGAATTCATATAGGTCAAGGTGACATCAATGTTAGATCTGCAAGAGAGATACTAGGTGATAAATATATTATTGGTGTGACTTGCCATAATAGTTTAGAACTTGCTCTTGAAGCAGAAAGAAGTGGTGCTGATTACATCGCATTAGGAGCTATCTTTAAATCAAAAAATAAATCAGAATCAATTCATTGTTCTCTTTCACAAGTTACAGAGATTAAAAAAAATATTTCTATACCTATCGTAGGTATTGGAGGTGTAAATTTAGAAAATCAATACTCCTTATATCAAGCTGGATGCAGCTCTGTTGCGATGATTGATGGTCTATTTAAGCAATAGATCTATGGCTATCATGATAAGAATACCCTCCCTTTAATCCATTTTTAGAGAGAATTATTTGCCATAACTGATTTCTTCTAGAACGAAATGATCCAGCACACATCAAAAGATAATATTCCCACATGCGTTTAAATCGTTCATCATATTTTTCTTTCAAACTATCATAGCTTTTTTGAAAATTTTCATTCCAAGCCATAAGAGTTAAATCATAGTCTTGACCAAAATTATGCCAATCCTCAATAATAAATAAGCCTTCTGTTGATTTGCTTAGCTGACTTGATGATGGAATCATGCCATTAGGAAATATGTATTTATTTGTCCATGGATCTGTTGATCTTGATGGGGTATTTCTGCCAATGGTATGGAGCAAGAAGAGTCCATCATCATTTAAGCATCTTCGAGCAACCTCCATATAATTTCTGTAGTTTTTGTAGCCTACATGCTCGAACATTCCTATTGAGACTATTGCATCATACTTCGTATTTAACTCCCTGTAATCTTTTAATTCAAATTTAGTTTCTAAGCCCCCACAAGATTCTTTAGCATAATCCATTTGCTCCTTAGAAACAGTAATCCCATGAACATTCACACCATAGTTTTCAGCAGCATACTTAGCAAAGCCTCCCCAACCACATCCAATTTCTAGAACTTTCATTCCAGGTTTTAGATGGAGTTTTCTACATACTAAATCTAATTTATTAATCTGTGCTTGATCTAAATTTTTAGCATTTTTCCAATAGCCACATGAGTAATTCATTCTTTGATCAAGCATCAATGAGAACAAATCATTACCCGTATCATAATGCTCTTTACCAACAATATAAGCCCGCTTTTTAGACTGAGAATTCAGAAAATAGGCTCTAATATAAGGCACAAAAAATGCAGGACTAATGGGTTTTACTTGCTTATCAATTCGACTACGAAGCATTTGGTAAGAAAATTGGTCTAATGCTTCACAGTCCCACCAACCATCCATATAGCTTTCTCCAAGTCCTAAAGACTTTCCAGATAAGACGCGAGAATAAAAAAGTTTATTGTGTACTTGAATATCGAGCGGACGAGATCCATTGATCTCAATATCAACCGACTCAAATAGCTTGCATACTGTGTCTTTAAAATCAGCCAAATCTTAAAAAATATCAAACCCTATTTCGATTAAATCTTACCATAGAACTATCCAATATGGAAATAGCAAATATTCTAATTTGTTATAAAGAAGGTTTAGCTTTGATAAAAGCAGAAATACTTAAGATCAATATTATAAAAAACCAAATGAATGACCACGCAGCCATACTAAGACCGAGAAACTGCCATGGTATCTCTGCACAATTACCGTCCCCCATAAATAATGCATTTATTACATCAGCAAAAGGAAAAACATCGATAATATATTCTAAGGGTGGACCACACAATGGAACTTCGTCCTCAGGAAGCCCTTGCAACCATATTTGACGACCTGAAATCCATACTCCCCCTAGAGAAAAAAGTGATATAAAAAAAGAATATACTCTGCTGCTTGTTGTAACTGGGTCATGAAAAAATGCAACAAAAGAACTTAAGCCAATTAAGCAGTAGAAAAACTGCTGAGTAATACAAAGAGTACATGGCTCTAGTCCTAAAATTTTCATACTGAATGCAGCATAACCAAGTAAAGATCCAACTATCAGAAAAATGATTAAGTGAATATGGCGAACTGAAAACTGTTTTACTGAGTAGCTCATAGTAATTACCCTACTTTATTGCTTTCCAAACCTTGCAAGACTCTCAGGATCATCAAGCTTTGGTCTCGAAAAAAACTCATGAACCATAGGTATAAAAAAATCTAATGACTTTGATTCATAATTGGGATCAAAGCAGTTTTGATCATAATCGTGACAAAATTTTACTGCCTCTTCATACCATGGATTATCTATAAAGGCTTCTCTTGCATTTCTATCACCCCCAGAGTAATGAGCATAATAGTACATTTGAAATACGCCATGATGCTTAATAATCCAATAGATTTTCTCTGACACAAATGGTCTAAGAATAGCGGCAGCCATTTCAGAATGTGAATATGGCGCTAGAGGGTCACCAATGTCATGAAACAAAACTGCCATCACCATTTCTAAATCTTCCTCAGCCAAAAGAGCCCTCGTTGCGCCTTGCAATGAGTGTTCTAGTCGACTAACCTGATATCCTGAAAGGCTAGATTCTAATGCTTTTAACGCAGCAATGAGTCGTGAAGGTAAGTCCTCTACATACTGGGTTTCAAGTTTATCAAGAAATGCATACTCCTCTGCAGTACCCTCCTCCATGGAAATAAAGTTGACTTTATTCATTACTCTTATCTTACAGTATTATTAGGCTTAAATTCTTTGAGCACTGTCCTTAATTAATCCTGCAACATAATGTGAAAATGAATGTCTAACCATCATAAATAAATTCTTATTATCGCGATAGATAAAAACTGGCGCCTGCCCAAAAGTAGTTGAAACAGCTTTGCCATCTAAAAGTGCACCCTCCAGGTCATAACTCATCCATCGGCTTAAAAGTTTATTGGTTTTTGTTCCTTTAAAATAGAGAGTGCCATATGCAGCTGAATTATCAGTAACAGAAACTCCAGTTGGAAGCTTATCAAACTTCCCTTCTATTTGTTTCATTTGCTGAGTATTTAGTAAAACCCAAAACTCATCAGGACTAACCCAAAAGCATTTTAAATCGGCATTCCCAGAAGTCATTTGTAATGGCTCTGGAAGTTCCATATTAAAAATATCTTTTGCAGCTTTGATGTTTTTTTTAGAGTCTTTAGATGTTCTTAGGATAAGCAGAGATTTACCTGTAACTTCTTGACAACTAATATCATCTTGATTTACTAAATAACGACCCTCATCAACGAGTTGATTAAAAGTTGATCTAAATACTGGCTCAATATTTTCCATGCTATCCTTTTCACTCATTACCATCTCCCTTTTCACCATTGATATCATAAAAAATACTACTTGAAACTTCACATGGTACCTCCTTCAGACCCTGCTTCTCTTGAACAATCTTCACAATAACAGTTTGGGATATTTTAGAAAGCCCTCCCTTAAGCTGAGCTAAAGCAATTGATCTTTCAAGTGCTGGGCTGAAATAACTAGAAGTTACATAACCAATTGAGATACCTTTATTACTAATAATATGCGCGCCTTCAGGAAGAACAAACTGCTCATCCTTAGTAAGTAATCCAACCAACTGCAGTCTATCATCTGCATTTAAAGCAGAGATACTAAATGAACGACGACCAATATATGAGAAAGGTTTATTTTTTGCTAGAATCCAGTTCATATTTACATCCATGGGTGTCATTGAGCCATCCGTATCTTGACCAACGATAATAAAACCTTTTTCTGCACGCAGAACGTGCATTGATTCAGTTCCATATGGAGTTATATTCCATTCTGTGCCCTCTCGTGCAACTTCATCCCATATAAAACGACCATAGTTTGCTTCGGTATTAATTTCATAAGCTAATTCACCAGAAAAACTGATTCTCATAATTCTTGCTTTAACGCCACAAACAGTTCCTGGACGCCATTGCATAAACTTAAAGTTTTGACTTTCAAAATCAACATCTTGACACAACTTTTTCATCAATTCACGCGCATTAGGCCCCACAACAGCAACTGTTGAAAACTGGTCTGTAATGCTGCTTAGATGAACATCTAAATGACTCCATTCAGTTTGTAGCCACATTTCTAGTGTTGAGTAAACACTTGCAGCGCCTCCAGTAGTGGTGGTCATAATAAAATGATTATCATTAATACAAGTTGAAACACCATCATCAATAATCATCCCTTTTTCATTACACATGAGTCCATAGCGGCAACTTCCTGGGGCTAACTTCATCCAAGCATTAGTGTAGACTCTAGATAAAAACTCTCTCGCATCCTCTCCCTGGATATCAATCTTTCCAAGGGTAGAAGCATCCATCATTCCAAGAGAATTTCTTACAGCCCGGCACTCCCTATTAACAGCCTGATCCATACTCTCTCCATCCTTTGGATAGTACCAAGGTCTATACCACTGACCCACTACCTCAAATTCAGCGCCATTTATTACATGTGAGTCATGAATAGTAGTGAATCTTTGTGGATCAAAAAAATCTCCAATTTCTCTACCAGCCATTGCACCAAAATCAACGCCTGTATAAGCTGGCCTAAATGTTGTTGTACCCACCTCTGACATTGGTGAGTCAAGAAATTTAGCAGCCACAGCAATACCATTAATATTTCCAGTTTTACCTTGGTCAGTTCCAAAACCCATAGCTGTATATCTCTTGATATGCTCTATTGAACGGTATCCCTCACTGATGGAGAGTGAAATGTCTCGAGTTGTAACATCATTTTGAAGATCAATAAAGACTTTTGGCCGGTTGAGAATTTCAAGTGGAGTAAAAAAATGATCAATATTGAAATAATTAAGACTTTTATTGCTCAAGTTTTGTGGGTTAATTTGGCTATTCTCACTTAGTGAATGGAGAGTCAATTGCGCTTTATTTTTTGCATCTATTATTGCATCCTTCCAGTACCCAATAGAGTTAACAGCCCCACATACTTGTCTATTTTTACGCTCTTTTTGTGGCAAAAATGATTGTGAATTATTATCAAAATATGTTTTTCCACCGCAATGACAATCCAAATGAACTACTGGATTAAATCCGCCAGAAGTTGCCAATAGATCACAACTTAAGATTTGAACATCCTTTGACATCCTCCATTCTGATTTCCAGTGAGGTGGTTTAGCTTGCATTTCTACCTTCGAGATTTCAATCCCAGTAATTCGGCTTTTACCTCTCGCTTTACGAACTGCAAAACCTTGTATAACCTCTATGCCCAAATCTTTTGCTTGAATAACAGTTTCACTTTCATTACCTGAGGTTCTAACATCAATTACCTTAGGCTTAATATTGTGGTTAATTAAATCAATTGCAGTGTTATAAATACTATCATTATTTCCATATAAAATAATTTCTTTACCCGCAACTACATTGAACTCATTTATGTATCGCCTTACTGACTGGCACAACATAATATTTGCCAAATCATTTGTTTCAAAAAGCATTGGTCGTTCATGCGCTCCAGTAGCCAGAATGACTTCTTTTGTTCTAATCTTGTGTATTAATTTTCTTGCTAACTGAACTCCTTTGTGTGTCATAGACTGTCCAGTCGCATTGGTCTGCAAAACCTCCACATAGTTGTGGTCATACCAAGCATACGCAGTTGCAGATGACAGAATTTTAAGTCGAGAATTTTCCTCATCCCTGAACTCTAAAAGTCTATCTTTAGTTTCTTGATACCATAGAGCTGCAGACTGATCAGTTGCAAACTCATTAGTTAATTCACCCCCTAAATTCTCTCGCTCATCCACTAAGATAACTCTGTTATTTTTTGATTTTGAAAGAACTTCAAGGGCAGAACTCATTCCCGCAACACCACCACCAATAACTAGGACTTCAGAATGTTGAAAAATATGATCGTATACATCTTTATCATTTTCTGAAGGTGCTTTTGAAAAACCTGATAAAGACCTTAGGCGATCCTCAACAATTGACCAAAATTTTTGCTTGATAAAGGTTTTATAATAAAAACCAGCGGGCATAAAACGATGCAGGGGTTTGATCATTGCACGAAAGTCAATTGAATTTGGATTACTTGAACTGACAGCACTTAAGCCATTATAAAGCATGACTTCTGTTGCCTTCATATTGGGTGTATACCTACCTCCAATCTCCAATGAAACTAACGCATTTGGCTCTTCAACTCCAGCCCCAATAATTCCTCTTTTTCGTCCATATTTAAAACTTCTTGCATAATATATAACATCATTTGCAATTAGTGCTGAAGCTAAAGTATCACCCTTAAAGCCTTTATAAGTTTTGTTGTTAAATACAAAACTTAAAGGTTGGGTGTAATCAATAAGATTACTTGAATGTCTTTCTAATCTCATGAAATTTTCTCACTATAAACCTCTGCAAAAGTAGCTTCTTCTATAACTTCGTGTGTAATGGTAGATCTTTTGACTAAAAAATATTTTCGACAACCCGACGTGTGAACCCATTGCTCCCAATGATCTCCCTTATGATTGGTCCTATAAAATACATAATCAGCCCACTCTTCATCGCTTAAAGCTTCAGGATTCTCAGGTCTTGCTACAAAAGCTTCTCCAGCAGGAGAAAATTCATTCTGATCTCTAGATTCTTTACAGTATGGACAATTAATTGAAAACATAATATTACCTTCCAATAAAACTAGTGAGCTACGCCAGCAGCGCCATGCTCATCAATAAGAGCACCCGTTGTAAAGCGATCAATATGAAATGGAACAGCTAAATCGTGCTGTTTGTCTTGAGCAATAGTATGAGCAAAAACATTGCCTGAACCAGGAGTAGCCTTAAAACCGCCAGTTCCCCAACCACAGTTAAAATAAAGACCCTCAATCTTTGTTGGACTAATGACTGGACACGCATCAGGACAAACATCCACAATTCCGCCCCACTGTCGATTCATTCGAACACGCGAAAAAATTGGAAATAATTCAAGAATTGCTGCAGCGCAATGCTCGACTATTTTAGCGCTGCCACGTTGAGCATAAGAATTATAGCCATCAATACCCGCACCAATAACCAGGTCACCCTTATCACTCTGACTAACATAGCCATGAACAGCATTGGACATGACAACTGTATGAAGTATAGGCTTCATTGCCTCCGAAACGAAAGCCTGCAATGGATGACTTTCTACCGGCAACCTCAATCCAGCCATTCTGGCTATAACGGATGAGTGACCTGCACTAACGCATCCAACACGGTCTGCCATTATATCACCTTGAGTAGTTTTTACTCCTTTGACGCGACCCCCTTCAACCTCAATATCAATGACTTCACAGTTTTGAATAATGTCCACGCCAAGGTGAGAAGCAGCGCGAGTAAAGCCCCAGGCGACCCCATCATGTCGGGCAACTCCTGCACGCGCCTGAAAAGAAGCGCCCATAATTGGATATCTAACATTTTTTGATGTATTGATTATTGGAATTTGCTCTTTAATTTCTTTGTGATCAACAACTACAGCATCGACACCATTTAATACATTTGCATTAACTCTTCTTTCAATATCCCTCATGTCTTGCAGAGTGTGTCCTAGATTGTAAACGCCTCTCTGACTAAACATGACATTGAAATTTAAATCTTCACTCAACCCTTCCCATAGTCTCATTGAATGCTCGTAAAGACTAGATGCCTCATCTCTTAGATAATTAGACCTAATGATTGTTGTATTCCTGCCTGTATTTCCACCACCTATATAGCCCTTTTCAACTACCGCAACATTAGTAATGCCACACTCTTTAGCCAGGTAATAAGCTGTAGCAAGGCCATGACCACCGCCGCCAATAATGATGACATCATATTTTGATTTGGGCTTTGATGATGGTATGGCCTTATCCCAATCTTGGTTAGCTAAACCAGCTTTTAATAGCGAATACCATGAATATTTTTTTTGCATAAGTTAACTCAACTAATAATCTATAAATCAAGCACAATATCACTTGTGGGGTAAGAGCAACAAGTCAAAATATATCCTTCTTGTTCATGTGACTTTAACAGTCCACCCTGAGCATCCATTTCAACGGTTCCATCAAGCATCTTCGTTCGACAAGTTCCACACAATCCCTGAGAGCAAGCAAATGGAACGGTAATACCTTGTTTTTGAATAGAAACTAGGATGCTTGTATTACTCCCACAAGGCAAAACATCACCGCTCTTTTTCAGGGTGACATTATATTCATTTATTTCACTTTCTGTAACTTTATGTTCTGGCAAATCAGCATTGATTGCCATATTTTTTTGAGCCGTTGAACTCTCAATATCAAAGCTTTCTTGATGATAGAAATTCATATCATAATCAGTTAACGAGAGTATTTTTTTTACATTCTGCATGTATGGCTCTGGACCGCAGCAATAGATTTCTCGTTCAGCAAAATCGGGGACGAGATCAATAAGCATCTCATGGTTCAAAAAACCTGTTGGTCCGAGCCAGCTCCCACTCCCGATATCACATACATAGTGTCTTTTAAAATCTCTTTGACTTGATTCATAAAAATCAAGCTCCTCTTTTGAAATTAAATCTTTCTCAGATTGCGCATTGTGAACAAAGGCAATATCAACATCCATTGAAACATCACAAAAATATCTTGTCATGGATAACATTGGGGTTATTCCACTCCCACCTGATAAAAATAAAATTTTGGACTTTGGCTTATCTAAAGCTACACTGAAAGAGCCTCCAATATCCAGAGCATCAACGCAATCACCAACTTTCAAACTATCGTGCATCCAGTTTGTCACAACACCCTCTGCCATTCTTTTATTGGTTATGGTAATCGTGTTAGGCCGAGTAGGACTTGATGCAATAGTGTAAGTACGCATCACATCATTACCATCAATTTTCAAAAAAAGGGTAGTGTGCTGACCCGGGTAAAATTGAAACCAGGCATCTTTCGTTGACTTAAAGGTGAAACTTTTGACATTATGTGTTTCATCTTTTATACCAATGCACTCGAGCGGAGATACATCGCCTGTCCACCGGGTAAGCTTCTCAATATTGATATTTGGAAAGACTAATTCGTTCATTCAGCTTATGGCCATTCAAAAACTTTCAATTGTAGCATCAGAGTTTATTAAAACTGGCTCTAGTAAGTAATTATTAATTACAAAAAGTGCAAATATATCAAATAAAGCTTTGGATTACAATTAGATAAAAAAGTGAGAATTTTAACAATTAAAGCCAGCTAAAGCAATCTTTCAACTAAAACAAAAAACACCGTTAATACAGTAGTTTAAGGCATTGGGATGAGGTGTTTTTTTCTTGCATAGACTCCCTGCATAATGATTGCAAATAAAATTGCTAATCCTCCGATTAAAGTATTTCTTGATGGTACCTCATGAATTCCTAGAACTGGGAGCCATGCCCAAAAAATACCCAGTACGACTTCTAAAAGGGAGAGCATCACAAGCTCTCCGCTAGGAAGATACTTTGCTCCCAGACCATACAATATTAGACCCACACCAACTACCAAGCCATGAGTCATGCTAATCCCAATATTGGCTGTTGGCATCTCAAAGCTAACACCAGTTAAAACAATAAGAATTGTGGCCCAGACCATACAAAAGAAACCAGCAAGCGCAGGTGTTAATAACTTGGGAACTTCAGGATTTTTTCGAATAGTGATAGTATAAATTGCAAAACCTAGAGCCACAAAGAACCCATAAAGAACCCCGATGATCGTTGCTGATTTTTCAGTGTCCCAAACCATGATCATAATGCCAATTGCTACAATTAACATGTTAATGAGTGTACTTTTACTCAGCCTCTCACCAAGAATGAGGTAGCCCAGAAATGCTGACAAGACTGGAGACACAGCAAGCATGAGCAAAGTGATAGCAACTGTAGTTGTGGTCAATGCATAAATCCATCCAAAAAATGTAACAGACATCACAAGACTTCCTATAAGGCTCCACGAATCTATTCGCTTAAAGGTCTGGAAAAAGTTCCTCCCTTCCCTAAAAAGAACAAATATGAGTATGACTGAGGTAATGATTAAACCTCTATAAAGCAGATACTGAAGCCTAAAGGTTTCAGCATCCTCGAGATATCTTACCAGTGGTGCTCCAAAGCTCCAGATTACCCCGCTCACAACAACAAGAAAAAAACCTAGTAAATAGCTATTCTTCATCCTATCAACCCCTCGTAATATATGGCTACAACTAATTCTGGCATTTTGTTCCTAAAATAATTAGATGTCAATCATTTTTTTAATACTCAAGTTTAGAAAATCATAATAATTTATTTGCCTATATAATTCATATATAGAGTCTATTGATTAAAGTTTTTGATGAATTTAAATGAAAAATCCAAGTGGCAGTTCTGGATTGATAGGGGAGGAACATTTACTGATATCATCAGTAAAAATCCAAATGGAGAACTCTTAAGTCACAAACTGCTATCTGAAAATCCTCTTCATTATGAAGATGCTGCAATTCAAGGTATAAGAGACTTGTTGTCATTGAAAGAAAAAGAGTCTATTCCAATTCAGCAAATTGAGTCTATAAAAATGGGCACTACAGTGGCTACCAATGCACTCCTTGAAAGAAAAGGAGAGAAAACACTGCTAGCAATCACAAAAGGCTTTGCAGATATTTTGAGAATTGGATACCAGCAAAGACCAAACTTATTTTCTTTAGATATCCAACTCCCAGAAATGCTGTATTCTGAAGTGGTTGAGATTGATGAAAGAGTTGATAAGGGTGGGAAGGTATTAAAACAGCTTAACACTACAGATACAAGAAAAGCATTAACTGAGGCCTTTATTAAGGGCTTTAGATCTATTGCAATTGTTTTGCTTCATGGATACAGGCATCAAGAGCATGAAAAGCAAATTAGCCTCATTGCTAAAGACATTGGATTTACACAAATTTCAGTTAGTCATGAAATAAGTCCGCTTATGAAAATTATTCCTCGCGGAGATACAACAGTAGTTGATGCCTACTTATCTCCTATACTGCGTCGTTATGTTAATCAAGTTAGAAATGAACTTGGACCTAGTCAATCAAACTTTGGCCGATTAATGTTTATGCAATCGAATGGTGGCCTAACTGATGCCAACTATTTTCAAGGGAAGGATGCGATTCTTTCAGGGCCTGCAGGCGGCGTAGTTGGAATGGTCAAAACTGGAGAAAAAATTGGACTGAGTAAGCTGATAGGTTTTGATATGGGAGGGACCTCAACCGATGTCTGTCACTATAATGGAGAATACGAGAGAACTCTTGAGACAGAGGTAACAGGCGTCAGGCTAAAGTCGCCAATGATGTTAATCAATACTGTTGCTGCTGGTGGGGGCTCTATTCTGCATTTCGATGGGTCTAGGTATCGCGTTGGCCCAGAATCCGCTGGCGCTTTTCCTGGGCCAGCTTGTTATCGTAACGGTGGTCCGCTTACAGTTACAGATTGTAACGTGATGCTTGGCAAACTAAATCCAGATTACTTTCCTAAAGTTTTTGGTCCTAATGGCAATCAAAAACTTGACCTCAAAATTGTTCAAAGAAAATTTAAGTCTCTGGCCAATGATATTTCATTAAGCACCAAGAAAACTGTTACCCCGCATAAGGTCGCAGAGGGCTTTTTATCCATTGCGGTTGATAGCATGTCAAATGCGATCAAAAAAATATCAGTTCAGCGTGGCTATGATGTCAGCGACTATACGCTCTCTTGTTTTGGAGGAGCTGGCGGTCAACACGCTTGCATGGTAGCTGATAAACTGGGAATCAAAAAAATTCACCTTCATCCCTATGCAGGTGTTTTATCTGCCTACGGTATTGGTCTTGCAGATAGCCGAACAATCAATGATATAGCGGTTGAATTACCTCTTGATTCTGGCCTAATAGACCACTTAAGTAAATGCTTTAAAGGCCTTCAGTCTGATGGGCGAAAAGATTTGATTTCACAAAACCTTAATGAGAGTCTATTTCAATATACTGATCGAGTTCATCTGCGCTACAAAGACTCTGACACATCCTTGCCCGTTAAATTTGCAAATTTTCCTTCAATGAAATCGAGTTTTGAGGCTACTCATAAAGCAAGATTTGGATTTATCTCACCAGAAAAACCTATCATCATTGAATCAGCCCAGACCGAGGTATCATGTCAAAGTGAGTCATTTGATTGGGAGGTAAATACCCATAATAGACTAAAAACTGACTCTCTATCAGTTCAAGATGTATTTATAAATGGGAAACTGGAAAAAACCATTTTTTATAATCGAGATAATATCAAGCCGAATGAAAAAATCTCCGGGCCTGCTGTCATTATTGAGCCAACTTCAACCTTCATCATAGAGCCTGGCTGGTTGGCAATGCTCAAAGAGAGTAATGATTTAATCCTAACTCGTACTCAAAAAGTTTTAAGGTCTAACGCTATAGGAACAAGCGTGGACCCTATCATGTTAGAAATATTTAATAACTTATTTATGAACGTTGCAGAACAAATGGGTACGGTGCTTGAGAATACGGCTTCATCTGTGAATATCAAAGAACGTTTAGACTTCTCCTGTGCTATTTTTTCTCCCAAGGGAGAGCTTGTTGCGAATGCGCCCCATGTGCCAGTTCACCTGGGCTCAATGAGTGAATCTATTAAAACCATTATTCGTGAAAATTCACATACTATGAATGCTGGTGACGCCTTTCTTATTAATGCTCCATACAATGGCGGTACTCACTTACCAGATATCACTCTAATAAAGCCAGTATTCAATGAAACTAATGAAAACGTGATTTTCTATGTTGCCACGAGGGGTCATCATGCTGATATAGGTGGCACAGTTCCCGGCTCTGCACCAGCAAATTCAACTCATATTAAAGAGGAGGGAGTTTTAATAGATAACTTTACCATTGTCTCTAAAGGAGTATTCCTTGAAGATGAAATTAATGCCCTATTAGCTCAAGCAGAATACCCTGCAAGAAATATTAATCAAAATATAGCTGATTTAAAGGCCCAAGTTGCGGCCGCAGAAAAAGGATCTCAAGAGCTTCTAAAAGTGATCGAGCACTATGGAATTGATGTTGTTCATGCATACATGGGTCACGTTCAAGACAATGCTGAGGAATCCGTTCGACGAGTTTTGGATGTTCTAAGTGACTCAAGCTTTAGCTATCAAATGGATGATGGTCATCAGGTGTGTGTATCTATTAGTGTGGATAAATTGAAACGATCAGCAACCATTGATTTCACGGGCACGAGTGATCAACATCCAGGAAACTATAATGCACCGAGTGCAATTTGTTATGCTGCAGTGCTCTATGTTTTTCGCTGCCTAGTCGCTGATGATATCCCTCTGAACTCAGGCTGCTTAAAACCCT
Organism: Candidatus Thioglobus sp.; assembly: GCA_028345055.1. Classification (GTDB taxonomy): domain Bacteria; phylum Pseudomonadota; class Gammaproteobacteria; order PS1; family Pseudothioglobaceae; genus Pseudothioglobus. The sequence goes on along the minus strand of JAOMCO010000004.1, from coordinate 62,636 downwards.
TAAATTTGATTATTCCAAAAAACTCAATGATTAATCCTGAATACCCCGCTGCAGTTTTTTCAGGCAATGTGGAAACATCTCAATACATCGTTGATACTTTACTTGGTGCTCTAGGTAATTTTGCAGCGTCACAGGGAACAATGAATAACTTTATCTGGGGTAATGACAAAGTTCAGAATTACGAAACCATCTGTGGAGGTTCAGGGGCCAGTATCAATCAGCCAGGCTGTAGCGCAGTTCACACTCATATGACTAACTCAAGACTCACTGATCCAGAGGTTTTGGAATGGCGCTTCCCCGTTAAACTGGAATCCTTTAGCATCAGAAAAAATTCAGGTGGTAAAGGTTTACATGCTGGTGGAAATGGGGTTGACCGAAGGCTGCGATTTCTTGAATCCATGACGGTCAATGTCATTGCAGGTCACAGAAAAATACCGCCCTACGGCTTATCTGGAGGAGAATCAGGTGCTCTTGGTGAAAACTATGTCATTCATTCTGATGAAAGCGTTACAGATCTTGGCACTAAAGGACAAATTGAAGTGAGTGAAAATGATCTTTTTGTACTGAAGACGCCTGGAGGAGGAGGTTTTGGAAAAAACCATCTAATCTAGGGACAATAACAATGACTCTATTAATAGGAGACTACTATGAAAATAATTAATCTAAGTCCAGAACCCAATGATGCTGAAACTAGGCGCTCAATTAAGCCAGTGATATCTTATCCTATTGATAATCTCCCAGCCTATGATGCAGGTTTTTATAAATCTGCTTGTGAGAATATGAATCTCACAGAATCTATCATTATTCCCCCTAGAGATGCTAGAACTTTTGAGGTGCCTGCTGGATATTTTTTTCGAATTGTTAGTCGTGAGGGTCCACAGGTAGGTGATTTAAATTTATGGAACAAAAACAATATCAATGAACGATTCTTTAGTGGGAAGACACGTGCGTTATATGGAACGCATGTAAGCACTGGCGATAGACTTTATTCAAACCTACCATTTTTAAGGCCTCTGGCTACCATTACTCATGACACTCTTGATTGGTATGGGTACGATGATGATGGTGGAAGTGTTCATGATGTCATTGGAACTCGCTGCGATCCTTATACTCATGTTGCATTAAATAATGAGGAGTACCATTATTGTTGTCATTCTAACTTATGCAGGGCGCTCTCAGATCAGCAACAAAAACCCATTAATGAGATTGAGCATCACGTTCATGATGTACTTAATGTCTTTATGTGCACAGGTTTTACAAGAGATACACATCAGTATTTTATGAAAGCTAGTCCAGTTCGTCCTGATGACTATATAGAATTCTTTGCAGAAATTGATCTTCTCTGTGGATTATCAGCATGCCCAGGGGGTGATTGTAGCTCCAGTCACTCAAGTGATTCAGCCGCATGTTACCCCCTTCAAGTAGACATTTATAAACCAGCTGAAGGCGCTCTAAAGCAATGGTCCCCCCAAGCATCAAATAAGTACTCGAGGAATCACGGCTCCAGTTAAAATTCAACTTTAAATGAGAATGAATTGAGATGGATAATTTAAAGGGCATTTTATTTATGATTCTCGCTATGGCAGGCTTTGCGTGTGAGGATTTATTTATTAAAATGCTCTCAGAAAATCTTCCAATTTCTGAAATTATCATCATTCTTGGATTCAGTGGAAGCATTATATTTCTCATCATTGGACTTTTAACAAAAGCTCCAATTTTTCATCAGGGTTTATTGACTACTCCAGTCATTATACGAACCCTATGTGAACTTTTTGGAGCGTTATTTTTTGTTCTTGCAATTGCCCTAACACCTTTATCTTCTGCCTCTGCAATCATTCAGGTCATGCCCTTATTAGTCACAATTGGAGCGGCTATCTTCTTCAAAGAAAAAGTTGGTTGGCGCAGATGGACAGCAGTTTTTGTTGGCTTTATTGGTGTTTTATTGATTCTCAGACCTGGCTTTGGAAGCTTTATGCCAGCTTCTATTTTTGCACTTCTTGGAGCAACTTTTTTAGCTGGAAGAGACCTTGCAACACGCGCTATTGAAGTGAAATTACCATCAGTGACCATCTCTCTTTATGCTTTCTTGGCCTTTGGAGTCTCTGGCATTATGTTAATACCGTTTAGCTCTGAGATGTTAGTGCCTAGCTCCAAAGACATTTTATTTTTTGCTGGTGCATCAGCATTTGGTGTTATTGCATATTACTCAATTGTTATTGCAGCAAGAACTGGTGAGATGTCAGTTATATCGCCTTTTAGATATTCAAGACTTGTTTTTGCCATGCTTCTATCAATTATTGTCCTCTCTGAAAGACCGGATATGTTGACGCTCCTTGGTGCAGCTATCATTGTAGCATCTGGTGTTTATACTTTTGTTCGTGAAAATATATTGAATAAGCCTAAGGAAAGAGTTGTCTAAAAGTTCTTATCATCTATAGATCTAAACATAGCTCTGTATAAAAAAAGCTTGCTATACTTAGAGAAATTGTCTAACATCCGCACAAATTAACGCAGATACAGGAGTTACCATGAACATGCCAAGAACAATTCACATTCCAAATGGTGAAAATATAGCTCATACATTTAGTGATAAAGAATACCAAAATAGACAAAGAAAACTAAGAGAGCATATGGCTCAAAACAATATAGATTCCATTATCTTTACCTCTATTCATGGTATTAATTACTACAGTGACTTTCTTTACTGCTCTTTTGGCAGGCCCTATGCGCTGGTCTTTACACAAGATAAAGTAACTTCAGTGACAGCGAATATTGATGGTGGTCAGCCATTCAGAAGAACGTTCGGTGACAACCTAGTCTATACAGACTGGCAAAAAGATAGCTTCTTTTATGCGTTGCAGCAAATTGTTAATGATGGTGGAAAAATTGGTATCGAGTTTGACCACATTACTAAGGAGCGCTTGGATAAACTCCATGCTGCGTTTCATCAAGCACAATTTATTGATATTTCTGTTGACTGCATGAAAATGCGATCAGTTAAATCAGATGAAGAAATAGCTCATATTATTCAGGGTGCTAACGTTTGTGATATTGGAGGGGCAGCTCTTGTAGAGGCAATCAAAGAAGGAGTGCCAGAACACGAAGTAGCTCTTCACTCAACTCAAGCTATGGTTCGAGAAATTGCTAAGCGCTATCCTCACTCAGAGCTAATGGATACATGGACTTGGTTTCAATCAGGCATCAATACTGATGGCGCGCACAACCCAGTCACTAGTAGACAAGTTCAAAAAGGGGATATCTTAAGTCTTAACTGTTTTTCAATGATTTCTGGTTACTACGTTGCGCTTGAAAGAACCTTATTTTATGATCATGTTGATGATGAGTCTTTGAGATTGTGGGAAATCAATGTAAAAGTTCATGAAGAGGGCATGAAACTAATCAAGCCAGGGGTTGCCTGTAAAGATATAGCTCTTGAGCTTAACAAAATTTTTGAAGAATATAATCTACTTGAAAGCAGAACATTTGGCTATGGTCACTCATTTGGAGTTCTATCTCATTACTATGGCCGTGAGGCTGGTGTTGAGCTTCGAGAGGATATTGATACAGTCCTTCAAAAGAATATGGTTGTTTCGATGGAGCCAATGATTATGATCCCAGAAGGTAAACCAGGAGCAGGTGGTTACAGAGAGCATGACGTACTGGTTCTTACTGAGGATAGTGCTTATGACATTACCAAGTTCCCATTTGGACCAGAGCACAACATTATTAAGTAATATCAGTATTTGTAAGCAATGATAAAAATAGAATATTCTGAATTACTCACTGAGTTGCGAGAAGTTGCCAGGGATGCGGGCAGTGAGATAATGAAGATCTATGAAAGTTCATTTGACATAAACTATAAAGGTGATGGCTCACCAGTTACTCTTGCCGATCAGGCTGCTGAAAAACTCATCTTAAGTCAACTCAAGAAAATTATTCCTGATATTCCAATAGTATCTGAGGAGAACGCTAGCAGCCATGAATTAGAGGCTGGTGATCAATTTTTTCTAATTGACCCGCTTGATGGAACAAAAGAATTTCTAAAAAAGGATGGACTTGGCTCGTTTACGGTAAATATTGGTCTCATTGAGAATGGTATTCCAACTCTAGGAGTTGTTTTTGCGCCAGCGCTTAATCGCATGTTTTTTGCCTCAAATCTAACGGGAGCTTTTGAAGAATCTGAGAATGGTTTCAAAGAAATTAAAATAAGAGAAGTTCCAAATTCGGGTCCTATAGCCGTTACAAGTGTATCCCATAGGGATGAATTAACAGATAATTGGCTTATGGATAATAACGTTAAGAAGACGGTTTCAATAGGCTCTTCATTAAAGTTTTGTCTGATCGCCTGCGGTGAGGCAGATGTCTATCCTAGATTTGGACCCACAATGGAGTGGGATACTGCAGCGGGAGATGCTGTACTAAGATCTGCAGGTGGGAGCGTCTTACTTCCAAATAGCCAATCATTTAGTTACGGAAAACAAAGCTATAGAAATAGCGCTTTTATAGCTCATGGAAATTTTTGAATAAAGGCTTTAGAGCAGCCTTAGCTCTCGTATGAATAGATCTCTACCATCATCTCATCAGCAATAAGCTCGAGCTTATCTCTCACAAGATTTTCATCAAGATCATTAGGAATATGAAGAGTAATTTGAGCTTTGAATAGTTGCTCTCCTGACATCGAAGCATCAATGATTTCAGTCTTTAACTCTTCAACATTAGCTTGTAACTCATCGGCCAAAACGTGAGAGAGTTTATTAATAATTCCAACATGATTTTGGCCAATTAGCTCAATGTTGTAACTTTTAACATTACTAAGTTCATCTATTGGGTGAGTTTCCTCACAGGCAATCTGAAGACCTAATGAAGAAGAAGTTAAGTCTTTTTTGAGTCTAGCAGCATCACTTGACGGGACATTGACTTTAAGGATGCCAGCAAATTTGCCTTCGAAACTAGACATATTACTTTCAATCCAATCGCCATTATTTGAAACAATAATCTTTGATAGGCCGTCAACAAGCCCAGGCTTGTCGTCTCCCAAAACGCTAATCAAAAATGATTTCATAAAAATCTACTTATATTCTTCAATACTCGGACAAGAACAAACTAAATTCTTATCGCCATAGACATTATCTACTCTTGAAACTGGTGGCCAGTACTTGACTCGCCTTAGGCTCTCAACAGGATAAGCGGCCTCTTCCCTGGAATATGAAAATTCCCATTGCGTTGATGTTACCATTTCTAAAGTGTGCGGCGAATTAATTAATGGATTATCTTCAGTGGAATATTCACCTGACTCAACCTTTTTGATTTCTTTTCTTATTTGAATCATTGCCTCACAGAACCGATCAAGCTCATCCAAAGACTCAGACTCTGTTGGCTCGATCATCAATGTTCCAGCAACTGGAAAAGACATTGTAGGTGCATGAAAACCAAAATCTATTAAACGCTTGGCGACATCATCAACACTTATTCCCACTGAGTCTTTAATGGGTCTAATATCAATAATACACTCATGAGCGATTCTTCCATTTTCGTCACTGTAAAGAATTGGATAGTGCTCCTCAAGGCGCTTGGCAATATAATTTGCGTTCAAAATAGCGTTACAAGTTGACTCATAGAGTCCATCTTTTCCAAGCATTGCAATATACATCCAACTTATTGGAAGGATACTTCCTGATCCCCAAGGGGCACCTGAAATACTTCCAACATCGGTATTATTGAGTGGTGTTCTAGGTAAAAAATCGATCAGGTGCTCTTTTACCCCAATTGGGCCAACACCCGGACCACCTCCACCATGAGGGATTGCAAATGTCTTGTGAAGATTAAGGTGAGAGACATCCCCACCAAACTCACCTGGAGCAGAGAGTCCAACCATTGCATTCATATTCGCGCCATCAATATATACTTGCCCACCAGCATCATGGATAATATTGCAAACCTCTCGCACGTCTTTTTCAAAAACACCGTGAGTTGAAGGGTATGTAATCATTATTGCGGCAAGATTCTCTTCGTGTTCCTTAGTTTTTACTCTTAAATCCACAAGATCAATATTGCCCTCATCTGTGCTTTCAATCACTATAACTTTCATTCCAGCCATCTGCGCAGAGGCAGGATTTGTGCCATGAGCCGATGATGGAATCAAACAGATATTTCGATTTTCATCACCCCGACTTTGATGATAACCTCTTATTGCAATTAATCCAGCGTACTCCCCTTGAGCTCCAGAATTGGGCTGAAGTGAAATGGCTGAGTAACCCGTAGCCTCACATAGCATCTCTTCAAGTTCACTAATCATCTGTTGATAACCAATCACTTGGTTCATCGGAACTGCTGGATGAATTTGAGAAAATTCTGGCCAACTCACTGGAATCAACTCTGCTGCTGCGTTTAGTTTCATTGTGCACGATCCAAGTGGAATCATTGAACGATCCAGTGCGATATCCTTATCTCCAAGATAACGAATATATCTCATCATATTGGTTTCTGAGCGATAAGTATTAAAGACTTCATGCGTTAAAAAATCAGAATCCCTCTTTAAATTCTTTTTGATTTTTGATTTGTTTTTTTCAAATAGTGACTGGGCACTCAATTCTGACTCGGTATTGAAAATTCTCCATAAGAACTCTATATCTTCAGGAGTACTGAGCTCATCAAACGAAACTGAGACAAGTGTTTTATTAAATACGTTAATGTTGTAGCCATTTTTTTCAGCTTGCATAACTATTGCATCTGAATTTTTAACTTGAATAGATAGGGTATCAAAATAAGAGTCATTTATAACATTAAACCCCATTTCCTTCATACCATCAGCAAATACGCTTGCATATTTATGAATACGTCGCGCTATGTTTCTCAGTCCCTCTGGGCCATGATAGACTGCATACATGCTAGCCATAATTGCTAAAAGGGCTTGTGCAGTACAAATGTTACTTGTAGCTTTCTCTCTGCGTATATGTTGCTCTCTAGTCTGTAATGCTAATCGATATGCAAGCCTGCCTTTTGTATCAACTGACGCACCAATAATCCTTCCAGGCATTGATCGCTTATACTTATCCCTGGTCGACATGTAGGCAGCATGAGGTCCACCATACCCAATTGGAACTCCAAACCTTTGAGTATTGCCTACTACAATATCAGCTCCCATTTCACCCGGGGGTTTAAGCAGAGTTAATGCAAGTAAATCAGCACTCACAGCAACAAGTGCCTTCTTCTCATGAATAGAATCTATCAACTTCGTGAAGTCACTAAAAGCGCCATAGGTATTTGGGTACTGAAGCAGAACACCAAAACAATCTAGATCTTTTAAATCCACAAGAGGGTCACCAAAAACTATTTCAATATTCAATGGCTCAGCCCTTGTTTTAATAACCTCAAGGTTTTGGGCATAGCAATCATTTGCAACAAAAAAAACATTGCTCTTAGACTTGCTTACTCGATGACTTAATGTCATGGCCTCTGCACAAGCAGTTGCCTCATCAAGCATAGAGGCGTTTGCCAAATCCATACCAGTTAGATCTGAGACCATTGTTTGGAAATTCATTAGAGCTTCAAGACGACCTTGAGAAATCTCAGGCTGATAGGGTGTATAGGCAGTATACCAAGCTGGATTTTCTTCCACATTTCGCTGTATGACTGGGGGTGTAATTGAGTTGTAGTAGCCCTGGCCAATGAAAGACTTATAACGAATATTCATTCTTGCAAGATTTCTTAGTTGTTTAAGTGCAGCAAGCTCTGACATCCCATCAGCAATATTCATCGGCTCTTTTCGGCGAATAACATCTGGCACTATTTCATCTATTAATTTATCTAAGTTATCAAAACCAAGATACTCAAGCATTTGATTTTTTTGCTCACTCGATGATCCAATATGCCTATTGGTAAAAGCATCATTATTCAATAAATCTTCAATCTTATCTTTCATTAACGTCTCTCTTTCAGATGTTCTATTCTTCAATAAATGTGTTGTATGTCTCTTCATCCATCAACTCATCTAGCTCTGCTGGATCTGATAACTTAACCTTAATAAACCATCCTTCGCCCATTGAATCCTCTGTCACAATCTCTGGCTCATCCTCTAGTCTGCTGTTCACCTCAATAATTGAGCCAGAAACAGGCGCCACTAGATCAGAAGCAGCTTTCACTGATTCAATGACAGATATATTTTCACCCTTTGTGCACTCATCACCAACTTCCGGCAGCTCTACGTATACCAAATCACCCAATTGCTCTTGAGCAAAATCCGTGATTCCAATAACTACTAAATCATCTTCTTTAGCATCAACCCATTCATGATCCTCAGAATACTTAATACTCATTACTTCTCCTTATTATTGTTTAACCTCTGTAATAGTTGTGTTTAACAAATGGCAGTTTAACAATCTCAACTGCTATTTTCTTCTCTCTGACCAATGCAAAAATTTTGGAATGGCTATTTGTAAATTTTGTTTCTAATCTAGCTATGGATATTGGCTTATTAAGAGTTGGACCAAAACCCCCACTTGTAACATATCCAATTTGATTACCGTTTTCATCCTGAATTATTGCGCCATCTCTAACGGGCATCCTTCCTTCCGGAATTAAGCCTACTACTTTTGTATCAGAGCCATTTTCAATTTGATTCATAATTACTTTAGAGCCTAAGTAATTGCCCTCACGCTCTCCACCTAAACGCCTTGCTTTTGAAAGTGCCCAATTTAAAGAGGACTCAACTGGGCTGTGACTAATATCGAGCTCATGCCCATATAGAGACAAGCCAGCCTCAAGACGAAGTGAATCTCTAGCCCCCAATCCTATCCACTCAACCTCTTCACTTGAAAGCAGAGAACTTGCAAGACTTTCAGCATCTTTGGCCGAGACTGAAATTTCATAGCCATCCTCTCCCGTATAACCAGAACGAGTAATAAAACAATCTATATCGTTAAGCATCGTCTGCTTAGCAGTCATAAATGTCATCTCTTTGACCGAGGGCGCAAACTCACTTAAAACCATAGCTGCTTTGGGGCCTTGCAAGGCCAACAAGGCTAAATCATCATAAAACTCTATTTCACAACTTGCACCTAAGTGATTTTTCAAATGATCATAATCTGCCTCTTTGCACGCTGCGTTTACAACTAGAAATAAATCATTATCTCCAAGATTTGTAACCATTAGATCATCCAATACACCGCCATTTTCAGTCGTGAAAAGAGCGTACCGCGTCCTCATCAAAGGCAAATCAACAATGTCAACAGGAACTAAAGACTCTAAAGCACTCATAGCATGCTCACCAGACAATCTAATTTGTCCCATGTGGGATACGTCAAAGAGACCTGCACTTTCTCTTGTGTGATTGTGCTCTTTTTTTATTCCAAGAGGATAACTCACAGGCATTTCATAACCCGCGAAAGGAACCATTTTTGCTCCTGCATTAACATGCATCTTATGGAATGGGGTTGTTCTTATTTCAGTTCCTACAGACATTAGATTTTGCCTCAAAAAACAATATTATATAAGAATAGTCTTTTTAGTTGAATTCAATTACTTATGAATTCATATAAATAACTAAATTAGTATAATTCAAATATAAATCTTATTATTGAATATCAAATTTTAAAAAATAATTTGACAAAATAAAGATTTGCTTAATACCCTTTATTGAAGCTATATATAGGATATGGAGACTCACCCTTTTCAATAAGCCTAATGTTTTCAGCTATTGTTTTAGCAGCAGAACCCGGATTACTTTGACCCGCAATATGGGGCGTGATGTATACAGAAGGGTGGGCCCAAAGTGAATTTTTTTCAGGGAGCGGCTCATCAGCAAAAACATCCAAAGCTGTAGCAGCAATATCTCCAGTATCTAAGATGGATATTAAGTCATTCTCATTAATAATACCGCCTCTTCCAATATTAATTATAAACGACCCCTTAGGAAGATATGCAAGCTCAGTTTTGGTTAAAATATTTTTAGTTTTTTTAGTTAATGGCAGGACATTTATGAGGATTTCAGTTTGACTAAGAAATCCGGACAGCTGGTCATGACCAAAATAATATTCAATGTCTCCAAGAGAATTTTTTGGACTGGTACCCCAGCCAAGGACCTTAAAGTCTAAGTTAACAAGTGAGTCACCGATAGCCTTGCCAATGTTCCCTAACCCCATTATTCCAATAGTGCGATCTTCAGATTGAACAGAGCTTTGCTGAATCCACTTACGGCTTTGCTGCTGAATTCGGTAGAGATATTGGTCACTATGAAAATGCAAAACCCAGTGCAGTGAATGAAGGATCATTTCATGTGTTAACTTTTTATCAACCAGGCGAACTATGGGCGGAGTTTCAGGCAATTCTGGATCACTTATTATATGGTCAACTCCAGCCCCTAAAGACAGGATAGCTTTTAAATTTGGATATTTATTTAGAATTCCCCTTGGGTGCTTCCAAACCACTGCATACTCGATATCATCAATATTACCCTCATCTGGATACACTCTAATTTCTATCTCTGGCATAGCTTCTTGAAGGCAATTAGACCAGACCCCCATGTCCTCCCAAAAATCAGTAGAAGCTAATAAAATTGACATTGTAATTTCTAATTAAATAGTTATTCGATAATTATATCTTTGAGTGAGCTTGAAGATAATCAAGAATTTGAGTCACAAGATCATCTATATTTGCATCACTATTTTGAAGCACAATTTCTGAAGTTTTAGGTACCTCATAATCAGAATCAATGCCTGTGAAATTTTTTAATTGTCCAGCTCTTGCTTTTTTATAGAGTCCTTTAGAGTCTCTAGCTTCACAAACTTCAATTGGAGTATCAATAAAAATTTCAATAAACTCACCATCGTTAAATAATTTCCTCGCCATTAAACGCTCAGAACGAAATGGTGATATAAATGAAACTATAGTAATTAATCCAGAAGAAACCATGAGCTTTGAAACTTCTGCAATCCTTCGAATATTCTCTACCCTATCTTGGTCTGTAAATCCTAAATCTTTATTCAAGCCATGACGAACATTATCACCATCGAGAAGCATTGTATGCTTCCCAAGCTCATGGAGTTTTTTTTCAAGTTCGTCGGCAATAGTTGATTTTCCTGAACCTGAAAGCCCAGTAAACCATAGTACACATGGCTTTTGATGTTTATTTTTAGAGCGAGTCTCTTGATTTATATTTGTCTCATGCCAGCTAATATTTTGAGCTCGCCTTAAAGCAAAATCAATTACTCCAGCACCAATCTGCGACTTATTTGTAGTATCAAAAATTATAAAAGTGCCAGTTTGTTGGTTGTCACTATAAGCATCAAAAGACACTCTTTGACTAAGTGATAACTTACAATAGCCTATTTCATCTTGCTCAAGCTTTTTAGCTGCGAGCTGGCTCAGTGTTTTGACATTAATCTTGAAGCTAAGGTCTGTTACCTGGACAATAGTGCTTTCACTCTGAAAATGAATACTATAGGTTCTCTCAGGAATCATTGGCTCACTATCAAGCCACAAAATATAAGCTGCAAACTGATCAGATAATTCCGGCTTATCTTCAGCCTTATTATTGCCTGAATTAACAACATTCATTCTGTCAAGAAGTTCGTGAAGTCGATTAAATTGCACGTTTTTTGACATAACTTATTTGTTATTTAAATTTTGCGTTTGAGTTATTATAATTGATTAGTTAAGCAAACTATCCTCGAATGGATAATGGCTGAGTAGTTTAATACCAATCTTTTAATCAAAATGCCATAAAACAATTCAACATTTAGTGAATTTTTTAAGAGTTAAAATTTGTTTCATAATGTAGAATGAGTTTTTTTTATGTCAATAAATTTACTATGTTTATCAGTGTTTTAGACCTATTTAAGGTTGGTATCGGACCTTCCAGTTCGCATACTATGGGACCTATGGTTGCAGCTAATACATTTCTCAATGATGTGCGTCATTTTGTTGACTCAAATCCAGATAAAAGTGGCTATCATGTCAGATGCACTTTAAAGGACTCTCTAGCCTATACTGGCGTAGGTCATGCCACAGATAGGGCGGTCGTCTTAGGACTAAATGGATACCTACCAAATACCATAGCAGATGAGAATATGGATGAGATCATTGATCGAACTTGGAATTCAAAGACTATAGAAATTAATGATGACATGCAAGCAAACTTCTTTGCTGAAGAAGATATTATTTTTGACACACGAAACTCATTAAAACAGCATCCAAATGGTATTGTTTTTGAACTTCTCAACAGTTCTGATGGGTTGCTGATTTCAAATACCTATTTTTCAATAGGAGGTGGTTTTATATCTACCTTGGCTGAAATTGATAATGTTGAAGCTCCAATAGCTGCGGAGCCAAGTTCAGCTTACCCTTTCCCATTTGACAACTCAGATCAAATGCTTGAAATGTCAAAAAAACATAACAAAACAATTTGGGAAATGAAGTTAGCTAATGAGCTAGAAAATCTGCCAGAAGAGATGCTTAATTTAGAGCTTGACAAAATTTGGAACGCAATGAAAACTTGTGTTCAAAGAGGTCTTTCAACGGAGGGTATTTTGCCAGGTGGACTGAATACTAAAAGGCGAGCAAAACAATTACATGAAAGCCTCGAAAAAGACATAGAAAATGCTGGATCTAGTGACTGGCTATGCGCTTATGCCATGGCAGTTAATGAGGAAAATGCTGCTGGACATATGGTAGTCACCGCACCAACTAACGGTGCTGCAGGTGTTGTTCCAGCAACACTATATTACTACTATAAGCATAAAGCAGCCACTCCAGAACAGATCAGACAATTCCTTTTATCTGCTGCTGCTATTGGTGGACTCATCAAACATAATAGTTCAATTTCTGGAGCAGAAGTTGGATGTCAGGGTGAAGTTGGATCAGCTTCTTCAATGGCGGCTGCAGGCTTGTGCACAGCAAGAGGTGGAACAAGTGAGCAAATTGAAAATGCTGCTGAAATGGCCCTTGAGCATCATATAGGAATGACTTGTGATCCTGTTAAAGGACTTGTTCAAGTTCCATGTATTGAGAGGAATGGTTTTGGAGCTGTTAAAGCCTACACTGCAAGCTCACTTTCTCTCAGAGAGAGTGGTGAACATTTAATCTCTCTAGATCAATGCATTGCAGCTATGAAGAGAACTGGTCTTGATATGTCTAATAAGTACAAAGAGACATCATTGGGTGGCCTAGCGGTGAGCTTTATTGAATGCTAATTTAATCATTATCAACTAAACCAGCACCAGCTCCAGATGCTCTAGATTCAGCACTTGATTTGACTAGACACCTAGAAAAATATTCATAAATTTCTGGCCATTTATCACCAACATTAACGCCATTATTAAGAGTTTTAAGTTTTTCTTCAGTAATGTTAAATTTCTTTAAGTGCCCATTACTTATAGAAGTTTTATTGGAACTATCCAAAGAAGAAATAATGACATCGGCATAGTTGCTATGTAAGATTGGATCTTCTGATGAGGCAATGATTTCCCAACTAGTATCATCATTAAGATTAACCTGATACTGATTTTTACTTCTATCAGTCCATGTCACTTTAATCCCTCTGCATTGGTTAGCGCCTAGGACTGAAACAACCAATAATGGACAGTCTACATGAGTAACTTTTAATTCTCCTCCATCAAGACCATTAAATTCAAGCCAATCTACACAACTTACTGACGCTTGAATTGCAGATAGAACCTTATCTTCAGAACAAAAAAGATGGCCCCCATCTTTACTTTTCTCAAACTGAATAGAGAGACTGCTTTTTTGACTATCTAAATTATCAAGAGCTAAAATGCTACAGTCGGAAGGATCAAAACCATTTTGTGCAATCCAGATATTGCCTCTGGCAAAATCCTCTGAAACTCCGATAGGTACATTAACTCCGAACCCGGCGCGAGTAAAATAAAAAAGAACTTCGTTTAATGAAATCGTTAAGCCGTTTTTTGACATGTGCAATTTATACACGGATATGACTGAGATCTTCCAGCTATTGGAAACGACCAACAGTCATGATTTGGCTCCGATAATTGATCAGGCATTGGAGCACCTTGATACATTGAAATTCGAGTCCATAAATCTGACTTTGGGTCAAACTTTGACGCACCAAAGAATGCTAACTTGAATCTTAAAAGGTCTAGTGGGCGCATAGATTGACTTAATAAATTATCCTGTACTTCAGAATAAGGCCTTACAAAAGTATTCTGAATTCGACGAATGATATGCCTAAATTCTGGATAATTCATCACAAACTCACTAATTGAAATATCATCAGATGTCTCCATTAAAACTTTATTGAGATCACTGACATCTCTTCCAATTGCAAGAGGCATCTCTTGTTCAACTCCATCATCTACCCCTTTAGAGCCAAATCTAGGCTCTAACTTATCCTCAGAATAATACCAAAAATGATGTTGTGACTCTTCTAAGGAAAAGTCAATAGTTGTCGCCCATTGGTAAAAGCCTTCAACAACCTCTTTTAATTGAACCAATGACATTTCAGCATTAAATTTTGGAATTAATTCTGTTGACATTGTCTCAGCAAGATCATCTACTAATGTGCCATGAGGTTCAATAATTAATGAAACAACCATCTCTTGACACTCTAAGGAGAAGTTATCCTCAACATAGTGATAAATTCCATTCCATGGATAAGGCCTGCTTATATTTAATTCGTTCTCACACCACATGCTAAGAGCTTGAATTTCATCAGTCAGACGAGAGATTCTTTCTGACTGAACTTCATCTTCAACATTCCATTCGTCAACATGCTGGCTCACCTGATGCAAAGACTTTAAGAAAACTTCAAGAGTTCCTGGAAGTGCAGTTTCAATAGACCTAACTCTTGCTAATGCAGTCTCTTTAGCAACAACCCAATTATGAATTAATGCTGGGTGTTTTAATAAAAATGGCGCCATACCCAAACCTGTTGCATTTCCAACTCCAATGAATTGTCGAGTAGTTTTATCAAGTTTAACTGCTTTTTTTCCACCCTTTTCTTTTGCAAGCTCCTCAACTGAGTCAATCGTAAACCACCGAATTAAATAAACAGTTAATAACTCCATTTGAAATGGCGCTTTACACTCTTCACGATCAGCAATTTTAGCTCTATCTGCACATCCAAACTTACCGCTCCCATAAACTGCTGATGTTCTCATTAAATAACCAACAGATGTTAATAAATCTATATCTGGTTGATGACCTTTCGATAATGAATCAACAGCATTTTTAAACACTCTTAAACTCTTATTAGCCCTTGCCAAAGCAAGCTCACTAGGCCTATATCGACCAGCCTCTTGCTTGGGGGTATTTTGTGCTAAATAATCAATATCCTCTTGTGTTGGCACGCCATCAAAAAGGTTAAAAGTTGCATCCCAAACTTCTGCAATAACTCTATCAGTTCTCATTTCAGCCGGTATTTCCTGTGTAAAGCCAACTAAGGAGTAGGTTCTATGAGGCGTGGTAACTGAATAAACACTTAAGCCATAACCATCCTTATCAACTTCTCGACGCGTTCTCTCAAATTTCCAATTTTCCCGAGACATTCGTCTAATAAGAGTCCTCATAAAACTTAAGCGTGTTGGGAATGATGAACCCATTCTTTCAAGCCGCATGACCTTTTCGGGCGACCTCATAAAATCAGAATCTATATCAATAATTGAAGTGTCTGTATTCATAAATCTAATTATAAAGATTCAAAAGAAGTTTCAAAAAAGTTTAGCCAATTTTTCCCCATGACTGAGTCAACATCTTCATTTGAGAAGCCAACGGATATAAGTCCAGTTACAATATTGACAAAATCACGATTATCTTTAAACCATTCAGGCTGACTAGGAAAACCTGCAAAACTAGCTGACCCTTCACCAAAATCACGATCATTGGTCCATGTGCCGTTTCTCATCCATTCAACTATACTATCAGGCTGATTTTGACAAAGATCAGTTCCAATCCCAATATTTTTAACGCCCATAATGTCAGCTGTATCAGCAATCATATTGCAAAAACTTTCTAATGTGCAGTCAGAACCATCTTTAAGGTGGTGAGGATAAACGGAAAAACCAAGCATACTATTACTCTCTCCAAGTGCCTTAAGAACTTCGTTTGACTTATTTCTCAACGCAGGATGCCAAAACATTGGGTTGGCGTGAGTGATTGCAATAGGGCGCTCTGAAATTTCTATTGCCTCTAGAGTAGACTTTTCTGCGGAGTGACTCATATCAACCACTAAACCAACTCGATTCATTTCTTTGATGACCTGTTTACCCATTCTAGTAATACCAGGGTCATTTTCTTCATAGCACCCAGTCCCCAGAAGGCTTTGATTGTTATAGGTTAACTGCATAAATCTTGCACCAAGCTGGTGGCAGACTTCAACTAGGCCAATATCATCCTCAATAGGTGAACAGTTCTGAAAACCAAAAAATATTGCTGTTCTTCCCTCTTCCTTTGCCTTGATTACATCAGCTGCAGTTCGACCTAGAAAAATCATATTCGAAAAATCCTTAAATCGACGATTCCAGTCAACCACATTTTGCACCATCTCTTGAAAGTCTTCGTGGTAACAAATAGTAACGTGAACAGCACTTAACCCACCTTGATTAATTTGCTTAAATATTTCCTCACTCCAATTATTGTATTGAAGTGCGTCAATAAATAATGAGGGATGAGACATTATGGATTACCGCTTAAAATATAGGAGGTTTTGACCTGAGTATAAAGCTCTTTCGCATAACTGCCTTGCTCTCTAGGGCCAAAACTTGAATTTTTTCTACCACCAAATGGGACATGATAATCAGTCCCAGCAGTTGGAAGGTTAACCATAACACAACCACTTTCTGCATTACGTCTGAAGTGGCTTGCTCTTGATAGTGACTTTGTAATAATTCCTGATACCAGCCCAAAATCAGTATCGTTAGCAACAGATAATGCCTCATCATAGTCTGCAACCTTAATAACACATGCCATCGGTGCAAAAAGTTCTTCTCGGTTAACTCTCATTGCGTTATTTCCACCAATTAATAAGGCTGGCTGCATATAAAAACCAGGATTATCTAGCTCAAGTTTTTCACCTCCACATACGACTTCACAGCCTTCTTCTTTAGCTAGCGCCATGTATCTAAGATTAGAGTCGAGTTGTTGCTGACTTGCAGCTGGCCCAATTTGAGTTCCTTCCTGGAGAGCATCACCCACCTTGAGAGCTGAAGTTGATTCATTCATAAGATCTACAAATTCATCATGAATAGAGGCATGTACAACCAGTCTTGAAGATGCGGTACATTTTTGACCAGTAGATCCAAAAGCCCCCGCAGTTGCTGCTGCAACAGCAACATCCATATCAGCATCATCCATAACAACTAGAGGGTTCTTGGAGCCTAATTCTAACTGAAACTTTGTTAAATTTTTTGCTGCCGCACTTGCAATCTGACGTCCTACTTCATAGGAACCGGTAAAGCTGATTGCATGAACTTTGGGGCTCTCAGCTAATGCTTGACCGATTGATGATCCAGATCCCATTACCAAACTGAATAAGCCTTTTGGAATATCTTGTTTTGAAATAATTTCGGTTAATGCAACAGCACTTGCAGGAGTTAAGTTAGCAGGCTTCCAAATAACCGCATTGCCAAATGCTAGTGCTGGAGCAATTTTCCAGCTCGCTGTTGCAGTAGGAAAGTTCCATGGGGAGATAATTGCGACTGTACCCATAGGTTCACGTCGAACATCAATTTCAATATTTGGTCTGACTGAATCAGCTGTATCTCCACCCTGTCTTAACACTTCAGCTGCGTAGTATGTAAAAAATTGACCTGCCCTGTAAACCTCTCCCTTGCCCTCTGCTACAGGCTTGCCTTCCTCTCTAGAAAGGAGCTCACCAAGCTCAGCACTTCGCGCCATCATCTCTTCACCAATCTTCATTAATACCGCTTGTCGCTGCTCTAGACCTGTTGAAGCCCATTGTCTTTGAGCAACTTGGGCTGAATTAAGAGCATCCTCTAATTGAGAGTTACTGGCTTGAGCAAATTCTCCAATGACATCATTTGTATTGGATGGATTAATATTAGATATTGAACTTGCGCCTTTAACCCAGTCGCCCGCTATGAAGTTATTAGAAAGATTAGACATTATTTTAATTCAATTTTCAAAATGGTAAATTTTACTCTTAATTATTGATATATCAAGAATATAAGCCTATAAGTGGATATAGTATTTTTCATCATTCTATGAAAAAAAACTGTTGCATTAAGTATTTAATTAATCTACGATACTTTTATTGTATTGATTGTTATTTAAATATGTCAAATCCAACAGAGAGATTAGGTAGGGCTGCTAGAAGAACTGACCGCCTCAAAGTAAAAATCGAAATGCTTCCTACACTAGAGAGGAAAATCCCTCTTACAGAACCTATGAATGAGGAGCAGATAGAAAAAATGGATGACGCTTCATTATCAATTTTAGAGGAGGTTGGTGTTGAATTTCATGACCCAATTGCACTTGAGCACTGGAAAGAGGCTGGGGCTGATGTAGAAGGTGAAAGAGTGCGCTTTGATAGAGGCCTCATTCGAGAACTGATAAAGTCTATTCCAGAGAGCATCACAATGCATGCTCGTGATCCTGAAAAATCATTAGAAATTGGTGGCAGCAACTCTATATTTGTTCCTATGACTGGCGCGCCTTTCCTCACCGACCTAGAAAACAACAGGCGCCTACCTACTCTTGATGACTTAGCAAACTTTCATAAACTGTCGCATATGTTGCCTGCTATTCATTCCAGTGCTCATCATATTGTTGAACCGATGGATCACGCAATTTCTCACAGGCATCTTAGAATAACTTACTCATCCATGAAGCACTCTGATAAGACCTTTATGGGTATGACTAGTAGTGGCAAGAATGCTGAGGACGTGATAGAGATGTGTAAGATTCTTTTTGGAGAAAAATTCATAGACAATAATGCGGTTGTCACTGGCAACATTAATGGAAACTCCCCACTTGTATGGGACCAAACAATGCTCTCAGCACTAAGAGTATTTTCAGCACATAATCAACCAGTACTCTGCTCTCCATTCGTTCTTGGGGGAGCCAATACTCCTGCAAGTGTTGCTCCAACTGTAGCGCAAGTCAACGCAGAAGCTTTATCAGCTCTTGCTTATACTCAGGTAATTCGCAAAGGTGCACCAGCAATATATGGTCATTACTTGGCTACTGTCTCAATGCAATCTGGTGCTCCTATGGCGGGGACTCCAGAAATTTCTTTAATGAATTTTATGATTGGTCAAATGGCAAGGCATTATAAGGTTCCCTGGAGAAGCTCAAACACACTAGGTGGATCAAAAGTATTCGACGCTCAATCAGGATATGAAAGTGCGTCAACAATGATGGCAGTCCTTCTATCTGGTGCTAACTATATTTGGCATTCTGCCGGATGGAATGAGGCAGGAATGCACTGCTCAATGGCAAAATTTGTGGTTGATGCCGAGCAGTGTGAAATGGGATATAGAATGGCTGAAGGAATTCGATGGGATGACTTTGAAGAAGGGCTAGCTGCTATTAGAGATGTTGGTCCTGGAGGACATTACCTTGGTCATCAGCATACTATGGACAACTTTCAAAGAGCCTTTTTTATGCCTAAGTTATTTGACAATAATTCTATAGAACAATGGCAAGCGGATGGAAGTCAAGATACAATTGAGCGAGGTCTTAATGGAGCTAAAAAGTTACTTGAAGATTACCAGGAACCAAAACTTGACCAAGCAAAAGATGAAGAGCTTTTGGATTATATTGCAAAAAGGGAAATAACGATTCCCAAAATGGAGGCGCTCAATCAAGAGCATTAAACTATGGATAAAGATAAATCAAATGTTGTTCTTGTGACTGGTGCTACTGGTGGCATTGGAAAATCTATAGTAACTAAATTTGCTGAGAGAGGAATGACTCTGGCAATTGCTGATAAAGACGAGGAGCAAGCAAATAAACTAGCCCATGAGATCAACCATAATAATGGCAAGGCAATGGTTTTTCCTGGTGACCTCTTAGATAAAAAATATTGTGATAATATTGCAATAATGGTTAAAGAAAAACTTGGCAGTATTGATATTCTTATTAACAATGCTGGATTGATGCGACGTGGTGATATCACTCAAACTAATGATGAAGATTATGAGCTATCAATGAAAATAAATGTTGAAGCTCCCTTTAGATTGATTAGAGCAGCAATCCCTATAATGGCTGCAGCTGGTGGTGGCTCTATTGTTAACATATCATCATGCTGGGGCATCAATCCTGGACCTAATCATCTAATTTACTGTACAACAAAAGGGGCCCTTGCAGCAATGACAAAATGTCTTGGAAGAGATCACGCACATCAAAATATTCGAATCAATGCGGTATGTCCAAATGAGGTCAATACTCCAATGCTAAGAACTGGTTTTAAAATTAGAGGTTTAAATCCTGATGATGCTCTTGATGAATTAAATCAATCTGTCCCAATAGGTCGTATAGCTGAACCAGATGAAATTGCAGATGTTGTGGCTTTTTTAAGTTCAGATGAAGCTCGATACATTTGTGGATCCTTAGTGGAGATTAATGGTGGAAAAGCCGTTTACTAATAAAATTATTGTTATTACTGGAGCCACTAGAGGAATTGGTCTAGCCTGTGCTATGCGTCTTCAGAAAGAAGGAGCAATAATTTGTGCCATTCAACGAGGTAATTCAAAATTATTTGATTCTTTTGGGTGTGATTTAAGCAATGAGCAAGACTGCCACAAAAGCATAAATGAAATCATTGAAAAGTATGCTCGCATTGATGTTTTGATTAACAATGCTGGAATCATGCATGAATCCTCTATACAAGATACTTCTCTTGAAAATTGGAATCAAACTTTAGCAGTTAATCTAACCGCTCCTTTTCTATTAGCTAAATTTTGTATGCCATTTCTCATTAAATCTAAAGGCTGTATTATCAATATTGGCTCAATTGAAGGAATCGGGGCTAACCCAAACCATACAGCTTACTGCTCAAGTAAAGCTGGACTTCATGGCCTAACAAGAGCAATAGCAATTGACCATGGAAAGGATGGTGTTAGATGCAATGCAGTCGCCCCAGGATGGATAGATACCGAGCTAAACGAAGAATTTATTAATTCAATGCCAGATTCAGAACATTTTAGAAATAATATTGGCAATATACATCCCCTTAATAGAACAGGTAAAGCAGATGAGGTTGCCTCCTTGGTCTCTTGGCTTGCATCATCAGAATCAAGTTTTGTCACCGGGCAGGTTTACACTGTCGATGGAGGAAGGATGGCAAAGATTAGTCTGCCAAAATCATAGGGGAAGCAATGGATAAGATTAAGCTACCTCAAAATCCTGGAGATACAGGCTGGAAAGAAATCCTTCATAAAAGAAAGGTTAATCCAAAGCTCTCTGAAAATACCAATGTAGATTACTTGATTATCGGGGGTGGCTTTGCTGGCCTATCTGCAGCCAGGCGCTTGAATCAAATCAATACAGAGGCAAAAATTGCTGTACTCGAAGCCTGTGAAATCTCAGAAGGTCCCGCAGGGAGAAACTCGGGCTTTATGATTGATCTACCTCATAACTTGGCCTCGGATGATTACCTTGGTAGTCTCGAAAAAGACCGCGAGCAAACCCTTATTAATCGCTCTGCAATTGAATTTGCCAAGAATGCTTCAGAAGAATACGAAATGCCGCCTGAAGCAATTCAACTTGTTGGAAAAACGAACGCAGCAGCAACAAAAAAAGGAATGAAATTCAATACAGATTATGCTAAGCATTTAGACAAGACAAGTGAAAGTTACAAAATGCTTGACGCCCAAGAAATGAAAGATCTTACTGGGATTGATTACTACATAAATGGCCTATGGACCCCAGGAACAGCCATGCTTCAGCCTGCACTATACATCCAGAGACTAGCAAATGGTGTCTCTAACAACTCGAATGTAACCATCTACGAAAATTCTCCAGTCATCTCCCTTGAAGATGAAGGAAGGCATGATGGAGAAAAGGTTTGGAAAGCTAAAACCAGCCTCGGGTCAATATCAAGTCCAAAAGTTATATTAGCAGTTAACGGATTAGTTGAGCGATTTGGATACTTTCAGAATAGGCTCATGACTATTTTTACCTACTCATCTTTAACAAGAGAGCTGACCTCAGATGAATCTAACATACTGGGCGGGTCTCAAGAGTGGGGATTAACTTCAGCTGATGCTATGGGCTCATCAGTAAGACGAATTTCTGGAATGGGGGGTAGTAGAATTTTAGTTAGAAATAGGTGGTCATATAATCCAAGCATGGAGGCCTCAGATTCATTTATGGTTTCAGCTACTAAAAGTCATGATGAATCATTTAAAGCTCGCTTTCCTATGCTTGAAAAAGTGTCTATGGAATATTCATGGGGAGGAAGGCTTTGCCTAAGTCTTAACAATGTTTTTGCTCAAGGTGAGGTCGATGACGGCGTCTATTCTGCTTGCTGTCAAAATGGACTAGGAACTGCAAAAGGAACAGCGATCGGTATAATAACTGCTGAAAAAATTACTGGCACTATTAATAGCCTGGTGCCCGACTTTGTTGATGAAGAAGTGCCTAAAAAGCTAATGCCGAAACCATTCATGTGGCTTGGAGTAAATAGCTACATGCGTTGGAAAGAGCTTAGGGCAGGCAAAGAAAAATAACTTTAGTTTTGATAGCTAAGTATCGGTTCACCTAAAACATCAAGACGCGGAGTAACTCCTAAACCAAATGTTTTTGGAGCAGATACGAATCCATTAACAACATCAAAATCTCCATCTGCAGTTTTGATTGAGACCATGTCTCTACAGTCAAGAATACATCGAAGATATTTTTTTGGAAGTGTCTGACCTAAATGAACAATAGCTGCAAATGCAATATCAGAGCCAGTTGTATCTTGAACACTCATTGTATAACCTGCTGCAAAACAAATATCTCTTTGTCTTCGACACTTCGTCAAACCACCATTTTTTTGAGATTTTTAACCCTATACCTTCAGCACCATCTTCAGAGACAATCTGAAGAATATCTTCTTCATAAAGAGCGAGTTCATCCCAAATAATTGGCACTGAGGTCCGCCTTCTTAGAGAGAGGGTTTCTCGCCAAGTTGAACATGGAGCCTCTAATATAAAATCCAATCCACTTGGAAGAATACTCAATAATCTTAATGCAGATTCGACAGTGAGCCCTCCATTTGCATCAACAATAAAATACTCTCCTTTCTTTCTATCTGCTAAACATTCTTCAATTCTATTTGCATTAATGTGAGGATCATCTCCAAGTTTTACCGAGTGCCCTCGATATCCTAAATCCCGATGTCTTTTCACTCGCTCTCTCATATCATCTGGAGTGCCTGCATAAATTGAAGAAATTAAAGGTAACGGCTCATTAGTGTTTCCACCTAACAGGTCACAAACAGGCATCTCCACTGACTTTCCAAAAATATCCCAGCAAGCAACATCTAGTGGCGTTTTTGCATGATTGTGCCCAATTAGAGCATTGTCCATTACTTCATTGATACGGTCTAATTGCCTAGGATCTTTTCCCAATAAAGTAGGAGCAATCTCTTCAATCCCCGCACGAACTCCCTTCGCATGAGCTGCAATGTAATTCGAACCAAAAGGAGTACTTTCGCCCCAACCTTCAATACCTGAATCAGTTATAACTCGAACAATTGTGGAATCAAAAACAGAATATTCTCGCCCACCTGATAAGTGATAAATTCCTCCAGAATAAGGGAGATCTACTTGAAAAACATCTATTTGCTTAATCTTCATTAGGGCAAAAGAACCAGCTTACCCACATACTTTTTTGTTACAAAGTCTTTTTGAGCATCAATAATATTTTTTAATGGATAAGTCTTGGAAACTAGAGGCTTAATTTCATTTCTTTCGATGTATCCAATTAAATTTTGAAAGACTTCTCGGTCTTGAAACGTACAACCAATCAATACCAAATCCTTTAAGTAAAGAGTCCTAACATCAAGTTCAACTATTGGTCCTGCAATTGCACCAGCAGCAGCATATCTTCCACCTTTTTTTAAAACATCTAGCAGATAACCCCAATTTCTTCCAGCCACCAGGTCAATTACAACATCAATAGTTTCGTTTTCTATCGAGTCTATTAATTTATCTTCTCTATGAATGACCTCATCTGCTCCTATATCGCTAACTGCTCCTAACTTAGCTTCGCTAGCTATAGCTACTACTCTAGCACCTCGTCTCTTAGCCAGCTGAATGGCAGCTGAACCAACACCTCCAGAAGCTCCAGTTATGAGAACAACCTCACCCTCTTTAACATCTGAACGTTCAAGTAGATTTTCTGCTGTCGAGTAGGCACATGGAATCGATGCCAGCTCTGCATTCGACCAATTACTTTCAATCTTAAAACTTTCATCACTAAATGCAACCATGTATTCTGCAAAAGCTCCATCACACTCTGAACCCATCGTCCAGCATTCATAAGGCCTGTAATCCACTGCATACTGCTGCATCGTTCTAACCAAAACTCTCTCACCGATTCGTCCAACATCAATATCATCTCCAACAGCAACGATTTCACCACAGCAATCTGCACCCTGAATAATCGGGAATTCTAAAGGTTCACCTGACCAGCTACCGTCATCATCTTTTCCTTGAGAGTTCTCTGCGCTGGTTTCATCACTAACTGACTTTGAGTACCATGCTGTTCGGGTATTTATATCAGTATTGTTAATGCCTGCACCTAATACTTTAATCAGTACTTGATCGGAACTTGGCTGAGGAACTTTTACATCATCGCTGAATTTAAGTACCTCAAACCCGCCATGGCCAGTTGTTAAAACTGCGCTCATTTTTGCGGGGATAGTGCTCATGTTAATTAAAGCAGTAAATCTGATTCAAATGGATATCTCGTCAAAAGTTCATACCCATTAGTGGTGATTAGCACTTGCTCCTCAAGCTTGACGCCTGGCCCTCCAGTATAACGGCCAACATAGGTCTCAACACACAAGACCATCCCAGACTTTAGAACTCCATCAAAACTGTTTTCATTTAGCTCCCAGCTAAATGGTATCGCTGGAAATTCATCACACAAGCCTACACCATGGAAAAGGACTGAGTAATGGCGAAACTCATCTTTAGGGTACTCCTTGGAATTAAGTGTTAACTCTTTAAAAGTTGTGCCTGGTTTTAACAACTCTATATTATTTTGAATTTGTTCGTAACCCATAGTATAGATTTCTTTTTGCTCATCAGTCGGCTTCTCCTCACCACATAGCCATGTCCTAGACATATCAGTACAGTACCCATAAGAACCAACCAAATCAGTATCAAAACCCATTAGCTCACCACTCAGTATGGGGCGAGAAGAGCACTCCTGATACCAAGGGTTTGCTCTAGGTCCTGAAGCAAGTAGCCTCGTCTCAATCCACTCTGCCCCCCTTGAAATAGCCTCCATTTGAAACCGACTCCAAAGCTCTTGCTCAGTTATTCCTGGCTTAAAATGATTTCGCATCAGCTCCATTGACTTTTCACATGAAAAGATTGAGCGCCGCATAGCTGCCATCTCATCTTCTGACTTAATGAGCCTAGCAAGTTCCATAATCTCTTCACCATTTGCAAGTTCAAGGCCATTTGACTGGAGCTCGTGAATTCCTTCAGGTGCGCAGTGATCCAGAGCCAATCTTTTATTTCCTTTGCCATGCTCCTTGACTATGTCAACAATTTCAGATGCCCATATATTTGCTCTCTCTTTGCTTTTATCTCCAGCCGTAAAATATAAATATGTCACTGCATGTCTGACTTCAGTAATTAACGGGTTGTGATTTGAAAGAAATTCATGAGCATCAAACTCAAAAATAATGACAGGCCCTTCAGTCATGACAAGCGCGTAACGAGCAGCATTGTGAGAGGTCCATAATGACATGTTTGTGCTGTCAGTTGCATAGCGAATATTTAATGGGTCGTAGAGTAGGATGCCAGCACAGTCATATTCAACAAGTTTTTCTCGAACTCTTTTGAGTCGATACTCCCTAATTTTAGTCATATCAGGATTGGCCAAACCTGCCTTGAGCCATTCAGACTCGGCAAGCTCTCCTGGGCCAAGTGCATGTTTATTTAGACTATAAATATCCTCTTCACCTTTTAGGCGAGAGCCTATCTTTGATTGATGTCTTTTAGCTGCTGTAAAACTCATTTAATACTCCTCAATCTTTACCTCATTTTAGATCCAGATGGATCATAAAGGGGCTCCATAACAATGGATGCCTCTCGGAACTCTCCCAATATCTCTACTTCAAGTTTTAAATTGGAGTCAATTAATTCAACTGGAAGATAGGTCATCGCAAGTGATTGTTTAACCGAATGACCATAACCCCCTGAAGTAATATAGGAAACACACTCCCCATTATGCATTACTGCCTCGTCACCACTGACATCGGTTTCAGTATCAATTTGAATCACTGAAAGCTTTTTGCTTGAGCCAATTTTTTTCTCAGCTAAAGCTGCTTTTTTACCTATAAAATCTTTATCCCAGTCCACAAAGAAATCAAGTCCTGACTCCATTATTGTAAAGTCAGGTCTGAAATCCATGGTCCATGCCCCCCAACTCTTCTCAAGCCTCATAGACATCAATGCTCTGCCGCCAAACCACTTGAGATCAAGATCTGCTCCAGCCTCTTCTATAGCCTCAAAGAGTTTCAGCTGGTACTGAGGGGCCACATAAATCTCATAGCCAAGCTCTCCTGTAAATGAAATTCGGGTGCAGAGCGCCGGCACGCCAGCTATATATGTATCCCTGATATCTCTGAATTTAAAAGCCTCTGAACTGACATCTTCTCGGGTGAGACTTGATAACAATTCACGAGATTTTGGACCTGATATTGCAATGCCGTGAAAGTCATCTGTCATGTTTTTATAATCAACATCTTGAACCCCCTCAAGATGCATTTCAAACCAGCGAAGATGCATATTTTGAGCGACGCTTGAGCCGAATAAATAGTAGGTTTCTTCATCAATACAGGCCACTGTAAGGTCACCATTGAGCTTTCCACTCTCTAAAAGCATGGGTGTCAGATTCACTCTTCCGGGGCCTGGAATTCGACCCGCTAGAACCTTATTTAAAAACGCTTTAGCGCCCTTACCACTAAACTTATGGTTAGCAAAGTTAGCCACCTCACTTGCACCAACAGAAGCCCTCACAGCTTCAACCTCCTTAGCTACATACTCATGAGATCTTGATCTCTGAAAGGTTGGATCTTCGTAGGCATCCTCTGGTGAGTTGGCAAACCATAGCGCATTTTCAAGACCAAAAGTATCTTGCCATACAGCGCCTTTTTGAGTCAGACGATCATAGATTGATGTAGTTTTTTGAAGTCTTCCTTTGGGAAGAGTTTCATTAGGAAAGGTCATTACAAAACGGCGTTCATAATTTTCAGAAGACTTAATCACGCCCCATTCGGGCGTTGCAAAATCTCCAAAGCGAGCGATATCCATTGCCCAAACATCGACTGAGGGCTCGCCCTCAATCATCCATTCGGCTAATGTTTTACCAACGCCACCCGCTTGGCAGAAACCTGCCATGACGCCAACAGCAGTCCAGTAATTCTTCATGCCTGGAACGGGTCCAATCATCGGATTTCCATCAGGAGAGAAAACAAATGGGCCATTTATAATATTCTTGATTCCTGCTGTTCCCAGTGCTGGAATTCTCTCAAATGCAAGCTCCAACCGATCAGCAATTCGGTCTAAGTCAGGCTCCAATAGATCATGTCCAAATGTTTGTGGTGTTCCATCCAAAGACCATGGTGTTGATCGAGGTTCATAAGTTCCCAGCAACATGCCAGTACTTTCTTGACGGGTATAAATATTGGCCTCGAAGTCAATACAACTTGGCAGTCTTTGCCCATCCTTCAAGTTAGCAATTTGATCAATCTCTTCAGTAATTAAGTAGTGATGCTCCATTGGAACTACAGGCAAATGGATTCCAGACATGCGGCCCAGTTCACGAGCCCAAAGACCGCCTGCATTCACTATATGCTCAGCATGAATATTCCCTTTTTGGGTTACAACATCCCACGAACCATCTGACCTTTGGTTGGTCTCTATAACTGGGGTATGCGTATAAAACTCTGCGCCATGAACTCTAGCTGATTTTGCATAAGCGTAGACAACTCCTGAAGGATCAATATCACCATCAGACGGATCCCAAAGGGCAGCAACATAATGGTTGGGATCAATTAATGGATGCTTTTCTACCACCTCATCCAGAGAGACAAACTCCTGATTTAAACCCAATGATCTCGCATTCGATCGCTCTCGCTTTAGGTAATCGTGCCAATTCTGATTAGAGGCTAAGTAGTAACCTCCAGTTGTGTGCATACTAATTGAATGGCCAGAGGTCTCTTCAATTTCTTTGTATAGATTGATTGTGTAATCTTGAAGTTTAGAAACATTAGGATCAGAACTGACTGTATGAAATGAACCAGCTGCATGCCAACTAGAGCCCGAAGTTAACTCATCTCGCTCTAATAAAATGACATCCTTCCAACCCATTTTCGCAAGGTGGAAAAGAATCGAGCAGCCAACAACGCCGCCTCCAATTACAACCACCCTTGCCTGATCTTTCATAATAAATCCGTTAATAAAATTAAAATGTTAATTCAAAAAAGAATTAAACTCAAGTTAAAAAATTTAGTCAAAAATATTGAAAAAATTTAGCTCCTTATAAAGGTGGCGCTCCTCCTTCTGATACTCTTTTATCTACAAACCATGTTAGCTCCTCTTCAACTTCAGGCGCAAGTTTAGGCTCTTTATAATCTGCCAAGAGCTGCTTCCATATTTTGTTCGCTCGCTTGGAAGCAGTCACAGATCCAGCATCTCTCCATGACTCAAAATTTCTCCAATCAGATAATAAAGGATTGTAGTGTTCTGTTTCATATCGATCCAATGTTTGCTGTGCTGCAAAGAAATGAGCGGCAGGACCTACTTCCGCAATGGCCTCAACTCCAAGCGTATCTTTATTGACAGGAGAAGGGCTTAAAAAAGCCTCCATCATTTGACTCATTTCTGCATCTAAAATAACTTTCTCATATGAAGCGCAGAGCCCTCCCTCGATCCAACCATGCCCATGCAAAATGAAGTTAACTTGCCCTAAAAGACAAGCCCATAATGACATCTGTGATTCATAAACTGATTGCTCATCAGGGGCATTGGAGGCGTTGGCATTGGAAGCTCGAAGAGGAATTTTATATTTTCTTGCAAGTTGACCACTTGCAATTGTAGCCTGAGTGTACTCTGGAGTTCCAAAGGCAGGGGAGCCTGATTTCATGTCAACATTTGATGTAAAGCTTCCATAGATTGCAGGTGCTCCAGAATTAACACATTGATGAAAAGTAAGACCAGCCAGTGCCTCTGCATTTTGTTGAACGAGTGCACCTGCAACGGTAATAGGCGCCATCGCACCTGCCAAAGTAAACGGCGTATAAATTACTGGCTGATTATGTTCAGCCATTTCGATGGCTCCCTCCAATAGAGCCTTGTCATAGACTAAGGGGGAATTGGCATTAACAACTGTCGTAATTGATGGTTCGTTTAAAAGCGTTTCTCTATCAACCCCTCTTCCAATTCGAACTATTTCAATGGCATCTAACATTCTCTCACTCCCAATAGCATACCCAAAGAGTGGCTTAGTAGATAATCGAGATGCCGCAGCAACTGCATGTAAATGGCGCTCTCTAACATCTAAATCACAGGGCTCCACAGGATAGCCACCTAATGCATGAACCGTATTTAAAATCTCACCAAGCTTAATTAAGTTTGAATAGTCTTCAAAATTACCTAATATTCTTCCTCTATCAAGATCAGATACATTTGGAGCGCTAGAGACCATCGTGTTGATAAAGGATTGACCACCAACATGAACATGTCTTTCTTTGTACCTCCCATGAAGCATAAATTCACTAGGGGTGGTGGAAATTTTTTCCATTACAAAGTCTGGATCAAACCTGACTCGTCGTCCATCACTACCAATCATTGCGCCTTCTCTTTTGAGAATTTCAACAGCGCGTGGGGACTGTATATCCATACCCGTGTCGCACAAAACTTCTAATGAGGCCTGATGAATAGATTCAATTTCATCTTCTGAAAAGATTAACATCGGCTGAAAGGGGTTCTTTTTTTGGCCGTAAGGGGCCTGCTGAAAGCTTGTAACTTCTCTAACGTTTTTACTTCGACCTCTTCTCACTAGCACTCAACCTAATGATGTATAGAATTTGGATGTTAAATGAATTTAAAGATCAACACAAGAAAAAAATTTAGTTCCTTGGATTTTGAGCCATCCTTTCTAAAATATCAACACCCTGTTGGTTCCAAAAATGCAACAGATCAATAAAAATCCAATTTTCAGCGAGCTTGTCTCCTTCCCTTCTGTACATATCTATGACTCTCATATCGCCTGGCTTTCCAGTTGCAGGCATTCCCATAAAGCCTCCTGTTGGAGTGAGTGTAAGATTAGGCCATCCAAAAAAACCACCAAAATTACCTTCAGCTAATTTACAAAGATGTCCATTAGATATCCGATCTTTAAAAGAAGCTCTAAATGGTCCTGAATGCTGCTCGGCATATCTTTCAATGGTATAGGTTGCTCCAATTCCAGCAGGCCCCCACCAGATCATATCCTCTTTCCAGCTTCTTCTTAACTCATCAACTAGAGGTAATTTATTAGTATGCTTCCAATCTCTCATATCCTCAACCATGAAATTTATTGAAGCAAGAGTTTTTTCACCCTCAGAAGCATCCTGCTCACCAAAAAGTAAACCTTCGTGAGTCATTGGTCCTGGCTGAACAAGATGTGCTCCTGTTTGAGGTGGGAAAGGAGTTAAGCCAGCTTGAATCATCACATGAGGAATATCAAAAAACATGGCTGTTTCAGTAATCTTTCCATCTTGAACTTTATTAAACTCACAGTAACGCAGAAAAGCCATTTTTCTTGATGGTTTAATTCCAAGCCACTCATTATCAAATAAGCCCATCAAGTGACCCATGGAGACAACCCAAACAGATTCAAATCCATCTATCTGGTTTTTACCAGCTATAAAAACATCCATTCTCCTTTGCATATTTTTAAAGGCATGTCGAAATGGCTGCCAGAAGACTTTAGATAATTCTTCTAGATCAGATTGCTCATTAAAAGGGTGAAATCCTCTCCAAATATAGTCTTTTCCAATATAGTTGCTAGATACTTTTGAAATTTCATCACCCTCAGACTTGTCTAAGGCTTTGTAATAATCTAAAACTAAGTTTTTTTCTTTTTGAAAATTCTGATTCATATTCTCATCCTATTTAATATCATTCTAGCACCTTGCTCTGCAATCATCATTGTTGGAGCAGAAGTATTTCCACTCACAATACTTGGCATAATTGAGGCATCAATCACTCTAAGGTTACTCATACCCTTTACTTTTAAATCACTTGGTGACACGACTGCTAAATCATCAGTGCCCATCTTACAGGTGCCAACTGGATGGTAGACTGTAAGCGATGTCCGACGGATATACTCTAGTAGATCTTCGTCTGATTGAATTGATTTCCCTGGAGCTATCTCCTCTCCTCGAACTTCGTCAAACTCCTTAGATGATAATAACTCTCTAGCTTTTTTGATAGCCTCAACAATGTTTGCTTCATCTCTAGAGTCAGATAAAAAGTTATGATCAATCAGGACTTGATAGTTGTCACCATAACTCTTTAACTTAACTGAGCCCTTACTATGAGGTCTAAGTAAACAGGTAAACAATGAGTACCCGTGACCGAACTCAAATTTCCTGCCTCGATGACTTCGATAAATGGGTGTAAAGTGAAACTGGACATCAGGATATTCAGCACTCCCTAATTTTGTCGCTGCAAAACCTCCAGCCTCAACAAAATTACTCGTCCACCAGCCCATTCTCCTAAATAGAAAATTAAACGGCGAGGTAAGTACTTGAGGTATAAGTGACCTCCAAGACACTCCAATTGACTCTGCTTTATCTGAGCGAACTGTAACCATCGTATCAAGATGGTCCTGAAGGTTTTTTCCAACCCCTGGAACATTGAGATGGCATGTAATTCCTTCCTTCTCAAGCTCCTCCTTATTCCCCACTCCTGAGGAAAGAAGTATTCTTGGCGATTCAATTGCACCAGCAGATAGCACTACTTCTTTATTACAATACAATTCTTTATCAACACCGTTATCTTGAAGTTTTATGGATTTAGCAATATCGCCATCAATTTCAATTGACTGCACCCTAGCATGAGTCATTATCGTTAGGTTGGGTCTAGAAACAATGGGTTCAATAAAAGCTCTGTAAGAGTTAACACGAGTTCCTTTATCTTGATTTACCTTGTAAATACCAAGACCCAATTGAGAGGCATCATTAAAGTCAGAGTTCTTTGGAAGACCTATATGACTCCCTGCATTAATAAAGCGTTTTGCAGTTTTATTAACCTCTTGAGGTCTGACAACTGGCCACTCTCCATCTTTGGAATGGTACTTTGAATCTCCTCCTGTTTGATCTTTTTCAAGAGATTTAAAGATAGGCAAAACATCATTATATGACCAGCCCTTACAGCCTAATTTTTCCCAATTATCATAATCATTCTTATTGCCACGGATGTATATCATTCCATTAATTGAACTTGATCCACCAAGACACTTTCCTCGATTGACAGTTATGACTCGGCTTTTTAAGTTCTTTTGTGGGACGCCTTTATAAGCATAATCTAGCTTCTTATGATCATAAGCAAAATATAGGCCCGCAGGAATTTTAACCCACGGACTTTTATCACTTCCACCTCCCTCAATAAGGCAAACAGCGTTTTCAGGATTTTCACTTAGACGATTAGCCAATACGCAGCCAGCAGAACCTGCACCAATAACGATATAATCAAACTTTTCCATGCTTTATCCCTTGACAGCGCCTGCTGTAAGTCCGCTTACAAGTTGCCTCTGAAAGAATAATACTAGAAGAAATAATGGGATTATAGATGAAACAACTGCCGCTACAGCAAACATCACATTGCCCTCTGTTTGAGTTGTACCCATAAAACTAGCAATTTTTGGAACCATTGTTTGATTGTCTTGACTTAAAAGAACAGCTGTGACAGCAAAATCATTATAAGCCAAAAGAAATGAGAAGAGTCCAGCAGTAATAACTCCAGGCCACATTACAGGGATAATGACATATCGAAATGCTTGAAACTGTGTGCAACCATCTACTTTAGCACTCTCATCAAGCTCTTTTGGTATTGTTTGAAAAAATGAGTGAAGCATCCACAAGGTAAATGGCTGATTTATTGCCACTAACACAATGATGGTTGTGGGCAATAAACCCCAAATATTCCACGCATAAAATGGAGGAAGATATCCTGAAACCAAAGTTATTGGCGGTAAAGCGCGAAAAACAAGAGCTATTATTAGAAGCCAAAATGAATAACGGAAGCCTGACCTAGAAAGGGCGTACCCTCCCAAAGTAGCAATAGTTAGTGAGGTAAGTACAGTAAAAAAACAGACTATTGCTGTATTGCTAAAAGCGCGCCAAAACTCTTCCTGAATCCATGCACCTTCATAGCCTGCACCTGTAAAAGATTCTCCATATACTGCCTGCGTTCTGACACCTGATATGGCATGTGTCCAGTCTCCCTTTGAGAAAAAATCTAACTCTACCTTAAAGGATCCCCACATTGTCCAAAAGAATGGAAAGGCTGCCAAAATTAACCAAAGCAACACAAAGCCATAAATCAATAACTGAAGTCCCAATGGTCTCTTAATTTGATTCGAAGTCATATCATTTCTCTGGATTAAATTCACGCCACGTTCTTATCAAAACGGGCAATAGAAGAATAACAACTCCGATGATTGTCAGAACTGATGTCGTTGCTGCAGACGAAAAAAGTCTGATTTCTTGACCAATATCATTCCATATAATCCATGAGAGTGATGTTGCATGTGCTGATGCACTAAAACCAACTATTGGCTCAAATACTCTAAAGTTATCCATCAGTTGAATTAATGCCACGAAAGCAACTAGTGGCGACAAATGAGGAACTACAACATGAATAACTTGTTGAAAACGAGAAGCGCCATCAATCATTGCTGACTCCAAAGTCTCTTTAGGAACCGTTTGAAGACCAGCATAAAAAACAATAAACGCGAAAGGGGCAGAATGCCACACACCATAAACAATCAGCGTTACCCAGGTTAACCCAGTTGATGCCTTTAATGATAGATTTGGATCTGAAAATATCTCTTGGAGTCCTGATCCAACTATTCCTCTCGCATCAATCATCCAAAATAGAATTAAAGAACCAACAAGGGGGGTCACAATCATTGGAAGCAATGAAAAGAACACCATAAGCCCTTTAAGGTGTCGATGCAGCGAGTTGACTGCCAGTGCAATTATCAATCCAAACAATATAACCAAAGGGGTTACCACAATGACATAAGTCAAAGTGAATCCCATTGCTCTATAAAATTGAAGATTATTGAGACTGGAAATAAAACCAGTGAAGCTTGACCTAGTCTGCCAGAACTCGGCAACCTCTTTAAAGGCTAGATGGTTTCGATCAGCATAGATTTCAAATCCAACCCACTGTCCTAAGGGCTTATCTTTCTTCAGTTGTTCAGTTGCCTGATGGTCAATAGTCGATTCTGTAGCACAGCCGAATGGATCACAGATTTCAGAAACAAGCAATACCTCCTCATGTGGCGCATGAAATGACTGGCTCACAACAGAAGTTAGGGGCAATGCTATGAATAAAAGCATCGCAAGGGCTGTAGGTAAAAAGAACCAAAAAAAAGTTTTATGCTTCATACAAGTTAATTATCGTTTAAAGCTCTATATTACACAAAAAGAAGGGGCACGCTTTAAACATGCCCCTTCTTAGGAGATCAAAACATTAAAGTTTAGAGATAACCTTTTTCTTTAGCAGCTGTTGTGTAAGCCGCCTCTAAGTCAGCCAGTGCTTGACTAGCTGTTTCTTTTCCTTGCATGAAATCAACAAGTTCCTTACCAGCTGCTGAATGCATTAGACCGGCATATGGCAACATTGGATATGGAGTTGTTCCCATTGCAGCCGCAGCAAACACGCCTTTGGCAGCATCAGTTGGCTGATAACCATCAATTAGCCAAACCGCTAGTGGCGAAGTTTCATCATTTAGCATTTCAGGACGAATTGCGTGCATCATAGCCATAAAGGTAGCTTCTGCATCTGCATCCGAAATGTTCTTAGAAACAGTGAATCCATCCCACCATAGTGTTGAAGCAGGAGTTGAACCACCGCCTACCGTCATTGGACCTGCAATATCAGTATTATTTGCAACTGATGGATCTACCTCATCACTCTTAAGTGGTCCAACGCGAGAGCCCCACATATTCATAAGCGCAACATTACCTGCTTTCCATTCAGCACTCGTTGCGTTTGAGTCGTGAGTCAAGTAGTCTGGGTTCATGTAATCTGATAACGCTCTCATCATGTGAAGCGCATCTTCACCATGTTGATTGTTAACTGAAATCTCAGCTGAACCAGGCTTAAAGAACTCACCGCCATGACCAATATACATATTGACAAATTCCTCAGCTAAGTTCCAACCAGCAGCATAAGCACCACCGACTGGATGGTCCATCATTCCACTAGCACGGATATTCGCAGCAGCAACCAACATCTCTTCATAAGTTGTTGGCGGCGCAATACCTAGTTGATCTAAGATATCTGCTCTGAAAACTAAATGCTGAGCATTTGCCATGAAGGCAACACCCATAATATTTCCATCAACAGTAATTAGCTGACTCTTCTGAAGTCCTTGACCATGCTTAGCAACTAAATCATCAAGCGGTCTAATGACATCATTATTCATTAGTGCAACAATCGACGAGTTTGCAACAATCGCTGTTGTAAATTCAGCTGGATTACCTTGCATACCAGGCACATTAATTTTTTGGTGATCAGCTGTTAAGTTTTTTTCAACTGTAACACCGCCACCAGCACATTCCATAGCACCCGCACCAACAGTTTGGATTGCCGGGAACTCATTTCCAACAATGCTTACACGGCCGTCGGATGCTCCGCATCCTGCCCAGGCACTAGAAGCTAATGTTGTTAACGCTACAACTGTAGCAATTTTTCTTAAAAACATATTTACTCTCCTATTTTTTCACAATTAAATACTTAATTAATTACACATCGAATGTAATAATAAAATTATTTTGCATACGATTGCAATGAATTATAACACAGTCTATATTAATATTTAATTAATTTGCATTCGTATTCAGAATATTAGACTAAATTAATATTTAATAGAAGCCAGCTGTACTATTAGATTCATATTTAAAGCTGCACTATTAGATTCATTTTTAAAGCTGCACTACTTTTGCCAAGTTGGCATTGGGTCATATCCCAGCTGCAATAAAACATGTGGAACATCAACGAATACCCAATTTTCGACTAAAAGCTCATTTTCACGGCGCCACCAATCACAAACCCTCATAAAAACTCGCTCATTAGTTGGGCCTTGTCCTAGAAAGGGTTTAACGTTAATACCGGTCAAGGATGGCCAGCCTCCTGAGCAGGTGTAATTACCCTCACCAAATCTTGTAAAGTGTTTTGTCAATCCATTGTTTTTTGCTCCACCTGACCACCCTTCAAACTGAGATTCAAACGGCACCTGAAATGAAGCGAATTCTTCCACACCAATAAATGAACCAAAAGCTCCAGGCCCATACCACATCATATTCTTATGCCAATAAGGTCGCCAAGCCTCATCCATTGTCGCTAATTTGTCAAGCATATCAGTAACAATTTGATAGCTTTGCTTCCCCTCAACAGGGTCAGAAGAATTGATTTGGACACCATCCCTTGATGCAGGTCCCTGAATCAGCCCGGTGTATCCTCGCGAATGTCCTGGACCCAAATCCAAAGGCCATTGATTAGAAGCAATCATCAGTTCTGGAATGTCTAGATAGATATAGCTTTCAACAGTCCGTCCATTCTCGATACGGTGAAATTCGCCATAGCGCAAGTAACTCAGAGTTTTCGTCGCTTTAATACCAATCCAGTCAGTTACAAATTGACCAACATAATATCCAGTTGAGCTGATCCAATTTTGTCCTTCAAATTCTCCAGCCATGAAGATATCATCGCGTCTATAGAGTCCTTCAAATGAATGTTGGAGAGGCAGGAGAAACTCATTAAGGTATATATCTACACCCTTGAGCTGATTAAACGGATGAACAACATTAATGTCGGCATCCTCACCAAAAAAACTCGCAATCTTAGAAGATAAGTCTCCCGGATGGCTAAATGCCGCAGCATAATTCATATAGAGAGAACGATCATGTAGCGACATAATTTTTCATTTAAATTAGATAAACTTTAGGGCTCTCAGTGGTTAATATAATAAAAACTAGGTACGGGATTTTTCAAAATCTTCCCATGCTCTTTTAAAATCATCAAAACTAAACTCTGTTTTTTCTGCTGGATCTAATATTAGCCTTTCAGAAGCAAACAACTTGTGAATTGAATCTTTCAAAATAGGTATGACTTCATTCGGAATTACAACTGCTCCATGACGATCTGCATGGATTAAGTTGCCTGGAGTCACCGTCATTCCAAAGACATTTACATAGGTATCTATCTCACGAACATGGACAAAGCCATGGCTAGGTCCTATTGAACCAGCGACAACTGGAAAGCCTTCTGCAAGATCACCTAAGTCTCTCATTACTCCATTTGTTAGTGCCCCCAAAAGCCCGAACCCCTTGTGAACTTTGGTATTAATTTCTCCCCAATAAGCTCCGATACAACTTGGAAAATCAAGATCCTCAATGACTACAACAGTTGGACCATGAACCTCTGACATGTAACGATAGTAATTCATTCTGCGCTCTTTGATTATGTCATTGTTTTCTTTTGGAGGCTCTAAGGCTGCAATTTTTGCAGTTTTTGCATAGCCCACCATTGCACCACCCTCAGGATCTGAAGAGATTATAGTGCCTCTTGTAAATTGTGAAAAGCCCCGTTTACCTTGAGCAACCTCGATAGCATTACAGACAGTCGGTGTATCAACTGACTGAAGTAGTTTAAGTAAATCTGAATCTAATTCATCAGCCATTCTTTTAAAATCTCCGTTGTTTCGCTTGGTTGCTCCAATGTAGGCATATGACCCGCATTATTAATTATTTTTAACTCTGAATTACTAATCATATTATGCATCATCTCATGCCTCTCCACAGTACATAATTTATCCTCCGAGCCGCAAATGATCAATACGGGGATATTAATTGATTGTATATTGCTTTGTTGATCTTCTCTAGTTTGAAGAGCCCTTGATTGCTTAATAAAAACATCTGGACCAAGAGACAAAGCCATATCCATACATACATTAAGAACACTACTTTGATTTTTACTCTGAGCAAGATAGTTAGGTTTCATCTCATCACGTATTACATTCTGAAGTCTGCCCTCAGAGACATCCTTAATTTGTGGCTCTCGCTTAGACTTAACATCCTCTAATTCAGAATTAGGATTAGTATCCATAAGAATTAATTTTTCAATACGATTGGGCTCTTGAGAATACATTTCCATGGCAACAATTCCTCCCATTGAGTGTCCTAATAGTGAAAATTTACGAGGTGCTTTTTTAAGCACATCAGATGCTAAATCCACAATAGATGAAAAACGAGAAATATCCGCAATTGTAAGCTCTATTGAATCACCCAAGCTATCAATTTGTGGTGAAAAAATACGCTCATCACACATCATTCCTGGAATCATGACTAGGCTCTGCATTGCTATTTACTCGCAAGCTTGGCGCCCTCAGAAAGAGACCCTAACTTAGCAAATGCAATATCAGGATCGACAGCCCCAAATCCAGCAAATGTACCAAAACCACAGTCAGAGCCAGCAATCACTCTGTCGTTCCCAACAATATTCACAAATTTATTGATACGCTCGGCTACTAGCTCTGGATGCTCAATAAAGTTTGTAGTTGTATCAACAACTCCAGGAACAAGAATCTTGTCATCTGGTATTTCATTCTTTCGATCTCGAAAGACGGTCCATTCATGTGCGTGTCTTGGATTTGAAGTTTCGAATAATATGTATTGAGCATTCGCTTTCATTAGGGTCCCAAAAACCTTACTCATATCAATATCACAGCAATGTGGGCCTTCATAGTTACCCCAACAAATGTGAATCCGTACTTTTTCAGAAGGAACATTCTTGAGTGCATGATTTAAAGCTTCCATGTGTGAATCTGCTATTTTTATAAACTCAGAATCTGATAAGTCATTAAATAGCATATGACGGGAAAGAGCTAAGTCAGGACAATCAAGCTGCAAATCTAATCCAGAATCTACAATAGTTTCATATTCATCTCTCATGGCATCTGCAAGTGCTGCTAGGTAAGCATCTCTTGAAGCGTAAAAGTCATTTTGCAAAAATAAAGAAATGACCCCAGGTGAGGCTGCATTCATAAAACCTCTTTTTAATCCATTATCTGTCATTGCATTTTTCAAATTAGTGATATCTTTTTGAAGCTCCCCCTGGCCTTTTGATTTAACTTCACCAGTACACATTGGTCTTGCATATTGGGGTGTACCTCCTCCTTCAGCAAGTCTTTGTAGGAACCCTGGAAAAAGCTTCAAGTCCTCTGGAGCATTTCGAGGGCTATCACCAGAAAAGCCTGTATATCTATCTTTGACATAAGTTGCATAAGAGATTTTGGAGGTTTCACCATCACTCACAATATCAATGCCAGCATTTTTTTGTTTTTGGACCGTGCTCTGAACATTTTTTTGCATACACTTATCAAAATCTTTTTCATTATATTTTTTGTTATTTTCTCTTGCAAAGATAAAGTCTACAACCTCCTGACTTCTTGGCAATGAGCCCACGTGGCTTGTTAAAATTCTATTCAATTCAGTCCCCCTAAAATTAACACTACTCTCTCCATGTTGATCCTGCTGAATCATCAGTCTTAGTCACCCGAAAAAGACTCGCATCATTAGAACCTACTGGAACAATCTTATAAGATAAGTTAGGTTTAATCAAACAGGTATCTCCCTCAGATATTTTACTGTGACCACCTTCATAATCTAGATTCCAATCACCTTTCATTATCATATTGACCTCATATTGACTAGAAGTATGCTTGTCATTAACAAATGATTTGTTTGTTATAAAGTCCACTTCAAATCCTGGTCGATCTTTCAGTATTCCGTTTTTACCAATGACATTAGCAGGGCTTTGTTGAGAATTTTTAACTAGATCAGAGGCACTAACAAAAAAGTTTCTCTTGAATTCTTCACTTGTTACCTCAGGAAAATTTTTTAAATCATCCTGACTCATAAGTGGCATTGGTTTTACATGCTCTGGAAGAAACTCTCCTTTCTTTGAGTCATATAATAATCCATTATCTCCTAATATAAGGCCGAAATCCTTAGCATCATTAATTACTTCAGGCGCCCAGGTCACACCTCCTCCTGCATCATCACCGCCTAGAATAGCCATCAACATGCCGTAGTTATTTCCCACATTTTTAAATGCTCTAAAAATACCAGTAGGGATATTTACCAAGTCACCTTCTTCTGCAAATAGCTCACCATCTTCTCCATGACGACCCCAAAAAAAACGCCACCTACCTTTTAATACATAAAAAACTTCTGCAGTGGTATGAGAATGTAAAGAATTAGTGCACCCAGGTGGTTGGCCAGCGGCGCCTATATTAAAGCCCGGTGTTTCCTTTATATGGACATGCTGATCAGGGCTCTCAGAAACTCCAGAGCCAATGATGGTGAAATTTTCTTTTTGATTTGAGCCTGGAGTATGAGCATCAATAAATGCAGTCTTACATGGCTCTAAGTCAGAATATCTAACAATAAATTTTTCCATCTCTTTAGGAGTCATGCATTAACCTGTTTTAATTATTATTTGTTTCCAGATTGCTGTTTCATCAAAAAGTGTATATTCTCTTCTTAGCCCCCAAGGTCCAAACTCGACATGGGTGACGCCCATAACATACAAATCTGCGCCAGTTGGCTCTCCAAAAATTCCCCAACCATCATGTTTGCCTTTTAGATTCCATCTAACTGCAGCTCTGGGAGAAAGACCCTTATCATCACGACCAATCTGATGCTCAACTGTAAATTTTGCACTTGGAAGAGAAGAGCGAAGATTAGTCCAAAAATCCTCTGCATATCGATAAGAATGGCCACTAGAGCCTCCAGGGTATTCAAGATGACAGCCACGGTCGAACTCCGATCTGAATACAGAACTATCAGAATTCATGATTCGATTTAAGATATCAACAAACTTCTCGCCCCATTCATTCTTATTACCCTTTCCAGTATATGGCCCATCCAGATCCATTGAATCATTAAACGGATGTTGGCATTGCTCAGGCCCACCTTCATGTTCTATTTGATTTCTAGCAAAAACCTCCGGCATCAAGCCTAATTGACGAACAATTGCACCCTGGTCTCTAATTAACCACTCATCATTTACTTGATTGTTAATTGCATGACAATCTGCAATTGTTCTGAATATGAGTTTTTTGCCAGTTGCCTTGCCAAATGAACCATCTCCAAGATGAGAGGCTGTTGAAATAATTCGATGAGAAGACAACATGCCTTCCTCAGGACTCCCTGACCAAATGACATCTTCACCTAAAAGTTTACGATCTGGAAATTCAAATAAAGTTGCCTTCGTTGCGTCAATAACTGTTTTATTTCCAATGACAAGAGAGGGAGGGGCTCTCAGAATAATATCATCTGAATATAAATAAAGAAGCTTATCAATTCCTCTCTCCTCCCAAATTTCATGGGTAATACCATTTATCCAGTCTGGAAAATTATCGTATTTTGTATCAAACCCTTCCATTCATTTTCTCCTATTTTTCAGAAATCCTTGCTGAACCTCTCACCATGAGTGGGCCGTCTATTTCAATTCTTCTTGCAGTTGTAGTCTTGTTCTCTATACTTTCAATTAATATTGATACTGTTTCAGCTACCATCCGATTTGCAGGTTGACGGACTGTGGTTAAATCATATGCAGGCCATGATGAAATTGGCACATCATCGTAGCCAACAACAGAGACCTCTTCAGGGACTTTCAATCCAATCTCAAATCTTATTACATCAATTACTGCAATTGCCATTGCGTCATTAGCAATGAAAACAGCATCTGGAAAATCTTTCCCTGAAAACATTTTGCGTGCAGCCTGCCTGGCCTCATCTGAGTTAAAGTTTCCAACCTCTCGGGAATACAACTTATGTCCATTCCTTTTAAGCTCTTCTGTAAAGCCTTTTTCTCTATCTCGTTGAGTTGATGCACCTTCCCAGCCAGCAATATATCCAATACGTTTATGGCCTCCTGCTAATAGAAAACTAGCAACTTTCTGACCACCAAGTTCATTATCAGAAGTTACAGCGGAGAGTCTTTTATCATCCTGAGTTCGATTAAATAGGACTACAGGGACTCCTGCAGATTTACACCTCTTAGCTAAGTCCGAGGACATCGATACAGATGCAGCAATAATGCCATCAACCTGGTAATCCAAGATTTCGTCTACTGCATCAGCAATATCTCCCTCTTTGTTACCAGACATGAAAATTAGAACGTGGTATCCTTTTTTTTGAAGGGCGCTAGAGAGAAGTTCTAGAGCTTCAGGGTAGAAATAGTTATCAAGGTATGCCACAACAAGACCAATAATTCTTGACCTTCCTGTAATTAATGAGCGAGCTAAAATATTGGGCCTATAGCCAAGCTTTGTTGCCGCTTTACGCACCAACTTATTGGTTTTTTCAGAGGACGAGGCGCCTGGAGTAAAAACACGCGAAACTGCAGACTGGCTGACACCAGCTAATTTTGCAACCTCCATTGATGTCACTTTTTTGTTGCTCATTAGTCAGCAGTCCAACCTCCGTCAATCATTAAAGCTGAACCTGTAATCATGCTGGAGGCCTCTGAAGCTAGAAATACTGCTGCACCCATTACATCTTCAACCTCTCCCACCCGGCCAAGTTTAATTTTTTCCTCTATCCATTTTTTCCTTGCAGGATTATCAAAAGTTGATTGAGTGAGTGGAGTACGTATAAATGTTGGACAAATTGTATTAACCCTGATTTGATGAGCCCCCCATTCTATCGCCATAGCCTTTGTAAAACCTTCAACAGCATGTTTAGAGGCAGAATAAACCGCTCTATCTATACCCCCTACATGTCCCATTTGAGAGGATATATTT
Organism: Candidatus Thioglobus sp.; assembly: GCA_028345055.1. Classification (GTDB taxonomy): domain Bacteria; phylum Pseudomonadota; class Gammaproteobacteria; order PS1; family Pseudothioglobaceae; genus Pseudothioglobus. The sequence goes on along the minus strand of JAOMCO010000004.1, from coordinate 19,385 downwards.
ACTAATGATCCTGGTTTTTTTGATTTAATCAAACCTTTCGCTACAGCCTGAGTTACAAAATATGCCCCCCGAAGATTCACACTCATAACTTCATCAAAATCTTCAACTGGGGTGTCGATTGAGGGAGAGTGTCGACCTAACCCAGCACTATTAACTAGAATATCAAATGGGCCTTTTTCTTCAATCAACTTGGTCATTGAACTGACATTTAAAACATCCAGAACCATCATTTCTGCACTCAATTTTTTTTCATTAATTGCATCAACTGCCTGATTAAGATTTTTTGAATTCCTTGCAGCCAGAACCACATGTGCACCTGCTTCAGCAAGAGCAACTGCGCATCCAAGCCCTAGCCCCGAAGATGCACCTGTAATTAAAGCCGTTTTATTATCTAATCTAAATGAGGGAGTCGTAGGAAGCTTCATTATTAATGTCCTTTATAGCCCTTTTTAGAGAAATTGTGCATACTCGATCTTAGAGGCTTGATTAGCGCTTTAAGATAGTTATTTCTATACACTACTGCGCTGCCTTACCATAAGGTACGTCTTCACCGCCGTATCTCCTTAGTCTGATGTTGGCCTGTTCAGCGTGGCCAACAAAAGACTCAAGCATACATAGTCTTGAACAGTACCTGCCAATCTTTACTGCGGCTTCATCAGTGGTTATTTTTTGATAGCTATGGGTTTTGAGATACTTCCCCACCCAGAGTCCACCAGTATATCTTCCTGCTTTTTTGGTTGGCAGAGTGTGATTAGTTCCAATGACTTTGTCACCATTTGATACATTTGTTCGAGGCCCTAAAAATAGTGCTCCGTATGAATGCATGTTATCCAAGAACCAATCATCACGGTCAGTCATGACTTGAACATGTTCAGAGGCAATCTCATTGGCAACTTCAAGCATTTCATCATAGGTTTCACACAATACAACCTCACCATACTCTTCCCAACTAACCCCTGCAGTATCTGCTGTGGGAAGAATAGTTAATATTCTATCAACCTCTTTAAGAGTTTCGTCTGCAAGTTTTTGACTGTTGGTTACTAATACTGCTGGTGAGTTATATCCATGCTCGGCTTGACCAAGAAGGTCAGTTGCGCATAATTCAGCGTCTACTGTCTCATCTGCAATCACCATGGTCTCTGTTGGTCCAGCAAATAAGTCAATACCAACCCTTCCAAATAATTGTCTTTTAGCTTCAGCCACAAATGCATTGCCTGGGCCTACTAACATATCAACTGAATCAATCGTTTCAGTTCCTAATGCCATAGCTCCAACAGCTTGTATACCCCCAATCACGTATATCTCATGAGCGCCGCCAAGATGCATTGCAGCTATCACTGCAGCATTTGGTTCGCCTTGATAGGGTGGGGTACAAGCAACGATTCTTGGCACCTTTGCAACACTGGCAGTGACTATTGACATATGCGCAGAAGCTACCATAGGAAACTTGCCCGCTGGCACATAACAACCGACAGATTGAACTGGAATATTTTTGTGTCCAAGAATAACGCCAGGCATCGTTTCAACCTCAATATCCTGCATTGAATCTCGTTGAGCTTGAGCAAAATTCCTGACTTGCTCTTGAGCAAAATAAATGTCTTTCATATCTCTTTCAGACACTCTAGAGATTAAATCTTCGATTTCTGCCAAACTTAATTTGTATGATTCAGGAGAGTAATTATCAAACTTTTCTGAAAACTCTCTCACAGCCTGATCACCCTTTTGTTCAATAACTTTCAAGGTATTTTTTACCACTTCGCTGACCTGCGCATCATCAATTGCTTTGTCAGCAGCAGTTTTTCCTTTTTTTATGTAATTTATTGTCATAATAATTCCAATTAACTAGGTTTAGGTGGATCTAACTCACCACGGTCAAAAGCTTCCCAGCCCTGGCCATTAAAAATATCTACACCAAGCTGGGCAAGGACGCTAGGAAAATCAACATTTACCCAGTTATCAACTATAAGCCCATCTTGAACTTCCCAAAAATCTGTGTAGTGAATCTTAACTCGCTTATTTGTTGGCTTAATGCCCATAAACTCACCACTATGTAAAGCATCGATGTGTCCAAAACATGATGCCCACTCACCATCTGCAAGAAACTTCTCAGTTTTATATACTCTATCTGTGAATGCCGCCCTTAATGGAAGCTGCCAATTATTCCTAAACTCTTTAAGGTTATTTTTTGTTCCACAACCTTGATTTCCTATCCATCGAAAATCCTTATGAAAATGCTTAGCCATTTCATTAGAGTTTGCCGCCAAAGCATCCTCCATAGCTTTTACTACTTCAAGAGTTTTCTGAGATTTTTCATCATTACTCATAATTTTTCTTCTCTAATTTTCTAGCATCTGACCAGTTTCGCTGTCAAACAAAAGACATAAGTTCGGCGAAATATTAGCCATAACTGTTGAGCCAATATCCACATGATAGTTCTTATCAGACTTGATCGAAATTAAATCTCCACCAGATTTAACAGATACCATTGTCATGTCTCCCAAAAGCTCCATTGAAAATGCAGCTGCTGAAATAGCACCTTTGGATTTAACAATGATTGCATCCTCAGCTCTAAAACCAAGAGTAATACTACCCTTATGCTTTTTACTCAACCCATCAATCTTGACACCATCGCATGTGAAGATACCATCACTAATAGAGCCCTTTAATAGATTCATTGCTGGAGAGCCAATAAAGCTTGCAACAAAACTATTGGCTGGCTTATTGTATATTTCTTGGGGGGTTCCAACCTGTTGAACAATTCCTTCATTCATAACAACAACTCTATCTGCTAAAGTCATGGCCTCAACCTGATCATGAGTAACATAAATAGTTGTGACCTTTAGATTATGTTGAAGATTTTTAATTTGTGCCCTTGTAGAGACTCGAAGCTTTGCATCTAAGTTAGACAGGGGCTCATCCATCAAAAATACTGTTGGCTCTCTGACAATTGCTCTGGCTAAGGCTACTCTTTGTCTCTGACCACCAGAGAGCTCTGCAGGCTTACGATGTAAAAAATCATTTAGCTCAACCATTTCAGATGCCCTCATCACTTTATCATCGTGAAGCGCCTTATCAATTTTTCTTACTTTTAATGGAAAACGAATATTTTCATAAACCGTCATATTTGGGTAGAGGGCATAAGATTGAAAAACCATAGCAACGTCTCTATCCTTTGGCTCTAAATTATTTACCACGTTGCCATCGATAAGAACCTCACCAGAGGTAACATTTTCAAGGCCAGCAATCATCCTCATTGTGGTGGTTTTACCGCACCCAGATGGGCCCAACAAAACTAAAAACTCTTCATCAGAGATAGTAAGATTAAAGTCATCAACACCAACAAAATTGCCCCATCGTTTTGTAAGATTTTTTAATTCAATTTCTGCCATAATATTCTTGTGTAAACTAATTCTTATATATTAAGTAATGTAAGCAAAATGCATACGATTGCAAAATATTATAGCACAAGGTTTTTTCTTTGAAAGATAATGTTGCAATCCTATGCAAAAAAATAGTGTATTGACTATTTATTAATAAGTTTTTTTAATAAAGTAAAATTTCTACTTAAGGGGAGAAAAAATGACAAATTTACAACCATCAAGAGAGGTATTTATTACTTGTGCTGTTACAGGTTCTGGAGATACTACTGGCCGATCAGACAAGGTTCCTATTACACCTCAGCAGATTGCTGAGTCTTGCATCGAGGCGGCTTCAGCTGGAGCTGCAATTGTTCATATCCATGTTCGTGATCCTAAAACAGGTGTACCTGCTAGAGATCCAGCACTTTACAGTCAGGTTGTTGATATTATTAGAGAATCAAAAATTGACATGGTAATCAACTTTACTGCTGGAATGGGAGGAGACCTAGTTTTTGGATCAGCTGAAAGCCCACTCCCACTAAGTGAAAATGGGACTGACATGGTTGGAGCAACAGAAAGGCTTGAGCATGTCCGAAATTTACTTCCAGAGATATGCACCATTGATTGCGGTACTATGAATTTTGGTCATGGTGATTACGTGATGACTAACACCTCCTCTGTCCTTCAAGAAATGACGCGCCAAGTCCAGGAGCTTGGGGTCAGACCAGAGATTGAATGTTTCGATACTGGCCACTTACAGCTAGCAATATGGCTGAAAAATCAGGGTCTAATTGATGATCCGGTAATGGTTCAGCTCTGTATGGGAATTCCATGGGGCGCACCAGATGATATGCATACATTCCTAGCAATGACTTCAAGTATTCCCAAAGATTGGACTTTTTCAGCCTTTTCAATTAGCAGAAATCAGCTGCCTTTTGTCGCTATGGCGGTTCTTGCAGGAGGAAATATTCGTGTTGGCTTAGAAGATAATATTTATCTAAAAAAAGGAGTTCTTGCTACGAACGGCGACCTAGTTAAAAAAGCAGTTCAGACAGCTGAAGGGATGGGGTGCACCATAATCGGCCCCGAGCAAGTTCGTAAGAACTTAAAATTAGAAAAACGCTGGGGATAAGTATGACTCAGATAAAGTCTGCAGGAGTTATTGGAGCGGGCGTTATTGGAAGTGGATGGATAGCTCGTCTTCTTCTAAATGGCGTTAATGTTTGTGTCTTTGATCCTGCAAAGGAAGCGCCTAAAAACGTTGATAAAGTTATTCAAAATGCTGAAAGGGCATACATAAACTTACTCAAATCAAACCTGCCTAAAAAAGGCACTCTCACATTTTCAACATCAGTTTCTGAAGTAGCTAAATCTTCAGAATTAATAATTGAAGCAGTTCCAGAAAGGCTTTCTGCTAAGCAATCTGTTTATGATGAAATTGAGTCCAATGGTTCTACAGATTTAATAATTACCTCATCAACTTCAGGGATACTGCCATCTGACTTACAGTCAGAAATGGCCCATCCAGAGAGGCTTTTAGTTGCACATCCATTTAATCCAGTCTATCTATTACCACTGGTAGAACTGGTAGGTGGTAAGCAAACATCTCACGTAGTGATTAACAAAGCCTCAACTATTTTTACTCATATCGGAATGTTTCCTCTTCATATTAAAAAAGAGATACCTGCCTTCATTGCAGACAGACTTCTTGAGTCAGTTTGGAGAGAGGCTTTATGGCTAGTTAATGATAATGTTGCAACAACAGAAGAAATTGATGATGCCATTCGTTATGGTTTTGGCCTAAGGTGGGCTCAGATGGGTCTTTTTGAAACTTACAGGTTGGCTGGTGGAGAAGCCGGAATGCGTCACTTTATTTCTCAATTTGGTCCATGTCTTGAGTGGCCTTGGACTCACCTAATGGATGTTCCTGAGTTCACTGATGAGCTCGTTGACAAGGTATCAAACCAATCTGATGCTCAATCTGGGCAATACAGTATTGATGAACTAATGCAGAAGCGAGATGACAACTTGGTTGATTTTTTGAAAGTACTTAAAGAGAATCGATGGGGCGCTGGAAATGTTTTAAAAGAATACGATGAGTCTCTATCAAACTCAGTCAATAAACTAGAATTTTCGGAGCTTGATTTATCTCAACCCATTGATACTTATAAGACTCATATTCCTAAAGAATGGGCCGATTATAACGGCCATATGACTGAGGCGCGCTACCTTGATTGCTTCTCAGAAGCCACAACTGAGTTAATGGCGATTATTGGTGTTGATGAAGAATATATCGCTAATGTTGGCTCCTACTTTACTGTTGAAACACATATAAGACACCTAGATGAAGTCTTAATTGGGGAGAAAATCTATTCAAAAACACAAGTCATTTATGGCCAGAATAAAAAACTCCACCTTTTTCACTGGCTTCATCATGATGATGGTAGGTTGCTAGCAACAGCAGAACATATGTTAATACATGTAGACCTAAAAACAAGAGGTGCTAGTATGCCTAACGATTTAGTTTTGGATAGAATGGAGCGCATTTATAACGCGCATAAAAAATTACCTATCCCAGAAGGAATAAGCCGCGCCGTAGGGGATAAGATCTAGTACCACTCATCCGCCATACTCTCTTTTTTCTTGACTATATAGTCTATCAATTCTTCATCCATTGAGTCATCTAGAGGCGGCTCAATGTAATCCTCTAACATCTCATTCCAGCGCTCATAAGCTCTCTGCTCAGAATCTTTTGAGCCATCTTCAACCCACTGTTCATAGGAGTTATTATCAGGAAGCTCTGCTCGATAATTAGCAGTCTCAAAGTTTTCGGCTGTATGCTGGGTTCCCAAAAAATTCTCACCTGGAGCATTTTCTTTGAAAGCACTACTTGCTAGGGAATTCTCATCAATGGTTAAGCCCTCAAACATACGGTGAAGCATTCCAAGTCGATCACAGTCAAGTATGAACTTTTCGTAACCAACAACTAGCCCTCCTTCAAGCCAACCAGCTGCCTGATGCATAAAGTTTGCACCTGCCAGAATTGCAGGATACATGGAATCAACTGATTCCTGCATTGCTTGAGCATCTGCTACTTTTGATGCGGTGTAGTGGCCACCAGCTCTAAATGGAAGTCCCACTCTTCTTGCCATCTGTCCAACTGCATAGGTGGCTAAACTTGATTCCGCAGTTCCAAATGTTGGAGCCCCTGACTTCAAATCCATTGTAGTTAAAAAGTTTCCATATACTGCACTAGAGCCAGGTCTGATAAGCTGAGTAAGTGCAACGCCTACAAGAGTTTCTGCATGTGCTTGGGCTATAGCAGCTGGCATCGTTACAGGTGACATAGCTCCTCCAAGAATAAAAGGAGTTATTACAACTCCTTGATTAGCCCTTGCATAGCCTTTTAATGCATCAGTCATTGTTTTGTCATAGACTAATGGAGAATTGACATTGATGTTTCCTTGAATAACGCAATTCTTATCTACCACATCATCACCAAAAACAATACGAGCCATATTGATTGAATCTTCTACTCTATCAAGCGCAGTTACTGAGCCCATAAAAGGCTTGTCAGAATACTTAATATGAGAATAGACCATATCCAGATGGCGCTTATTGACAGGAATATCAACTGGCTCACAGTTAGTCCCGCTTGTGTGATGAAGCCAAGGACTCATATGTGAAAGCTTTATCAAATTATTGAAGTCTTGCATATTACCTTGACGTCTTCCGCCCTTAAGGTCATATACAAATGGAGATCCATAAGCAGGGCCTAAAACCAACTTATTGCCTCCAAATATGGTTGATCTTTTGGGGTTTCTTGCAAGCATTTCAAACTCACTTGGAGCACTCTTGCAAAGCTTTTGAACAAGGCCTTTATCAAACTTTACATGGGTTCCTTTAACTGTTGCGCCTGCCTCTTTGAATAAGTTTAGAGACTCTTCATCATCCCAAAACTCAAGCCCAACCTCTTTAAGAATCCAATCAACATGATCATCGATTTTTGACAGCTCTTCCTCACTGAGCATGTCATAGCACTTGATATTTCGGGTTAAATATCTTGGTGGATCAATCTGCTCTGATTTTTTTCGTTCAGCAATTTTTGCTGACCTTCCCCCCTCTCTTCTTCTATGTTTAAACTCTGTCATAAAACCCCTAAAATTAATTACTTAGTTAAGCAACTAGGCAATTGAATAGTAGCTCACATAATGACAAAAATCAAGGATATAGTATTTTTAATAATTGCTATTTTTTCTATTTATATCGATTAAGTCCCGATATTAACCATAACATGTCTAATACTTGTGTAGTCTTCAAGTGAGTAAATAGATAAATCATTTCCGTAACCAGAAGACTTTACACCACCATGAGGCATCTCAGAAGCGAGCATGAAATGAGTATTAACCCATGTGCATCCATACTGGAGCCTAGCTGCAGTAGACATACCTTTTGTTATATCTTTTGTCCAAACTGAAGATGCCAAGCCATATGGTGAATCATTAGCCCATCCTATAGCATCCTCTACATCTGAAAAAGGCGTTACTGAAACCACAGGACCAAACACCTCTTTTTGCACAATTTCATCACTATGGCTTGCTCCAGCTACCACTGTTGGAGTATAGAAATTACCCTGTCCCTCTCTTGCATAACCACCAGTTGTAATCTCTGTATTCTTAGAAGATTTCGCCTTTTCAATAAAACCAGAAACCCTATCTAAATGTTCAGCAGTAATTAATGGTGGTATGTCATTTTTGCTATCATCATCATTAGCATATCCAATAGTATTTACCGCAGAAGTCAATTCAGATACAACTTTTTCATAGATTTTTTTATCCACAAAAATTCTGCAAGCAGCAGTACAATCTTGTCCAGCATTGTAGTATCCAAAATCCTTAACTCCTTCTATTAAAAGGTCTATATCAGCATCATCAAAAACTATTACTGGGGCTTTTCCACCCAATTCTAAATGTGTTTTTTTAATACTCTGGCTTGCAGCTTCAAGAACTTTTTTACCAGTACTAACGTCACCTGTTAATGAAATCATCTGTACATTTGGATTATTTATAAGCGCTGAACCTACAGTTTCACCAATTCCATAGATAACATTTACAACACCTTTAGGAAAAATTTCTGCAAGAATATCTACTATGAAAAGAGCAGTAAGCGGAGTTTGTTCAGATGGTTTTAAAACTATAGTATTTCCAGTAGCCAATGCTGGAGCCAGCTTCCATGCCGCCATCATTAGTGGGTAATTCCATGGAGCAATTGACCCAATAACTCCTATTGGATCTCTACGAATCATGCTTGTAAAACCTTCAAGATACTCTCCAGCGGCTGAGCCTTGCATTGTTCTGCAAGCTGCAGCATTAAATCTAAATACATCTGCAACACCAGGAACTTCATCATTTAAAACTAAATGATATGGTTTTCCACAATTCAATGACTCAATCCTAGCTATTTCTTCCGCATTCTGCTCAATCATATCTGCAACTTTAAGGAGCATAGCAGATCTATCAGCTGGAGTGGTTCGAGACCATGATGAAAAAGCAGATTTGGCAGACTGGACGGCTAGTTCAACCTGCTCAATTGAAGACTGAGGTATCTCTGTAATTATTTCAGAATTAAACGGATTTATTATTTTCTCTTTTGGCCCATCTCCTAAAACTAGCTCATTATTGATTAATTGTTTGATTTTCATATTTGCTCCTTTTTAAATTTATTATTTTGTTGATCCTTCAGAATCAGATGTTTTGCTAGCCATATAGCTTGCAAAAACAATAGGAATAAAAGTTATAAACATAATAAAAACAGCTACTACATTTGTTATTGGCCTTTGCCTTGGCCTTATTAATTCTGAAAACATCCATATTGGAAGAGTAGTTTGTTGTCCTGCAGTAAAGGTGGTTACAATAACCTCATCAAAGGACAATGCAAAAGCTAACATACCTCCAGCAAGTATCGCTGTACCCATATTAGGAAGAATAACATAAAAAAATGTTTGTAGGTTATTTGCCCCAAGATCCATCGATGCCTGAATTAAATTTGGTGATGTTCTTCTGAGTCTTGCTACAACATTGTTATAGACCACCACCATGCAGAAAGTGGCATGTCCAATAATGATGGTCCATGTGCTAAAAGGAATACCCATCACTCCAAAGGTGCTTCTTAGAGATATTCCAGTAATTATTCCTGGGAGTGCAATTGGCAAAATAATAAGAATAGTTATTGAATTCTTACCAAAGAATGATTTCTTAAAAAGCGCTCCAGCTGCCAAAGTTCCAAGAATTATTGCAACAAATGTAGAAATAATTGCAATTCGCATTGATAATGCTACAGCATTCCAAATGTCTTGCCTATTCAATACTACCTCAAACCACTTCAGGGTATATCCTGGAGGTGGGAACTGATAGGACTTATCCTCTGTAGTAAAAGCATATAGAATAATCAGCAATAAAGGTATATGAAGAAATAGCAGTCCTGCAATTGCTCCAAATCTCAACCCAAGCCCAGCCTGATTAAGTTTATTAATTGATCCTCTCTTAAAGGGCATCAAATGCTCCCATTCTTTTTGCACAATAAATATAAACAATCATGACCAAGATTGGCACTAGTGAAAATGCTGCAGCTAAAGGTATGTTTCCAGCAGTTCCTTGATGCGTATAGACTGCTTGTCCTATAAAAAATTTTGATGTTCCAATAATATATGGAATGATGTAGTCTCCCAAAGTCAAAGAAAAAGTAAAAATTGAGCCTGCAATAACTCCTGGAAGAGCTAGAGGCAAAATTACCTTATAGAAAGTCTGTCTTTTATTTGCCCCTAGGTCATGGGAAGCATTAATCAAAGAGTTTGGAACCCTCTCCAAAGAAGCTTGAATTGGCAAAATCATAAATGGAAGCCATATATAAGTAAAAACTAAAAACATCCCAATATAAGAAATCGACAACGAAGGACCACCAATCACTGGAGTAGATAGAATGCTATCAAGAAGCCACTCAAGATGTAACTTTTCAAAAAACCAATTTATTATTCCCTCCTTTGCCAAAATTAACTTCCATGAATAAACTCGAACTAAATAGCTTGACCATAGAGGGAGCATAATTGCAATAAAAAGAAATATTTTCACTTTTGGAGAAGTAAATTTAGCCATATAGTAAGCAATTGGAAATCCAATTATTGCTGAGCCAATGGTAACGCAAGCAGCAAGAACAACTGTTCTAATAAGAATATCTATATTTGCAGGCGAGCTAAAAAGCTCAAGAAGTGTTTTGAAACTAAATTCATATACAATTTGGCCAGTAAACCCATCAAGGTGAAAAAATGAATGACCTAAAAAAATCAATAGAGAGCCAAGATAAACAACTCCTAACCAAAGCAGTGGAATTATAAGAAAGGATAAAAAAATAAAATTTTTATTCCTGAAAGCAAAATTAGAAAAAGAGTCGAGGAGATTATTCATTTAAAGAAGTGATATCAGATTTTTTCCATGCAATGATATGTTTAGAATTAACATCATATTTCTGATTTATATTGCCTTCTAAAGACTTATATACACTGAGTTTACAATTAGCTTCAATTGAAAAGGTTATTTTAAGATGAGAGCCTTGAAACTGACAGTCTAATACAGTTCCATTGGCTAAAAAATACTCATTTTTATCTATGCTAACAAGATCCTTTTCTGTGTCAAAAATAAGAGCATTTTCTGGTCTTACTGAAAATGCTTTATCTAAATTAAAAAGTTTCATTGCTGATGCTTTATCAAATATTGAAGTGGTTCCAATAAAGTCTGCTACAAATGAGTTTATTGGTTTGCTATATATATTTGCAGGTGTATCAACTTGCTCTATCATTCCATCGTTAAATACTGCAATTCTATCGCTCATGCTAAGTGCTTCTTGCTGGTCATGGGTTACGTAAATAAAGGTAATCTTGAATTGACGCTGAATATTTTTTAATTCAATCTGCATCTTTTCTCTGAGCTTAAGGTCTAAGGCACCTAAAGGCTCATCAAGCAACAAAATTTTAGGCTTGTTGACTAGGGCCCTAGCTAATGCAACTCTTTGTCTTTGTCCACCAGAAAGTTCGCTCGGCTTTCTCAAATCATAGCCTGTTAGATTAACCACCTCAAGAATCTCATCTATACTTTTTTCAATTGATGGCCCTTTAAGCTTTTGAACTTTAAGGCTATAACCAACATTCTGCCTAACATTCATGTGAGGAAATAGGGCATAGTCTTGAAATACTGTATTAACCTGCCGCTTAAAAGGTGGAATATTAGTAACCTCTTGATCAAAGATAACTACACCGCCTTCATCAGGCGCTTCAAACCCAGCTATAACCTTGAGACAGGTTGTTTTTCCAGAGCCAGAAGGTCCCAGTAAAGAAAAAAACTCTCCATCACTAATGGTTAAATTTATATTTCTAAGTGCCTTGATAGCACCATATGACTTATTAATATTCTCTAAATTTAAAGCTTTTAGCATAAGACAATTAAAAAAAAGGGGATTTACCCCCTTTTTTTATTAAGTTATGAAAAAATTATCTACCGCCGAGCACTGCAATATAATCAGTGACCCATTTGTAGTATGGCACACAACTCTCTTGAGTTTTACATGAAGCGACCGGAGTCTTCCAAAAGTAAATCTTATCAAAATTATCTATACCATTTATTTTACAACCTTCAGGACCAAGTAACTCTGACCCAACACATTTTGATGGAACCACTGGAACTGCACCAAACCATGCTGCTAAATCACTCTGAAGATTAGAACTCAACTGATGCTCCATCCATAGATAGGCACAATTTAGGTTTTCAGCATCTGCATGAACCATTGTTGTATCAGCCCATCCCGTTGCTCCTTCTTTAGGGATAACGCTACTAATAGGAACATTTGGTCTTAAAAGGTTTACCTGGAAAGGCCATGAGCCAGAGGCTACAAATCCTTCATTTGTAAAATCATCCATTTGCATAAAGGCGTCATGCCAGTATCTTCCGACTAACTCTCTTTGTTGACGTAATAAGTCAAGCGAAGCTTGATATTGCTCGTTAGTTAACTCATATGGGTCTTTAATACCTAGCGATGGATTATGGTACATTAAGTACATCGCAGCATCAGCAATATGAATTGGTCCGTCAAACGCTTGGACTCTATTTTTATTACTTTGACCATCTGCAAGGGTTTGTTCTTCGAAAACAACATTCCAGCTATCTGGAACCTCTCCACCAAATGCCTCAGTGTTATACATTAAAACATTTGACCCCCACATGTATGGCGTACCATAATGCTTACCATCTACAGTATGCCAGACCGCATCTTGAAGTCTCTCATCAATAGTACCCCAACTTGGTATTAGGTCTATATTTATTTCTTGAACAGTTTTGCCTGCTATAAGTCTTAGACTTGCATCGCCAGAGGCTGTAACTATGTCAAAACCTCCTTGGTTCATCAAGGCAACCATCTCATCAGATGTACCAGCAGTCTTAACCTTTACATTACATCCTGTGGATTTTTCATATGAAGTAACCCAGTCAAATGCCTCCATGGTTTCGCCTCTTTCAATATAGCCAGCCCACGCAACAATATTCAGCTCACCTTCAGGCGAACCTAATTCAGTTATGGGTGCTGCAGATATAGAACTTGAGCCAACTGCCAAGAATGCGCCAATAATAATATTAAATATTTTCATAGTTTCTCCTTTATTTGTTTAATAATCATAGCTAAATATTAACTACGATTACTGAAATATACACGAATAAATAACATCATTTATTAACTTTTTTGGAAGAAAAAATTATTTATGATTCAAATTGAATCTTAATAATTTTTTGGCGAGTGAACTTAAAATGATTACTATAAAGCCCTGGTTTGACAAAGCACCCTTCCACTTATAGGTGCAGAAATAGTTCTCCTATATGCCTCAATTATCCGTTTTTCAGATGTGGGTTCAAATCCATCAAAGACCATTCCATAATCCTCAACTGAGTTCTCAATAATAGATGGCGAAACAATATTTATTCTAAACCTCCCTGCATATTCTGCAGCCAGTGTTGAGATGCACATATTTAATGCACCATTTGCAGCAGCTGCACATGAGCCTGATAAGATTGGCTCATCTCCAATAATGCCACTAGTCAAAGTGATTGAACCATTTTCAGTTAAATAGGGTATTGCTGCTTTTGCTAAATTTAATTGGCTAAAGCACTTATTAGATAGTCCTAAAGCAAAGTCTTCCATAGTCAATTCATCAAATGTTTTGAAAGGGGCTCTAACACCCGCACATGAAACTAAAGCATCAAAAGAACCAATCGTTGAAAATACATCTGATACACTTTCAAAATCCAAAGCATCAAGCTTTAAATCAGGTCCAGAGCGGCTAGCACGGATTACCTCATAATCTTTAAGGCCTTCAACCACTACTCTTCCCAGTCTTCCAGTTGCACCAACTACAATAATTTTTTTCATAATGCCTCTTCCAGTTTTAATAATAAAATAATGATATCACTAATTAAGCAAACTACCAATTTGCTTTTTAACTTCCTCTTTGGTCGTATTTGAATTCAAACCCGTTCCAATTTTGATGTGTACTTCGCGACGAAGCCTAAACTTCATTCTCTTTTTAACTGACCTAGGTGCTTTTGAAAAAAAACTTCCCCACATATTGTTTACTGCAAAAGGAACAACAATAACTCCGTCCTTTGATTGTGACAAAACTTTTTCAAAGCCTCTTTTTAGATCACTTAGTTCACCAGTTGTTGAGACATGTCCCTCAGGGAATAAACCGACAACACAATCATCATTTAATAAATCAACAATATTATTCATAGCATTTCTGCTATTCTCAGGCCTGATCGAGACTGCCCCGACACCTCTTAGTATAGAATTAAAGATTGGCTTGCTGTAATAATCATCATGAACAACAAACCTTATTATTCTCGGAGTGGCCCACTGGATTAAGGCAAAGTCAATATAACTAATATGATTGCCTAATAGTAATACTGGTCCTTCTTTGGGAAGATTATCAATTCCACTAACTTTAAGTCGATATCGCCAACCGAACAATAGGAGGCCTACAAGTTGCCGCACAACTAAAGAATAGTTTTGAGTTTTTTCAATACAATACTAAAACCAACAACTGCAATGAATGCATTAAAGTAAAGTATAAACTCACTTCCAAAACTCAGATTTGCCAAGAAAACAGTAAAAATCAAAAGACTTATCATTGCAATATTTTGAAGCCAGTTCTTACCTGCCAGCATGCTACCTAATCCATCCTCAGGAGAATTGGCTTGCATTAATGCATTAAGTGGAACAATCATCATGCCTGCGCCAACACCAAATAATAATATGATAGAAGTTACCAAAATAAGTGCTGTAGAGTTTGGTATGAAGCTAAGACTCGAGATGACTGGCACTAGAATTGCACAGACTGTAATCATTATTGAGCCAGTATAGATATTATTGATACGAATTAAATTCAGACTTTTCCTTCCTGATAAAAAGGCCCCAATCATAATACCAATGACTGACGAAGCAAGCATGGCATTTACAACGAGAGGGCTTTCGACTCCAAAATTGACCTTGGCATGAGCCGGAATAACAGCAACAAGGTTTTGTGACATGCCCCAAAAAATAGCAGTTCCTAAAATAGAGTACCAAACTATTTCATTAGCTCTCATAGCCTTAATGTTTTCTGATAAATATTGAAAAGAAATCAACTTGCCAATTGATAACTTCACTTCCCTTAATTTAGTTGGATAAAAACGAGTACCAAGAGTTGCCAGAAACTCTATCGATGAGAGCCCAACTAAAACCCAACCAACTGGTGCTATTTTCATGAGTATCTCCTCAGGAGTTGTAACCTGCATTGTTCCCAGATAGGCTTCGAATAAATAAGAGAAGAAAACTGTGCCTAACAGAATTGCAATTAATACTACTGACGAGTGATATGCGTTCCCTTTACTTAACCCAGCCTTACTAAGACACTCCTTAATGTACCCCATTTTTGCTGGGGAGTATATTGCACTTTGTGTTGCAAGGAGTAATGTGAAACCAAATGCAGTTTTATATAAACCATTGTAGTAACAGTATGTAATCGCCAATGTAATTAAGACTGCTGAAAAAGCACTAAAACGCATTATTCTTGTCTTAGCAAACTTGTCTGAAAGGTAACCTGACATTGTAAATAGCATAATAAAGGGAATTAGAATCATTGCGTTAACAATAGCAGTTAGGATTAACTGCTGCTGTTCACCGTAGATCATAAAGATAGTGTTCTGAATAATGATTTTATGGCCTAGATCTACAAATGCATTTAGGAATACAGCAACCAAGTAAATTGAAAATACAATTGAACGCTCTCTACTAATTGTTTTACTCTCTTCCATAACTCTCCAAACTTCACTCTAAAGTAAACAGTATAAGAGAATTAAATACTAGATTTGACTAAAATTCAATCCCTTCAACTTCAGCAATCGTTTGCATATCTTTATCGCCTCTTCCTGAGAGATTAATGATAATAGTCTTATCACTAGACCATTCTTTTGCCAATTTCACTGCATAGGCAATTGCATGAGAGGGCTCAAGGGCAGGTATGATTCCTTCAACCTCTGTCAAGAGGTGAAATGCCTCTAAGGCTTCTTTATCTGTAATTGCAACATACTCTGCTCTTCCAATATCTTTAAGATAGGCATGCTCTGGACCGACTCCTGGATAGTCCAGACCTGCTGAAATGGAGTGCCCCTCAATAATTTGACCATCATCATTTTCCATTAAGTAAGTTCTATTTCCATGCAGAACTCCAACACTCCCTGCTGTTAACGGCGCAGCATGAGCATCAGGCCCAAGATCTATACCTCGTCCTCCAGCTTCAACACCAATGATCCTGACTGAAGTATCTTCAATAAATGGGTAGAAAAGCCCAATTGCATTTGAGCCTCCTCCAACACAAGCAATTATGGCATCAGGAAGACCGCCCACTTGCTTATCAAATTGCTCTTTAGCTTCTTTACCAATCACACTCTGAAAGTCCCTTACCAACATAGGATATGGATGAGGACCAGCTACTGTTCCAATAATATAATAGGTGTCATCAATGTTAGTCACCCAGTCTCGCATTGCCTCATTTAAAGCATCCTTAAGTGTTTTTGAGCCTGATGATACTGGTACTACAGTTGCACCTAGTAGCTTCATACGATAAACATTCTGAACCTGCCTGACTACATCAACCTCTCCCATATAGACGACACACTCTAGACCTAATCTTGCCGCAATTGTGGCCGATGCAACTCCATGTTGGCCAGCGCCTGTTTCTGCGATAATGCGAGTTTTGCCCATTCTTTTGGCGAGCAAAGCTTGTCCAATTGTATTATTGACTTTGTGTGCACCAGTGTGATTTAAGTCTTCACGCTTTAAATATATCTTGGCGCCGCCAATCTTTTTTGTTAAGTTTTCAGCAAAGTAAAGTGGTGTTTCTCTTCCTACATAATGCTTTAGATCATACTCAAACTCTTTCAGGAACTCTGGATCATCTTTATATTTTTCATAGGCGTCATTTAATTCTGTTACTGCAGACATAAGAGTTTCAGCAACAAATATGCCGCCATATTGATCAAAATGACCATTCTCATCTGGGAGGTTATAACTCATGAATTTGTATTTCTTATAAAAGCTACTATTTTATCAATATCCTTAACCCCTGGAGCACTTTCAACACTACTGGAAGCATCTACAGCGTATGGCTTAACTTGACTAATCGCAGTCGACACATTGTCTTTATTTAATCCCCCGGCAAGAATAATAGGTAACGATATATCAACGCAAGCTAAAGTCCAATCAAAGGCCTCTCCACTACCTCCATAAGTAGAAGGATTGTATGAATCAAGGAGAATCGCACTTGCACTTGAAAATTGTTCAGCTACTTCTTCAACATGGGTCTCTGGCTTCACTCGCAATGACTTAATAAACGGAATTTGATACTGAGTGCAGTCAAGAGGGCTTTCATCACCATGAAATTGAAGTGTATCCAGAGGCACTTCGCAAAGAACTTCATCAATAAAACTTGGATTTGCATTGACAAATAATCCAACCCTATTAACAAAGGGTGGCAATGCATCAATAATCTCTTGTGCTCTATGAATCTCCACATTTCTTGGTGATTTATCATAGAAAACAAGACCAATTGCATCTACACCCGCAATTGCAGCATCTCTTGCATTATTAGGATCAGTAAATCCACAAATCTTAACTTTTGTCATTGGTAGTTATTATGTATTAATATTAAGATTTTCTCACAGGCTCCTATTCCGTTGGATGAAATAAATGGAGATCTTGAAAACTAACTTATTTTTTTGTCTTAGTAGAAGCCTTATTTTTTCTTTTTTTTGGTTTGGCTTTTGCATTGATTTTTCCTTCAATAGCTTTTTTGCATTCCTCTAGGGTTAAATCAGCAGGCTCCTTATCTCCAAATACTTTAGCAACAGTTACATTTTTCTGCCCCTTTCCCCTCTTTTTTCCATTCCAAATGTAAGGTCCAAAACGGCCGTTTAGCACTTGGATATCTGAATCCTCATAAACCTTGATGATTCTCTCTGCATCAAATTTTTCTTTTGCAGCAATTAACTCTAAAGCAGTCTCTAAAGTAACTTCCTCTGGAGTCTCTTCTTTCAGAGAAACATATTTTTTGCCATATTGAATGTAGGGTCCAAACCTACCATAGTTTGCCTTAATAGTCTCACCAGCCTCAGTCTCACCAACAGTTCTTGGCATATTAAAAAGCTCTAAAGCCTCTAAAAGAGTTATATTTTCAATATCTTGTCCAGTTCTTAATGATGCAAAAGTTGGTTTTGCCTCATCATCCTGTCTTCCAATCTGAGCAAATGCACCATAGCGACCAAATCGAACACTTACTGGCTTGCCACTAATAGGGTCTTCCCCTAGCTCTCTTTTGCCATGTGTTTCATCTCTTGAAATATCTTTAGCCAACTCAATTTGTTCATGAAAAGGCTCATAAAAATTACGAACTACCCCCGTCCATGACTTAGATTCTTCAGCAATAAGATCAAAATCACTTTCTAGATTAGCTGTAAACTCATAACCAATAATATTTCTAAAGTTTTTAAGCAAAAAATCTACCAAAAGGTAAGCGACATTAGTTGGAAAAAGCTTATTCTTTTCAGCCCCAGTCGTTTCAGTTTGTGTCAGCTCTGAGATATTGCCCTCTGAAATCTCTACACATTGATACTCTCGCTGAATACCCTCTCTCGTATCTTTAACAACATAATTTCTATCTTGGACAGTTGTAATCATAGTTGCAAATGTTGAAGGTCTTCCAATTCCCATTTGCTCAATCTCTTTGACTAGTGATGCTTCCGTATATCTTGGCTTTGCTCTTGAAAAAGACTCCCTTGAATTCATATCGATTAAGGTCAGTTTGTCGTTCTTACTTATTTCAGGTAAAAGCTTGTCATCAGAAGACATGTAGTCATAAACCTGAAGAAATCCTGCAAAAGAGAGAATCTCACCATCTGCGATAAAGTGTTCGCTCCGTCCAGATATATTAATTGTAACCTTAGTTTTTTGTAACTGAGCATCACTCATCTGCGAGGCAAGTGTTCTTTTATAAATTAATGAATATAACTTTGAAGATTGATCATCTAAACCAAAAATAGTTGGCTTGGTTAAGTCAGTTGGCCTAATAGCTTCATGTGCTTCCTGAGCACCACTCGAACTAGTTTTATATCTTCTTGCTTGATGAAATTGCTTTCCATATTTTGAAACAATTTCTTCTTGGGCAGCAGTAATTGCAACTTTAGATAAGTTCAATGAGTCAGTCCTCATATATGTAATTGAACCTTCACGATATAAATTCTGGGCAATTGACATAGTTTGTTTAACTGAAAAGCCAAGCTTTTGTGAGGCCTCTTGCTGTAAAGTTGAAGTAATAAATGGAGCCTTGGGAGATCTTTTAGATGGCTTAGTTTCAACCAAATTGACAGTTAATTCAGACTTAAGTAAAACCTCAGCAAA
>JAOMCO010000039.1 GCA_028345055.1 Candidatus Thioglobus sp. | reverse complement strand
TTGATGGAGAAATAGTATGTCAGAAAACCCACAAGGAGTATTTATTGATGATGTTGAATTTCCTTTTGATGATTCATCCTCAATTTTGGCTTTTACGGATAAGGCACTAGGCGATAAGATAATCCCTACTTTATGTAATGATGATAATCTTAATCCTTATGGTGCATGTAGAGTATGTTCTGTTGAGGTCAAACAATCAGAAGATGGGCCAAAAAGAACGGTGGCATCATGCCATACACCGGTTACTCCTGGTATGCGAATCTATACTAATTCAGAGAGTGTAAAGAAGCTTCGTAAAAATATAGTAGAACTTGTATTGAGTGATCATCCACCAGATTGTCTGACATGCGAGGTTAATGGTAACTGTGAGCTCCAAGATGTTGCTGCGAGTGTTGGTGTTCGTCAAATCCGATATGCAAAAGGTGAAAATCATTGTGACCGGGAAAAGGATTTATCTCATTCCTACATGAGAATGGATTTATCAAAGTGCATCAACTGTTCAAGGTGTGTTCGTGCCTGTGATGAAGTTCAAGGGCAGTTCACTTTGACAATGACTGGACGAGGCTTTGAATCAAGAATTACAACCGATAATGATATGTTATTTGGTGATTCTTCATGTGTTTCATGTGGAGCATGTGCTCAAACTTGTCCAACATCAGCAATTTCAGATGTTTTCCAATCCAAATCAGTTGAAGCCGATAAAACTGTCAGAACAACCTGTTCATATTGTGGTGTGGGTTGTAATTTAGAGGTGGCTGTTAAGAGTGATGAGGTTTTATCGATTCGCGCTCCACAAGATGCCGTTAATGCTGGACATACATGTTTAAAAGGACGTTATGCCTTTAAATTTTATAATCATGAAGATAGGTTAACTTCACCGCTCATTAGAAAAAATGGTGAATTGGTTCCATGCTCTTGGGATGAAGCTTTAGATTTTATTAAAGATAAATTTGAGTCAATTAAGGCCAAAGATGGTTCTGATGCTATTGCCGGAATATCATCAGCGCGCTGTACAAACGAAGAAAACTATATGTTCCAAAAGATGATTCGTCAACTGGTTGGAACGAATAATATCGACTGCTGTGCTCGTGTATGCCACTCTCCAACAGCTTGGGGAATGCAGCAGAGCTTCGGAACTGGAGCAGGTACAAATTCAACTGCAGATATTCCTTTAGCTGATTTACTGCTTGTGATTGGTGCAAACCCTACATCAGCTCATCCAGTGACTGGAGCTAAAATTAAGCAACAAGCAATGTCGGGAGCAACTCTAATAGTTATTGACCCTGTTAGAACTGAACTAGCTCGTATGGCTGATCATCATTTACAATTAAAGCCGGGTACGAATGTGGCTGTTCTAAATATGATTCAGTACTATATTGTCGAAGCTGGACTTGTAGATCATCAGTTTATTAAAGATCGCTGTGAAGGTGGTGAAGAGTTTCTTGAGCAAATTAAAAAACTAGATGTTGATGCAATGGCTGAAATCAGTGGACTGGACAAGGATGATGTCAAAGCTGTGGCGCTTGCATACGCTAATGCTAAAAATGCAATGGAATTTCATGGTCTAGGTGTAACTGAGCACTCACAGGGTACTAAAACAGTTATGCTTATTTCAAATTTAGCAATGATGACTGGAAACGTAGGTCGACCTGGTGTTGGTGTTAATCCACTTCGTGGTCAGAATAATGTTCAAGGAGCTGCTGATATGGGTTGTCAGCCGCACCATGGGCCTGGCTATTTATGGATGGACCAAAAAGAGGTGCAAGATTTTTATGAGGATAAGCTTGGACTTCCTACGCCCACTACTCCAGGAAAAAAGATTCCTGAAATGTTTGATGGTGCAATAGATGGATCTTTAAAGGCACTATGGATTTTTGCTGAAGATGTTGTTCAGACTGATCCTAATACACATCACGTTGTTAAAGCAATGCAAAGTCTTGATTTGCTAGTTGTTCAGGAAATATTTATGAGTGAGACAGCCAAGATGGCTGATGTTGTTTTGCCTGGAACAACGTTTCTTGAAAAAAGTGGAACCTTTACAAATACTGAGAGAAGAATCCAGCAAGTTAATGCTGCAGTTAAGCCTTTAGCAGGTACTAAAACTGATGGGCAAATCATAGTTGAAATGATGCGCAAACTTGGTTTTGATCAACCAGATTTTGATGCTGCTGAAGTTCTAAAAGAAGTCTCAAGCGTTGTTTCATTTTTTGAAGGGGTGACTTGGGAGGGCTTAGGCGCCAGTCCTACTGGCCTCCAATGGCCTGTTAATAAGAAAGGTGAGGATACACAAATTCTTCATATTGGTGAATTTAAAAGGGGTAAGGGAAAGTTTCATTATCACGATTGGAAGGAAAGTGAGGAACTTACTAAACATAAAAATGAGTATCCATTTATTCTTACAACGAGTCGAGAGCTTCAACATTACAATTGTGCAACAATGACACGGCGAACATCTAATGTTCAAATTTTGACAAAGGATGTTATTATGCTTAATCCTAAAGATGCGAAGGCTAAAGATATTTCCTCTGGTGACCGTGCGACGCTTAAGTCAGATAGAGGGGAAATAACGCTTGATGTTGAGGTTACAGATAGAGTTAAAAAGGGAGTTGTAAGGACTACATTCCATTTTCCTGAGGTATTAATTAATGAAGTTACAAGCGCTGTAACTGATGAAGAAACAAAGTGTCCAGAATATAAAATTGTAGCAGTTGACGTATTAAAAGCCTCTTAATAATTTCTAGTAAGCCTGTGGGCTCACCTTTATTTTAATACCGCCTCTCAAGTTTGCTTTTTTGAAGAATACGTCCGGCAATTTCTTCTATTGATATATGGCTTGTATCAATATATGAAATATCATTTTGAACAAACATATCCTCTGCTCTACGTACCTCTTTGCGACACTGTTCAATTGAAGCATAACCACTATTTGACCTTCTAACATCTCTTATATTTTGAAGGCGAACAGGATTAATGGTTAACCCATAGAGTTTATCTTTAAATGGCTTTAGTGGGCTTGGAATTGCAATAGTATCAAGATCCTCATCAATGAGTGGGTAGTTTGCTGCGTATATTCCATACTGAAGGGCTAGAAAAAGACACGTGGGCGTTTTTCCTGATCTTGAAACACCTGTAAGAATAATGTCTGCGCTGTCATAATATTTTGTTGTAAGTCCATCATCGTTATTAAGGGCAAAATTAATACTATCAATTCTTCCAGAATAAGTATTTTTATTGCCAACTCCATGAGAGAGCCCCATTTCATGTGAAGATTCAGTATCAAGTGTACTTTCAAGTTTTGAAATAAATGTATCAAAGAAATCAAAAATAATGCCACTACTATCTTCCAATAGATGACGATATTCACTAGAAACTTGAGTACTAAAAATAAGAGCAGGCTCTCCATCAGTCTCAGATGCATCATTGATTACTGAAACTGCAGACTGGGCTTTTTTCAGTGTATCTATGAATGCTAAATTAACACGCTTAAATTCTATTTCAGGAAACTGTGTCAGTAGACTATTTCCTAGAGCCTCAGCAGTAATTCCGGTTCTATCTGAAATAAAAAAAACTGTTCTCATGTTATTTTTTCAAAGTCTCAAAGCTTACCAAGTTTAGTCCAGGTTTCTACCACAGTATCTGGATTGAGTGAAATACTTGTAATTTCTTTGTCCAAAAGCCACTCTGCAAAATCCATATGATCTGACGGCCCTTGACCACAAATACCAATATATTTTCCATGCTTATGACATGCATCTATTGCCATAGTAATCATACTTTTAACGGCTCTATTTCTTTCATCAAAACCATCAGCAATAAGTGCAGAGTCCCTATCCATTCCAAGTGTGAGCTGAGTTAAATCATTAGATCCTATTGAGAATCCATCGAAGTACTCTAAAAACTCGTCAGCAATAACAGCATTTGATGGCAGTTCACACATCATTATTATCCTTAAGTTATCTTTGCCACGCTCAAGTCCATTCTCTTTTAAAAGATCAATAACTTGAGAAGCCTCAGACGTAGTTCTAACAAATGGGATCATGATTTCAACATTCTTGAGGCCCATTTTATTTCTAACATTTTTTATTGCTTCACACTCAAGCTCAAAACATTCTTTAAAGTCTGAAGAGATATAACGAGAAGCGCCCCTAAATCCAATCATAGGATTTTCTTCATTAGGCTC
>JAOMCO010000038.1 GCA_028345055.1 Candidatus Thioglobus sp. | reverse complement strand
TTGGCCCATGAAAAAGGGTTAAGCCAATTCTTCCATCTTTCGTGGGAAGCTTGTTGCAAGACAATTTATCAAGAAAGTCAAAGGCATCTTTACCAGTGATTTTAAATTTTGCAGTTCCGTCTTGAACTGCTCTGCATTCCTCTTTGATGGCTTCATGCGCTTCAGTGTGTGCCCAAGATAATGTCTCAGCTCTGATCTCGTCTGTTGTAAACCAAGAAGGCTTTTCAAAGCCTGTATTGACTGCATGAATTGCGCCTTTTTGAGTTAATACTGTGTGGAGAGGGCTAACCCTGATAGGCCTTCCATGTGGGCGATTTTCATTGGGCGCTGCGTAGGCATACATACGCTCATAGGACTCAATGGCTCTTGTTGTGCAGTAATTTTTATCTGCCCAGGTATCAAATCGACGACTATCAAGTGAGGCCATGTTGAGTTCAGTTTGACCATGAACCATCCACTGCGCTAAATACTTTCCTATTCCACCTTGAGCAATACCAATACTTGCACCACAAAGATTCCAAAAGTTTTTGAGTCCTTTCGCGGGCCCAACAAGAAGATTATCATCAGGTGTGTGGGTAATGAGACCATTAATTACTGTGCTAATTCCTACTTCCTTAAAGAGGGGAAAAATATCCATACATCTTTCAAGCCATGGCATCAGTCTCTCTAAGTCTCCCTCAAAAAGTTCACGGTCAAATGACCAGTCAACTCCGTCTAGAGCCCAAGGTTTAGAGCCTCTAGTTTCATATGGGCCAATTAAAAATCCACTTCCCTCTTGTCGTATATATGAGGCAGCAATGGAGTCTCTTGTTACGGGAAGTTCTTTCTTAAGGGCAGCAATTTCTGGATGGCTATCAGTAATCAAATACTGATGCTGAAGGTTGACTAAAGGCACATATGATTCAACCATTGCTCCCACTTGGGGAGAAAAACAACCACCAGCATTAACAACGTGCTGAGCAATGATATTGCCTTGCTCAGTTAACACCTCATATTCTCCAGATGGAAGAAAATTAATATCAGTGACCCTGTTAAAGTTACTCACTTTTGCGCCAGCTTTTTTAGCAAGTTGAGCTAATTGAGTCACAACGGTTGTTGGATCAACATGGCCATCATTTGGGGTATATAAAATATTTCTAGCATTTGTAAAATCCATCATTGGATTGATGATTGATGCTTCTTCCTTAGAGACAAAATACATTTCACACCCAATATGATTTGCACGACTTAATATATTAGTAAACCATTGTTCCTCAACCTCAGTATGGCCAACTCTTAGGGATCCAGTTTTATGGAATGATGAGGGGAGGCCTGTTTTTTTAGGAAGAATTTCATCGTATAACTTTATTGTGTACTCATGTATATTTGATAATGTATGGTTTCCATTAAAATTTGGACACAGCCCAGCAGCATGCCAGGTAGAGCCACTAGTGAGCTCACCCTTTTCAATTAAAACAACATCAGTCCAGCCCTCAAGGCCTAGGTGATACATTAGGTTGACTCCCAATGATCCACCGCCAATAATGACTACTTGAGCATGTGACTTCATATTACTTTCCTTTTCTATACTGGCTTACGACCAATGTTGTTTCTAGTTAATTTGATATTGAACTTCTCTCGTATTTTTTGGTCAGTATCATCGCTGATATGAGTTGGAAAATATTCTGATAAAATTTCATTTTTTTGCTGGATCGCTTTTTCTAAGATAACTGGTTTTCCCATATCAGCCCAATCATTAGGGTTGTCTCTATCACTTAGCTCAGGATAGATGTACTCACTTTGCATCACATTAATTGTTTGATCTGAACCAAGGTAATGAGCTTTATTATTCAAACAAACATCTTTAATAGTTTCAAAGCAAAGAGATTCTTCACTGTCATCACTAAAGCCTTTAGTCATTCTCATTGAAGCTCCAAGTAGATCATTGTCTAATAGTAAACTCTCTGGACAAGTTCCAAGAAGACTTGCATACATACCTGCAGATTCATAGACAATATTTGCTCCAGCAATCGCAGTTACAGCATGAGTTGAAGCCCTTTCAGATCCAGCTTGAAAGTCAGGGAACTTTGAGTCAGTCATTCCAGCTGGAGTTCCAGTAGGAAGATTAAAATGGTTTCCCATTTGAGCACAAGCAGCAGAGATTAAGCCTTGCTCTGGAGATCCACCACACATAGCACCAGTTCTCAGGTCTGATACAAATGGCCATGTACCAAGAATAGCAGGAGCACCCGGCTTTATTGCATTCACATAGACTAGTCCACCAAGACATTCCGCCCATGCTTGAGATACCACTCCAGGAAGTAGAGGAGGTGCAGTAGCTCCAGCCTGACCAGCAGAGAGTAATAATATTGGCATACCTCCCTCAACTCCAATACGAACGCACTCTAATGACTCTTCTGCAAATTTCATAGGGGGAACCACATGGCAATTACTCATACTTATAAAAGGTCTCTCTCTCCACTTCTCTTCACTCCCAGCAATAATGTGAAGCATTTCAAGTGCATCAGTAACATGCTTAGATTCTGTAAAGCTCACACCTGCATGTTTTTCAGTTCCCATTGCTACGCAATAAACTGAGTTTTGATCCATCTCGCGAGGACTAGCAATATCTCTAAGAACACAAGTGCGTTGAAACATATGAATATGTTCACATTTGTCAGCAATTCTTGCCATATCATATAAGTCTTGACTCTCTGATTCTCTATATTCATTATTTTCAGGATCAGCAATAAGGACTGCCGCTCCAGCCGTTGAAAAGTGAACCCTTGAGCCGCTAAGATCAAGGTCATGTTTTGGGGATTGACCAAATAAAGTCAGGTTTCTTTGTGAAAGATTCATCGCCTTATCTACAACCTCTCTCGACATTCTCAATCTCCCATCATCACCTAAAGTAGCACCAAACGAGACACAGGTTTCTATGCAATGAGGAGTAGCATCACCAAATCCTACCTCTTCAAGAATCCTATAAATATTAGCTTCAATATCTTGAACTTGTTTATGACTAAGAGGTTTATATCTACCACCTATCTCACCTGCATTGACAGGTTTTTCTTCTTCTTTTAGCGGTGCATTTCTTAAAGCAATTCGAGCCTCTCTGCCGCCTGATTTTCGTCTAGTCATGATCGGAGATTAAGTTTGTACAATGTCAACATTTTGATACGAATTTTAAGTACTGTCAACTATTTTTTTATAGCAGTATCTTAATGAAAATCTATAATAAAATTTAGAGAGAAATTAGATGAAAATTAAACGTTTTCTTTACTCTCAAAAAGAAAATATTTATCTTACTTCTGAAAGACTTTTTATTATACTTTCTGTCTCTTCCCAATCTATGCATCCATCAGTAACGGAGACTCCATATTGCATATCATCGATATTGTCAAGTATTTTCTGTTTGCCTGAGGATAAGTTACTTTCAAGCATGACACCAAAAATTGATTTATTTCCTGAGATTATTTGACTCTTAATATCATCAATAACTTTCCCTTGATTTCTATAATCTTGATTTGAGTTGTCGTGGGAGCAGTCAATCATAATTCTCTCAGCTAAACTATTATCTCGAAGAAGCTTTTCACAATCTATTACTGAGGCTCTATCATAGTTTGGCTGAATCCCTCCTCTAAGTATAATATGAGACGATTTATTTCCTTTAGCTTTAAATGTAGCGATTTGACCCTTATCATTGATACCTAAAAAACTTTGTTTAGAGGAGCAGGCTTTAATAGCATTAATGGCCATAGTTAAATTTCCATCAGTACCATTTTTAAAGCCAACTGGCATCGAAAGTCCACTTGACATTTCTCGATGCGTTTGTGATTCAGTCGTTCTTGCACCAATCGCACACCAGGAAATAAGATCAGCCAAATACTGAGGTGTGATTGGATTAAGCGCTTCTGTTCCAGTGGGAACTCCCTCCTCTGCAAGCCATACTAAGAGCTCACGGCCTTGACGGAGTCCTTTCTCAACATCAAGTGTGTTATCCATATCTGGATCACTAATTAAGCCTTTCCAGCCAACAGTTGTTCTAGGCTTTTCAAAATAAACCCTCATAATTATGTAGATTGATTTTTCAACCTCTTTTTGAAGTGATTGCAACTTTAAAGCATATTCTTTTGCTGCTTTAATATCATGAATTGAGCATGGGCCAACAATTACTATTAATCTGTCATCGTTTCCCAAAAAAATGTCTTCAACTGTTTTTCGACTCGATAAAATGTTCTCTTTACCTTGACTGC
>JAOMCO010000037.1 GCA_028345055.1 Candidatus Thioglobus sp. | reverse complement strand
ATTAAATGAAAAAAACAACAAAAAAAGTTGAATTAAACTAAACTATAAGCCCCATAAAGTTGTTATATATTTGTCTTGCGCAACTAAGACACTGGCTCATATTTTTATCAGTATTTTGTTTTAGTTCTGACAGCGCCCCATCACCTAATGTATTTTTTAGTGCTTCTGCGTATTCAGGGATAGCGCCCCAATTATCAACGGTATCTGACTCTATTTCTACATGATATTGCATAGACCAGGCATTCGTGCCTATGCGCATTGCCTGAATTGAACATACATCTGACTTTGCCAAGACTTCTGCTCCTTCAGGTGCTTGAGCAACTCTAACTGAGTGCCATTGGAGACATTGCTGTTTCACTTCTGTGCCTTTAAATAGTGGATCTTTTTTTCCCTGTTCAGTTAACTCAATCTCTAGCACTCCAATTTCTGGAATTTTTTGAGGTCCACAGGTTCCGCCAAGAGCATCTGCAAGCAACTGGTGTCCTAAACAAAGACCAAGATAGGGTTTCCTTAAATCTTTAACCCAGTATCTAATTGCAGCTTTTTCCTCAACAAGCCAGGGGTTTTCCTCAATATCCCAAACATCCATCGGACCGCCCATTACCCAAAGCGCATCATAATTATCAAAACTAGGAATTTTATCGCCGCGATGCAAATAAACAGGATCCCACTCAATTCCATCCTCAGCCAAAAATTGTCTCAATGAGCCTGGATGCTCGCAATCAACATGTTGAAAGACCAAAACGCGCATTCGAATACCCCTATCTAATTAATGAAGAAAACTTACCTACATCTTAATGCTAATGTCTATGACCGTCAAATAATAATTGGTTATACTGTCAATGACTTTTTTTGTTAAAAAAAATGGCTCAGCATAAAAAAATAATTAGTTTAGCAATTGCATTCGCGTGTGTTCTTTTAGCGATTAATTTTGGCTTTAGATCTTCACTTGGTCTTTTCTTAAAACCAGTTTCAGAAACTTTCGGATATGGACGAGAGGTTTTTGCATTTTCTCTGGCTCTTCAAAATCTATTATGGGGATTATCTCAACCTATAGCTGGAGCATTTGCAGACAAGTTTGGAACCTCAAGAGTCATAATAGTAGGAACGATTTTCTACTCTTTAGGGCTTTACATTACGGCAACCGCTGATAGCTTTATTGGGCTCCACTTAGGAGCTGGGATTCTTATTGGAATGGGTATTTCTGGGACAGGCCTAGGCGTTGTACTACCAGCAATGGCAAGGATGGTTGCACCAGAAAAAAGAGCGCTTGCTCTTGGCGTAGGAACAGCTGCTGGCTCAGCAGGTCAATTCCTATTTATTCCAGTTGCAAGAGAGTTTCTTGTGGCCTATGGATGGCAAGTTGCACTCATCTTGATGGCAATAGGAGCCCTATCTATGATTCTTTTTTCACCCATTTTCAAGGATGATAGCAAATCTAATATTACTATAGAAAATGAGCCAAAACAAAATCTAAGAGAAGCTCTGAGTGAGGCGTCTGGGCACATTCATTATTGGCTTCTTATTGCTGGTTTTTTTGTCT
Source organism: Candidatus Thioglobus sp. (assembly GCA_028345055.1). Classification (GTDB taxonomy): domain Bacteria; phylum Pseudomonadota; class Gammaproteobacteria; order PS1; family Pseudothioglobaceae; genus Pseudothioglobus. The sequence goes on along the minus strand of JAOMCO010000037.1, from coordinate 2,693 downwards.
GTGGTTTTCAGCTTGCTTTTATTACAGTTCATATGCCCTCTTACCTTGCCGATAAGGGTTTTGATAGCTCAGTTGCAGCAATTAGTTTATCTATCATTGGTCTGTGTAATATTGTTGGCTCACTTGTCTCTGGCCATCTCTCTGGAATCTATTCAAAGAAATGGATTTTGACCTATATCTATGCAGCGAGGTCAATTGTGATCGTCTTGTTTCTTATTCTTCCGATTTCAACTCTGACAATCTATGCATTTTCATTTGCTACTGGCCTTCTCTGGCTTGCCACTGTGCCGCCAACTTCAGGACTGGTTGCTCAGATGTTTGGCCTGAGATTTATGGGAACTCTTTACGGAATAGTTTTCCTGAATCATCAAATTGGATCCTTCACAGGGGTTTGGCTTGGAGGCTTCCTTTTTGATACGACTGGCTCATATGACCAGGTATGGTGGTGGGCAGCGATCATTGCAGCTATAACTGCGCTTATACATGTCTTTATAGATGAAAGACCTATCAAAAGACTTAGGGCTAATCTTCAGACTAGTTAGGAGAGGATCGCAACACTTTTGACTTGAATAAAAACGCTCAAGCCTTGATCTAGTTTTAGTGAATACGCAGACTTTCTAGTTAAGCATGCGAGCAATACAACTCCCTTTAAAGTTAGGCGAACCATGACTTGAGCATCGCCCTCAGGCACCATCTCTTCTACAACTGCTGGAAAAATATTCAAAATACTTGTATCGGTCTGCTTCTTTTTTGTAATGCTCACATCACGCGCTGCCACTCTTATTCTAACAAGACTTTCTATTGGCAATTTATTATCCGGAACAATAAATTGCCCACCTTTAAATTCAAGATGCATCAAATTAAAATCAGTATCACGACTCATAACCCTTGCATCAAAAATTGAAATTGCATCACTACTATGAGATAGAGGCAAATCAAACCTTGTTAAAATCTCATTAATTGGTCCATTGCCAATAATTTTTCCATCTTCAATAAGCATAAGGTGATCTGCTAATCTTGAGGTTTCATCTTGTGAGTGTGTTACATAAAGAATTGGAATGTCGAGTTGGTTGTGAAGACTATCAAGATATGGCAGAATTTCTTTTTTGCGCTTAATATCAAGAGCTGATAAGGGCTCATCCAAGAGTAAAATTTTGGGATTAGTCAATAATGCTCTTGCAATTGCAACTCGCTGTTTTTCACCGCCTGATAGCTGAACTGTTGACCTATTAATTAATGGTTTTATATCTAGTAAGGTATAAATTGAATCGATAAATTCTTTAGTAAGGCCAGTTTTTCTTTTTATTACGTAATTAAGGTTACCTTCTACATTCAGATGGTCAAATAGGGCAGCATCTTGAAAAACGTATCCGATCTGGCGTTTATGAGTTGGCACAAAATTATGGTCTGACTGCCAAATTGAATCTCCAACTTTAAGAAAACCAGTATCACTCTTCTCTAGACCTGCTATAGCTCTTAATAAGGTTGTCTTACCAGAGCCAGAAGGACCGAAGACTACAGTAATGCCCTTATCAGGTATAGTGAATTTGGCATCTAATTTGAAACCTTCTAACTGGATATTTAGCTTACATTCAATCACTAATCTTTATACCTCATTATTGAAAAATGACGATTAAAGACATATACAAATATAAGCATTAAAAATGACATAATTAGAAGGCCGGCTGATAGCCAATGGGCTTTGCCATATTCCATAGTCTCAACATGGTCATAAATTGCGATAGATAAGACTCCTGTCTCACCTGGAATATTTCCACCTATCATTAGTACAACCCCAAATTCTCCAATTGTATGAGCAAATCCTAATACAGCTGCAGTGATAAATCCAGATCGTGCTAATGGGACAGCAACTGTAAAAAAGCAATCGATTTTTGATGCTCCTAAAGTTGCAGCAACTTCCATAGACTGCCTACCAACTGAGCTAAAAGAGTTCTGAAGTGGTTGAACTACAAAGGGAAGAGAGTAAATAACTGATCCCACAACTAATCCACTAAAGGTAAATGCTATTGAACTACCTCCTAATGACTCTAAAAATTCTCCAATTGGCCCATTAGGTCCTAATGTTAATAGCAAATAAAAACCTAATACTGTTGGTGGAAGTATTAATGGCAGAGCAATAAATGCTTCGATTATTACTTTAAATTTAATCCTTGTTTGGGATAGCCACCAAGCAAGAGGGGTACCAATTAAAATTAATATAGCTGTGCTCAATGAAGCCAATTTAATAGTAACAATAATTGCTGAAATGTCTAAATCATTTAACATTATGGTAAATCATATCCAAATTTTGAAATGATATCTAGCGCCTTTTTGGTTTTCATAAACATCATAAAATCTCTTCCAAGTTTAGTGTCTCTTAATAGGACTGCCTGCTGTTCTATTGGGTTATATAAGAACTGGGGAACCTCCCAAAAAGAGCCTTTCAAGTTAATATTAGGATTGAGTATTTGTGAGAATGAAACAAAACCCATTTCAGCATTTCTACTACTTACAAATTGAAAGGTTTGCGCAATATTTTCACCTCTAACTAATTCTTTATTAAAATCTTGCCATAACTTCATTGAGACTAATGTTTCTTTTGCAGCTATTCCATAAGGGGAGATTTTAGGATTAGCTATTGCTAAAAATCGAAAATCATTATCATAAAGAATTTGACCCTCAGAATCTATAAA
>JAOMCO010000036.1 GCA_028345055.1 Candidatus Thioglobus sp. | reverse complement strand
CCTCTAACTGGGCCATCTAGGCGCTGAAGATTACAATTAATAACAAATATCAGATTATCGAGTTTCTCTCTTCCTGCAAGGGATATCGCCCCTAGAGATTCAGGCTCGTCAGTTTCGCCATCTCCAATATAAGCCCAAACTGTTCTTTTATCAGTTTTAATAATATCTCGGTGTTGTAGATACTTCATAAAACGAGCTTGAAATATTGACATGATTGGACCTAAACCCATTGAAACTGTTGGAAATTCCCAAAAATCTGGCATAAGCCATGGATGGGGGTATGAAGACAAGCCTTTTTGATTAGCCTCTTGTCTAAAGTTTAACATTTGATCTTCAGAAATCCTCCCTTCAAGATAGGCTCTAGAATATATTCCTGGAGCGATATGGCCTTGAAAAAATATGAGATCTGCACCTTGCTCTGAGTCATTGCCCCGATAAAAATGATTAAATCCTACCTCATATAAAGTTGCACTTGAAGCGAATGAGGCAATATGACCACCAAGCTCAGATGAAACTTGATTAGCCTTAACTACCATAATCATTGCATTCCATCTAATTATTGATTTAATTCGATGCTCAATATCAGGCTTGATAAGAAGCTGACTTTCTTTTTCGACTGGAATTGAGTTTAAGTAGGCTGTATTGACACCCTGAGGGAGGTCCATGCCGTCCTCATGGGCCATATCCATAAGCTTTTGGAGAATATATTTGGCTCGATCTTTACCTCCAAAACGGGCAACTGATCTAAAGGCCTCTAACCACTCTATAGTTTCTTGAGGATCAATATCATTTTTAGACATAAGGTAACTTTTTTTACAAAAAATTTGAATATTATTATCCCTTAAAAATCTTTAAAAAACCAACTAGGTCGTGTTATTTTTTATAGTTTAGATAATGTAAAATATTTTTAAAATTTCAAAAAAAATAAATTAATGAAAATCCCTAGCTCAATCTTTAAAGCATATGATATTAGAGGTATTGTAGAAACTGAACTAACGCCCAAAATTGTAAAACTTATAGGTAGGGCTATTGGCAGTGAATCAATTGAAAAAGGTGAAAGAGGAGTTGTTGTAGGAAGAGATGGTCGTTTATCAGGTCCAGAACTCTCTGAATCCCTCATATCAGGCCTTGTAGAAAGTGGCTGCCATGTTGTTAACATTGGTATGGTGCCCTCTCCAATTGTTTATTTTGCTACTCACACAAAGGCAGCTTCTTCAGGTGTAATGATTACAGGCTCACATAATCCCCCTGAATATAATGGTTTAAAGATTACGATTGCTGGAGAAACCCTCTCTGCAGAAAGAATTCAAGCTTTATATTCTAGAATTATAGAAAATAACTTTTCAAATGGCCATGGAACGTCGACCTCTATAAATATTGATCAAGACTATATTGATACCATTAACTCAGACATAAAATTAGAAAAAGAACTTAAGGTTGTTATAGATTGTGGAAATGGCGTTGCTGGCAACATAGCTCCTAAACTCTTTGAAACTTTGGGAGTGAAAGTTTCTAAGCTATTTTGCCTTGTTGATGGAAGATTTCCTAACCACCATCCAGACCCATCTAAACCAGAAAACCTAGAAGATCTAATTCAGGAGGTAATTGAAACAGAAGCTGATTTAGGTCTTGCCTTTGATGGTGATGGTGACAGGCTTGGAGTAGTTGATAATAAAGGTAAAATCATTTGGGCTGACCATCAAATGATGCTTTATGCCAAGGATGTTCTTACCAGAAATAAAGGTGCAAAAGTCATCTATGATGTCAAATGCACTTCTCTTCTTCCTAAGCTTATTTCAGAGAGTGGTGGTGAGCCAATCCTTTCAAGGACTGGTCATAGCTTTATCAAAAAGAAACTAAAAGAAACAAATGCTGAGCTTGCTGGGGAAATGTCAGGCCATATATTCTTTAAGGAGCGATGGTATGGTTTTGATGATGCGCTATATACTGGAGCTAGACTATTTGAGATTATTTCAAAAAATGACAAAACATGCTCTGAGATTTTTGACGAATTTCCTGTTAACTTAAGCACACCAGAAATTAATATCAACTTTGAGAAGTATGGTCAACAGTATGATGCAATGGATACGTTATCGAATAACATAGATTTTCCTGATACTAGCGTAAATACCATTGATGGCTTCAGAGTAGACTATGAAGATTGCTGGGGGCTCGTAAGACCTTCAAATACAACTCCATGCCTTGTTTTACGCTTTGAGGGGAATAGCGAAGCTGAACTCAATAAAATCAAAGAAAGATTCAAAAAATGGCTTGAAGTTAGCGGCATTCCAACAGACAATTTATAGTTGGAAATTTTAAAAAAATAGGTATAAAATACACATTTTTTATCATTGAACAAGTACTAAGAGTTCAACTCATTTTTTGGAGTTTACAAAATGGAAGGACATGTCAACTTTACACTTTCAGATCGCCTAAGAAAATCGCCTTTTTATGAGTCTACTCTTAAAGCTGGTGCTAAAACCTTTACAATTTATAACCACATGATTATGCCTACCTCTTATGAGGGAGCAGAGGCCGATTACTGGAACCTCATGAATAATGTCACCATGTGGGATGTTGCAGCAGAGCGTCAAGTAGAAATTACAGGAAGTGATGCGTTTAGATTTGTTGAGTATATTACTTCAAGAGACCTTTCTCAAATAGAAATTGGTCAAGGAAAATACGCTCTCATTACCGACGAAGATGGTGGGATTATTAATGATCCAATAATTTTGAGACTGGGTGAGGGTCATTTTTGGCTATCCATTGCAGATAGTGATGTACTTCTTTGGACCCGTGGCCTTGCTTGTGGTCTTGGATGGGATATTAATATTTGTGAGCCGGATGTATCTCCATTGGCAATTCAAGGTCCAAATCATTTACCCTTAATGATTGATTTGTTTGGTGATTGGGTAAAGGATATTAAGTACTTCTTTTTTAGAGAATGTGAACTTGATGGAATTCCTCTTATTGTCCAGAAGTCAGGATGGAGTAAGCAAGGAGGCTTTGAACTCTATCTTCGTGATGGCTCAAAAGGTGAAAAGTTATGGGATATCATTGCTAATGCTGGAAAAAAATATAATATAAAGCCAGGCACTCCAAATAATATTGAAAGGGTTGAGTCAGGGTTATTTTCATGGGGAAATGATATGGATATCAATAGTAATCCGTTAGAGCTCCCATTGGGCAATTTTTGTCAACTGGACAAAGAGGCTGAATACCTTAGCAGAGAGGCTCTTCATAAGATTCGTTCTGAAGGAGTAACCAAAAAACTTGTAGGGCTTATTGTTGATGGTGACCCATTTATTGGTGGCTGTGCTAGTCCATGGAAGGTAATGAATAATAATCAAATTTGTGGCAAAGTTTCAAGTGCTGCTTATTCTCCACGATTAAAAATTAATATGGCAATGGCGACATTAGATAACGACAACAATGAGATTGACTCAGAAGTATTTGTTGAAACGCCATGGGGAAGAAGATTAGCAAAAGTGACTTCAATTCCCTTTAAATGATGAGATTTGCTAAATATGAACAACAGTTGAAGTGGCTAGCGCTATTCCTTGGTATTCTAAGTACAATAGCCATTATCAATGACTTATATCCTTACACAATGTTTATTGGACTTCCCTTTTGCTTAATCTGGGTTTACTGTGCTTGGCTTCATACTGAAAAACAATTGAAATGGATTAATATAATCTTTACTGGGTTATACTCATATGGAATAGTGAGTTACTATATTTAGAACATAAACTAACTTGAAGCAAATAACTCGCTACCAAAACCTATAAATAAATAATGATAATTTGTTCGAAATTAAAACAAAAAGACTTGTATTAAAAAGACCAGATAAATCAATTAATAAGAAGCTATTTGCCTCACTGGTTGGTGAATGGGATATCGCTAAATGGTTATCTGATGCCCCCTATCCATACACTGAGAAGCATGCTGAAAAGTTTATAAAAAGGGCAAGTCCTGACGACTTAAGATTTAGCGTATTTTATGATGGAATATTAGTTGGAGGAGTTGGTGTAAGCTATGAAGCCAATAATGAATTGGACATAGGTTATTGGATTGCTAAAGATTATTGGGGCTATGGCTTTGCAACTGAAGCATCACTAGGATTAATCAATTATGTTAGAAATGAAACAGACTTTAAAGTTATTACTGCTTGCTACATAAAGGGTAATAAAGCCTCTGAAAAGGTTCTTAAAAAGCTTGGGTTCATAGTGATTGGAGAATGTGAACAGTACTTTCTCTCTAGAAAAAAGACTATGGATTGTGTTGATTTAATTCTAGATCTAGATCAATAATCTAAATAAGTTTTTTTGACATCTTGATGTGATCGATACCAGCTTCTTCGTATATACCCCCTTCACAATCAAACCCAAGATCTAAATAGAATCCGTGAGCATGCCATTGAGATGATAACCAAAGTTTTTCTATATTAGCTTCCTCTGCCCAATGAATGAGATCTTGCATCATTAATTTACCAATACCCAGGCCTCGATGCTTCTTTAGAACCGAAACCCTTCCAATATGGCCATCATTTAAGATCCTTCCAGTCCCAATAGCCTCATTATCTACATAGGCTAAAACATGTTTTGCTTCATCATCAAGGCCATCAATTTCAAGCTCTTCAGGAACATTTTGCTCATCGACAAAAACTTCAAATCTTATGTTGCAGATATCTTTCTCATTATCTTCATAGTTACAAATTAATGATCTAATATTCATGGCTTTAATTGAGTTTTTTTTTAAACAAAAAATAGATTGATTGCAAGTGCAAAATATACCAAAGCTGCGAGCTTATTTATATTTTTATTAATGGTGCTAGATTTCTTTAAATAGCCCTCTAGGAAGCTTCCAAGAAACGCTATAGAAGAAAAAACGCATAAAGCACTCAAAATAAATAGGAACCCTAGAATAAAGATTTGTATTGTTACGCTGCCATTTATAGGATTTATAAACTGTGGAAGAAAAACCAAGAAAAAAAGGGCAACCT
>JAOMCO010000035.1 GCA_028345055.1 Candidatus Thioglobus sp. | reverse complement strand
CACTCATATCTAAGACTGAGCCCTGCTTAATGGTAGGTTTATAAACATCTATTGAAGGCAATTTAGGTTTCGCCCAGCTGGGTAAAGAAATCTTAGATATCTTTGGTAGTTCAGGTAAGGAAAGTTTAGACATCTTTGGCAGTTCAGGTGCTTTTGAAAGAGAATTGGAACATCCTGCAAATACTAGAGAGGCAAGCAAAATAAAAGTTAATCTTTTCATCTGTTGTTAAACATATAAAATATAAGAAGGATTTTACCTTAAGGATTTTTTAATGGATGCAGAAGATTTAAAAAGTGCTGGTCTAAAAGTCACGCTACCAAGGCTTAAAATTTTAGAGGTTCTAGAAAACTCACCAAGCCATCATCTTAGTGCAGAGGATATATATAGAGTCCTTATAGAACAAAATGAAGAAGTTGGTGTTGCAACTATTTATCGAGTCTTATCACAGTTTGAAGAATCAGGTATTGTTCAAAAACTAAACTTTGAAAATAATCAATCAGTCTATGAGCTTTGTGGTGCAGATCATCATGATCATCTAGTGTGTGTTAAGTGTAATAAGATTATTGAATTTCAAGATGAAGTTATTGAAAAACATCAGATTAAAATTGCAAAAAAACATGGATTTGATTTGACTGACCACTCTTTATATCTCTATGGACTTTGTAAGGATTGTCATTAAATATTTTGGTGTTATAGTTAATGGACGATTTTATATATAGAGCTATAGTTGCATCGATAGGTGTCTCAATAATTGCCGGTTCGCTTGGGTGTTTTGTAATTTGGAAACGACTTTCATATTTCTCTGATTCAATTTCACATTCTGCTCTTTTAGGGGTTGCACTTGGTCTTGTAACCGGATTAGGTATTAATTTAGGTTTGGTAATTGTTGGGGGGTTATTTGCGGCTCTAATTGTTGTTCTTCAACAAAAAGATTTTTGGTCAAATGATGCAGTCCTTGGTATTTTCTCGCATGTATCACTGGCTTTAGGAATAGTAGTTCTTGGAATTGTTGGAAATCAAAATACGGATTACTTTGCTTATCTATTCGGTGATATTCTGTCTATTACTCTGAGAGATATTTATTGGATTTATTTAGTTGTTTTTATTGTTATTTCAATTTTAGTTACTAATTGGAAAAAGTTATTATTCCTTACTCTTAATGAAGAGCTTGCTAAAGCTGAGGGCATCAATAAGCTTTATTATGACCTTCTATTTATGTTTTTAATTGCTCTTGCAGTTTCGGTATCAGTTCAAATAGTCGGTGTGCTTCTTATTACATCTTTACTTATTATCCCTCCAGCAATTGCCCGAGTATTTTCTAACTCTCCAATTATTATGATATTTAGTGCGATTATTGTATCAATATGTTCAGTTTTAGTTGGCCTCTATCTATCAATTGATTTTGATTTAGCAACTGGACCAACAATTGTCATCATGTTAGGTGTTTTATTTTTTATTGCTCAGTTTTTGCCAAAAAAAGTTTAAAAACTTGCATTCAGCTCAGTCAATTGATTAGTTTGCTGCTCGATAATAAGCGGATCAATTATTGATTCTAATTCACCTTCCATGACTTCGTTGAGTTTATAGAGTGTAAGATTAATTCTATGATCAGTTACTCTTCCTTGAGGATAATTATAGGTTCGGATTCTTTGAGACCTATCACCACTTCCAACTAATTCTTTTCTTTGAGATGCTTGTTCTTTCTGCTGCTCCTGTTGTTGAGCATCTAAAATTCTTGATGCAAGAACTGATAAAGCTTGGGCTTTATTTTTATGTTGCGACCTTCCATCTTGACATTCAACAACTGTTCCTGTTGGTATATGCGTAACACGAACAGCTGAATCTGTTTTATTAACATGCTGACCACCAGCTCCAGAAGCCCTAAAAGTATCAACTCTGACATCATTCATATTGATATCAACCTCTTCAATATTGGACACTTCAGGCATTACTGCCACAGTACATGCAGATGTGTGAACTCTTCCCTGTGATTCAGTTTCAGGTACCCTTTGAACGCGATGAGCGCCAGACTCAAACTTAAGTTTGGAATAGACATTTGTCCCACTAATTTTTGCAATAATCTCTTTAAAACCTCCATGCTCCCCAATACTTGAACTTAAGATTTCTAGATGCCATTTTGATTTCTCAACATATCGGGTGTACATTCTGTAAAGATCACCTGAAAATATACTGGCTTCATCTCCACCAGTTCCAGCTCTAATTTCTATGATAATGTTTCTAGAATCATTGGGATCTTTTGGAAGTAAAGCCTTCTTGAGATCTAATTCTAATTGCTGTAAGACTTCATGGCTAGATGAAATCTCTTCCTGAGCCATTTCTTGAATTTCTTTATCTTCCTCATTTAAGAGCCTTTGTGAAGTTTCAATATTTTCTATCGTAGAAAGGTACTCTATGTATTTTTCGTTAACTGGGGTTAGCTGAGAGTGTTCGATCGAAAGTTCTCTAAATTTATTTTGATCAGAAGAAATTGATTGATCCGATAACAGCGCATTTATTTCTTCAAGGCGCATTGATAATTGCTCTAATTTAGAGAGGATTGACTGGTTCATTAATTACCGATCTTTGAGTGTTTATTTGTATCTTTGTTAGTCAAGTCAATAGAATTAGGATTTGATTTTTTTGACTTTCTTATTTTTTCTAGAGATTGGTGAAGAAGCTTGTTGGTGAGCTTATCAGCAAGTTCTTCAACCACTAAGTCTGCATTAGAGCCTGATTTAAGTTTCCTTATAGCGATTTGAAGAAGTTCATCTTTAAGCAGATTGGCCTGTCTTCTATAATTTTTGATAACCTCTTCATCGGGAATGTTGTTAATCCATTCAATGAACTCTATGCTACTATATTTGATTATTTTTTCAGCTTCAACTTTTTCTTTAAGTCTTTCCTCAAGATTGCTATTAGCAATTTGCTGAAGATCATCAACTGTATATAGAAATACATCTTCAAGTTGGTTAACTTCAGGCTCAATATCTCTAGGAATGGCCAAGTCAATTAGAAGCATGGGCTGATGTTTTCTTTGGAGAAGAACTGTCTCAATTAGACCTTTGCCTATTATTGGAATAGATGCTGCAGTAGATGAGATAACTATATCAGCTCGATGTAGATTTTCAGATAAGCTTTTTAAGGTGATTGCTTCAGCATTATGTTTAATAGCAATAGGCTGAGCGTTTTCAAGAGATCTATTAGCAAAAATAATATTTTTAACACCTTTTTTACTGAGGTGCTGGGCACTGAGCTCAACCATTTCGCCAGAGCCAATAAGAAGTACAGTTTGATTCTGAAGATTAGTAAAAATCTTCTCACTAAGCTTAACGGCACAATAAGCAACAGAAATTGGAGAAGAGCCAATGTTGGTATCTGTTCGGACTTTCTTAGCAGTTTTAAATACGTGTTGAAAAAGTTTTTCAAGAATTTTATCTAATGCACCTTGAGATTTTGAAGTTTGATAAGCCTCTTTGAGTTGGCCAAAAATTTGAGGTTCACCCAATACTAAAGATTCAAGACCACATGCAACCCCACAAATATGATTAATTGCTTCACCAGATTCAAAAAAAGAGACATAATCAGTTAAGGATAAACGATCTAAGGCGTGAGTTGATGCCATAAAATCAAATAAGATATCCCGAATTTTTTTTGAGTTATGTGAAACATAAATCTCAGACCTGTTACATGTTGAGAATATCACACATCCTTTTATATCTGAAATAGATAACAAATTAGAAATAGCTGAGGGCAATTCACTTGAGGCAAATGCTACTTTTTCCCTTATTTCTACTGGAGCTAATTGATGGCTAATGCTCAGAACTGCAATATTTGACATTGAACAACTGATAAAAAAATAATCGATTAATTATACCTTTCATTTCAATATCATTCCAATTTATGCTGTAATGAATATGTTCTTGTTTTACATAAACAATCAACCTCATTATTGATTGGTCTAAAATACAAAATCATAATCTAATAAATTAATTATTTTGTATGATAGAAGAGGATAGATTAATAGGTGGTGAGAATCAGTCCAATGAAGATTTAAAGGCTGCCTCAGTTCGTCCAAATTCTTTTGCAGATTATATTGGGCAAGAAGACGTCAAATCTCAAATGACACTCTTTATTAAGGCTGCAAGATCTCGTGAGGATGTTCTTGATCACTGCTTGATATATGGTCCCCCAGGTCTAGGTAAGACCACCTTGGCAAATGTTATTGCAAATCAAATGAATGCAGGAATAAAACAGACTTCTGGACCTGTTTTAGAGCGCTCTGGCGATTTAGCAGCGATTCTTACAAAGCTTGAGCCTTATGATATTCTCTTTATTGATGAAATTCATAGACTAAATCCAGTAGTAGAAGAAATCTTGTATCCTGCCCTTGAAGACTTTAAATTAGATATTTTAGTTGGTGAAGGTGTTGCTGCCCACTCAGTTCAGCTAGAGCTTCCTCCGTTCACTCTAATTGGAGCAACTACAAGAGCTGGAATGCTAACTTCACCTCTTAGAGATAGATTTGGTATTGTTCATAGATTGTCTTTTTATAAACTTAAAGAGCTTCAAGAAATAATTGAGAGATCAGCATCCATTTTAAAAATAAAGATTGAAAAACATGGCTCTGAAGAGATTGCAAAGCGCTCTAGAGGAACACCAAGGATTGCAAATCGTCTTTTAAGGCGAGTTAGAGACTTTGCTGATGTTAAAACAAAAGGTGTAATTAATGTTGAGATTGCAAAAGAGGCTCTTCATGCTTTAAAAGTTGATGAGGCAGGTCTCGAGCAACTTGATAGAGAATACCTTAGCTTAATTATTCAAAAATTTTCTGCTGGTCCAGTTGGTTTAGATACTCTAGCAACTGCTTTAGGAGAAGAGAGGACAACATTAGAAGATATGATTGAGCCATTTCTTCTTCAACAAGGTTTCATTATGAGAACTCCTAGAGGCCGAATTGCAACAGATCTTGCCTTCTCACATTTGGGAGAAGTTAGGCAAGTGCAGGTCCAAGATTTGTTTGGTAAATGAACCTCCAAAGATATCGAGTCTACTATGAGGATACTGATGCTGGAGGTGTAGTTTTTTATGCTAACTATCTTAGGTTTATAGAAAGAGGAAGAA
>JAOMCO010000034.1 GCA_028345055.1 Candidatus Thioglobus sp. | reverse complement strand
AAAATATTGTTATTATCTCTGAATACGAAACTATGGAGTCTTTGGAGAATGTTGTTGTAAAGTCTAGCTTTGATGGACCAACAATTTTATTAAAGGACATTGCTTCAATCAGTGAGGGTGAGATTGGTTTCAACACCATCACTCGTATTAACGGAACAAAGGGCTATATTCTCAAAGTTACAAAAACAGAAAAAGCCGACGTTATCCGAACCGTTGAAAAAGTAAGAGATACTCTAAATACACTAAAAGAATCGTATCCCCCAGATCTTAATTTAATAGTTACCAATGACAGATCAAAGCCAGTGTCTAATCGATTAAACATCGTAATGAATAATGCTCTAGTGGGACTAGCTCTGATTATGGTTGTTTTGGGTTTATTTCTATCCTTAAAGACTGCGTTTTGGGTTGCTATAAGTATCCCAGTAACCCTTTTAGGCACTGTTGCTTTTCTTGGTTTTGTGGGTGAAACTATTAACTTAATTTCAACGATTGGAATGGTTCTAGTCCTTGGCCTAGTCGTAGATGACAGCATCATCATAGCTGAGAGTATTCACCACTATAAAGAGAAGGGTGGTGACGTCTATCAAAATATAGTTGATGGCCTTAAAAGGGTCATCATGCCAGTTATTACGACTATTTTAACTACAGTTCTTGCTATATCAACCGTTCTGTTAGTTAGTGGTACGACTGGTAAATTTATATACATACTGCCAATTACTGTTATCTGCGCTCTAACGTTCTCATTACTTGAGGTGAGTATCGCTTTACCTGCGCATATGTCTGGGAGTAGGGCTAATAAACAAAAAACATGGTTTAAGCCAGTCGAAAGATGGTTTGAAAAAGCATTATTAGTAATCCTTAGGTGGCGCTTCATCGTTTTAAGTCTGTTTATTGGACTTCTAGCTTTTAGTGCTTACATAGGAACAAAAGAAATTAATTATATTCAGTGGCCATCGAGCGGCACAAATTCGATCAATATAAGGGTCCAAGCTCCTCTAGGAACTCCAGTTGAAACTACAGAGCAGTCCATTATAAAAATTGATGAAATTATTATCGATAAGGTTGGCTCAAACCTAGACTTTTTTACAAGCACAATTGGATCAAGAGGATCTAATCGTGCTTCTATAGCAATTACTTTGATACCTGCGAATGATCGTGAAACCTCTGCCAAGGAAATTATAGAGATTCTAAAAGCAGAAACACAAGATATTGAAGGCGTTTCAAGGATTAATTATAGAACAAATAGGGGTGGTCCTAGTGGCTCACTGGATATTGAGTTAAGTTTAATTGGAAGTAACGATGTTCAGCGACAAGCAGCTGTTGATCAACTTGAAAAAATTCTTAACAGTTACGACGGCGTAAGTGACATTGATCGGGATGACGATTTAAGTAAAAATCGTATTGAGGTTTTGTTGGATTACGAGTCAATGGCAAGACTAGGGATTCAATATCAGCAGGTTTATAGTCATTTGAGGACAATTTATTCGGGCATGGACGTTTCTGACGTAGATTTTGACAATACTAGCCTAAACGTGAAAATGTATCTTGGTGATAGTAATTATTCTGATGACTACATTACGAAAACCTCAATCAGAAACAACCAAGGAAGAATGATTCCAATGTCTCAATTTGCAAGTGTTATTGAGACGCCTGGCGATCCAAACTACAAGCACTTAAATGGTGAGCGAGTTGTGAAAGTAAGTGCAGCTGTTGAGGACTCAATAACTACCGCTCAATCTGTCTCACAAAGAGCGCTTGATGAGCTCAATTTGATTAATAATTTTCCTGAAGTTCGTGCTATTGAAGGGGGAAGCTCTTTAGAAGCAAAAGAAGCCTTGAGTGACTTTTCTTTAGCTCTTGGTTTTGCTGTATTTGGAATATACATGCTTATATCGCTTCTGTTTAACTCATACTCTCAGCCTTTGTTAGTCATTCTTAGTATTCCCTTTGCTTTGATTGGTGTTGTTTGGGCCTTTTTCTTTCATGCAGAGACATTTAGCTTTTTCGTTTTATTGGGAGTCTTGGCGCTAGTAGGAGTTGTAGTCAACGACTCGTTAGTAATGATTAGTCATTTGAATCACATTAAAAAAGAAGTTGGGGAGAGTGTTATTTCGAAACAATGGATTGCAAAGGGTGCAAAAGACCGTTTAAGGGCAGTAATATTAACAACCCTTACAACACTCGCAGGAGTCTTGCCCCTCATCTATGGTTTTGGGGGTAAAGATGCATTCCTTCAGCCAATGGTAATGGCACTAGGATATGGTTTATTGTTTGGTACTTTTGTGACTTTAATACTACTGCCTTGTTTGTACTCAATAAATCTAGATATCGCAAACTGGTTTTTAAGATTGAAAACCAAATTTCTCTAAAAATTTCTTAAAAGAAATCCCTTTTTTATCTCATAAAGGACTACAATAAAAATGTAA
This sequence comes from Candidatus Thioglobus sp., assembly GCA_028345055.1. GTDB lineage: Bacteria > Pseudomonadota > Gammaproteobacteria > PS1 > Pseudothioglobaceae > Pseudothioglobus. Next base: position 2,781 of record JAOMCO010000034.1, on the reverse strand, counting down.
ATTATTGATTAATCAATATATTTTCTAACTATTCAATTAAAGGGAGAAGTGTTATGAGGCTATTTGATACATTTCAATCATTAAGATTGAAGAATAAAATGACAATGCCGATTCTTATTGGACTCAGTTGTTTTTTAACATTTGGTATGTTCTCACAGCCGGTAATGGCTGATGGGCATAAAGGTTTTGAGCTCACTATTCTTCATACAAATGACTTTCATGCCAGGTTTAGGCCCATCAGTAAATATGACAATAACTGCTCTGCAGAGAGTAATGCTGAGGGTAAGTGTTTTGGAGGTACAGCTCGATTAATCTCAGCTATTAAAGAAGCGCGAGGAAGACATGAAAACACAATACTACTCGATGGTGGTGATCAGTTCCAAGGAACGCTTTTTTACAATCTTTATAAAGGTAAAGTTGCAGCAGGCATGATGAATGCGCTTGAGTACGATGGTATGGCTGTTGGTAACCACGAGTTTGATGATGGTCCAGAGACCTTAAGAGACTTTATGTTAGCTGTAGATTTTCCAGTACTTATGGCTAATGCTCACATAAGTCTTGAGCCAACATTAAGAGACATTCTTCAAAAGTCAACTATTGTTGAAAAGGGTGGTGAAAAAATTGGACTTATTGGAGTGGTAACGGAGGATGTCAAAGATCTATCTAGTCCTGGTGACAATATCATTTTTACAGATGCAATCAAAGCAGTTCAGTCTGAGGTCAGAGTATTGAAAGCAAAAGGAGTTAATAAGATAGTTCTTCTATCTCACTCCTCTTATGCTATTGATAAAGAGATTGCAGCTAATACTTCTGACGTTGATGTGATTGTTGGTGGTCATGATAACGCATTACTCTCGAATACTAATAAGAGGGCAGTTGGTCCTTATCCAACAGTTGTTAATGGTGTTCAGATTATTCAGGCTTATGCCTACGGAAAGTATCTAGGAGAACTTAATTTAGTCTTTGATGAGGCGGGTAATGTTATTTCGGCCAAAGGTGAGCCTATCTTGATTGATTCTTCAGTTGCTGAGGATCCACAAATCGTTACGCGTTTAGATATTTTAGAAAAGCCAATTAACAAGCTAAAAGAGACGCAAGTTGGTAATGTTTCTGCTTCACTTAATGGTGATAGAGCGGTGTGCCGTGTTCAAGAATGCGACATGGGGAATATGATTGCTGATGCAATGAGAGAAGCGGTGATTGACAAAGGTTTCACAATTGCTCTGGCAAACTCTGGAGGTATAAGAGCATCACTTGATGCAGGTGACGTAACTCTTGGAGAAGTTATGACAATTCTTCCTTTCCAGAACACACTCTCAACTTTCAAGGTAACTGGAAAACAGCTTTTAACTGCCATTGAGAATGGTGTCAGTGAGGTTGAAGATGTGGCTGGAAGATTCCCTCAGGTTTCTGGTATGAGATTTAGCTTCGATGCTTCACAACCTGCTAACGATGGAAGAGTGACTTCCATAGATATTGATGAAGATGGGAGTTGGGTTCCACTTGATTTAAATAAAACTTATGGCATGGTTTCTAATAACTTTATTCGTGGAGGTGGAGACGGCTATAAAGTCTTTAGATCAGCATCTGAAATTTATGACTTTGGCCCTGACCTAGCGGAAGTTGTGGCTGACTATATTGCTGCAAATCCTGGCTATTCTGGTTACACAGATGGTCGAATTAAGCAGAACTAGTTGAAGTTTTAAATCGATGAAATAAAGGGCTAACTTATGTTAGCCCTTTTTATCTAAGCAGTATGTTCACGAATAAAGGTTTCAGCTTTAGTAAAAATTATTTCTTTTCGCTCTGGTGAGAGCCTGTCCAGAAATGTCGCCTGCAGAGAAAGCCTTGGATTGGATTGATAAAAGCTTCTATTCTTTTCGATAAAACGCCAATAAAGGCCATCAACTATGTCACACCACTCACCTTTCTTATAGTTACTCATTTTTAAGAAGTAATTAGATCCACAGGTATAGGGCTTTGTTGACATTAAGCCCCCATCTGAATAGGTCGCCATACCAAAAACATTAGGCACCATGACCCACTCTGATGAATCGATATACATCTCCATAAACCATCGATAAATTTCTTTTGGATTGATTTCGCAAAGATTCATTAGATTACTAATTACCATGAGTCTAGGTATATGATGATTGTAGCCATCTTGAAGAGCAGTTTTAATTGAGTCATCTAAAGGAACTATTCCAGTAGATCCTTCATACCAGCTAACTGTCAATTTGCCTGAGTGCTTCCAATAGTTGTGACTTTGCTGATAATCACCCTTAACTTGATAGATACCTCTAATGAACTCTCTCCATCCTAGAACTTGCCTGATAAAGCCCTCAAGTGAGTTCATTGGAATCTGAAATTCCTCAGCACAATCCAATAACGTTTGAATTACTTTTTTAGGTGAAAGAAGACCGATATTCATTGAGGAACTGATACAGCTATGAAATAAGAAATTTTTACCCTCAAGCATAGCGTCTTCATAAATTCCAAAATTGCTCATCCTGTTTCGAATAAAGTCAGTAAATTGATTCTCTGCATCCACTCGATTTACTGGAAACCAAGGGTTATTTAGGGTACCAGGGTGATCAATGAAGTGATCATTAATCAAAGCACAGACACTTTCATGATATCGAGATAAATTGTATTTTGGTAACTCAGGTATAGGCGTTTTTGCAGGTATTTTTTTTCTATTTTCTTGATCAAAAGACCACTTTCCACCAATTGGCTTTTGATTTTCATCTAGTAAGATATTAAATTTCTTTCTTCCTTTTT
>JAOMCO010000033.1 GCA_028345055.1 Candidatus Thioglobus sp. | reverse complement strand
AGTTTATTGGGATATCAATTGTACTTCAGTTTTTTCAAAAGAGAGAATCCTTTTTTTTATCTGCTCAGGCACTAAAGTTTTCTTATTTTTAACATAATCAAACACTACAACCTTAGCATCACCAATGGCTACCAATTTTTGATGTTTTTTACTAATAATAGCATATTTCATAGTAAAGTAGTCATTAGCAATGAGATCAACTCTTGCTCCTATTGATATTGTGTCAGGATAAGCAAGAGGATAGATAAATTTGCATTTAGTGGATGCCAAGATTGTTGAAATTCTTGTATCGGTGAAAAGATTATCGTAGTTATTTTTTTTAAAGTAAGCAATACGTGCTATTTGAAAATATTTAAAGTATTCAATATTATTGACATGTTGGAGAGCATCCATATCACCCCATTCAACATCAAAATCTATCTCAAAGGAAAAGTCTTTCAGTAATTCATTCATTAATTTGTATTTTAATTGCTAATGCTTAGATATTTATAGGATCTAAAGACTTGTAACAAAAAGGCTTACAAATTTTCAAGCCTTCAAGGATATGGTGGGGCGTGAGCGATTCGAACGCTCGACCAGCGGATTAAAAGTCCGATGCTCTACCAACTGAGCTAACGCCCCAATTAAAAACGGGAAATTATACTGAACAAGAGTTAATTAATCAATGGTATATTAGCCTTTATTAACAGACTCTTTTAGCAATTTTCCAGGCTTAAAAAAAGGCACAAATTTTTCAGAAACTTGGGTCTTTTCCCCAGTCTTTGGATTAATACCCATTCTGCCCTTTCTATGTCTTTTTTGAAAGCCACCAAAGCCACGAACCTCTAATCCTTTTCCAGAAACTATTGCTGAGCTAATCTCTTCTAAAATAATTTCAATAGATTGTTTAGCCTCAGAACGAGTAATTTTTATTTCTTTTGAGACAGCTTCAATGAGATCAATTTTTTTCATATTTAAAAACGTTACTATGCCAAAGTATAGTAATTCAAAATTTATATTATTTATCTTTTGCTTCTTTTAAAAGGTCACCTAAAGTTGATCCAGAGGCTTGAGTTGATTGACTGTTATAGTCAGCCATAGCAGCTTTTTCTTCAACTGAGTCTTTTGCTTTCATACTTAAATTAACTTTCCTTGTTCTCTTATCAATCAAAGTAATAGCAACCTCAAGCTCCTGACCTTCTTTTAGAATAGTTGAAGCATCCTCAACTCTATCTTGAGAAATCTCAGAAACTTTTAGATATCCAGTAATTCCATCAGCAAGCTGAACTACTGCTCCTCTTGCATCAACTTCTTGGACAGTTCCTTTAACTATAGAGCCCTTTGAATTTGAGGAAGCATATTGAGAGAAATTATCAGAAGTTAATTGCTTGATGCCTAGTGATATTCTTTCTTTTTCAGCATCAATATTAAGAATAACTACATCGAGCTCTTGGCCCTTAGAGTAGGTTGAAACAATCTGATCTGCTGACTGTTTCTCCCATGAAATATCTGCTAAGTGAATAAGACCATCAATCCCTCCTGGAAGCCCTACAAAAAGACCAAAATCGGTAATTGATTTGACTGTAACATTAATTGTGTCACCCTTATTTTGAGATGATTCAAAAGCCTCCCAAGGGTTCTCTTTTGCTTGCTTCATGCTAAGGGAAATTCTGTGTTTTGACTCTTGAACATCAAGAATAACAACATCAACTTCTTGGCCCAGCTTCACAAACTTTGAAGGTCTTGCATTTGCATTTGTCCAATCCATTTCACTCACATGAACCAATCCTTCAACTCCCTCTTCAATTCTTACAAATGCGCCATAATCAGTAAGGTTAGAAACAACACCTGAGACTTTCTTACCCATAGGTAGACGCTCTGATATATTATCCCAAGGGCTTGGGGTTAATTGCTTAAGTCCTAGTGAGACTCTCATCTTCTCTTTGTCATAACTTAAAACTTTGACGGTTATTTTGTCTCCAATAGAGAGTTTCTCTGATGGATGATTGACTCTTTGCCATGAAATATCAGTGATGTGGAGAAGTCCATCAACCCCTCCAAGATCAACAAAGGCACCATAGTCAGCAAGATTCTTAACAATACCCTCAATCTCTTTACCAGCATCAAGATTCTCAATTAAAGCCTCTCTGTCCGCAGAATTAACTTCCTGCATAACAGCTTTTCTAGAAATAACAATATTATTTCTTACTTCATCCATCTTAATAACGAGCGCTTCAATTTCCTGTCCCAATAAAAAGTCAAAATCTTTAACCGGTCTTACGTCAACAAGTGAGCCAGGCAAGAATGCCTTAATTACACCAATGTCAACAGTCATACCGCCCTTGACTGAACCTGTAACTATACCCTTTACGACTTCTTTAGAATTCATCGCAGTTTCAAGCTCCTGCCACATCTTAATGCGCTTAGCTTTTTCCCGGGATAGAAGAGTATGGCCTAGGCCATCATCAATAGACTCAAGAGCGACTTCAACTACATCACCCTCGGTGATTTCTAGTTCGCCTTTAGCATCTTTAAATTCATTTAATGAAACAAAACCTTCAGATTTTAAACCAACATTAATAATCGCTTTTTCACGATTCATACTGACTACTGTGCCCATTATTAGTGCGCCACGCTTTACGTTTTGTTGTATTTCACTATTCTCAAATAGCTCGGAAAATGTTTCTGACATATTATCTCGATGTTGACCGCTAATTGTTAAGTTATATCGGTTTAAACTCAACTCTTATCGGATTAATTAAAAAAAGGTTTGACCGCTCAAACCTTAACTAGCACCATTACTTTTGTAACCACTTCACTAACAGTTAAATCTGATGTGTCTATGATTAATGCATCTTTAGAAGGCATTAGGGGAGAGTGTTTACGTCTAGCGTCTCTTTCATCTCTTTTCTTTACGTCTTCTAAAGTTTGCAAAATGTTACCAGTAATGCCTCTCTGTCGCAACTGTTTTAATCGTCTTTTGGCTCTTTCTTCAACATTTGCGGTTAAAAAAACTTTATAAGGGGCATCTTTGAAGACAACAGTGCCCATATCTCTTCCATCAGCAACTAGCCCAGGTAATTTTCTGAAATCTTGCTGCCTAATCAGTAATGACTCTCTAATAGCACCTATCATAGCAAATTTAGATGCAAGTTCTGCAGTTTCCTCTGTTCTAAGATCAGATGAAACCTCTTGACTATCAAGGTAAACCGCTAAGGTATTATTTGCAGAATCTGGTGCAAAATTAAGTTCTAAGTTTGAAGCTAGTTCTACTAGCTTTTCTATATTATCAATTTGAATGTTTCTTTTTGAGGCAGCTAATGCAAAAGCTCGATAAATTGCACCAGAGTCTAATAAATTCCATTTGAGCCTTGCTGCAACAATATTAGCGACTGTTCCTTTTCCAACTCCACTCGGCCCATCAATTGTTAAAACTGGAATCATACTTGAGAACTAGTAAATCACTTCTATATCATTTATCATACTCAGGCCTCATGTGAGGAAATAACAAGACATCTCTTATAGATGCTGAGTTTGTAAACAACATTACTAAACGATCGATTCCAATACCCTCACCAGCAGTAGGTGGCATACCATACTCTAGAGCTCTAATATAGTCTGCGTCATAGTGCATTGCCTCGTCATCGCCAGCATCCTTTTCGTTAACCTGATTATGGAATCTTTGCGCTTGGTCCTCAGAATCATTGAGTTCCGAAAATCCATTAGCTATTTCCCTGCCACCAATAAAGAGCTCGAATCGATCTGTAATAAATGGATTCTCATCATTTTTTCGAGATAGCGGGGACACTTCTGTTGGATACTCAATCACGAAGGTAGGCTGACTCAGTTTTTCTTCAACCGTTGTCTCAAAAATTTCAATTTGAATCTTGCCTAGACCCCAGCTCTTTTTGATATCGATGCCTAAAGATTTAGCAGTCTTCTTAGCGTTTTCCTCAGACAAGTCTATGGCTGATAGATTTGGGTTATATTTCAAAATTGAATCAAAGACACTAATTCTCTCAAAAGGCTTTGAAAAATCAAATTCATCGCCCTGATAATGAATTACCTTCGATTTACACACATCTGTTGCAATACCCCTTAATAGATTTTCAGTAAGGTCCATATAGTCATGGTAGGTTGCATAAGCCTGATAAAACTCTGCCATAGTGAACTCTGGATTGTGTCTTGGAGATAACCCCTCATTCCTAAAATTTCGATTGATTTCGAACACCCTATCTAAACCGCCGACTACAAGCCTTTTGAGGTAGAGCTCAGGAGCAATTCTAAGATAAAGATCCATATCTAGAGCATTATGATGAGTGATAAATGGTTTAGCTGCAGCTCCTCCAGGAATGACCTGCATCATTGGCGTTTCGACCTCAAGATAATTGTGATCGAGAAAAAACTGTCTAATATAAGAAATGATTTTTGACCTCAGCTTAAAAACTCTTCTTGAGTCTTCATTCATAATCAGGTCGACATACCTCTGACGATAAATGGTTTCCTGGTCTGACAAGCCATGAAATTTCTCAGGCAGAGGTCTTAGAGACTTTGTCAAGAGTCTAATCTCACTAACTCTAACTGAAAGCTCTCCCGTTTTTGTCTTAAATAAAGTACCTGTAGCTCCGATAATATCACCAATATCCCATTTTTTAAACTGCTCATTGTAGAAGCCATCTTCGAGCTCATCCCTGGTCACAAACAACTGGATCTGGCCTGATGTATCCTGAAGTTGAACAAAGCTCGCCTTACCCATAATTCTTTTCAACATTACGCGCCCAGAGATCGTTACAGATTCATTAATCTCTTGCAGTTCTTCATTAGTTTTACTATCAAACTGAGTATGAATCTCAGAAGCTAAATTGAGAGGAGTAAAGTCGTTAACGTAGGGGTTGCCAGATTCTCTAAGCAATGCTAATTTAGATTTTCTCTCGGCTATTAATTTGTTTTCATCTTGATCACTCACGGTTATCCTATTTTTTTGATTGTTCAATTTCTTCTTTAGCTAGCTTCTGAGCCTTGGCAAAATCTTTGTCAGCCAAATCACTTTTTCCAAGTCTTTTATAGACAGAACCACGATTATAGTATGCCTGATAAAAGTTATTATCTAAATCAATAGCTCGGGTCAGGTCTTTTAAAGCTAGATTTTCATCTGCTATTTTAGAGTATGCGTTGCCACGATTATAATAAGCTGCGATATATTTTGAATCGATTGAGAGTACCTCAGAGTAGACTCTGATTGAATCTTTAATTTTATTGAGGTGGTCATAACAGTTCCCAAGGTTATTGAGTGCACCAACATCATCTGGCTTAAGTTTTAATGCAGATTTAAAAAAACTAATCGCCTCATCAAAGTTCTCTTTTTGCTGTTCCATATAGGCTAAACAGAAAAAAGCTTCTGAGCTATTTGGGTTCGCTTTAATGGCTTTTGCCATAGACTCATAGGCAAGGTCATCATTACCCTGTTGCAGATGGAGATTACCCAGGTTTAGATGTGCATTAGCTGATAAGTCCTGAGTTATTGAGTTATGGTTTATCAGAGCATTCCATGACTGAATAGCTTGAGACAGTTGACCATTTTTTTGGTATCTATAAGCTTCAACTATCAAATCACTGATTTTGCTCTCATTCATATTATTACTTTAAAAGTTTTTTAGCTCTATCAAGATCGCTGGATGCATTAACAATTTTTTCTTTATTGTTTCTAGTAGATCGAAACAAAAATAGGAAAGAGACAATTAAAACCAATAAAGGTGCAAACCATAAAAAATAAGTCTTTGTATTGACCGGCGGTTTATAGACAACAAAGTCACCGTAGCGCTCTACCATGAATGAATAGATCTCAGAATCAGTCTTGCTATCTAAAATCATGTCACGTACCTTTTCCCTGAGATCTTTCGCAAGATCTGAATTGGAGCCACCAATGCTCTGACCCTGGCAGACTGGGCAGCGGATATTTTCAATTAATTCAGTATAACGACTTTGCTGCTCTTTAGTCTCAAAGTCACTTGCCTCAATACTTTCAGCAAAAGGTGCTTGAATAATCAAAAGTCCAAATACAAAATGAATAAAATAACG
>JAOMCO010000032.1 GCA_028345055.1 Candidatus Thioglobus sp. | reverse complement strand
ATAGATAAGAGCTGAGTCAACACTGATTAACTTTGAATCAATTATTTTGCTTATTTCAATAGCTAATTCTGTCTTTCCTGAGGCTGTAGGCCCCATCAAAAATAAAACAAATTTATTTGACTCGTTAGTCATAATAATACTAAGCTTATATTTGTATGACCTACATTATAATGTGAGCTTTATTTGTTTATCTCTAAAACGATGTTTACGGTTTTAAATCAGGTGAGTGGAAAATCCTTCCAATGTGGCAGTGATGAGACAGTTCTCGATAGTGCACTATCGAACGGATTTAATTTTCCATATGGTTGCCAAAATGGATTTTGTGGTCAATGCAAAGCAGTCATACTAAATGGTGAAATCGAATATGCTGGTCCAACTCCTGAGGCAATAAGCGAAGAAGATCATGATGCAAATATTGCTCTATTGTGCCAATGCACAGCTAAAAGTGACTTGTATATTGCAGTTGATGAGTTAGACTCACTTGCAAATATTCAAATTCGAAGTATGCCATGCCGTGTAGAAGAGGTTAATCATTTAAATCATGATGTCATTCAACTCATTTTAAAGATACCAGGGTCTCAATCTCTTCAATATTTGGCTGGCCAGTACATTGATATTGAGCATCCTGATTTTGAGCCTAGGGCTTTTTCAATTGCTAATGCTCCAGTCAATTCAAATTTATTAGAGTTTCATATTCGTTTGGTTGAAGGTGGGCAGTTCACAAATTTTGTATTCAACACTTTGACTGAGAAAACTATTTTAAGAATAGAAGGCCCTAAAGGAAGTTTTTTTCTGAGAGATGAAAGTGATTGCCCAATCATATTTATAGCAGGAGGGACTGGATTTGGCCCCATTAAGGCAATCATTGAGCATTTAATATTGATGAATTCGACCAGGACTGTTTACTTATACTGGGGTGTGCGTGCTAAGCAAGACTTTTATTTAAATCTGCCTCGTGAGTGGAGTGAAAAACATGCTAATATTAACTTTATTCCAGTTTTATCAGAGCCGGATAGTTCTTGGGCTGGAAAATCTGGCTTTGTGCATGAGGCTGTAATGAATGATTTTGAGAATTTAATTGATTTTGAGGTTTATGCTTGTGGACCTCCAGTGATGGTTAAAGCCGCTGCAAAGATCTGTATAGAAAATAAACTCAACAAAGAGAATTTCTTTTCTGACTCTTTTGAGTATGCAAATGTGAGTGTATCCGATGACTAGTATGCAAAATCACCTCGAAGATCAACTGCAGCTGGCACTTGAGCCAGAGTACTTTGAAGTAGTTAATGAATCAAGTCAGCACTCTGGGCCAGCAACTGAGTCTCACTTCAAGATTGTTGTTGTTAGTTCTGATTTTGATGAAATGAAGCTGATCGATAGACATCGTTTTATTAACAAGCTTTTTTCTGATGAACTAAAACATATTCATGCTTTAGCAATGCACACCTATACGCCAAAAGAATGGGAGAAGCGAAATGCAGCGCCTGATTCTCCTGAATGTTCCAGTAAATCATAGTAGTGTTTGTGAGACCCTTATTTTTGATTGTTGTTATGGTTTTGTCTGGTTGCCAGAGCTTAGTGGGTAACAATAAATTAGCTATTTTTGAGACTAATACGTTAAACAGTACTTATTCTTCTGAAGATAAGGACTTATGGAAAGTCATTGCCGATCAGCAAGAAATTAGAGTTGATGATAATTCTAGGGTTCAGAGTCATATTAATTGGATAACTCAGCGACCAGACTACTTAGCTAGCATTTCTAAACGGGCTGAGCCATTTCTATATCTTGTTGTTTCTGAGGTTAAAAAAGAAAAGTTACCGATTGAAATAGCATTGCTGCCAATCGTAGAGTCTGATTACTATCCTTTCTCATATTCTCATGGAACAGCAACTGGAATTTGGCAATTTATACCCTCAACAGGAAGAATATATGGCCTTGAGGAAGATTGGTGGCATGAAGATCGAAGAGACGTGCTGGCTTCAACAAAGGCAGCAGTTCGATACTTGAAAGATTTAAATCAAATGTTTGATGGGGATTGGCTTCTCTCTATTGCAGCTTATAATGCTGGACCAGGAAGAGTTCAAAGGGCTATAGATAAAAATATAAAGCAGGGCAAGAAAACTGACTATTGGAGTTTAGACTTGCCAAAAGAGACCGAAAAATATGTTCCAAAACTTTTAGCAATAGCTAAAGTCTTAAAAGATCCTGCGCCCTATAATCAAAAACTCTTAAGCATTGATAACAAGCCATACCTGGAGCCGATTAAGCTTGAGTCTCAGTTTGACTTGGCCCTGATTGCTCAGTGGACCAACTTAAGTATTGATGAAATTTACTCTTTTAATCCTGGACTAAAAAGATGGGCGACACCTGAGACTCTGCCTTATACAATTTTATTGCCAATTGATGTAATAGATGACTTTAAGGAGACTTTATCTAATCAAAAAAACCGACCTAAGGTCAGTTGGACTAGGTATAAAGTGAAAGAGGGTGATAGTTTAAGTGTTATTGCGCAAAACTTCAATACTACCATCAATCAAATTCAGAGCGTAAATGAGATCTCGGGTAACTTGATAAGGGCTAACACCTACCTTATTGTGCCTTTAGCAAGAGAGACAGACGATTATTACTCCTTGTCTGATGCTCAAAGAGAAAAAAGTAGACTGAACAAAACCAAAAATTCAGAGAAATTGATATACGAAGTGGTCTCAGGAGATAGTCTCTGGAAGATCTCACAAGACTTCAGTGTCACTATAAATGACCTTGTTAGGTGGAATAAGATAGTCCCAACTGATCCTCTATCGATTGGTAAAGAGCTGATTATCTTGATTGATGATAAAGAGAAGACAGAGTTAGCTAAAATAACAGATACAGGAATAGACATAAATCGAAAAATAGTTTATACCGTTAAAAGTGGCGATAATCTTTCTGTAATTGCTCAAAAATATAAAGTTAAAGTTTCACAGATTAGAGAATGGAATAATTTAAATAAGAAAGATGTTTTACAACCTGGAGATAAGCTAACTATTACAATTAATGTAGTTAATTCAAATCTATCATGACAAATATTCCTATAAGGCAAACCATTCTTGCAACTCTAGCTTTCACTTTTTCCAATTGGCAAAAATTGTTAGAAATGAGTATATTTCCTTTACTTGCAGCTATCCCTTTCATAACAATATTGCCAGAATTGATGACTATTCTTCAGTCGCAGTTATTTGGCGTGGGAGAGATTCAGGAATATCCAAGATTCTATGAATTGTATTTGTTGTTGTTTGATTACGCTTATATGGCGCTCATTATCAATATCTATCGATTTGTTGTATCAGGACCTCAGTCAGTTGCTAGGCTGGGCGTAGTTTTTCCAAATCTTAGGCTGGGTCGTTTTTTTCTGTTATTCATAGTTTTATCAATAGCAACGCAATTTCCAATTTTTATTTCACCTTTTTTAGTGCCTATTATTTATTTTTTACTTATTCCAATTTCTCTTAATCTGGTTAGTCTAGCAAATGATATGTCCTACAAAAAAATTAAGCTTAGTCTAAGCGTTCAATTTGGAGTTCTCATCATTAAATTAGGTGTTCCAGTTGTATTGGTTGGTCTTATAATTCTGTTGGGAGCAGGTGAAATTATTTTTTGGAGTGCCATGCTGTTGATTATATATTGGATGGCAATTAGCTTTGCCCTTTGCTATAAAGTCATAATGGCGAATAACTCAACGCAAAACCATTAGGATACCTCATATCAAAAATCCCTCTAGTCCTGATTTTTTCATATTTTTTTAGTTGCTCAAAAGATCTAATAAAAATCTTCAAGCGTTCGTTTTGTTTTTGATGCCCTAATATAATTTTAATATTGTTTTCGAGAGTTAATTCATCAATCGATGTTCTTTTAAAAATAGAGATTTTAACTGGATCTAAAATTGCCTGATACTGTCTAAAGTCAAAGTATGAATCTAATACATTTGACTCAGAAAATAGCCCTATAGGAGCATCAGAGCTGATTGTTAGGTTTGGCTTAAATAGCACTCCTTTTGAGGAAATATAGCCTGCTAAGCCCCACCTCATTGCGATATCATGCTCCTGAATAGAGACCTTAATTTGATTCCAAAATATCCTTTGAACTTCAGCATTAGAAACCCATGGGCTTTCTTTTACTTTCTCTTTGATATGGTTTAGATTAACTAAATACTTATTTTTAATTAGTGGATTTGTAAGGCTTTCATATCGGTTTGAACTTGCAACTAATTGATTATTAATCTCCCAAGAAATTTTTGGATCTAGAAGGTTTGAACGATCGATTAGGTAAATAACAAAAAATAAAGATAGTGCCAATAATAAATAAGCGAGTTTTCTTGCCAAGTTTTTAAAAACACTTAAAAGTGGGGTTTTTTGTTTTTTTAGTTGATTTTTTCTTTCCTTAGCCATTGAGTATTTTGATGACTAGTTCATTAAAGCTAATATCTGAAGCCTTGGCTGCCATTGGAACAAGTGAATGAGATGTCATACCTGGAACTGTATTTATTTCTAGGAGGAACGGATTTCTATTATTATCAAGAATAAAGTCAACCCTACCCCAGCCAGATGCACCAGTTAAATTGAAGGCTTCTAAGGCGATATTACGGATTTTGAATTCTTCATCTTTGGATAGATCTGATGGACAAAGATACTTCGTTTTATTACTAAAATATTTTGAATGATAATCATAAATATCTTGATCTGAGATTATCTTAATACTTGAAAGTGCATGATTATCTAAAATCGAAACTGTATACTCATCTCCATCCACCCACTGTTCGATTAACGCTTGATCACTGTATCCAAATGCAATATTTAGAGCTAATTCAAGCTCAGATTCTTTATTAACTTTATTGATTCCAATGCTTGAGCCCTCCAGAGTCGGTTTAACAGCCCAAGGAAGCGGAAAAGTAATGGGTTCTATAACCTTATTTTTTGAGGCAACAATTGAAGGTGAGAGTGGCAAGTTATGCTGAGACCATAATTCTTTTGTGGCTGCTTTATCCATACATAAACTAGATGATTTAGCATTAGAGCCTGTATATGGAATATTTTTTTTCTTAAGCTCAGACTGGATAAACCCATCCTCACCCCCTCTGCCATGAAGAACAATAAATGCTTTGTCAAACTCTCTTTTCCATAAGTCATCAAGATTATTTTCATTTAGGTCAAATGAAAAGCACTGAATATTACTTTCACAAAGAGCTTTATAAACAGCATCTCCACTTAGAAGAGATATTTCTCTTTCAGCAGAGTAACCTCCCATTAAAACAGCAATCATATAATTATTATTTCAGTTTCAAGTTCAATGTTATATTTGTTCTGGATTGTTTCTTGAATATGAGCAATCAAATTTTCAATATCCTGGGACGAAGCATTATCTTGATTGATAATATAGTTTGCATGCTTATCAGAAACGCATGCTCCACCGATACAATAGCCTTTAAGCCCACTAGACTCTATAAGTTTTGCAGCAAAATGATTTTTTGGATTTTTAAATACGCTGCCACAACTAGGAAGTCCGATAGGTTGTGTAGAATTTCTCTTATGGAGTAAATCAGCAACATTATCATTTTGTTCTTTCAAGTTAAAATTAAAGACAGCGCTTACAAAAAACTCATTATCATTTTTGTGAATAGTGGAGCGATAAGATATTTTATAATCACTTGGAAACCTTTCATTTATTTCTCCTGAAAAGCTCATTGTTTTTACAGAAACAACATATTGCCAAATCTCAGAGCCAAATGCACCTGCATTCATTGCGAGTGCTCCCCCTACTGATCCAGGAATTGCACTAAGAAATTCAGCACCATATCTTAAATTTGACAGGGCAAACCTTGATAGTTTTGCTAAAGATGTACCAGCACCAGACTCAATCAAGTTATCAGAAATATCAAGTTCTTTAAAATTTTTCGTATGAATTGTAACGCCATTAAAGCCTTGATCTCTTACTAAAAGATTACTGCCTAAACCAACCATAAGAATTGGCCTTGTATTGCTTTTTAAAAAATTTGATAGTTCTTGCATATCAAAGGGCTGAAAAAATTCACTTGTAATCCCTCCAGAT
>JAOMCO010000031.1 GCA_028345055.1 Candidatus Thioglobus sp. | reverse complement strand
CTTCAACTTTAAAATCTGATTATGCTAATTTGAGGTCATTATGTATATCTAATTTAATTCCTTTACAAGGTATTCAAGATATTAATTCACCAAAAAGTGTGAATTTGATAGAAGATTCAAGGCCTGATGTAATTTTTAAAGTACTAGATTTGTTTTCTGGGATAAAGAGGTTTTTATGATTAATGTATTAGATATTTCATTAAGTCCTAACGCGACTATTAAGGATGCTCTTAAGCTGATAGATTTTGGCGCGGTTAAAATTGCTTTAATTGTTGATAAGAATAATAATCTGTTGGGGACTTTAAGTGATGGTGATATACGTCGAGGTCTTTTGAAAAAAAAGACATTAGATCATTCCATTGAGGACATTTATTATAAAAACCCTATTTGTGCAAATGAAAACGATTCGAGAGATACATTATTAAACTTAATTGCAAAACATAAAATTAGTCAAATTCCAATAATTGATAAAAATAATAAGATAGTTGACTTATTTGTTCTAGATGATAATTTATCAATAAAGCAATATAAAAACACTGTTGTAATAATGGTGGGAGGTCTGGGAACTCGCTTGAGACCATTAACGGAAAATACACCAAAACCTATGTTGGAGATTGGTGGTAAGCCAATCTTATTAAACATAGTTGAAGGACTTGCTAAAAATGGTTTTACTAATCTTATAATGTGTTTAGGATATAAATCTAATGTAATTCAGGATTTTTTTCGGAGTGGGAGTGACTTTGGGGTCCAGATAGAATACATTATTGAAGATAAAAAGATGGGTACTGTTGGTGCTTTGACTTTATTGAAGCAAAGACCTAATGAGAGTTTTTTTGTAATGAATGGAGATTTACTAACTAATTTTAATTATGAGCAAATGTTAGAATTTCATAAATTTCAAAACTCTAAGGCAACCATGTGTGTTCGTGAGTATGACTTCCAGGTTCCTTATGGGGTGGTTAATTTAAAAAATGAAGATATTATCTCTATTGAAGAAAAGCCAATTCATAGTTTCTTTGTAAATGCAGGAATTTATCTATTAGAGCCCGAATGTATTGAGCTAATTCCAAATGATAAATTTTATGATATGCCATCATTGATTGAAAAAATTATTGCTACTAAGAGAAAGGTCATTTCATTTCCAGTTAGAGAGTATTGGTTAGATGTTGGAAGAATGGATGAATTTAAAAAAGCAAATCAGGATATAGAGTTACTAAAGTAATGAAAGTTAGTCGGCTAGCGATTATAGGTTTAGGCAGTATTGGTAGAAGGCATCTTAGGATAATTTCAGAAATGAGACCGGATATTGAAATTGTTGTTGTTCGGTCTGGTAATGGCTCGTCTACTAATGAAGAAAAATTTGCTGTTAAAACACTTTCATCTGTGAATGAAGCTATTGATTTTGGAGTTGAAGCAGCAATTATATCCTCGCCAGCAACTGTTCATCTTCAGCAATCCTTAGATTTTGCAAATGAAGGGGTGCACCTGCTTATTGAGAAGCCATTGTCTCATTCTTTAGAAGGAGTGCAAGAATTATTAAAGGTTGAAAAAGATAAAAATATAGTTGCTATGGTTGGATATGTTCTTCGATATGATATTGGAGCTAATAAATTTAAGGAATGGTTGATTGATAAGAGAATTGGAAAAATTCTCCATGCTAGAATTGAATGTGGTTCATATCTTCCAGATTGGCGACAGGGTCAAGATTATCGAAAAACTGTTTCCGCTATAAATGAACTTGGCGGTGGGGCTTTATTAGAATTGAGTCATGAAATAGATTATCTTCATTGGTTTTTTGGAGATCCCTTGGAAGCTCAAGCTCAGCTTAATAATACTGGGATATTAGATATTGATGTTGAAGATCAAGTAGATATGCTAGTCAGAAGTGAAAAAAATTTTCCAATTTCTGTACAAATTGATTTTAATCGTCTTCATGCAAAACGAGAGTGCACTGTAATAACTTCTACTGGAGAATTAAAATGGAATGCCATCGAGAAAAAAGTAATATGGAGGCCCCTTAACGCAGAAAAAATTGACTTTGCGTACAATAGCGAAAGAGATGACTTATATAAAAAACAATTAAATTTTTTTTTCCAATGTATAGAAAGTGGTGCCAAATCTCCTGCTTCAATTAATGATGGCATAAAAACTTTAAAGTTAATTGATGCAGCTCGGCATGCATCTAAAAGTGGTTTAAAGGTTTATTTATGAAAACATTTGCATTTATTTTTGCAAGAGGAGGTTCAAAGGGCCTGCCTGGAAAAAACCTTTTAAAAATAGGTGGTATGCCTCTTCTAGCGCACTCCATAATGATAGCTAAAGATATTGATAGAATATCTAGAATATTTGTTTCTACTGATGATCAAGAGATTGCAAAAGTTGGAATTAAGTGTGGTGCAGAAGTTATAAATCGTCCAAGTGAGCTTGCTCAGGATGATTCTCCAGAATGGAAATCATGGTTGCATGCTATAAAATGGCTGGAAGATAGAGGGGAGTTTTTTGATTGCTTTGTTTCTTTGCCAACAACAGCACCACTAAGGAAAAAAATTGATGTCATAAAGTGTTTAGATTTATTGGATAAGCAAACTGATATAGTTGTAACAATTTCTGAATCATCGAGAAGTCCTTATTTTAATATGGTGAAAAAAGATAGAAATTATATAAAATTATTGATCGATAGTGAAAAGTCATATTCTAGAAGGCAAGATGCTCCTCAAATATATGATATGACTACAGTTGCTTATGTAGCAAGACCCAATTTTATTAAGAATAATAATAATATTTTTGATGGTCGTGTAAAGGCATCTATAGTTCCAAAACACCGTGCAATTGATATTGATGATGAGATAGATTTCAAAATGGCAGAATTATTGATGAAAATAGACTGGGAGAATGCAGATGCTTAATGATAATGTTGTTGCAGTAACTGGGGGTTTGGGTTTAATTGGAAAAGCTTTCTGTAAAGAAATTATTAAAAATGATGGCAAAGTAATAATTGGAGATTTATTTATTAATCAAGGCATTAGTTTTCAAAATGAGCTAGGAGCAGAGAATGCTCTTTTTTTAGAGCTTAACTCATCAGATTCTGATTCCATTGATAATTTTCTAGAAAATAGTAAGAATCATTTTGGCAAAATTGACTCGGCTGTTCATTGTGCATATCCTCGATCAAAACAGTGGGGCACTGAGTTTGAAAAATTAAAAGCTGAAGGATTGAGGGATGATTTATTTAATCAATTAGGTGGTGCTATTATATTTTCTCAAAGATTAATTTCTTTCTATAGAGCCCAAGGCTACGGAAATTTAATTCATATTTCATCTATACAAGGTTTAGCTGCCCCAAAATTTGAGCATTATGAAGGAACAAAGATGGTTTCACCTATTGAATATAGCGCTATTAAATCTGGGATTATTTCAATAACAAAATACCTTGCAAAATATTGTAAAGGAGAGAATATAAGGGTAAATAGTATTAGTCCTGGTGGTATTTTAGATAATCAACCAGAAGTTTTCTTAGAAAAGTACAATTCTTCATGCATTAGCAAAGGAATGATGGAACCTCAAGATTTAAATGGAACTCTAATCTACTTATTATCAAGCATGTCTAAATTTGTTAATGGGCAAAATATTATTGTTGATGATGGATGGACCTTATAAAGCTTTTTTTCGTCACTTTACTTGTCAAGCCCTAATTTTTATATTCATCCCTTTTCTCCTAACTTTAAATTAACAATTTATATTTCATATGAAAAAAAATAAAGATCTATTTTGGTGCCAGAATTGTTTAAACATGTCTACTCGCCCAAGAATAAGTTTCGATAATAAAGGCTGGTGTAATGCATGCCAATGGATGGAAGAAAAAAAGGAAATAGATTGGTCAATAAGAGAACAAGAGTTAGTGACTCTTCTTGACAAGTATCGAAAAAATGATGGTGGTTTTGATTGTATTGTTCCGGTTAGTGGAGGTAAAGATGGCTCATATGTTGCATATACTCTAAGAGAAAAATATGGAATGAATCCACTTACTGTTACTTCACGTCCTCCTTTAGAGTTAGATCTAGGAAAAGAAAATATTTCTAATTTTGTTGAAAGTGGTTTTGACCATATCCATGTTACTGCTAATAATAAATCAATGAACGTTTTAAATAAAATTGGTTTTATTGATATGGGTTTCCCTTATTATGGCTGGCTTATATCTATTTTTAGTGTAGTAACGAATGTTGCGCTAAAGTATGACATCCCTCTTATATTTTATGGTGAAGATGGAGAGGTAGAATATGGGGGCTCTATTGAAAATAAATACACTGCTATTTTTGATTTAGAGTATATGGTAAGAGCATATTTTGAAGGTGGTTATGAGAAAATAATCAAAAAGTCTGGATTAAGCAAAAAAGAACTGTTCTGGTTCTCACTTCCAAATGCTAAAGATATTGATAATAGTAAATTATTTATGACTCATATGAGTTATTTTGAACCATGGGATTCATATAAAAATTATTTAATTGCTAAAGAGCATTGTGGTCTAAAAGAATCTGACATAACAAATTCAGGAACATTTACAAATTTTTCTCAAAATGATCAAGCCTTATATTCTCTTCATGCATATATGATGTATTTAAAATTTGGATTTGGTAGGGCAAATCAAGATGTAGGAATTGAGATAAGAAGAGGAGCTATGAGCAGGGATCAAGGTGTTAATTTAGTTCGACTTTATGATGGTCATTACCCTGAAGAATTTATTGAGACTTACCTTTATTACTATCAGATGACTATTGATGAATTTGATGCAGTTCTAGATAAGTGGGTTAATAAAGATTTATTTGAAAAAGTTGATGGCCAATGGACGCCTACTTTTACTGTTGAATAATGAGTGTTCCAAAAGTTACAATAATTGATTATGGTATGGGAAATATTTTCTCTGTTGCTAGTGCATTCAAATATCTTGGTGCAGAAGTAGAAACTGTTTCGGATCCAGAGGAGATATTAAATTCTTCTATTTTAGTTCTACCTGGAGTGGGTTCTTTTAGAAATGCAATGGAGTTTATTAAGGAGCGTAACCTTGATGAGGCAATTATAGATGCAGTTACTCATAAAGGGGTTAAGATATTAGGAATTTGTTTAGGCATGCAGTTACTGGGCTCTTATAGTACAGAGAATGGAAAAACAGCTGGCCTCGGGTTATTACCTAATCAGGTAGAGCGGTTTTCATCAAAAGAAGTTTATGAAAGGAAAATACCGCATGTAGGTTTTAATTCATTGCAAATTAATGAAAAACAAGGTTTGTTTAAAGATTTACCTAATGTAGCAGACTTCTATTTTGTTCATTCATATCGCATGTTGATTGGAGATATACAAGGAAGGTATGCGACATGTAAATATGGAGTTGAATTTTTAGCTGCATATGAAATAGACAATATCTGTGGTACACAGTTCCACCCTGAGAAGAGTCAAACAAATGGATTGATAATGTTAAAGAATTTTTTACAGATATAAGATATGTTAAAAAAAAGGGTAATTTTTACATTATTGTATGACAGTGGCTACTTTATGCTGAGTAGAAATTTCAGTTTGCAAAAAGTTGGTAATATTCAATGGCTAAAGAAAAACTATAATTTTTCACATATTTCATTCTCTATTGATGAATTAATCATTCTAGATGTAACACGAGAAGAGCGAAATGAAGAGATATTTCATGAGCATTTGCGCTTATTGAATGATGAAAGTTTTGTGCCAATTGCTGCAGGTGGAGGTATACGAGAAGTTGACCAAGCACGTAAATTATTACATTCTGGAGCTGATAAAGCAGTAATAAATACTTTGTTAATTGAAGATGTAGATGCCATTTTAGAAATAGCTGAGGAATTTGGACAACAAAGCATAGTAGCTTCAGTGGATGTCAAATTAATAAATGGTGATTTTACTGTATGGACTCATAATGGGAATGTAATGCAGAATACTAGTCTTGATAAATGGTTAGAAAATATTGCTAAACTTCCGATCGGAGAAGTGTATTTAAATTCTATAGATCGAGATGGCACAGGGCATGGATATTTGACTGAATTGATTGAACAAATACCTGACTTATTTTCTATCCCAGTAATACTAGCTGGTGGGGCTGGAAAATACTCTCATTTTTTGGAAGTTTTAAAAGATGAGCGAG
>JAOMCO010000030.1 GCA_028345055.1 Candidatus Thioglobus sp. | reverse complement strand
TATTGACTTCAGAGATGGTATTTTATTTGTACCTGAGGTTCTAAAGTGTGCAGGCGCAATGAAAGGTGGAATGAAAATTTTAAGACCCATTCTAGCGGAATCAGCTGAAGACACCTCATTAGGAAAATTTGTCATTGGAACAGTCAAAGGTGATATTCATGATATTGGTAAAAATCTAGTTGGAATGATGTGCGAGGGTGCTGGATTTGAAGTGATTGATTTGGGCATCAATAATCCTGTTGAAAACTACCTTGAAGCAGTCGATACTCATGAGCCAGTTATACTGGGTATGTCTGCACTACTAACTACCACAATGCCCTATATGGGAGTTGTTGTAGAGGAAATGGAAAAAAGAGGAATGCGAAAAGATGTTCACATAATGTGTGGTGGAGCTCCTTTGAATCAAGAATTTGCTGATTCAATCGGCGTCCCTGCATATGGCCGTGATGCTGCAAGAAGTGCTGAAATGGCTGAAGAGCATGTTCGTGGCCTTGGTAAAAAGCGTGCCCATAGATAAGACAGTCGCTGATGAAAATAAAAAAAGATTAGTATTAGGTTGTGGTGCGCTTGTTTATGATCTTTTAAGATTGGTCAAGCAAAACCCATCATTCGAAGATAAAGTTAATATTCAATGTTTGCCTGCTAGCTGGCATAATTCACCCCAATTAATTGCACCTGGTGTGGAGGATTATTTATCTAAAAATGCACATCTTTATGAGGAAGTGTTTATAGCTTATGCAGATTGTGGGACAGGTGGTGCTCTTGATAGAGTTATAAATAAGTATAGAGTAAGGCGAATTGATGGAGCACACTGTTATGAATTTTTTGCTGGTACAGATGTTTTTGAAAAGCTCTCAGAAGAGGAGATAGGGACTTTTTATTTGACTGACTATTTAGTAAAAAATTTCAATAGAATAATGATTAAAGGGCTTGGTCTTGATAAGCATCCTGAGCTCTTCGAAGCCTACTTTCAGCATTATAAAAAACTAGTTTACTTGGCACAAATCGAGAATGAGCAATGGAAAAGGTACTGCTCAAGACTTTAAGGAAGCAATTAAGTGGTATACAAAATCTGCTGAACAAGATAATATTAATGCTCAGTACAACTTAGGTAATCTCTACTTACGTGGACAGGGCGCTGATCAGAATGATAATCTAGCCTTTACTTGGTTTATTAAGGCAGCTGAGCAGGGTGATGCTCCAGCTCAATATAATCTTGGTAGAATGTATCTTCTTGGAAAGGGTGGAGATAAGAATATTTTAGAAGCCAGATTTTGGATTAAACAAGCCTTAGAGAATAACGACGAATACATTGGAGCGCTTGCACAGCAAGTCTGGGATGAATATAAACTAGGTACCTACTAAAAATTATCATATTTATTGATTTACGTTTATACCTTTATTGAAACTACTGAACTAGTTTCGATGCTTGTCTTTTCTGCCTCTATAATAGCAATTGTATCTGCAGCCTGCCTTAATAATTCAAAGTTAGTATTTTTCCCAGTTAGAATTTCATCAACGAATGTGCGAATTTCAAATTCATAGCCCATTCCATCTTTTAATTTTATAGACTCTGAATCTTTTCCTGATCTAAATAAATTAAGAGTTTCATCTTCATCCAAAAGATAGCTTAGAGTTCCATTTTCAAAATTAGCGGTATATGACATGTTAAATCCATAGCCTTCCTGCATAGTCCACGAACCCTCTGAACTTACTAGAGTTGATGAGTCTGATTTACTATAAATATAGTTAGTTACAATATGGTCAATACCGCCACTTGGGCCCTTGTAACCTTGACTAAAGACTTCATCAGGCATACCTAAACAGTAATTAACAAAATCTGTATCATGGACATGAAGATCTAATAACGCACCACCACACTGATGATGATCAGAGTAAAAAGCACCTCCAGGAAAACTTGTTTGTCTCTTGAAATTAAGTGATAAGCACTTTCCATACTTATTTGATGCAATAGCCTCTTTTAGATAAACCCATGCAGGCCAGTATCTTAGACACATTGCAGACATAACATAAGAATGAGAATTCTCTGCCAATTGAATAATTTTTTTAGCTTCACTATAATTTCTTGCTAAAGGCTTTTCAACTAAAACGTGTTTACCAGAAGCGAGCGCTGCCTCTACAAACATAAAATGGAGATCGGTACCAACACAGATATCTACTATATCAATTTCAGAGTTTTTAATCAGATCCATTCCATTAAGATATTTTTTTGCGCTCAGTCCGTTAATGCCTCCTTCAGCTTGACCGCTGATATTTCCCTCAGCTCTACTTGATCCATCAAGCCTACTCTGAATTGAATCTGCAACAGCAACAACCTCAGCTTCATTTATTTTTGAATAAATATCCAAATGAGTTGAACCCATACTTCCAAGCCCAATAATTCCAACTTTAAGTCTCTTAGTCATATTGTTTTAAAAATCTATTTGAAATTAAATAATTGATCCATTGCTGCAGATGTACGAGACAAAATCGTCTCATCCCATGGAAGCATTTCAGCGATAATAGTGCTATTATATTCAATAGAATTTAAAGCGGCTATTGTCTCCCTCCAAGGAACATCACCTGCACCAATATCACAAAAACTAAAGCCTCCAGTCCAGTCAAAATTCTCCTGAAAATCTTTAATTTGAACCCTTTTAATCCTCGAGTTAAGAAGCTCTATCCAGTGAGGAGGATATTGCTGATAACCAATCAAATTTCCAATATCTAAATAAACGCCCAATCTACTGGAATCAAATGAATCTACAAAATCCCTTAATTCGATGGGTGAGTAAAAAAAACCATTCCAAACATTTTCCATACATAAATCAACATTTAAATCTTCTGCTATTGGTAGCATTTGATTAATAGCCTCTCTGAGTCGCTCCAGGGCCCTGTCATATCGAACAATTTCAGGTGAAATTGGGCTTTTAACCACTCCTGGAACAAAAAGTAGCGCCTTACATTCAAGATAACTTGCAACTTTAATTGAATCTTGGTGAAGACTTATAGACTTTTTTCTAATAGATTCATCATCACTTGTCGGACTATCACTCCAGCTCATTCCAGTGGCAATACTATCTACAAAAATACCTGAATCATCGATTTTTTTTCTTATGATTTCACATTCTGGTTTTGTTGAGTTTGTATTTATAACTCCCTCACTAGAAACGGATAATTCCAGAGCATCAAAACCATTAGATTTAGTTTGAGATAAAGCAGAATCAATAGATTCATTATTAGATAATCCATTCTCAAAAGAGAGATAACTTATACCCTTAATCAAAACTTACTCCTTTTAATAAAGCGAATCGAGCTCTTTCCAGGTTTCAGTCATATCAACTATCTGACCTGTTTTCATACTTTCATCAAGTGCCATAGCTACAAGACCAGCTGTGATTGCCTCCTTTGGGCCTACTGGCAGGGAATCTAAATTCCCTCTCAGAAAGCTCACTATGTCCTCACTCATTAGCTTATCTGCTCCATAGTGAGCAGGATAGTTTCCAGTATCAGAAGATTCGGTAACACTAAAGTCATGATCCTCAAGACATTTTCCTGTTCTGGCATCAGTAACTTTAAGGCCACCTCGACCAAAGTCACCCTCAGCCATGCCCCTTGAGCCAATGATGCAAAATCTTCTTTGCTCATCAGGAACATTAATACTCGTATGGAAAGTGAAAGTTACATTATTTGGATATTCAATTAGTGCGTTTTGATGGTCAATAATATCTGCATTACTTGTAAAGGGATTATCAACATTCTCCCAAAAGGATTGTTTTTTTTGATAAACATCATCATGCTTATCATTCTCAGGCTGCTCTGATGGAATAAAGTTATTTCTTCCTCCAAAGCTGACAACTCTTTCAGGCCTATCACCAACCATACCATTATAAAGATCAATGTCATGACAGCACTTTTCCAGCATGAAACCTCCAGAATATTTCTCAAGTCTTCGCCAATCTCTCATAAAAAATGAACCATGGTATGGTGCTATGTGCTCATTAGCCTCAAGGGATGTTATTTTTCCCAGTATTCCAGCATCAAGAACTCTTTTCATTTCTCTCATATGAACTGAGTACCTCAAGACAAGCCCAACAATTAATTGGTTTTCACCAAATTTTTTTATTAACTTAGCAAGAGCAAAACTATCTTCTTTTGATGTTACGATAGGTTTTTCTGAAAAGACTTTCAAGCCAGCTTCCAATCCTAAATGTATGTGTTCCAAATGAAGATGATTTGGAGATGCAACCCACAGAAGTTCTAGATTGCCCTCATCAATCATCTGGTCAAGGTTTTCATACTGATTTAGCCTATTAGTTTTATCATCAATTATTGATAGGCCACATGGATCAGGATCTACATAACCCACTAGCTCCATTTCTGGCATGTCCTCCTTAATCATTTTAAGAACATTTCCAGCTCTTAATCCTAGACCAACAATACCAGTTCTCATGAATAATCTCCTACTCTAAATTTTCTAACTTCTTTGAAGGGCTTGACCTGACATATTAAATGCATGGCATTTTAATGGATCTATGGTGAGATAAATATTATCCCCTGGCTTTATAACTGAATCGCTTGGAAGAACTGCGCAAAAATTATCATTATCCAAAACAGAGCCATACAAGATTATGGTCGCTCCAATATGCTCGACAACATCCACTCTCATTGGTACACCATCCTTACTAGATAACTCTATATCTTCAGGTCTAATACCAATTTCAATTTCATCTCCAGATTTTGTATCTCCAGCCTCAATTGGAAAGTTCATTTCTGAGTCACCAATATTAGTTGCCAAATGTACTTTATTAATTATTGTTGCACTAGTCTTTAGAAAATTCATATTAGGATGTCCAATAAAGCCTGCCACAAATTTTGTTCTTGGATTATGGTAAAGGTCCATTGGCGACCCTACTTGCTCAATAATTCCGTCATGCAAAACTACAATTTTGTCGGCCATAGTCATCGCTTCAATCTGATCATGAGTGACATAAATCATCGTTGTATTTAAGTTTTGATGAAGCTTAGCCAACTCAACTCTCATATCACCTCGAAGCGCGGCATCTAAATTCGATAATGGTTCATCAAATAGAAATACTTTTGGATCTCTAACGATTGATCTTCCAATAGCAACTCTTTGGCGCTGACCTCCAGAAAGCTGTCCAGGTTTAAAATCTAAACGATCTCTTAGTTGTAAAATATCAGCAGCTCTAAATACTTTTTCTTCCAACTCATTTTCATTAGTTTTTGCAACTCTGAGTGGAAAAGCGATATTTTCGAATACTGATAGATGTGGATAAAGGGCATAAGATTGGAATACCATTGAAATTCCACGATCTACTGGGGGTGAATTTGACACATCTTTATTATCAATAATTACTTTGCCACTTGTTGTTTCTTCCAAACCAGAAATAATTCTCAATAGAGTTGTTTTTCCACATCCAGATGGTCCAACAAAAACAACAAACTCCTTATCATTAATCTCAAGATTAATATCAAATAAAACTTCAGTCTCGCCAAAGCTTTTATAAATATTTTCTAGTTTTACTGTAGCCATAGTACTTTCCTTAACTGAAGCATTGTCCCATTATGCATTTAAATCTTTACTTAACTTTAGATAAAAATAGCCATAAAAGTATGCTGAATTTCAAAATACTTTTAAAGTAATTTCTAATATAAATTCAGGGGCAAAATACATTGCCCCTGAAATAGTCAATTAAATGACTTAGTTACCTTCTGCTAATATTTCAGCAGCTTCTGCAACTAGATCAGCAGCAGAACCATCACCCAAGATCATGCCTTGGATTGCACCATTTATACCAGCTTGAAGCGCTTTAAAATCTTCAAACATTGGCTCCGGTCCACCACTTCCAATTGGCGCAACAAATGTTTGCCAATAGTCAGTTGTATAGTAAACATCATCCATCATCTTCTCATATTGCATGATTGGAGTTAAGCCCCAGCTCATATCTAAGTCGTACTGAGCTTCGCCTGATGAGAGCATAGAAGCTAATTCCATTGCTAAAGCTTCATTTGCAGAGCCTTTGAAAACTGCAATAGAGTCAGTGATTAATAATGTTCCACTTTCACCACTTGGTCCAGCAGGAATAGGAACTACGATTTCAGCAATATTATCATTATGCTGACCTGCGCCCCATGGCCCGTTGATATACATTCCAATTTGACCATCGTTATATAATTGAGTCAATTGAGAACGCTCATAGCCCATAGGCCCTTCTTGTGCAACACCTGCTAATTTTCCATAAAACTCAAGTGTTTCAATTGTTTCTGGGCTGTTGAATGTTATTTCACCAGTAGCAGGATCACTTACCGACCCACCATTACTATATAAGTAGTTTAAGAACTGATGCATAGTATTATCAAAGTCTTTTCCAGTTACACCAACACCAGCAGCAGCAGTATTATCGTTAATTGCTTTAGCCATGTTGTACATTCCTGTCCATGTCTTTGGAGCTGTACATGCCATACCTGCTTCTTCAACTAAACCACAGTTGATAAACAAGGCTTTTGTAGAAAAAGCATGAGGAAATCCCCAAGTTTTTCCGCCATCTGATACAGTATTCAAAATACCTGGCTGATACATGCTTTGCTGCTCCTCAGAAATATCAACTGGAACAATCAAACCACTTCGAGCCAGTTGCTTTAATGTACGAGAACCCATGTAAGCTAGTCCTACTGGGTCACCAGCAGCAGCTAATGTCATAGATTTATCTTGACATGTTCCCCAAGGAACAGCTTCTGCATTAACAGTAACACCTGAGTGTTTAGCTTCAAAAGCAGAAATTACTGCCTGGTCTGCTTCACGAATTTCACCACCACA
>JAOMCO010000003.1 GCA_028345055.1 Candidatus Thioglobus sp. | reverse complement strand
ACAAATTGATTAATTTTTTAAGGCCATCAAGTGATAGCTCTGAATCTTTATATAAACAACTATCTCACTCACTAAATAATGCAATTCAAGAAGGTATTTTAAAGCCAGGTGATGCACTTATTCCTGAGAGAGATTTAGCTACTTGTCTAAAAATGTCTAGAATTACTGTAAGAAAAGCTATTGATCAGCTTGTTGAAATTGGACTGCTTGAAAAAAGACAAGGTGCCGGTACAGTTGTCACTAAAAATATTGATCTTGTACTTCACAAAAACCTTTCCTCTCTGAATAGCTTTACTGCTGATATGAAAAAAAGAGGTCTTGAGTCATACTCACGGGTAGTTCTAAGGGAGGAGGGAAAAGCTTCACCTAAAGAGGCCTTAATCTTGAATTTAAGTGAAGGTGACTTAGTTCATAGACTTAATAGAGTTCGCTATCTAGTAAACGAGCCATTACTATACGAAATAGCAGTTATTCCATCGTCAATCATTTCAATAACATCAGCACTTGATAATTCTCTTTATGAACTGCTTGAAGCTAAAAAAAAGAATCCGGTTACTGCTAAGCAAAATATTCATGCCATCATAGCTGATGATAATCTTGCTGACAAGCTTGATGTAAATCCAGGAAGTGCTATTTTATTTGTTGAAAGACGAGGCAAGGATGCAAATGGCCAAGTAGTTGAATATACACAATCTTATTATCGAGGTGATCGATATGATTATGTGGTGGAGCTAGGATGAAGAAAGCACTAAAGGGAGCTCGTATATTTTCTGGCAAGGATTTTTTGGATAACAAAGCTTTATTATTCGAAGATGATAATATTATTGATATATTAGATGATTCGATCATCCCTAATGATTTTGAAATTCAAAGTTTAAACGGGGGTATTCTCTCACCTGGATTTATTGATTTACAAGTTAATGGTGGTGGTGGAAAATTGTTTAACAACTCACCTGATGAAGAGAGCCTTAATACAATTATCAGTGCACATCAGTACTTTGGCACAACTAGTATTATGCCAACCGTTATTAGCGACTCACTAAATGTTCTTCAACAATGTACAGATATAATTTCAAAAGAAATTAATAAAAATAAATCTTTATTGGGTATTCACATAGAGGGTCCTTTTTTTAATGTTAAGTATCGGGGAGTTCATCAAAAGCAATACATCAACACCATTAACGCTAGCTATATGAATTTATTTGAAACTCTAGATCGGTTTCCAGTGATGCTAACACTAGCGCCTGAATGCATTTCAATTAAACAACTTAAAAGTCTTAAGAAATTAGGGTTTAAGATCTTGGCTGGGCATACAGATGCAAATTATGATCAACTAGAAGAGGCAATTAAGTATGGTTTAGATGGCTTTACGCACCTCTTTAATGCAATGGGTCAAATTTCTGCACGGGAACCTGGGGTGGTTGGCTCTGCATTAGATTTTAATCAAACATGGGCTAGTATTATTGTTGACTTACACCATGTGCATCCATCCTTAATTAATTTGTCCTACAAACAAAAACCTGAGGGTAAACTTTTTTTTGTATCTGATTCTATGGCAACAATTAATCATGGTGAGCCTTCTTTTGAGCTTTATGATGAGGTAGTGAGTGAGTCGAAAGGTCGAATAATCAATTCAGAAGGCAAGCTTGCAGGATCTTCAATTACGCAGATTGATGCCATTAAAAATGCTTATCAAAAATGCAATATTCCGCTAGAAAGTGCAATCTCAATGGCGACGCTTTATCCTGCTGAATATTTAGGCATATCTGACTATCTTGGACAAATTAAGAAAGGCTTCAGGGCAGACCTTGTTCACTTTAACTCTGATTTCAAAATCCAAAATGTCTGGGTTGAAGGTAATCTAATTAATAGAGGCCAATCATGAGAGTTGTAATCCTTCCAACTGAAAATGAAGCAAGTGATTTTGCAGCACAATTTATTTCAGATTTTATCAATGAAAATAAAAGTCCTGTGCTTGGTTTAGCAACTGGTAGCTCAGTCCTTTTAACTTATGATGCACTAATTAGAAAATATCAATTAGGACAGCTCAGCTTTAAGAATACGACAACTTTTAACTTAGATGAATATTTAGGTCTACCCCAAAAACACCCTCAAAGCTATCGACATTATATGAATCAGAAGCTATTTGATCATATCGATATTGATCCAAAAAGTACTTTTATACCTGAATGTTTTAAGGATGATTATGAGTTAGCTTGTTTAGATTATGAAACAGAAATAAATAATCATGATGGCATTGATCTTCAGCTTCTAGGTATTGGAGCAAATGGACACATTGGATTTAATGAGCCGACTTCTAGCTTAAATTCTAGAACGAGAGTTAAAACACTGACGGAGAATACTCTTTCAAAAAATGCTCGTTTTTTTTAAAGCCTCTGAAAGCCAACCAGCCTTAGCTATAACAATGGGTATTGGAACCATAATGGAAGCTAAAAATATTGTTCTTATTGGCCTTGGTAAACATAAAAGCAAGGCAGTTGCTGAAGTTATTGAAGGTCCACTATCTGCATTTTGTCCTGGCAGTGTTCTTCAAAATCATCAAAATGCCACTATCATTCTGGATAAACTTGCAGCCTCAGAACTTAAGCTTTATGAATACTATATTCAAACTGAACAAATGAAGTCTAAATATGACTGCTAATATTAAGTTATAATTTTTTTTATTTCACCGAACGATTTATATGAGTTTAATCTTTAAGCAATTATTTGAAAGAGAGAGTTGCACATATACTTATCTAATTGCAGATAGCGATTCAAAAGAAGCAGCTATCGTCGATGCAGTTGATATTATGATGGACAGGGACAAAGCTTTGCTTGAAGAACTAGAACTTGATCTTAAATTCATTATTGAAACTCACATTCATGCTGATCACATAACCAGTGCTTGTCCACTCAAAAAATACTACCCCAATGCAAGAATAGTTATTGGAATGGAGAATGTCGATGCAGAAGCCTGTTCAGATATTATGGTTAATGAGGGACATATCCTTAATATTGGAAAATATGAAATCGCAACAATTGAGACTCCTGGTCATACCATTGGTTGCATATCTTACCTAGTTGAAAATAAGCTTTTAACAGGTGATGCACTCTTTATTAGAAGTACGGGAAGGTGCGATTTCCAAGGCGGTTCTGCTGAATCACTCTATGATTCTATTCAAAAACTATTTAAACTCCCGGATACTACAGAGGTCTACCCAGCTCATGATTACAATGGACTATCCATGAGTACAATTGGTGAAGAAAAAAAATTTAATACTATGATAAAAGAGTCTTATGACCAAAAAGCCTTTATTAAAAATGTAAATAATCTTAACTTAGGGCTTCCAAAAAAAATTAAGGTTGCAGTTCCTGCTAATCAAAGCTGTGGACTTATTTCATAAGGTTGGAGCTAAATAAAATAAAACTTTAAGGAACTAATACTCGCTTAGCACTCTTTATAATCTAACTCTATGGACATTACAACTCCTGCACTGCTATTTCCTGCTATTTCCTTATTATTTGTTGCCTATACCAATAGACTTCATTCACTCAGTGTATTAATTCGCGCAATGACTACCAAGGGAAGTAATGAATCTAAAACAAGACATGCTGATGAACAAATCATGATCCTTGAAAAACGAATTATTTATATCAGAAGAATGCAGGTTTTTGGAATCGTCAGTTTTATCTTTAACTTAATGACGATTATTTTGGTTTACTTAAAATATTACATTCTGGCTAACTATATTTTTGGCTTTGGCCTTCTAATGCTCTCAGCTTCGTTATTGTTTGCTTTGTTTGAAACTTTGATTTCAACAAAGGCCCTTGATATCCACCTGAGAAACTCAAATAACTAGGGTTTTCCCCCGACATTATCAGCTATTAAGCATACTATCTCAAACATAATTGAGTTGGCAACATGCGCGGTAATTTGATTGGGAGAGTCAACCGTTGGCATAAGACAAACAACATCGCCCCCAATAACATTCTTTCCTCTGAGCCCTTGTAACATTTTGAGAACATCTGGCATCTTAAAGCCTTCAATAGCTGGCTCTAAATTAGATACACCTGGAGCAACCGTAACATCTAAACAGTCCAGATCAAATGTAATATAGATTGGCGCATCGCCAACACGTTCTTGAATCATCTCAATGCATTTTTCAACGCCATATTCATCGTATTGATCTTTGGTAATAATTTCATAACCAAGTTCATAACTTGAGTCGAGCCAGTCAAGGGTTCTGGTGTTACCTCTAATGCCAACCTGTATACTTTTTGACGCATCAACAAAACCATCTCTCACCAAATAACTCGCCCAATGAGCAGCTGATTTGACTGCACCTAAAAAATGATCTAGCTGATGATAAGCATCTGTATGCGCATCAAAATGCACAAGTACTGCTTTTTTTCCATTAGTGAGTTTAGACTTAGGTCCAGCAATAGCCTGCAAAATACCACCAGTAATCGAGTGATCTCCTCCAATGGAAACAGGACGAACACCAGACTTTGCGATTACTTCATAAAACTCAGTAATACGCTCAATGCACTGCTCGTTATTATTTGCTTCAGGTAGCGGAACATCCCCAAAATCTCGTATCTCACACATTTCCCAAGGAGAGATTCCAAACTTTAAATGACCCCTTCTACCCTGAGCTGAAATGTTTCTGACAGCACGAGGACCCAGGTGCTGATCACGCTGTGTTGTTCCATTTCCAGTACTGTGAGGAACACCAACAAGTGCAATATCGCAGCCCTCAGTTTCAGGCTGATGTGGGCAACGAAATAGAGTAGGAACACCCCACCAATAAAGGCCATTCATCATTGCCGAGTTGTCTTTAGTTTTCTTGTCCATTGTAAATCCTAGAAATAAACTTTAAATTCTACTCAAATTTTTCACTAACTTTCAGAAGAATGGCTTCCTTGTAGGGCACCTTTAACTCCTGAGATGCCCAAGCAACAAAACCCAAGTCTACCTGCTGCTCCCAAGTTTTAATAGGGTTTTTAAATGTAGTGATTGAGGTCATAGTTGGAGCTGATAAAAACAAAGCCATCTCATTGGCCTCAGACTCTTCAGTGTTATCCTCACTAACCACATACTCGCTAATATTAATGTATTTTGCAACATCAGTCATCCAATATATACATCCTCTATACTCTTCGGCAAGATTCGTACCTTTAATGTATTCTTGGGTTAACTGTGTTATGGCATCAGTTTGAGCTGAAGTGATTTGGCCATTAGTCACCTCCATCTCTTTATCATCATCAATCATATGATAGGCATAGATTCTATTCATTAATGTCTCACCAGCAGTTAGGCCTACCATTTCAGGCCTTGTGAGCTCAATATAAATGAGTGCTGAACATCTAATTGCTCTATCTGCAACTTCTTTGTCTGCGTACGAAGGCGATACAAATCCAACTAGGAGTAATACGATAGACAGTATTTTTTTCATAGATTTAGATAAGGTATGTGAATAAATAAACGGTAAAGTATAAACAAAATAAACACTTAAATCACACCTAAATTACATCCTCACTGGCGAGCGATAAGTAAAATGAGACTCTTTAATTAAAAATTAATACTTATGTTAGGTAAATATCTTGTTTTTGGGGCAACTGGATCAATTGGGTCGAGCCTTGCCCAGCATCTTAAAGACTCTAATCTTGATGCACATCTTATATCTAGAAATGCTGAGGAACTCAAATCTATTTCTGAGAAACTAGGTTTTAGCTATACCGTAGCAGATGTTTTACAGGATGGTTTTATAGATAAAATCAAATCTGATACTGCAGACTTTGATATCAGTGGTCTTGCTTACTGTGTCGGCTCGATTGACTTAAAACCGCTCAAGAGAGTTACTGAATCTGACATGGACCAGTGTATGAAACTTAATCTTTATAGTGCCATCCAAGCTATTCAAGGCTTTCAGGATGATCTCAAGAAGAGTAGCGGTTCAATTGTATTATTCTCATCAGTAGCAGCTCAAAAAGGCTTTACGAATCATACTATTATTGCATCTGCAAAAGCTGCTATCGAAGGATTAACGGTGGCCCTTGCTGCGGAGTTTGCCCCAAGCATTAGAGTTAACTGTATTGCTCCAAGTCTAACAGACTCTAAAATTTCTCAGTCAATGCTTAAAAGTGAAGTCGTAGCAGAAGCTCTAGCTAAAGCGCACCCTCTTAAAAGACTTGGAAGGGGTAATGATTCTGCTGCTCTTGCTAAATTTCTGTTGAGTGATGAAAGCTCATGGATAACAGGGCAAATCATTGGAGTTGATGGCGGCCGCTCTAACTTAAGCTAAATAAGCCGCTTTGATATTTACTCTGTAACAGTCAAATATAACTGAATTGGATCTGCACCCATCTTAATGATGTTATTGTCATTCTCGTCATTACTAAAATCAACTGATACCGAATCTGTTGTCCTCATATTGAGCTTAAAAGTTGAATCTGCTGTCACAATATAAGGACTTGTCAGTGTTGTAGTCCAAAGAATTTTTGCCGCATCTGTACACGCTGATGCAAAGACATCCGTTGATTTCATTAGAGATACCTCAGCTGTACCGTTTCCAACTGTTCCAAAATCAGAGTAATCTCCATTTGCTGCCCAACTATCAGAACACTCCTCACCAGTTAATTTATTAATCACCTCATATGAGAATACAGGCGCGCTCGCTGAAGCTGCTCCACACTTAATTAATTGTGCACCATCGGCAGTGGTTGCGCCATGAGGAGAAGTGAATTGTTCATTTGTGTATGCACTTGGTCCTGCAACAGATGTCCAGCAGGATGTTCCAGCACTCGAGGTTTCTCCAGTAACACTATTGGTAGCTGTAAATGAGTGCTTAATTCCAAGCTTATTACTTATCAAGACTACCATATGGGTATATGTTCCATTATCAATTGAAAACTCTGGAATTGCCATAGCACCCGATGTCCCTTTCTTAATTACATGGGTTACTCCGGCTGAGTTATTGACGACATACTGGCATGAACTTAAATCATTCGCAGCCGTAGAGGCTGTGCAAAGACCTAACTTGTAAAACGTTATTTCATATTCATCTGGTGTATCACTGCATTGATCAGATCTCTGACTGTAAGCAGTCTCATAAACTGGTGCATCACTATTTCCTGAAACAACATCGAGCAATCCTGCATCTGTATATCTACAGCTTGCATCGGCTGAAGTTGTAAAAACAGTTGAGATCAAAAAGAGACCAAGCAAGATAAATAATTTATTTAAATGTAATGTTTTCATATTAGTACCCACTCACTGTTAATGTGCCAGATTTCTTTTTGACAATACGATTCTCTCTCTGGACTAAGCCATATCTTTCATTGCCTAGTTTAGTTAGCTCATAAGCTGAGCTTGAGAATTCAAATAATTTAGGCTTAGTATTGCTTTGCCCAAAGTTCCAAGTGTAGTTTAGAGCAATTCTATCAGTATCCTTCAAAGTGACATCTTCGTAGTCAGTTCGAATGTAACTCAGTGAAAGGTTGTCGGAAAGATTTCCACCTAAAGAGTACTTTTGGCTTTTTTTATCTTTCATACCATCAATGCCTTTCCAAGTCGTTGAGGTATAGCCAAGCATCATTCCTGGCATGTAAGGAAGAGCAACACTCAGAGTCATATCATTACCATCAAGAGCCTTAGAGTCTGTTCCACTTTTATCCTTTATATAGCCTGTTGTTCCATTATATTTGTTTGCTCGAAACTGCAAAGCAGAGCTCACAAACTCAAACCCAGCACCATTTCTTTTATGATTATCAGACAATTCATGATCGTAGAATACATTAAACCCTGTCATCCAAGTTTCATCAGCATTAAGTCTTCTATATCCTAAGCCAACATTAACCGTATTGCGATCATCAAATCGATTGATATTAAGCTGGTTAAATAGAAAAGAGTTGGTATTATCTCCATAGGCTCTGAGGACACCTATATCAACTGTAGAGTCTCCCTTTTTAAGATTTGTGCTTATCTCAACAGTATCAAAGTTTGGACTTAATAGAGCCCCTATGCCAGTTGAGACAAAGGAACTTGCAGAACTTGTCATCCTGCTCATTAGTGAACTTTTTATTTGTTCTGAGTCGTCAGCACTAACACCTAATGACAAACCTAACGACATCGTCAGTATTGAGCTGAGTAGAGTTTTAGATATATTAGAACTTGAAAGTTTCATAATCAAATCAACCAGATATGTAAAAACATTATTATATATTAATACATATATATGTATATAGTCCATAAAGGTCTATTAAATTATGCTTTTTATGAGAGTTTTTTAATCTTTTCAAATAATTCTTTAGAAATAGTTATTGTTCTAGAGCTCTCAAGAAGCTTTCTTTTTTCCAATCTCTTATTACCAGGGAGCCTAGTTGATGGCTGCTCAAGGATTGATTCAATAATTGTTTCTGTTCTATCTGCAAAACTTTCACCCGAAAAAAAACTAGGATCAATTGCTATAATGAACTGTCCTACTCCTGGCGCATCACCCTCAGCATTTAAAAATGAGCTAGCCTCAAATCCAAATTTAGAGCCTGTAAGAGCGGCTGATAAGATTTCTACCATTAAAGCAAGCGCGCTTCCTTTGGCATCACCAATTGGAAGCATTGCACCCTCAAGGGCTTTTTTTGGATCTGTGGTTGGCTTACCCTCACTATCAATTGCCCAGTCCTCTGGGATTTTTTCATTTTGCTGATTAGCCACCATAACTTTTCCACGAGCAACCTTACTCAAGCTCATGTCAATAACCAGAGGGGGTTCATTATCACGAGGGGATGAAAACGCAATTGGATTGGTTCCAAATAAAGCCTTTGTTCCACCCCAGGGCGGTATAGCTTTTGGCGTATTTCCAAACATCAATCCAATCAATCCATTTTCAGCCAAAATCTCAACATGCCTTCCTGCCTGACCAAAATGATGAGAGCGAGAAATACTAGCCGCAGCAATTCCAAATTTCTTACAGGTTATCGTAATCTCTTTGATTGCAAGTGATATTGCTGGATATGCAAAACCATTATTAGCATCAATTCTTATTACACTTCCTTCTGAACCTAGCAGCGAGGGAGCCTCTTTGCCATTGACCTTACCTGAGGTTAGCTGCTCAACATATGAGGGCACTCTTGAAATTCCATGACCTGACTGACCATCAAACTCAGCACTAATTAATGCATCAGACACTTCTTTTGCATTGTCTTCAGAGGTTTGGTTAGTGACTAGAGCATTAAAAACCAAATTCCAGGCTTCTTTTTCAGAAATTTGAAGAGTTTTTATCATTAATAGTTCCTATAAATTCAGAAAGTAAATTATAGTTATATTGAGTTGTATAAAGTATATTTTATTTAAGATGATAACTCTTACTTTAAAAACAAAATTTACGTTGTATTTAAGCTTTGGTTGGCTTCTTTTTTCTTTCTTTATTGCAACCACATATTCAAAACTCAATAATCAAATCATCATTAGTTGGTTCGATTTTTACAATGTATACTGGCATATCTTCTTTATTGTTGGATCTCCAGTTTGGCTATACTGGTTTTTATTAAGACCTTATAAATGGGTGAAAAAAATTCTCATGAAAAGAGAAAAAAAATGAAATTAAATATTGGCATATTTCAGTATAAGATGCAGGATGAAAGCCCTAATGATAAGATTAGCAGGCTTGAGATGCATCTAAAAAACCACTCAAAAATAGATGTAGTTATTTGTCCTGAACTTTTTCTCTCTGGTTATGGCAACCAAGAAAAAATTTATCAATATAGTGAATCTCACTATGGAAATTTCGCTACAAAAATTAGCTTGCTTGCCAAACAATACAGTACTTCAATTGTTTATGGATACCCGGAAAAGTTTGACGGAAGACTTTTTAATTCAGCGCAACTCTTTAATCAAAATGGACAATCCGTAGCGAATCATCGAAAAACACTCTTGCCTCCTACTGCAGATGAATCAAAAATTTTTACTCCAGGGATAGGTAGCACATTCATTTCAATTAAGGGGATAAAAGTAGCTATTGTTATTTGTTATGAACTCGAATTTCCTGAGCTAATAAGAGATTTAGCTCTACAAGATGTTCAGTTAATTATTGCGCCGACAGGTCAGTCTTCTCTTTGGCCTGCGGCAGCTCGATACAACTCTAGAACTAGGGCATTTGAAAACGGCATCTTTGTTGCGTATGCAAACTCTACAGGCAGATTAAATGGCATTGACTTCATGGGTGAGAGTAAGATAATTGGCCCAGATGGCATAGATCTTGTGAATACAGACCAGGGAGAAAAGATTATTTCTGCAGAGATTGACACAAAAGCTATCAAATTAGTTCGCGAAAAACTACCTTACTTACATGACTCAAAAAGCTATAAATAATTTTACTTACAAGAGGAGTTATCAAGCCCCCAAGGCATAATAGTGTTACACAAAAACGCTCCCTCTAAAACTGCGCCAGTTAAATCTGCTCCTCTCAAATTAGCATTAGTCAGATTAGCATTTGCAAAATTTACATGGCCTAGATTTGCAAGACTCAAATCAGCTTCTATAAGATTTGCACCAGTTAGATTAGAGCCAAATAAGTTTGCTGCAAAAAGATTAGAGCCAAATAAATTAGCATTTTCTAGGTTTGAGCCTTTCATATCTGCACCAAAAAGACTTGATCCCTCCAGGTCAGCATTATAAAAATTAACACTCGAAAGGTTAGCTGATATAAAGTCTACTCCAGAAAGATGTGAATTATTTAAGTCAACTCCAATGAAGCTTGTATTTCTCAAAAGACATCCTTGGCAACTATTTGATGAGTTCAACTTAATAATATTTTGATCAATATTTTGCCAGTCATTATTCCCATCAGCAAAAGCATTTGTAGAGAGGAAGAGAAGAATTAGACTAATTAATTTTTTCATAATTACTAGCATTACTCGAGATATAATGGAATAAATTATATAAATAAAGGAGATAAAAAAAATGGCTAATTTAGTAAAAAAATCATTTGATAGTCCTGATGATTTAGTTTCACCAGATAAGACTCGCGCCGAAATTCTTGAGTTTGGAACGATTAAAGCGGTCAGAGTTACTGCTCAGTCTGGATGGACCTGGTCTGGATGCATCAAGCCACATGTTGGTGGTGACAGCTGTCAAGCTGGACATTTAGGAGCTTGCATCCAAGGCAGCATGAAAGTGACCCATGATGACGGAACTGAAATGATAGTTAACGCTGGTGATGCATACTCTATTTCACCTGGCCATGATGGGGAAGTTATCAGTGACGAGCCATTTATTGGTTATGAGTTTAATAACCAAGGCAAGTCGTTCGCGGTGTGGGATAGTTAAAAAAATATTATAATAAAAACCTCAAAAATTTAGGTTTTTTTAATTAATCTTTGTCATATTGACAGAGTTTTCTTTCCTGATACAATTTTTTCATGAAAACGGAGATAGATTTAAATATCTACACTAACATTGCTCTTGAGTCTTCTCTTAAGCTGATTAAGGATTACTCTAAAAAGCCTTTTGAAGATGCAACACCTATTCCGTCAGCACTTAATCATTCTGTAGAATTCTACAACCATGAGCAATCTAGGATTTTTAATCAGGAATGGATTTGTATTGCTCGATGTGATGAAATTCCAAGCAGTGGTGACTATATTACTCATGAGATAGCAGGAACACCAGTTTTAGTTGTTAGACAAGAATCAGGAGATATTAAGGGTTTTATCAATGCCTGCGCACACCGTTTCACATGCCTTGTTAAAGAAGAATCAGGACATGCATATGCATTTACTTGTCCAAATCATGCTTGGACCTATGGAATAGATGGTCAATTAAATCATGCGCCATTTATGGATTTAAAATCGGACTTTGATGTCAAAGAAAATAGCTTGGAATTAATACATATAGAAACTTGGGAAGGCTTTATATATTTAACACTCTCACAAAAGCCAAGCAAAAAAATTTCAGATTCATTAGGTACCTTTCAAAAAAACATTGTGGGGCAGTATGATATGGGAAGCTATAAAACAGTTATTAGAGAGTCAATGAGTTGGAATACTAACTGGAAAAATCTTATTGAAAACTTTACTGAAAGTTATCATGTCCCAATTGCACATCCAAAGACATTTGCAAAGCACAAGAAACGAATTAAGGATTATGAATGCGGAGAAGATAGTAATCATTACTGCTACCACCTTGCGCCTCAAGAGTCCGAAAATGGTCCAGGTGCTGCCCATCCAAAAAATACAAATCTAAAAGGGAAGTGGAGACGGACAATGGTTGATTTCTGTATCTTTCCAAACCACTTAGTGACCCTTATGCCAGATTACCTCTGGTGGGTTTCAGTTATGCCTAATGGTGTTGGTCAGTTTAAGGCAAATTGGGGAGTTGCATTACCTCCAGAGGTCATTAATGATATTGCTGAAAAAGACTATGAAAGCTGGCTTAAAGATATGATTAGCTATATGAATACTGCTAACGAAGAGGACAAAGCCCTTGTTGAAGGCCTTTATAAGGGTAGTCAATCTAGCAGATTACCAAGTGGAACATATCATCCTATTGAAAAAAATCTATGGCAATTCATGAGGTACATCTCAAAAATAACAGGCTAAATCTTATCAGGAACATGATAGTTATACTCTCCAGTTGCAGACACCTCATAGGAGTAGGTCATTCTTTTCCACTCCTGAACTTTGGGTTTTTGACTAATCTCATTATATAAATGAGTAAGCCTATCAAAAGACTTAGGTAAATCTGGTGGTATATTATCAAGAACACCCTGAGCAATCCAGCCAAGCAAACTCCAAACTGCAATATCGGCAATGGTCATGTCATCTCCGACGAACCAACCTGAATTATTTGCCTCTAAGATCTCCTCTAAATAACTAAAGTATTTGGGCAAAGAATCATTACTCAATTCAGCTCGCATTTTCTTCTTAATCTTCTGGTCATTTTCACGCATTGAAGGATTTAGCATTTCATTAATATCAGTGACCGTATCAATTATTTGATCAACCTTGCCAGCATCAATGATGTTCTCAGAATACATTCCACTTAGCTTTCCACAGATTCGAGCAATCCCTCCTGATTGAGCAATACTATGACCATCAACTACCAAAACAGGAAGTTGTCTGAATGGAATTGAAGTTCCATCTTTTAATTTACCATTTGCTTTTAAATATCTAAGATCTTCATCCGTGATTCTGAAATCTTCGAACTCAATATTTGACATAA
This sequence comes from Candidatus Thioglobus sp., assembly GCA_028345055.1. Lineage (GTDB taxonomy): Bacteria > Pseudomonadota > Gammaproteobacteria > PS1 > Pseudothioglobaceae > Pseudothioglobus. The sequence continues at coordinate 103,603 of JAOMCO010000003.1, read as the reverse complement.
ATAATGGCAATCTAGCAACTTCTGCACGCCAAAAAGGCTGGTTAAAATATATAAGCTTTATTTCCAATTTTATCTCCCAATTTTAAGAATATTATTAATGATTTAATACTATCATTTTATGAGCACAAATGTATAAATTTTTAAATTATAGATCATAAAAAACCATATTAATTTCATGTATTTTTTATTTAGTTTTTTGTGGGTATAATCCAAATCTGCGGTTAAAAATAGCTGCGTAAATTATTTAATTTTTATCTTTTTAGTTAAGGAGTTAATATGGAAGGCATGTTACAAGCTGGAGATTTTGTTGGCGTCTCATTTTGGTTAGTATCTGTTGCAATGGTAGCTGCAACAGTATTCTTTTTTTATGAAGGAATGTCTGTAAAAAAAGAGTGGAAACTTTCAATGACAATTGCAGGATTAGTCACACTAGTTGCTGCAATTCACTACTACTACATGAGAGACTATTGGGTTGCCTCAGTACTCGCTGGTTCTCCTGATTCACCAATCGTTTATAGGTATATTGACTGGTTAATTACAGTGCCTTTACTAATGATTGAATTCTTTATTATTCTTAAGGCTGTAGGTGCCTCAATTTCAACAAATTCTTTCTGGAGATTATTAGTTGGAACATTAGTAATGCTTATCGGTGGTTTTGCAGGTGAAGCGATGCTAATTTCAGCCTCACTAGGATTTATCATTGGAATGATAGGTTGGGCAATTATCATCTGGGAGATCTTTGGTGGAGAAGCAAGTAAAGCTGCTGATGCCAATGCAGGTGTTAGAGCTGCTTTTAATGCACTAAGGTTGATTGTGCTAGTTGGTTGGGCAATCTACCCACTAGGATATATCTTTGGATATATGATGGGCAGTGTAGACTCTGGATCTCTTAACATTATTTATAATCTTGCAGATTTTGTTAACAAAATCCTGTTTGGCTTGATTATTTGGAATGTTGCGGTTAAAGAATCAGAAGCCTAATATAAGCTTCTAGATTTAAAATTTTAAAAAGCCCTCTTCATTGAGGGCTTTTTTATTATGGATACTCTTTAATTACTAACTATCAATAAAAGCATTCTCCTTGAATAACCCTTTTAACCGTCGCCCATCATTCAAATAAATCATCTCGCCATTACCATGTCGCATGTCATTTAACCACTCTCCCTCATAACGACTCCCCTCCTGATATTTGCTTTCATCCTGATAGATCATTACTCCATAGCCATTACGCTGATTATTTAAAAACTCTCCTTCATATCGCCTTCCATCTGGATACATCATGATTCCATCGCCTGACATAATCCCATCCTCAAAATTACCAGTATAGCTCTGACCATTTACATACTTAAAAAAACCAAATCCATTTGCTCTATCATTTTTCCATTGCCCTTCGTATCGACTATTTTCTTGATATATGCCTGCATCCCTAAATACCATAATGCCAAAGCCCTCTCTTTTATTCTTTTTATAGTTTCCTTCATACCTAATTCCATTTGGATAGATCATTACACCATAACCATCAATCATTCCATCTTGAAAATCACCTTCATAACTTTGGCCATCAGTATGTCTAAAAAAGCCTTGTCCATTTGGTTTATTATTAGAAAATTTTCCAGTATATTTGGAGCCAGTTTTAAAGGTATATACTCCCTTACCATGCATGCAAGAAATAACAATAAGATCAAGAAGGCATTCACTGACCTGACCTTGATAAAAACTACCATCAGAAAATTCTAATTGGGTTATGTCAATAACATCTTCAAGAAAAGCATCATTAAAATTAGCCATTAATGGACTAGAAAATAAATAAAAAGTAACTACTGTTATGAAATTTATTTTCATAGTAGAATTATATTTCAAATGAATGGAATATTAGATGAAACCTGAAAAAATTTGCAAGACCTGTGGGAAGCCTTTTACCTGGAGAAAGAAATGGAGGAAGGACTGGGAGAATGTTTTGTATTGCAGTGAGAGATGCAGAAGAAATAAAACTTAAAGAGTGTTATTTTTAAAACAAAAAAGGCCCTAATCATAAGGGCCTTTTTATTAATTAATCTAAAAATTTATCTTGATTTCCAGAAAAATAGAATTGCCAGAACTACATCAGGACCTACTTGATTAAGAATATTTTCTAATCCGCCAGGGAATGCACCAGTACTAACTTGCCAGCCACTTAAAATAACATAGAGTACATGCCAAACTGCATAAAACATTCCTACAGTTTTCAAATTATCGCCAGCCCAGTTTGGCATCTGCCAGCTGATATAGGACATTGCTAATAACATTAATGATAGGCCTTGTAGTAAATCAGCTGTACTTCTACCAGCTTCAAAATTAAAAGACCCCATCATTGCTGCAGGGGCTAGCAACGCACCCAAACCAAAAAGACCAAAAAGTACAGCTTGAATTCTGAAAACTAAAGTTAAACTCATAATATTCTTCTATAGGATTAAAAAAAATTACTATAACACAGTGCCTAAATTTATGATTTAATTATTAATATAGATAATGAGGTTCTTTTTGGTATATAAATTCAGTATACTAGTTCAAAAGCAGAGGACTAATATTCTGAATAGCTTTCTCCTATCCAACAAAATTCTCTGCTTTTTTTCAGAGGTTATTAATCATGTGCTAGTTAAATATTTTAGATATATAGCAAGACATCATAGCCGACGCGTCTAAATAGCTATGATGAGAGAGAACTTGCTATATGTTTTACACCAAACCCTCTTTGGCCAAGTCACCTTAAATATTATCTAAATTATTTAGTGAATAGAGCTCTTTAGCAACCTTGCTGTATTTAGTATAGGTGCTATCCATAGCTCTCTCGAGCCACTTTTTTGCCTCAATTAAATCTTTATCGACACCAATACCGCGAATATAAGATGCACCAATTGTATACTGTGCTGGAGCATATCCTAAATTTGCAGATTTAAGCCACCAATTAATGGCTGCTTCCTCACTCTGAACAACCCACATTCCCTCTTTCATATGCATTGTACCAAACTCATACATTGCCCTAGGATGCCCCCTAGTGGCTAGCAAACTAATCTTGTAGAGCTCATTTCCAGCTTTTTCATACTCCCCGGCCTGATCATATGCTATGGCTTTTTTGAGATCCGCATTTGAACCTAATGAAAAAATGGTTAGTGCTATTAATATTAGAGTTTTGATTTTCATACTGACAATTCTAGTCACATGAAATGAAGATTAAATGTAGATTAAGAGTTATTTAGATAAAGATAGCTATTGCGTCAGAAAATCTAACTAGAAGTCGCTCCAAATTGGCTTTTAATAATTATCTCTTTGGCATCAGATGAACTTACATAAAATTTACTTACTTAATATTTAAGATTTTTAAGTTGAGATGAATAAAGCATTACCATCAAGCAAATTTCGACCTCATTAACAGGTGATTTGTTAAAATTATGAAAAAAATTTCACCTCTTGATATAAGTGGGATTTTTTATGAAATCTAATTTCAAAAAAAATTAAAAAGATTTATCGATTGTTATCGACTTTTCATTTCCAAGAGAATTAATTTTTAAGTCTGCTCCAAAGCGAGTAGAGTATATTGGGCCCTTACCACTAATAATTTTATTCCATCTTTTGAGTTTCTGAATTCTAATAGAATCTATTGAAATTAATGTTTCTGATGCTTTAATTATCTTTCCATCATTGCATTCTATGCCTCTAGCTTTAATCTCAAAAGTTACTTGGGCTGGAAGTGGCGGATCATTCGCAAACATGCAAATCTCGACATCACTAAATCCATTAATTTCTAATGAACCAAGTGAGCTTTTTAAAATCAATGTGAGAAAAATAAAAATAAATTTTTTCATAAACTTATATTTTATAAGCTAATTTGTTAATTTAAAGCTTTTATTTAAATTTATAAATATTGAGCTAAAATGTAATATATTATTTACATAAAGTAAGATAATTATTACAATATGTATGATATACTTTACATGTAAGATAATTATTTACCTAGTCTAATGAATATAAAAATAAGAAACACTTTGGCTGAGATTACCGGAGCATTGATTGCGATAACTTGGATGTGGCTTAACTTAATTGATGCATTAACAATACAGTCAATTTCAAAAGTACTAGCCCAGGTAATTGGAATATCAATTGTAACTACTTTTGTCTTATTAGGCTGGTTTAATCTTAATATCACCACAGGCCTAATTGCTGTTATTCTTTCAGGATTTATAGTGAGTATTTTTGGTCTTTTATTTAAGATTTATCTCTATAGATAGAAATGTTTCAGAAAAAGATTCACATAGAAAATGTCGTGAGAAAGCTCAGATTCAATAATGATGAGATGACTCAGCAGCAGCTAGCAGAAGAAGTTGGCGTCTCTAGACAGACCATCGTTGCAATTGAAAAATATAAATACACGCCATCATTAGATTTAGCGTTTAAGATTGCGCTGGCATTTGATATGGAGATACAAGAAGTTTTTTTTATAAATCAGTAATTTTTATCAGGAGGAAGTAATGGAAATAACCGAACTAGATCCAAAAATAAAAGATACTCAAGAGGAGCTAATCAAACATCAAGAAAAAGCTAAAAAATTTAAGGAGTATGTTCAGGGTCTATTTATAGACCTCTATACTCAAGATGAGTTTAATAGAAGAGTTGATGCAATATTTAATGAAACATTTAGGGATGGATCAAAATAATGATTAAAAATAATCAGTTGATACAACACATTAATAGTATCAATGAAAACATAGAAGACTCGAGCGAAACTCTAATAAAAATAGTGATTAAACTAGCTTTATTAGGCTAATAATTTTAGGTTATATAATCTTCATTGAGTTGTTTAAATAGCTCATAATTAAACTATAAGGATCTAATATGAAAGACTATCCAGTGAACTTAAAAATTGATTATTCAGAAACCACTAATCGCCTAACTGCTCTTTTTAGGCTAGTACTAATTATCCCAATTGTTATTATTCTAGGTTTGATTTCAACTTATGCTGAAGCTTTATCTGTTGCTATTGCAATGATGATCCTTTTTAAAGAAAAGTATCCAAAGTTTTGGTTTGATTGGAATATTGGTATCACTAAGTTCGCATATAGAATTGCAGCATATTTTTTTCTTATGAGAGATGAGTATCCTTCAACAGACCATGATCAATCAGTCCTTATTACTGTGCCATATCCTGACGTCAAAAATGATTTAAATAGATGGATGCCTCTTATTAAATGGATTCTAATCATCCCTCATCTAATTGTTCTAGTTTTCTTTTTTGTTGGGGTCGCACTTTGCACAATTTTTGCATTATTCAGTATCTTAATTACGGGTAAATATCCAAAAGTACTATTTGGTTTTGTAGAAGGTTTTTTAAGATGGACACTCAGAGTTAGTGCCTATGCGCTTCTATTAACCACCGATGTGTACCCTCCATTTCGATTAAAAGAATAATATGTCCATATCAAAAGTCGATAGAGAAGTATAATTCAAATTTTTCAATATCTTAGAAGGCAAACCTCTATGAATTTTAAAGCATACAGTGATGCATGGCTTGAGGCTGTGAATGATAAAGATACTAGCAAGATGGCTACAACCTTATCTGACAAATTTACATGGTTTAATGATCGTTATGACTGGAGCCTGGATAAGTCAGGCACGATTGAGTGGTGCATTGAGACTAACTTTACTGCAACTAACTTCTCCTGTCTTTATGAAAATAATGAGGTTATCGTTGGAACTCATAATGTTTTAGATCCTGAATCACCAGACTCAAGTGTATTGTTTGTTGCAAAGGTAAAAAATAATCAAATCATCTCACATCAGTATCTAAGAGAATTTAATAGATAATTTTTTTCCTTAATGTACATAAAAGCTTATAGGACTTACTTGTAGTACTTATCCTCCATAGATTTAGAAATCTCACCTATAACCAATGATGGATCAGGCGATGCAAAAACTGTACCATATTCCGATGAAAGATCAGCTTCAGTGGGGAGAGATGAGACCTCAATACCTCCAGAACAGAATATCTCTCTTTTTACTACTTCATTTTGAATGTGCTCAGGGATGCTAGCAGAATTTGTCCAGCCACAAAGCTGATCATTAGTCCAGTCATCAAGGTAGGTAGCATAAACAAAATTTGCAGTAAACAAAGTACAGAAAAATAGTATTAGTTTTTTCATTAGATACAGGTGTTTATAAATAAAACACTAAATATATGCTATTTCTTTGTGAATTAGATGTAAATTGTGTGTTCTTTAAATGAAGCATGATTTTTTAACTCACTAATTAAATAATTAAATGATTGATTTTTCACGTAAAAAATTTCATGATGAAATGAAACTCACTGTCAGTCGTGTGCAGACTCATATTACGATCAATGAGCTTAGAGATGAGCTTAAGCTTGTCAAAAATATTGTTGAATACTGGAAAGAGAAGTCAAGCAAAAGAGTTTTTGGAGAAATCACAAAGGCAAATATATCTTTTGAAAAATGGCGACAAATCTATTCTCAACATGGCTGGATAGAGATTAAAGATTTTCGATGTTTCTATAATCCCAAAAGCGTATCTATTGATAATGAGTCAATAACTGCACTTCCTTCAATTGAAGGTAATAGTGATAATGAACAAAGTGGGACCTGGGCATCCTACGAACTAGACAAGTCTTATTCAACCTTTTGGAAAGTATGGAATAAATACTATCTCAAGTGGAAACTTAGACTTGATAAGCTAGAGAGGGAGCGTTTTGACATGAGAAGAGTTTCCCAAACACAAACAACTAGAATTGAAGAAGCCTTATTTGTACTTCTTGGTCTCAGTCCATCAGTTCAAGGAACCACAGGCTTTGAAAACTTTAGCCTGAGTGAAAGACTCTTTGAAACAGACAGCATTGAATATCAAGACTATCAAGGAAATAAATTAGTTGTGAACAGCAACTTATATTCCAATGAAGATTATGGCCATCTAGAATGGTATTTAAAACAAAAAAAAGAATACGGCTTGATCGAAAGGATCGCAACAAGAGGCCAGCCCTCTGACTTTAGTGACAGGCTTTCATCCATTAAGTTTAATGAGTGGGCATACAAAAATCACTATATCGAAGATAGGGTACCCAAAATTAGAAATAGGGAAGAAAGTCCATTTGGGGAGGGCTTTGCTTATAACCTATTCAGCTCATTATTAGATGTTGGCTATATCAAAGGGGCCTTTGATTATACTTGGGAACTCTCAGATGGAATGTCGTGGGCCTCTCTTCATTATTTGATTTCAGAACTTGTCAACAGAAAACTTGTTCAATCATCTAAGCCCTTTGAAGACATTCAAAAATATATTCACTACACATCAACATACCCATTAAAGAATCAGTCAATGGAGATCCTATCAGATGAATTAAATTATACAGATGATGATAAGATTTTTAAACAGGAGTGTGCCTTAATTGATTCTGCCCTCATAAACATTGAACCAGTCAAGGCAATAGTAAATTAATATTTAAAGGAGATAAAATGAAAATACTGGAATTATTGGATGCTGATCTAGTGCTAGTTGATCTAGAAGTAAATCTTGGTGATCAAAAGCAAAATAGTCCAACCCTATGTGCCAAATATAATGACAAAATAATCCCATTAAATACGCCTGATGGCAGGCCTATTCTTATGAATATAGATAATGCAATATGATTAACATTAACGAAGTAATAGAGATGGCCTGGAGTGATGATGTAACTTTCTCAGATATTGAAAAAGATCTAGGGATTAAAGAGCCTGAGGTCAAACGTATCATGCAAAAAAACCTAAAAGCTAGCTCCTATAAATTATGGCGTAAAAGAGTTAGGTGGATTAAAGAGAAGAAGAAGAAATCTAAAACAGATTTTCATATTATGAAATAGAATTTTGTATTTTTTGTATGACTAATATTAAAATAATTACTCTATTTTCTCTGTTAACTATTGAAGGAATCTCATGAAATTAAATAAAGGTGATGTTATTGAAACTCTAGCTCTCCCAAGCACTCAAGGTGACACTTTTGATATTAAAGATTTAGCAGGAAAAAAAGCAATCGTAACCTTCTATAGGTTTGCTACCTGTCCGTTTTGTAATCTTAGAATAAATGAGTTTACGAAGAGGTATCGCGAACTTGGAGATAACTTTCAAGTTATTGCTATCTTTGATTCTCCGCTAGATTTTTTAATTAAAAGTACAAAAAAACATAATGCACCTTTTAAAATCCTTGCAGATGAAAATTTTGACTATTTTAAAAAATATGATGTTGAACAATCTGCCTGGAAATTTCTAATTGGCTCCACTCTAGGTTTTTTTAGACTCTTAAAAGCCTTTTCTAAAGGATATATACCAATGCAAATGAAAGGCTCAATGAGAACGGTACCCGTTGATATTTTGATTAATGAAGATGGCACTATCGAGAGAGCTTACTATGCAAAGAATACAACCGACCACTTAAGTTTTGATGAAGTCAAAACATTTTCTATGGGTTAAGACTTCGATTTTGACTTAAGATTTGTTAGTAATAAAAACTAATGTTAGAGACTGAAACGTCAGATTTGAAATCACGGCCATAAGCAACAACAGCAAAATCTCTCATCTGATCAGCCCCTAAGTCCATTTCACCAGATTTAGAACGCCTGAATTCACTAAATGGCAAGTCAACTTGCTGCCAGTCAATACTAGTATCAAATGTATGATAATAATAGTCACTTGGAGACCAAGTGGAGTATGTTCGAATCATGACATGATATCTCTCACCATTTCCCCTGACCATTAATCTAACCCCCTCAAGTTCTTGCCCAACTTTGTTGGCATTATGGATTAACTGAAACATTTCTGGCTTATTGAACAGTGATACTTTTGAACGAAACTGGACAAAGCCACCATTGTTTCTTGTACTGACATCACCAGTAAGTCTGAAAAAAAACATATCTCCATCCTGAACCAATGAGGCATCCCCTTGAGAAACGCCTCCCATTACTTGATCGCTCTGAAATTTCCATTCTTTTGCCATTAGTGGCTCAATTGGAAACTCAAGATTCTCTATGGACTGTGAAGAAAATGAAGTAAGTACTGAGAAAATCAAAAAAAATACTCTTTTCATATTTGTACTGCCAGATCAGTCTTTCTAAAGAGTAACTTTATAATTAAATATAAATTTTATACCACTTCTTTGATTATTATTTGAGCTGGATGAAGAACTTGGAGATGGAAAAACAGTTCCATGTTCGCTAATGTAAGGCTCTTGTATAGAAACCTCAATTGATTCTGTCGATGAAAAACAGACAATCTTTCTGATATCAATCTCTAATAAGATTGGATCAGGAATTGATACAGCATCGACCCATCTACAAAGGTCCTCATCTGACCAATCATCGAGAGTGTTGGCGTAAGAAGTATTCAACATACCAAATAAGAACAAATAGAGTAATATTTTTTTCACGATTTAATTATAAGTCCTAAGCACTTACTTTGAATGAAGATTAGGAGTTATTTTTATAAAGAAAAAATCTATCATGCTTGTAAGTAAGGTTAAAAATTGCTTTGAAAAATAGTGTATATTTATTTCTTTTTAGATAGAAAGCAACTTTTTCAATCTCATTAATAGGTAGATAAAATGGACGCAACTATCAATAATACTAGGAATAAAAAAACACTATATTTGTCTTTTGGCTCTACCTTAGTATTTTTAATATACATAACTTTTGTCTTAAACCCAGTATCTGAATGCTTCAAGCTTGATAGTGAATCAAACTCTCTAGGCCTATCTTTTTCTTACAACGTAGAGATGGTTCAAAATTTCTTTGCCGCTAGAACTCAGGAGCAACTTCTTTGCTACAGTCAGTTTCTTAAAATTTGGGATGTAATTTTTGCTTTGATTTACACCTTGATGTATGGATCATGGATTTTGTATCTACTCAATAAGAAAATTTATTTAATAGCGCCTATTATTGGAATGATTTCAGACTGGTCGGAAAACTTTTTAGAATTACTAATGATAGAAAACTGGATAACTGCAGGCTCAATATCCCAAATATTGATTTCTGTTGGCTCAAACATTAACTCATTCAAATGGATTATGTCTAGCCTCACCTATCTATTGATCATAATTGGAATAGTCATTGCTATAAAGTCATTCCTAACAAAAAAAAGTAATTAGATATTTGTTATAGCTACGTAGAGAAAAATTATAAGAAAAGAATAGCTGACAATAGTCAAAACATATTTAAAGGCTCTCATTTCCTCTGATCTGTTCATTGAGAAAAAATAGATTATCATGATAGGCGCTTCTTAAATCACTGTCCATCATTGACTCCATATTCAGAAGCTCTCTAAACTCTTTATCTAGTGCTCTCTTTTTCTTTCTCCTATCATTTGGGGAGCCGTTTTTAGTATTGTATTTAGCGAGTGTCATTTAGATTTAGTCCTCATTATTATTTAGTTTAGAAAGCTACTTATGATGCTTACCATTGCATACATAAAACTTAGCATAAAAACCATACATGCAGTTATCCACAAGACTAGTTTAGTTTCCATAAAGATCTCTAGCAAACATAAAAAAAATAAATTTTAATTATCCAATTTTGAGACTAGATGAAGATTCGAAGTAGATTGGATAAAGACTACAGATCTGAGCTATGGTAAACATGGAGATCTTTTTGAGTTATAATAAAAATTCAGTAATTTAACTTTAGGATAATTATGACTTATGTGATAGCTAAATGTCCTTGTCACCAAGCAGGTGCATCAAAACTTATTGATTGGGCAAGTAGTGATGATGGATTTGTAATTACAAGATCTCATAAAGGCTTTAAGCATATTGAAATGTTGGTTGATGAAGATAACAAGACAGTATGGTTATATGAGCAATGGGATAGCAAAGAAGAACACCAGGCTTATCTTAACTTTAGAATGGATAATGGATTTGGTGACTTTATGGGAGAAGTTTTGGAAGGTGAGTTTTCACTATCTTATCTTTCCAACATCGGCGCATAAAGCAATACTTTTTTGTAATAATTTAATTAATTAAGAGGTAAATTATGTCGGATAAATTAGTAAATGGAATTCTCTATATAATAGCTGGTCTAGGATCAATCGCTGTTTATATTCTTCTAGGAGATACTGGTATTCTAGACAAGGGACATACAGAAAAAATTGCAGCTTATGCATTGATTACTATCCCATTAGCTTTTATGATGACAAGGAATGTTGAAAAAAATGCTTTTATTAAAGTTCAGACATACATTGATTCTGGGTTACTAATGATGGTTATTGGTTTAAGTATGGGGCTTGTTTCAGATGCTATAAATAGTGCAGAACTTAGTGCTGAATCTGATTTAATTGGAGAGGCGATTGCTTGGACAGGCTGGTCTATTATGTATCTTGGAATATTCTTTACTGGATTAGGATATTTATGTACCAATCTTTTCCCCACTTGGCTATCGGGTTTATTGGCACTTGCCTCCTTTGTAATGTTTGCTTATCTTGCTATCTTGAGTCCTGAGCAGTTATCAAACAGTGGAGACAGCATTGTGGCACCTTTATGGATGATTAATAGCTTAGTTTTGGTTATCTTAGGCATATTCACTATTAGAAGAAAAGAGCTGGATTAATTCAAAAGTTAAATACTTCACTGAAATAATAATTGGTTTTAAACGCGATGAATTATATCTTGCCGCGCTCCATAAGAGAAAATCTCATACGTAAGTCAGTTTATGACTTTGAAACTCAATACCTTTTAGTTAGTGCTATTGAAAAAAGAATTGCTACTGAAATAGTTGAAACTATTCCACTTTGGGAAAGCTTATTTAGCATTGGCTTTAAAAATGGAAAAAATGATTGGGAGTTCAGCCAATGGAGAGATATTTATCTTGAAAATGGATGGAATGAAGTAAAAGGATTATCTAAATTAAAGAATGATTTAGAGAATCATGCAAACAAGCGGGCTGAATTCATAAAGAATATTGAAGGTGTGTCTTACAAACGAAGTTTTTCAGATGACCTAGAAAAGTTTTGGGTTTGGAATTTATGGCTTAAAGACAGAGATGCATTTAAAAAAAGGTACTCTCTAGTTAAAAAGGCTTCTTTCAACCTAAATTGCCTTAAGCTATATTCTTCAATATACCTTCATGAAGCATTTCTTATAATGCTAGGAGTCTCGCCTGATGATATTGATAGAAAAGAGTTTTGTTATTGGATGGTGGGCTCTTCAATTCTTCCATTCAAGAAAAGGGTCATGCCAGATAAGTTAAAAACAAAATTCGAAGATTTTAAAGAATGGAATATTCTTACACAACATTTTAGAAAAGGCAGTAAAAGCAACAAGGTTAGACATGAAGAGGCAAATGAAAATTTTGAAATCATTGAAATAGATACCAATGAGTTCATTAAATGGGCTTTAGACAATCGTATCATTGAGAAAGCACCAGGCTAGACTCACTTTACAGACATCGTCTGTTTATGATTTTTAATGTACTAAATATGCCCTAATAATTTAAGGCATATTTATCAAGTTGATTATAATTTAGACATCCAACAATCTTAAAGCACCGTTGAGCAACTCTTCTGACATGCCATGGTCGCCAGAATCATGCGCTTTGACCCCTTGTTCATGAAGCATGAGTGCAAAGCTAATTAGAGTTGCATACTTTGTTTGGTCTAATGTTGCAATTTTATCTTCAACTTCTGATTTGAGCATTGGACATGCACCAGCAAAAGCCATAGAGGGCAAAAGTAAAATCATAAAAGTAATTGAGAGTAATTTTTTCATTTCGTCATTCCTAAGTTAATTAAAGAAAGGCAAGTTTAGAATGAAAAAAACTTAATTACGTGAAGTTTAGGCGTTCTTTACAACAAGATTAGATGAAGTTAATTCAACGAAAGGAAGTATTATAAGACCAATGATAGCAAGATTATTTTCTACAAAAAGTCTATAATTAATAAGGAACTTAAAATATTTTCAAAAACTAAAACTTTACATCAGGTTAGCTCATAATTACTGAATAGGGGGTTTTAAAGTGAAAAAAATTTTCATAGCTTATGGCCACCATAATACAAGAGATTCTTTTAACTCAGCTATAAGGGATACTTTTATTGATGAAGCGAAAAGATGTGGCCATGAAATAGATCTAGTTAATTTGTTTGAAGAAGAAAATCAACTCCCGTTCTATAATCAGAATATCAACCCCCCACCCCAGCTTGTTTTAGACTACAGAAAAAGACTTGAATCAAGTGATGTAATGTTTCTAATTGGTGCTTGTCATAATCTTAGGCTAAATAGTATTCTGGAAAACTGGATAGACTGGGTACTTCATCCTAAATGGTTTTTTTCTTATAGATCAATGTTTACTGACAGTAAATATTTTAAAAATTATGGCTTTCCAGTTCCTGGTGCAATGAAGGGAAAATTGGGAATTGTTTCAATCAGCTATGGTGGACCTATGGTTAGCTATTGGAATTTTTCTTTTTTTGATAATATTCCTTTTAGAAGGCTTAAAAAATCTGTCTTTCAATTAGGCGGCTTAGAAACTAAATATATAAGATTTTATTCAGTACTGCCTAATATGAAAAAGAATATTTTTGAAAATCATATGGAAAGTGTTCGGAAACTAGCAAGAGGTCTATGATTAATTTTTTCATAATAGGATTATATCAACCTGAACTATAGTCCAAATCATCTACACTACAAAAACCGCTATCATAATTGCTGGTATTAAACATGTCAGGATGAATAAAACAATATAAATGTTGGTGATTCTTCGATTCGTAAAAAAAGTAGTTAAGAATCCAAAGAAAGTTGCTAGTCGTTTATTCATGCTTAGATTACTATCAAATTAGAGCCACATATATGGAAACTGCTACAACTATAAAAGAAAAGATTATTGAAATTGCGATGTACTTCTTATTACTCACAATATTATTATAAGTCCAAATTTCGTTTCATGTGTGAAGCAACATTCTTTCTTTATTTAAAATGGGAAAAATGGAAAGCAGAAATAAAATAATAAAAAAAAATAAAATTTGGTCTATCACAATAGTGCTTTTACTTTCAGTGATTGGGGTTAATGCTCTCACAAATGAAGTTAAAAATACAACAAAACGTGTTCCAGCTGAATGGGAGACTCAAGAAGCAATTTGGATGCAATGGCCTGGTTATTGGGAAAAAGAATATGAACCAACCTTTGCGAAGATATCTGCGATTATTTCTCGTTATGAAAAACTGCACATTTTATATAATTCTGAAAAAATTTATGTAGAGGCACGTAAAGCGATAAATAACATAGGAGCAGAACCTCATAATAATAATATCCAATGGCACGCAGTGCCTAATGACAATGCTTGGATGAGAGATAATGGGCCTATTTATGTTTTAGAAGATAATGAGTTAAGAATTCAAAATTGGGATTTTAATGCATGGGGTGGTGCTTTTGGCTCAGACATTTCTTTTAGTTTGGACAACATGGTCCCGGACAAAGTTGGAGCGATACTTGATATGCCTGTTGATCACATAAATATAGTACATGAACGTGGCAACTTAGAGTTTAACGGATTAGATACAGTTATTACAAATTGGAGCGCTATAGGTGATCCAAGTCGAAATTTGAACTACAACAAACAGCAGGCAGAAAGCGACCTGAAGAAGTACTTTGGTGTAACAAATGTTATTTTCATTGAGGGTATTCCGGATGGAGACCTTACCAAAGGACACATTGATGGCATCGCTCGGTTTATAGGAGTAGGAACTGTTGTTGTAGTTCAATGTACATCTCGCTCTTTATGTCGACCAGATAGTAAAGATGCTGAGATTTATGATAATGCAGCAAAGGCAATTGAGAAGGCAGGGCTTAAAGTAATAAGAGAGCCTATTGAGGGTTTTGTAAAATATAATGATCAAAAATTTGATACAAATTACATGAACTGGTTAGTTGGTAACGGATTTGTAATTGTGCCTGGTTTTGGGAATCCTGAAACTGATATCTCAGCTAAATCTCGTATCGAAAATTACTTTCCAAATCGCGATGTATATTTAATTGAAATGTTAAGTTCTTGGGCGGCTGGTGGGGGAGTTCACTGCCATACAAATGATCAGCCTGCTAACCCAATGAAAAATAAACTTTAGATTTATTTTAAAAGAAGCTTAAAAAAAGTCCAAACTTCGTTTGATGTGTGAGGGAGGGTGTATATATCTATCCACGATGTCGAGAGGCTCCTCCCCATAGGGTGTCAAAGTCTGTATATATATGCGAGTGATGGTGGTTATTTATCGTTATTTATCGATATTAATCAATGACTTATATATGGTAAACAATTAGTACTTATCTATTTATTAGTTATTAAACAAATAATCCTAATGGTAGCCCTCTGGTAGCCGGAGCATTTATTTGATTTTAGTGAAATGGCTTAAATCGTTATGGGATATGGTGGTTATGGGTGGACTTGAACCACCGACCCCAGCATTATGAATGCTGTGCTCTAACCAGCTGAGCTACATAACCAAAAAGAGCGCCTATTATCGAAATATTTGCTCAAAAAGTCAAGCAAAATAGAGCATTAATAATATCATTCGGACTGAATCAGCCTCATTTCGATATAAAATTAAATATGGGTATCAATAATTGATAAATATATGAAGAGCAAGGTTATAAAAGTGACTCTGACTGGAGGCATTGCATCAGGCAAAAGTTTAGTCAGTGATTTACTTGAAATTCATGGTTGCAAAATAATTGATCTTGACGTAATTTCACGTGAAGTTGTAATGCCTGGAGCTGATGGCCTCCAAGAACTTATTGATACTTTTGGTAAATCAATTCTTTTGAGTGATGGCTCCCTTGATCGTAAAAATTTAAGAGATGTTCTTTATAAAAAAGGAAGAAATAGAGCCTTGATTGAACAAATTCTTCACCCAAAGATACTTCATAAAATGAAAGCAATGATGAATGATTATCATGAGGGAGTTATGATTGTTGTTATACCGCTTCTTGTCGAAAAAGAACTTTGGGGTCCATTTGATAGAGCTATATTAGTTGACTGTGAAAGTGAAACACAAATTAAGCGCCTGATGGAAAGAGAAAATATTAACTCAGAAAAAGCCAAAACAATGTTGATGGCTCAGGCAAGTCGAGAGCAACGTCTTAAACTAAATGAGCATCTGCCAACTGATATCATTGAAAATAACTCGAGAGTAAGCGACCTTAAAGAAAAAGTTGAAAAGCTTAATCAAAAATTATTTTCACTTGTCTAACTAAATTTAAGCAACCAAAAAATTACTCATTACGAATCAGTGGATAAACCTTTGGGCTAAATATGCTGCGATTTGCGAGCAAGATGAGTATGAACGACACTAATGCTGTCGAAGCTAGGATCCATACAGCAAGACCAAAGTCAAAGTACCATGTAAGCTGAAGAGCATTCTCTACGACTAGGTAAGAACTAATAGTGGCCACTGAAAGAGCGAAAAATATTAAAGTTCCATAGATAACAGCAAACTCCATTGTCATAGCCATAAGTATTGTTGGAAAGTCAACGCCAAGTATCTTATAGATAAGATTGTTATATCTTCTGAATGTAGTCTGCACCAGTACTGCACTCACAATAACAATTAAGCCAACAATAATAACAATCAATGATATGGCTGTCACTGCTATGAATACCTTATTTAATACTTCACTCACCTGTTTTAAAATTCTATCAATCTTTATTGCTGAAACGTTTGGAAATTTCTCAACCACCATAGCCAAAATATCACTTGATGGCATCTCAGACTTTAATGTGCCAACATATTCATAAGGTAGCTTACTTGCAAAAGCTTTATTAATAATAATGGCAAAATTAATAGAAATATCCCTATAGTCAACCTCTCTAAAGTTCTTAATTGTGCCAGTAACATCCCGACCCAATAAATTCAAAACTATCTTATCATTGATTTTCATTCCTAGATCATATGCAGCCCTACTATCCATTGAAATAAATAACTCATCCTCAACACCAGGCACCCACCATTCTCCTTCGATAATTGGATTGTCTGTCTTTGGCTTCTCTGACCAAGAAATGCGTCTATCACCTCTCACTACCCAAGCTGACCTGTTATTTTTTGAGACAATCTCCTCAATTGGAGTTCCATTCAATGATATGAAAGATGCACTCGCCATTGGACTAAATTCAATATCTGCATTTGGATCAACTTCCTTTATGTAGGATTCGAGATCATCTTTAACATCTCTGTCAATGCTGACAAAAAATAAATCTGGCGCCAAAGAAGGAATGCTATCAGATATTTCTTTTTTTAAGTTATTAGCAACAAAACTTAGTGTTAGAAGAAGGGTCAATCCTATTCCCAACGAAATTGTCATAATTGGTGCAAGGGATTTTTTTGCCACAATATTTCTGTAGGCAATCCTATAGCTATTATTTGAAAATTTATAAAAGCGCTTAATCAACGCTATTAATAATCTTGATACTCCATAAAAAATAAGCATAGTAACAAAAAAAGACAAGAAGTAGAAAACTGTATAAAGCTTCTGATTAGTTTGAGAAACAAAATAGGTAATCAAAACCAAAATCAAAATAGTTAATAATAAAATATTCTTAAATGAAAAATTTAAGCTAACAGGATTAAATGTATTTCGGAACAAAGAGCCTGCTTTAATCTCACTAATTGAATAGAGAGAGGGAATAGAAAAAATTAACACCACTAGTAGGCCAATGAAGAAAATGTTTAGATAACCTAATATACTGAAGGAAGGTTGCAAATTAATCCCTAAGGCTTTTGGCAAAAACTCATTCGCTAATAATGGACTAAAAACGCCTATCAAATATGCGATGACTGAGGTCAAAATCAGGATTAACATAATTTCATAAAAATACATTGTTTGAATAAAGCTGGAGGGAAATCCAATAGATTTTTTAACTGCAATACTAGTATTACTTTGGTTAATAAATGACAAGAGTGTATTGCTAATTCCAATTCCTGCAATGACCATAGCACTTACAGAGACTAAGTTTAAAAAATTTGAAAAGTTATCTATTACCCTACTTAAACTTCGCCCACTCTGGCCTGGAAGACGTGTCTTAATTCTATCATCATAGGCAATAATAGAATTAACAATACGCTCTTGCTCCTGAATCTCATTCAATTTATTAAATTTAATTCTATACTTATGGTCAAGAAAACTGCCTCCTGAGCTAAGCTTAAATTTCTCATAACTATTCGTACTAATAATTGCGAATTCACCAAAAACAGCACTCTCAGCAAGATCTGGAACAGAAGAAACTATCCCAGCAACTTCAAAATTTTGGCCCATTATTACAACATCGTCTCCTACACTTACTTTAAGGAGTTTCTGGATACTCTCATTAATTAACACAGCTGGCTTTTGATCGCTCGAGAATATTTTTTCTGATACCCCCTGAGGAGTAGTTTCGACCTTACCATAGAGTGGGTAATTATTATCAACTGCCCTTAGTTCAGTAAATACTGGAGACTCCCCTTCCTTAGATAGCATAGTCGCAAATTCAATTGTTGCACTGACCTTTCCAAGAGCATTAAACTGCTCAACAACAAGGCTAGGTAGCTGCTCTATATCACTATCAACTTGAATATCACCGCCTAATAGCTCTTTAGAATTATTTTCAATCTCAATATTTAGTGCCTCTTTAATTGAAAACGTTAACGAAAGTAGCAGAAGACTGACGAATAGGGTTGATGTTACTACCCATAGTTTTTTATAGCTGCGTGAGAAGTCCCTTAAGGCATACTTATTGATTAATTTGAATTGGTGAATATCAAACAATCTGTCCGTCCCTTATTTCAATGATTCGATCACATCTTTTTGCAATTGAATTATCATGAGTGACCATGACAAGAGAAGTACGGCTTTTTTTAGTATATTCAAAAAGTAAGTCGATCATACTCTCTGAATTTGCACTATCAAGATTACCAGTTGGCTCGTCTGCCAATATGATTTTTGGCTTATTGATAAGGGCCCTCGCTATTGCGACTCTCTGCTGCTCTCCCCCAGACAACTCACTTGGAAGATGATGCATACGATGAGAAAGGCCAAATTCACCTAGAAGCAATTCAGCATCTTTTTCTAAGCTATATTGTTGGTTTGCTTCCAGAGATAATAAAACATTCTCAATAGCAGTAAGGTTAGGAATCAAATAAAAAGATTGAAAAACAATACCAATATTTTTCCTTCTTACCTCTGATAATTCTTTTTCTTTTAGACCAACAATTTCTTGACCATTAATTTTAATAGATCCTTTGGTTGCATTTTCAAGCCCAGAGGCTAGCATGATGATTGAAGTTTTACCTGATCCACTAGGGCCTACAATAGAAACAACTTCTGAACTACCAATTGAAAAACTAATACTCTTTAAGACTTTAACTTCTTCAGCAATATCACCGTAACTTAATGAAACATTATTAAAATGTATAGATGCATTCATATAAAAATCTAATATAAAATTCAGCGCATGATTATCTCAAAAAAGTACGCATACAAATCATTATTTATGTGCTTCATAATGACTTTATTATTCACTAATGTTTTTGCACAAGACCCTGTAAAAATTATGCTTTATGGTGATAGCCTGATGTCTGGTTATGGATTATCTCAACAAGAAAATTTAACCTCAGAATTAACAAGAAGCTTCAAAGATAACAAGCCTCCAATCAAATTTATCAATGCAAGTATCTCTGGGAATACAACAAAAAATGGACTATCAAGAGTTGAATGGTCACTTGGCGATAAACCAAGAATAGTAATCCTGTGCCTTGGAGCAAATGATATGCTTAGAGGTCTTGACCCAGCCCTTACAAGCAATAATCTTGATTTAATAATTAGCAAGTTTATTAAAAATAATTCAGTCATTGTCTTGGCCGGCATGAAGTCTCCTGAGAGTATGGGAAAAAAGTATCAACTAGAATTTGATAGTCTATATCCAAAACTTTCAGAAAAATACAGTTTGATCTTAATGCCATTCTTATTAGAAGGGGTAGCTCTAAATAAAGAGATGCTACTCTCTGATTACAAGCATCCAAATGCTAGAGGAATAAAAGTTATGGCTAACAACTTGAAGCCTTATATTCTTGCGGCTATTGAAAAACTATAATAGGAAACTCGTTTATTTAATCAGTAATCGGTTTACAATCTCATCGCCCTCCATATGAGACTCAAAAATCTCATCAATGTCTTCCTCATCAATATATTGATACCAAACATTATCAGGATAAACAACAGCCACTGGGCCATTTTCACAACGGCCTAAACACCTTGACTCGCTTACTCCAAGCCTTCCTGCACCCAATGAGCCATTAGCACGACACTTATCTTTAGCATAACGGTACATCTCTTTTGCTCCATTCTGCGAACAACACTGCTTGCCATCATTTCTAATGTTATTACAGAAAAAAATATGGCGTTTGTAGAAATTACTCATAGATTTATAGCTTCTTTATAACAATATTTTTTATCTAAACCGGTTATTTTAGCTGCTAATTTAGCAGCTTTTGACGCACTCATTTCATCACATAAAATTGGTAGAATCTCTTCGAGGTGTCTCTGGGCCTCATCAAGATCTATTTTATCATTGGGTGCGACTATAATTATAAATTCACCTTTTTGATAATTGGAATCACTCTCAAGGTAGTCAATTAAATTTGTAAGCTTGTCATTTAGTATTGTCTCAAATGACTTTGTTAACTCTTTAGCAAGACAAACTTCTCGATCTTTTCCAAACACTTGCAACATATCTTCAAGGGATTGAAGTATCCTCTTTGGAGACTCATAGAAAATCATCGCCTCATGAAGAG
Organism: Candidatus Thioglobus sp.; assembly: GCA_028345055.1. GTDB lineage: Bacteria > Pseudomonadota > Gammaproteobacteria > PS1 > Pseudothioglobaceae > Pseudothioglobus. The sequence goes on along the minus strand of JAOMCO010000003.1, from coordinate 82,795 downwards.
ATTTTTTTGCTTTCAGAAACTTTAGTCTTGAGGCTTGTTTTGATGGCAAGAATCCAAAGAATGTGAAGCTACTCGAAGCTATTCCAGATGACGATAGAGCAGCAATTGCAGCACTTGGTCCTGGAATGGGTACTACTCTAACTCCTATGTTTTTTGCTTCCGAGACTAATTGATAACCAGGATCACTAATCAATGGAGTGCCTGCATCACTTATAAGCGCAATAGATTTTCCAGAATTGATTTCACTAATAATACTACTCACTCTCTCATTCTCATTATGTTCATGGAAAGCACTTAATGGAGAATTGATTTCATAGTGAGCAAATAATTTTTTGCTATGTCTTGTATCTTCAGCTAATACAAAATCAACACTCTTAAGAATTTCGACTGCCCTAATAGTGATATCTCCTAAATTTCCAATAGGGGTTGCAACAATATAAAGCACTCCACTCATAAAGCAATCATATTTTTAATATTTACGATTTGTATTATTATGCTTTATTAATAGAATGCATTACTTAAATTTACATTTCTGTTTAGGTTTGAAGCGAATATGTTTTAAAATAGCTATTGAACTTCAACTCTGAGTATTAAAGAAAAATATGAGGCTTTTATGAAAAAAATTCTCTTTCTTTGCGCAATAATTATATCTTCTTCAATCATTAGCTCGTGCTCCCCTATAGTTCAAGGCGCTGCTGCAGTTACTACGGTAGCTACCATGAATAATGATCGCAGGACAATGGGTGAGATATTAGATGACAAGACTCTATATATGGATTTAGGGAATATGGTTAACAAGGATCCTATGTTGGAAGATGCACATGTGAACTTTAATATATATGATCAAGCCGTATTAATGACTGGTGAAGCGCCAACTGAAAATACTAGAGATTACCTCGAAAGTATAGTTAAAGGCAAGTCCTCAAAAATAACTCAGGTTATAAATGAAGTTGAAGTAATGCCCAATAGTAGCTATCTAAATAGAGCAAAGGATGGAGTTATTACTGTTCAAATTGAAACGCTATTCTTTGATCAAGAGGTCTTTCATCCCAGTCATGTATCTGTTCTTACAGAGCGGGGAGTTGTTTACTTGATGGGCTCGGTTACAAAAAGAGAAGCAGAGCATGCAACCAATATTGCTAGCAAAGCAAAAAATGTAAAAAAAGTCGTCAAACTATTTAACTATCTTATGGCTAGGCCAGCTAAAGAAGTTGAGAGAGATAATAAGCGAAAAGAAGAAGCACAAAAAAGAGCTGAGCTAGAAGCCAAAAAAGCTGAGTTAGAGGCAAAACAAAATGAGCTTAATCAACAGCTCTATGAACTAGGCTCTGATTAATTTTTTTATTGGCGCAAATGTGAATCGATGCTGGCCCTGTATTGGGCCATAATTTGAAAGCGCCTCGAGGTGCTCCTTCGTTCCATAACCCTTGTGCCTCTTAAAGCCATACTCAGGGTAGGCTTGATCCAGCTCTATCATTTGCCTATCCCTAGTAACCTTTGCAATTATTGAAGCTGCTGAGATAACTGGCTCAATTAAGTCACCCTTGATAATTGCATGACAATTTTGTATATCAGGACATCTATTTCCATCAACAAGAATCTTTAAGGCTTCATGCTTATTTTTTAATTGGGATTGTAAATCTTCTACTGCCCTTTTCATTGCAAGCATTGTTGCCTCTAAAATGTTAATTTGATCGATCTCTTGACTGCTTGATTGAGCAAAAGCCCAATAGCACTCATTAATAATTTGAGAGTAGAAATCCTCTCTTTTTTTCTCTGATAATTTTTTTGAGTCAGTGAGGCCATCAATTTTAAAGCCAACTGGAAAAGCAACTACCCCGGCCACAACATTTCCAACTAGTGGGCCTCTTCCTGCTTCATCTACCCCAACAACTAACATTTTTCATACATACTAAATGCCCTTAAAACCTATATCAGTTCTAAAATAACTACCACTCCATTCAATCTCATTAATGAGATCATAAGCCTTTTTCTGCGCATCTTTTAAGTCCATACCAAGAGATGTAGCACACAAAACTCGTCCACCATTACTTAATATTTGACTGCCCTCTAATCTTGTTCCAGCATGAAATACCTTTTTGCCCGACGAGGTAATCGGCAAAGTTATTGGGTCTCCCATTTGATAGGATTCTGGATAGCCTTTTGCTGCCATTACAACTCCTAAAGATGTTCTATCATCCCAGCTAGCCTCAGTCTTATCTAAAGTGTCTTGAGTTGCATGAATACATAACTCAGCTAAATTTGTTTGAAGGCGCATCATAATTGGCTGAGTCTCAGGATCACCAAGTCTACAATTGAACTCTAGAACCTTAACATTGCCATTAGAATGGATCATAAGTCCTGCATATAAAAAACCAGTATATGGTATTCCTTCATTTTGCATCGCAGCAACAGTTGGCCTTATAACCCTCTCCATAGCATTGTCAAAAACCAAATCACTGACTACTGGTGCTGGCGAATATGCCCCCATTCCTCCCGTGTTTGGACCCTTATCTCCATTATCTCTTGCTTTATGATCTTGAGAGGTAGCCATTGGCAGAATACTACTCTCAGAAACCATCACAATAAAACTTGCCTCCTCTCCCTCTAAGAACTCCTCGATGACTAAACTAGAGCCAGCTTCACCAAAACGGTTATCTTCAAGCATATCATTAATTGCATGAACGGCCTCTTCTAATGAATTCGCAATAATTACGCCTTTTCCAGCCGCAAGGCCATCAGCCTTAATAACGATAGGAATACCCTTTTCTTCGACATATTTTATGGCTAACTTTGCATCTGTAAACGCCCTGAAGTCGGCAGTTGGGATATTATTTCTCTCTAGAAAATTCTTACAGAAAACCTTCGATCCCTCAAGCTGCGCTGCTGATTTTGTAGGCCCAAATATTGCAAGGCCCTCTTCAATAAACTGATCAACAATTCCAAGAACAAGGGGCGCTTCAGGCCCAACTATAGAAATATTTACTAACTCTTGTTTAGCAAAAGAAACTAGTTCTGGGATATTTTCTGCATCAATATCAATATTAGTTATCTTATTTTCTATAGCTGTACCTGCATTTCCAGGTGCAACAAAAACATGCTCCACCTCATCAAATTGAGCGCACTGCCACGCAAGAGCATGCTCTCTTCCTCCTGAACCAATAACTAAAACCTTCACCTTTTTCCTATATGTTTTCTAAATAAATTTTAAGTAAATAGTCTCTTTGGCAAAACTTCAGAAAAACTGTTGCTTTCTCCAATCCCAACAAACCTTTTATTAGCATCATAGAGCTTAATTTTTTGAGGAGTATTTAAAGCTTTACATTTGATTTTTCTTCCAAATTTTATGTCACTTGACTGATCATGGTCTAAATAAATTGACTTTAAATTTGGAAGCATTTCATCTGAGCTAATAAGCAGCTTGTCTAACTCATCAAAGCCTTTATCTTGGAGCTCTTCAAAGGTTATGCTTTGAGCAATGCTTAGATGAGCAAAACCTATTCTTCTCAACTCAAAAACATAACCTCCACAGCCAAGACTTTTTCCAATATCTTCTATTAATGTTCTAATGTAAGTGCCTTTTGAGCATGACACTTCAAGGGTTAAGATATTATCTTCTAGGCTAATCAATTGAATTTCATAAATACTAACTTTTCTTGATTCTCTCTTAACTTCTAAACCTTTTCTTGCAAGTCTATATAAGGGAGTGCCATTTTTTTTAAGAGCTGAGTACATTGGTGGAACCTGACTGATTATGCCAATAAATTTTTTTAAACAATTGTTTACTGTTGACTTGTCTATACCAATTGTAGGACCATATTCACTAACCTCACCTTCTGAGTCCCCCGTATCACTGATTTCACCGAGCTTTCCTCTTACAAAGTAACGCTTATCATCATCAAGCAAGAATTGTGCGACTTTTGTTGACTGTCCCAAGCAGATTGGCAGAAGGCCACTAGCTAAAGGATCTAAGCTTCCAGTATGTCCAGCTTTATTGGCACTAAATAAACGCTTGACCTCTTGCAAAGCAGCATTTGAAGTATGTCCAGATGCTTTGTCTAAAATCAAAACTCCATCAATATTTCTACCTTTTTTGTTTCGTTTAGACATAGACTACGAATTCATAATTTGCTTAACAAGTCATCCATTCTAGCGCCAGTATTTGGAGCTGTATCATAAATAAAATTAAGTGAGGGAGTATGCCTTAGTTCTAATGATTTTGATAAAGATGATCTAAAAAACCCACCTGCCTTATTGAGCAAATGAGCGACTTTCTTATTTGAATCATCATCCACTGAGAAAAAAACCTTAGCTGATGTTAAGTCCCTACTGACAGAAACATCTGTAATAACAACATTTCTCAATCTAGGATCTTTAGTGCCAGTTGAAAGCAATACAACCAACTCACGCTTTATAAGTTCATTGACTCTATCAGCTCTAAAGCTTTGCTGTTGAGGCATATAAAATTATCCCTTATAGTGTTCGAGCTCGCTCAACTCTTTCAAAAACCTCAATTTGGTCACCTGGCTGAACATCTGTGTAGTTAAGAACGCCGATGCCACATTCTGTTCCAGATTTAACTTCTTTAACATCATCTTTAAAACGCCTAAGTGACTCTAATTCACCTTCATAAATTACTACACTATCTCGTAAAACTCGAATTGGACTGTCTTTCCTGACGATACCTTCTTCAACCATACAGCCCGCAATATCTCCAAACTTAGGTGATCTAAATACATCCTTAACGCCAGCAATTCCAATAATATTCTCGCTTAGCTCTGGACTGAGCATTCCACCCATAATGGCTTTAATATCATCAATCAAATTATAAATAATGCTATAGTACTCTATTCTAACATCCTCAGTATCAGCAGTCTTTCTAGCTACTGCATCTGCCCTGACGTTAAAGCCAAGAACGACTGCATCAGAAGCACTGGCTAAAGAAATATCCGTATTGTTAATTGCGCCAACTCCCGAAGAAACCACTTTAACCTTAACCTCTTCAGTTGAGAGCTCCTCTAAAGCCTCAACAAGAGCCTGTGCTGAGCCTCTTACATCAGACTTAATTAATACATTAACAGTTGAAATTTCACCATCTTCCATTTTTGAGAAGAAGTTATCCATCTTTTCAGCCTGTTGTTTTTGGAGCTTGGCCTCTCGATCTTTTGTTTTTCTAAATTCAGCGACTTCTTTCGCTTTTCTTTCGCTTTCTACTGCTAAAACCTCTGCACCAGAATCAGGGACACCTGATAAGCCTAATATTTCAACAGGTGTGGAAGGGCCTGCTTGATTTATTGGCTTACCCTTATCATTAATAATTTGTTTAACCTTTCCAAACTCTAGACCAGCAATGACGATATCTCCTTTTTTGAGAGTTCCGGACTGGACTAATATAGTGGTTACTTTTCCACGTCCTTTATCTAATCGTGCCTCAAGGACAACACCACTTGCTACCTTATCTTTAACTGCACTTATCTCAGCCATTTCAGCAGTCAAGGTTATGCTCTCTAAAAGCTCATCAATGCCTTCACCGGTATGAGCTGAAACACCCACCATCAAAACATCTCCACCCCATTCGTCAGCTATTACATCATGAGTTGAAAGGACTTGTTTGACCTTATCAATTTCAGCACCTTCTTTATCGATTTTATTTATGGCAACAATAATCGGAACATTAGAGTCTTTTGCATGTTTAATTGACTCAATTGTTTGAGGCATCACTCCATCATCTGCTGCAACAACAAGAATAACAATGTCAGTTGCTGAAGCCCCTCTAAGTCTCATTTTAGAGAACGCAGCATGTCCAGGTGTATCAATGAAAGTGATTAAACTTCCCTTTTGCTCGACCTGATAAGCACCAATATGCTGAGTAATGCCACCTGCCTCGCCTGAGGCAACCTTGGACTGACGAATATAGTCTAGAAGCGATGTCTTTCCATGATCAACATGGCCCATAATTGTAACAACTGGTGGTCTTGGTGCAGTATCTGCATCTTCACTTGCATCCTGAACCAAGCTGTCTTCAATGGTTTCTTCATTGCTAGCAATAGGAGTATGGCCCATCTCTTCTACAACCAAGATTGCTGTGTCTTGATCAATAACATCATTTAGTGTTGCCATGACGCCCATACCCATCATAACCTTTAAGACCTCTCCAGCCTTGGTAGTCATTTTAAGAGCGAGCTCAGAGATCTTGATTGTTTCAGGTATTAGAATCTCATGCTTTATAGGCTCAACTGGCATGTGAAAGCCATGTTGGGCCTGTTCATCTTGAACTTTTTGTGATATTTGTGTCCTCTCTTTTTTCTTAAGCTTTCTGTTAGGGTTATGTTTTGCAACGTGGAGTTCTTTTCTCTTTGGGGTTGAATCTGGTGCAGACCTGAGCCTTTTAGGTCCCTTCTTTTTGTCTTTTGCTTTATCACCCTCAACCTTTTCTTTGTCTCTCTTTTCCTGCTCCTCTTTATCTGCTGTGTCTTTTTGAGTTTTTTGAGCTTGGAGCTCATCATTTTTAATTTTTTGCTGGCGAACTATATCATTACGCTTGGCATCCCTCTCTTCATCTTTTTGCTCAGCAATTCTACCAGCCTCTAAAGCCTCTTTTGCTTTAATCACATCAGCATTATCTATATCTTCTGACTGGTTAGTTTGTGGCACCTCACGTTTCTTTTTAACCTTAATTTTTACCCCACCAGAAGACGAACTTGGGGCAGGCTTTGTTGTCTTTCGTGATACAGAGATACTAGATTTTGTTGCGGAGCGTTTACTCAAACTTGACATTAAGATTTGTCTTTCTTCAGCTGAAATAGCTGAATCTACAGTCTTTCCAGAAATACCTGCTGCTGACAAAATAGAAATAACCTGCTCAGGTGACTTTTTAAGCAATTTTGATAAAGTTTCAACTGTATGTGCCATATTTCTACCTATATTTGAATAATAATTACTAAGCTATCTATTCAGCCTAGTCAAACCAGCCTTCTTTTTCTCTGGCTGCCATAATAATAGCAGAGGCATTATCGTTACCGATATCTCGAATCTCTAATAACTCAACAATTGATAGTTCAGCCAATTCATCAACGGTATTAATTTCAGCCTCAACTAGCGCTGAAGCCAAGGAATCATCAACACCCTCAACCCCAAGAAGAATTTCTGATGACTCAGCATCATTCAAAGCTTTAACGAGTTGAGCATCCTGTGCTCTTTCTTGAAGCTCATCAACCATTTCAGAATCAAACTCCTCAATCTTGGATAAGGTTTCTGCTTCAGCCTCAGCAATATCATCAAGATTTGTATAGCCTTCATCAATCAATACGGCTGCTACTTCAGCATCTACGCCAAGCTTTTCAGCAAGTTTTTCGCCGGTCTTTTGAAGTTCCTTAGCTTGTATTTCATCTGCATCATTTAGAGACATTACATTTAGTTTCCATCCTGAGAGCTTACTAGCTAACTTAATATTTTGACCACCTCTCCCAATAGCTAGCGCTAATTGATCTTCTTCAACTGCAATATCCATTGACCTTTTATCTTCATCAACGACAATGGAGCTAACCTCAGCTGGTGCCATAGCATTAATGACAAATTGTGCTGGATCGTCATCCCAAAGGATAATATCAACACGCTCGCCATTGAGCTCATTAGATACTGCCTGAACTCTAGCACCCCTCATACCAATACATGAACCTATCGGGTCAATTCGCTTATCTTTAGCTTTGACAGCAAGTTTTGAACGAAGTCCAGGATCTCTAGCCCCAGCTTTAATCTCAATTACGCCCTCACTAATTTCAGGTACTTCCATTTCAAAAAGCTGAATCATCATATCATTAGCAGTTCGACTAAGGAAAATTTGCGCACCTCTAGGGGTTGACTTAACCTCCTTAATATAGGCTCTAAGGCGATCATTTTTTCTGATTGACTCATTAGGAATCAGATCATATTTTGAAATCATTCCATCGATGCCTCCCATATCTACGTAGACATTGCCTCTATCAACTCTTTTAACTGTAACCATAACAACCTCGCCAACTCGCTCAGAGTAGTTATCAACTACAACTGTTCTTTCAGCTTCACGAACCTTTTGAATAATAACTTGTTTAGCAACCTGCGCTGCAATTCGTCCAAATTCAAGCGACTCCATTGGCTCCTCAACAAACTCATCAATATTTAGTCCGTTTGAATCGGCTTGGTATATGTGCAGTTCTGAATCAAACATTGTGCCATCATCATCAACAAAATCTTCCCCATCCTCGATAACTTGCCATTGTCTAAAAGTTTTAAACTCACCTGAATGCCTGTCAACTTCGACGCGCACTTCAATATTGCTTCGTTTTTTTGTGGCAACAGCTAATGCCTCTTCCAATGACTCCAGAACATCCTCCTTAGTAATGTTCTTTTCATTTGAGATTGCCTCAATCATTAAAAATAACTCTTTGCCATCCATTGGCTTCTCCTAAAAATGAGCAACTAAATTTGCTTTTTCAATTAAATCTATGTCTAAAGTAACAGACCCCAGTTCTGTAACTAACTCTATTGTATTACTATTCTCACTCACGCTTCCAATTGTGCCTGAAAAATTTCTTCTACCCTCAATCGCCCTGTAGGTTCTTATGCGCACATCATGCCCTAAAAAACGTCTGTAGTGAGGAAAACTAAATAGAGGCCTCTCAATACCTGGAGAGGAAACCTCAAGGTTGTATTGACCACTAATAGGATCCTCAACATCCATTATCGCACTTACTTGGCGAGATACAGTCTCACAATCATCAACTCCTATGCCTTCATCTGAATCTATATATAGTCTCAATACAGAGTGCTTTCCACTTGGTACATATTCAACGCCCAATAATTCATAGCCCAGGTCATGGACGCTTGGGTTAAGTATCGAAAGCACTTTGTCCGCTATCTTAGCCAAAAAAACTCCTAATAAAAACCCCCAAAAGAGGGGGTCTTAATTGGTAGCGGGGGTAGGATTTGAACCTACGACCTTCGGGTTATGAGCCCGACGAGCTACCATGCTGCTCCACCCCGCACTAAAGAGGCGAAATTATACGCCCAAAACCTTGCCAATTCAATATTTTTTGCCCGTTATGCTTATTAACATTTAATCTGATTACATTATAATATCCCGATGAAGCCAATTAGACTCGGCGTCTTGATGGATGATATTTCCAACATCAAGCCAAACAAAGACTCTTCACTAGCGATGATGTTAGAGGCACAGTCTCGAGGCTGGGAAATTCAAATCTTTGATAGCTCAGATATGTTTTATTCTGAGGGCAGAGTTCATGCAAATTCAAAAAGAACAGATGTTAAAGATTCAGAAACAAGCTGGTATCAATCTGAAGCCTCAAAAGTTTTGGATTTAAGTTCTCTTGATATTGTTTTTATGAGAAAAGATCCGCCATTTGACATGGATTATATTTACGCAACATATCTGCTGGAGCAACTTGAATCTGACGGCGTTATGGTTATAAATAAACCAAGCTCACTCAGAGATGCTAATGAAAAACTCTTTGCTCTTAACTTTCCTGACTGCATTCCAAAAACTCTCGTTAGTTCAAAAATTAATAAACTCGAGAAATTTGTTGATAGATTGTCAACGGTTGTTGTTAAACCCCTAGACGGGATGGGTGGGACAGATATTTATAAGTTATCAAGGGGTGATAAAAAAATTAATGAGATTCTAAAAAAAATAACCAATAATCAGACTCGATATATTATGGCGCAAGAGTTCTTGCCAGAAATAAAAGATGGCGATAAGCGCATTCTTCTAATTAATGGAAAACCAGTTGACTTTGCTCTAGCACGGCTTCCTGCCAAGGGCAGCTTTAAAGGCAACTTAGCTGCTGGTGCAATCGGTGTGGGTCAACCCCTATCTGATAGAGATCGATATCTTTGTAATCAAATTGCGCCATTACTGATTGAAAAAAAACTTATCTTTGTTGGCCTTGATGTCATAGGTGATTACATTACTGAGATCAATGTGACTAGTCCAACATGTATTCGAGAGCTTGACAAAGAATTCGGCATTAACATCTCTTCGATGCTTTTAGATGAAGTTGAAAAAATGCTAGCTTTAAGCTAAATTCAAAATATATTTCATAGTTATAACACCAAGACTTGCAGCTAAAAGCGAGAGACTTAAGTTTAATGTAATGTTAATAAACGCTTGGGAGTAATGGCCCATGCTCAGCATTTCAATGGACTCAACAGAGAGTGCTGACATCGTTGTCAGAGACCCTGCCAGACCAACAAGTAGCATCAGCCGATAGGCCTCACTAAGAAAAAGCTTTTCCAGGATCAATATAATTAAAACACCCGCTATAAATGAACCAATAATATTTGAGATTAAGGTCCCATAAGGAAGCCCTTTTCCTAAATATTGAATTGACAAGACGCCAATATAGTACCTACATGAAGCACCAATCGTGGCGCCAATACCGATACTTGTAATAGATGACAGGATGCTCATAGTTCTGACCTAAGCTGAACAAGTTTTTCTTTGATTTTAATCTCTAGACCTCTATCAGTAGGTTCATAATATATTTTTTCTCCCATCTCTTCAGGGAAATAGGTTTGCCCTTTACTAATTGCCCCTGGCTCATCATGAGCATAGCGATAATCCTTTCCATAACCTAGCTCCTTAAGAAGTTTGGTTGGTGAGTTCCTCAAGTGAACAGGAACCTCTAAATCATTGGTTTCATTTGCAGCCTCAATTGCTGAATTAAAGGCCTTATATACTGCATTAGATTTAGGCGCGCATGCACAAAACACTGCTGCCTGTGCAATAGCACGGTTACCCTCTTTGTCTCCTACACGCTCATAAACATCCCAAGCATTAATTGTAATTTGCAGTGCTCTTGGGTCGGCATTACCTATATCTTCTGAGGCTATTGCTAGAAGTCTTCTGGCAATAACTTTTGGATCACAACCTGACACAATCATTCTTGCCATCCAGTAGAGCGCTCCATCTGGAGATGAACCTCTAACTGATTTATGAAATGCTGAGAGCTGCTGATAAAAAATGTCTCCACCTTTATCAAAAATGCTCAGCTTCTTTTGAAGTATTTTAATGACATCTTTATTAGTAAGTTTCTTACCTGAAGTATTGGCTAATTGTTCTATAATGTTAATAAGCCTTCTAGCATCTCCATCACTATTTTCGATGATAAGGGGCAAAGAACCATCACTCTCAAAACTCATATTTTGCTCTTTCATTGCCCTAAGAGCAATGATTTCAAGCTCCTCATGACTGAGTTTTTTTAGAATATACACCCTTGATCTTGATAGCAGGGCTGAATTGATTTCAAATGAAGGATTTTCAGTTGTAGCCCCTATCAAGGTAATGAGTCCAGACTCTATATGAGGTAAAAAGCCGTCCTGCTGAGCTTTATTGAATCGATGAATTTCATCAACAAAGAGAATAGTGCTTGTGTCATTTTGCTTATAGAGCTCAGCATGTTTGATGATATTTCTGAGCTCTTTAACTCCATCAAGTACTGCCGACATTTGCTCAAAATGAGCGCCCATTTGCCCACAAATTATTCTTGCCAAAGTTGTTTTTCCAACGCCAGAAGGCCCCCATAAAATCATGGAATGGAGCTGGTTGTCTATCAATGCTTTTCCGATTGGTTTATCAGTATCAAGCAAATGTTTCTGACCAACAAAATCACTAAACTTGGAAGGTCTTAATATATCGGCAAGCGGTTTATAGGTCGACATCTTGAGTTAGATTAATTAAAATAAGAGAACATTTACTCATTATAATTCATATATGTTTTTAAGATTTTTTTGTCTTGTTTTTCTTACAACAAGTGTTTTTGCAAATTCAGATTCATTTGATGACTTTTTAGACCAAGTTCGCATATCTGCAATCGAACAGGGCGTCTCTAAATCAACGATTGACCAAGCATTTTCTGGACTTATTGCCCCGGACCCGTCTATTATTACCAAAGATGGTGCTCAAGCAGAGTTTAGTCAAAACTTTTGGCACTATTTCAACAAAAGAATTAGCAAAACGCGCATTAACAATGGAAATGATACATTAAAACATAACGCCTCATTACTCAACAAAACCTCTCAAAAATACGGAGTACCATCCTATGTAATTGTTGCTTTTTTAGGGCTGGAGAGTAATTATGGAAACTATATGGGGAATGAAAGCTTGATTCAATCTTTGGCTACACTGGCCTTTGACCGAAGACGCTCTAACTTCTTCACAAGAGAGCTCATTGCGGCCTTAAAACTAATGGACAACAATACGATTCCAATTGATGCAACAGGCTCTTGGGCTGGAGCAATTGGAGCTGTTCAATTTATGCCAACTAATGTTCTTGCATATGGTGTTGATGCAAACAAAGATGGCAAAGTTAATCTTTGGGATGATAAAGAGGATATCTATGCAAGTGCTGGTAATTTTTTAAAGAAACTAGGCTGGAAAAAAGGAGAGAAATGGGGCCGCGAAGCACTAATTCCAAAAAACTTTGATTATCGACTCACTGGCCTTAAAAATGAAAAAACAGTTAATGAATGGGCTGCACTCGGCGTTTTAAGAGGCAATGGCTCTGCTCTTCCAAGGTCTAACTTTAAAGCCTCATTAATCGTACCAATGGGTCATGAAGGCCCTGCATTTCTAGTGTATAGAAACTTTGATGTAATTATGGGATGGAATCGTTCACTCTTGTATGCGCTATCAGTAGCGCACTTATCCGACAGGCTTAATGGCGCAGGTAGGCTATCTGCCAAGACTCTTGATGAGCCTCTTCTGAGCAGAGAAGATATTATGCAAATTCAAAATACTCTTAATCTTTTGGGCTATGATACTGGCACCCCAGATGGAATGGCAGGCCCTAAAACTAGAGATGCTACTAGAAGATTTCAGTCTGATATTGGCTTTGTTGCTGATGGTTATGTGGGCTATGAACTCTTTCAACAGCTTCAATGACAGTCAAAACCTTCCTCGGTTTTGATGTTGGCACAAAGAGAACTGGCATTGCTATAGCAAATAGCCTCACATCAAAAGCACATGGTATTGAAACGGTAATTCATAATAAAGATGGCTCCACAAACTGGAATCAACTTGAGGAAATAATCAAGCAGCGCAATCCCGATGCATTTATTGTAGGCCTACCACTTGACAAAGAGAATAAAGAACAAGAGATGACATTTATTGCAAAATCCTTTGGCAAAAAACTTGAAAAGCGCTACAGTATTGATGTCTTCTTTATCGATGAATATTTGTCCTCTTCGGAAGCAAAAAAACAACTAAAATGGCACTACGCTCATCATAATGCTGACAGGGGTGAAGTAGATAAAAGATCAGCAGAACTAATTTTGCAGACCTGGCTCAATGAAACCTTACGCGATTAGCAACGACGCTCAGCTCAACTCGGATGGAAGACTCATCCATCTTTTAGGTCTTGAGGGGCTACCAAAAAAACAAATTGAAAAAATCCTCACTGTGGCTGATGACCTTTTAGATCAAAAATTTAAACTCCAGAAATCTAAAATATTAAGAGACATGTCTGTTGCCAATCTTTTCTTTGAGCCCTCAACGAGAACCCGAAACACCTTTGAAATTGCTGCAAAGAGAACTAGTGCTAAAACAATCAATGTCGACCTTGCTAACTCAGCAACCAAAAAAAATGAAACATTGATGGACACAATGCATACCCTGAAGGCTATGCAAATTGATATGTTTGTTATTAGGCATCAGCAAAATGGCCTTCCACATCGAGTAGCTGAAAATCTAGAGGGAGTCTCCATAATCAATGCTGGAGATGGTATCAATGCACATCCAACTCAGGCTCTATTGGATATGCTAACTATAAGGCAACATAAAAAATCATTCGACAACTTATCAGTGGCTATTGTGGGAGATATTCGCCATTCTCGAGTTGCTCGATCTGACATTCAAGCAATGAAAACCCTAGGAACATCTGATATTAGACTTATCGCTCCAGAAACCCTTCACTATAAAGAAGAAACACCTGGTCTTGAGCGCTTTGAGAGCCTAGAACAGGGAATAGAGGATGCTGATGTCATCATTTCACTCAGGCTTCAAAAAGAGAGAATGATTGCCGCAGATATTCCTGATGAGCAAACCTACTTTGAGGGTTTTGGCATTACATCAGAAAACTTAAAACTTGCAAAGCCAGATGCAATTATCATGCATCCTGGCCCTGTTAATAGAGGCATAGAACTCAGCTCAGAGGTTGCTGATGGCACTCAGTCTGTGATATTGCAGCAAGTTACCAATGGCATAGCTGTGCGAATGGCAGTTATGGAAATTTTAGCTGGAGCATTTTAAATTATGAGCCAGCCTATTAACTATGAGCTTACTAAGGATGCCCTCAAGAAACTTAATACTGATGACACAATCTCTTCAGCACATGGACTATTGTGTGGCTTCTACTGTGTCAAGCAAGACATTGAACTGGACGATTGGCTTAATGAAATTTTAGTAAGTATAGATCTTAATAACCTGCTTGAAAAAGAGGCGCATCAAGTTCTCGCCGAAGTCTTCAATAACACCAACGAGCAGCTTGCGGATCCAACACTAAATTTTTGGCCAGTAATTGCAGATGATATCTCTCCTCTTAGAGAGCAGGCAACTACTCTGATTGAATGGTGCCAAGGCTTTCTCATAGGCCTAGGTCTGAGCTCAGTAGAGACCTCCAATGAAGAGGTTACAGAGATGATCAAAGATATAAGTGAGATTTCACAGCTCGATGCAGACCTTATGGATACTGAAGAAAATGCCAATGACTTTTATGAAATTGTTGAATTTGTGAGGATAGGTGTTTTATTTATTCAGGAAACTCTCCAACCTTCAAAACAAGATTTTATTAGTCCAACTCAACTTCATTAGAAAAAATTAACATACTTATCTAGCAATGAATGACTATAATTCTCAATAGCAAAAAATTACCTTGGGTAGTTTGAAGCAATGGAGAGAAAACTTTAATAACTTTAGGAGTAAGAAATGACTTTATCAAATTTATTTAAAGCACAAGCAATTTTTGTTTGGCTCTATGCAGCATTATTTTGGGTGGCGCCTGAGATGGCTGCTCAAGGGCCTGGATGGACTTTAACACCTAACATGGTTTCTTTTGGACAAATCTTAGCGATTCCATTATTTGCTCTAGGGTTGTTCTCATGGATGGCACCAAGCTGGGTTGGAGACAACCTAATGAAAGTTGGAATGATCTTTGGTGTATACATTAATCTTGGTCTAGTTGCAGTTCAGGTATTGCATATATCGACTGGAGCAGCAAAATTTGACCCAATGGGAATGATACCAGCTCTAATTTTAGCAGCATTATTCTTCTGGAAGACACGCGCCTCAGACTAGAAAATTAGTGATTAAAAAGCCGAATTAAATACCAGTCTAATTCGGCTTTAAAAATGGTGGCCACACCTAGAATTGAACTAGGGACACAGGGATTTTCAGTCCCTTGCTCTACCAACTGAGCTATATGGCCAAATCGCGTAATTATACACAAGGCAAATTATAATTGAGTTTGAATTCAAGCTCTGAAAGCCTTACCTGACCTATAAGTTATCTAAATACTTCTCGGCATCTAATGCCGCCATACAACCTGATCCAGCAGAAGTAACAGCTTGTCTATAAACATGGTCTGCAACATCGCCTGCTGCAAAGACTCCCTCTACAGTTGTTTGGGTCGCATTACCCCCAAGCCCTGCATTAACTTTGATGTAGCCACTATTAATTTCAATCTGCCCTTCAAAGACGCCAGTATTTGGAGTGTGTCCTATTGCAATAAAGACCCCATGAACATCAATTTCCTTCTTAGCGCCATCATTACCTATTAAGCGAAGACCAGTAACTCCCATGTCATCACCCAGAACCTCTTCTAAATTATGGTTCCACTCAATAGTGACATTGCCATTTTTAGCTTTTTCCATAAGCTGATCAGATAAAATCTTCTCCGACCTGAACTTATCTCTTCGATGAACCACCGTGACATGATCTGCTATATTGGATAGGTATAGTGCCTCCTCAACGGCGGTATTACCGCCCCCAATAACTGCTACTTTTTGGCCTCTGTAGAAAAAACCATCACAGGTTGCACAGGCTGAGACGCCTTTGCCTTTGTAGGCTTCTTCGGACTCTAGCCCAAGATATTGAGCAGTTGCTCCCGTCGAGATGATAACCGCATCAGCTGTATAAGTTGTATCGCCTCCCTGAAGGGTAAATGGCCTCTTTGAAAAGTCAACACTTGTGATATGGTCATTGATAATTTCTGTTTTAAATCTTAAAGCATGGTCCTTCATTCGTTCCATAAGGTCAGGACCCTGAAGCCCATCATGATCTCCTGGCCAGTTGTCTACGTCAGTTGTTGTCATAAGCTGACCACCTTGCTCTAAGCCACTCACCATGACTGGATTTAAATTTGCCCTAGCTGCATAAACTGCAGCAGAGTAGCCAGCAGGGCCTGAACCAACAATCAAAACTCGGCAATGTTTGATATCACTCATAATGAAATACTTTATACTAATTAATCAAATGAGTATTATAAGCTGTCTTGAAAAAAAATAACAAACGAACAACTCAAAATACCCCTATAAATAATCCGCGCTCTAAACTTATTAGTGAGTCAATTTTTATTTTGCTCTTAACAGCAGGAGCTGTTTTCTTTGTTTCACTTATAACAGGCTCATCTACTGAAGATCCTTGGACAGGAGGGGCTGAACTAGCCAAGCCAGTTGAAAATAGTGCTGGGATAATCGGTGCCTACCTAAGAGACATAAGCTTCGGAGTGCTAGGATATATTTCTTATGTTGTTCCCGTATCTATTGTTTGGCTAGGCTATAACTTTCATCGTGATGCAAATAAAGAGCGCCAAAGCCAACTAACCTTTCTGATTCGATTTTTATCTTATCTTGTGATGCTATTCTTCCTTGCAGCACTTGCTCATCAATACGCTCCTGAAATAAAAGTAATGGAAGGCCTAAAAGAAACGTTTTTAGCTGGAGGAATGATTGGAAAATCAATGCATGAATTGCTTTTTTATGGCCTTTTTGGCAGCTCATCTACTCTTATTTATGTAGGCATTATTTTTGTTAGCTTTAGTATCGCATCCAGCGCTTCTTGGAGAAATATTGGCAGCGCCCTATTTAAAAGAGGGCCTCGTAAAGAAAAATCCCACATCACAATTAAAAAAGAAAAAGCTAAGCCAGAAATAATCAGCTCCAAATTATCGCCGGCTCGAGAAACAACTTCACCTGCGGCTCAAAAAGCAGAGACAGTAAAAAAAGCAGATAAAGTAGAGAAGCCAAAAAAGCCGGACAAACCTCAAAAAGAACAAAGTAGCAACCTCTTTAAAGCAGGTTCTACTGGAGGTCTTCCTGACCTAACACTTTTAGATGATGTTGATAATTCTGGACTCGGATATACAGAAGAATTTCTTGTGGAGATGGGACAGCAAGTTGAAATAAAACTTAAGGATTTTGGATTTGATGTTGCAATTACAGCGGTTACACCTGGACCAGTTGTTACTCAATTTGAGATCTCTCTTGCCCCTGGAATTAAGGTCAGCCAAATTATGAACCTGAATAAGGACCTCGCCAGAGCGCTCCTTGTTGAGAGCGTTAGGATTGTTGATGTGATTCCTGGAAAGCCTGTCATAGGGCTTGAAATACCAAATAATAATCGTGAGATGATAGGACTCAAAGAGATACTGTCTAGTAAGAACTTTATTAAAGCAAAATCAATCCTTTCCATGGGGCTTGGAAAAGATATTAACGGACAACCTGTCGTGGTTGACCTTGCAAAAATGCCGCACCTACTTGTTGCTGGTGCAACGGGAATGGGTAAGTCTGTCGGACTCAATGCGATTATTTTAAGCATACTTTATAAGGCCTCTCCAGAAGAGGTCCGATTCATTATGATTGACCCTAAGATTGTCGAACTTGCCTCTTATGCAGACATTCCTCATCTATTAACCCCGGTTGTTACAAACATGAATGAAGCTGCTAGTGCTCTGTGGTGGTCAGTCAATGAAATGGAAAGACGTTATAGCCTTTTAGCAAAGTTTGGTGTTAGAAATATTGAGTCTTTTAATGATAAACAAAGACGTGCTAAAAAATCAGGTAAACCTCTTTTAGATCCCTCTTTTAATCCTGACACCGCTAAAGAAGGTGAAGAGCATCCAGAACTTGAAGCGCTTCCACTTATTGTAATAGTCATAGATGAGTATGCTGACATGCTAGGTGCATTAGCACAAGAGGATCGTGCTAAATCAAAACGAGTTGAAGGTCTTATTGTTCGTATTGCCCAAAAGGCCCGAGCTGCTGGATTGCACCTAATTGTCGCAACTCAGAGACCAAGCGTTGACGTCATAACAGGACTTATTAAGTCCAATATACCAACTCGTGTGTCCTTTAAGGTTTCATCAAAAACAGATTCTAGAACTATACTAGACCAGTCCGGAGCAGAGCAACTCTTGGGTATGGGAGATATGCTTTACATGGCGCCAGGTATCGCCCACCTTACAAGGGTCCATGGGGCGTTTGTTGAGGATAGTGAGATTTTAAGAGTCGTAAAACATCTCAAAAAGAACTCTAGCCCCAACTACCTAGATGGCATATTAAGTCCAAAATCAGAGATGATTGGTGATAAAGACCAAACCCAAACAACTGGAGAGCTTGATCCTCTATTTGATGAAGCTGTTCAGATAGTAACCTCTACCAGAAGAGCTTCAATATCAAGCCTCCAAAGAAGGATGCGTATTGGCTACAACCGTGCAGCAAGAATTATCGAGGACATGGAGGCTAGTGGGATTGTTAGCGCAATGAACAGTGCAGGGAATAGAGATGTTTTAGCCCCAGAGCCAATTGAGCCAGATGATAATTAATTTAAAAATATTACGCTCAAAAAAAACCACATTACTTAAAAGGTCACTTATCTTTGTTTATGCCTATGATTAGTTTTATGAGACAACTTCTTACTTTACTATTTTTATCGACGTTTATTTCACAGGCTTTTGCCCATAAGCCTGTTCTCAATGAAAGCTCAACTTACCCCCCAGATGCGCCTTATGAAATTGAGGAGCCTGAAATATCAAAAGCTATCTACTCAACCCTCACTGGAGACCCTCACTATTATCGTATTCAGTCAGATATTGATTTTGACTTTTATGCAGGCATTCTTGCTGCCAAAATAGGCGAGTGTTCATTGGAAAGTAAATTCTCGTTTGAGGTCTTAGACTCGGATTTTCATAAAATCGATCTTGCTGATGGTGAAAACTTTGAGTGGACACCATGGTATGAAGAGTATGGAAAACAATGGTATTGGAATGGCCCAGAAATTGGTAAAAACTTCTTATCTGATCGAGTCTATGAAGCAGGAACATACTACATCAAGGTCTTTAATGACTCAAACACAGGGCAATACATTATGGCTGTAGGAGATATTGAAAAATTCTCTTTTACTGACATAGTCGGGTTAATATTTTCGATGGGAGACATTGAAGATGAGTACTGGGACCCAAGCCTCTGCATAGCAGCCTAAAAATATTAGTTTCTCTTTGAAAATCTTTAATAAAATTTATTTTAGAGGCTTATAGTCTATATCGTATTTAAAGTAGCGAGGTCCAATCATATCGATTGCCTCCTTACTTTGCCAAATTGGGTCACATGGCAACCCAAGTACATTAATAGCCAACCCATATTTTATTGTTTCAGCAGTAACAGGATCGCCAGTATTAGCGTCAAACATGCAAATCAAATCTGGTGTAGTAGCAAGGACATTGTCGCCCTCCATTGCAACTAAAAATTCATTTTGAAAATCAACTTTTGCCTCTCGACTAGCAAAATCATCTATACCTTCAAGTCGAACTACGCCTCGATTAAAGCCCCCTTCACTAAATCTTTCAACATCTCTCACTCTTCCTTGGAAAAGGTGCTTTCCATTTAATTCTTTAACAAGTATTTGGTAAGCGTTGAAACTATGTTTTTCAATAATTGATCCAATATGATGAATCAAAGACAAGCTTCCTTTAATCAAATATTTTTTGCAATCTTTAGCAGAAACTGGGTAAAGACTGCACATTGCAGAGCCCCCCATTTCAATAGTTATTGCACGTGCAAGTTTCTCAGTCCATACATTACTGATTGTATCGTAATTACAGCCATTACCTTTTTCATCAACCATAGCCATAGGAGTTGCACTTATACCTCCCAAAGTAAAAGTTACCATCTGCAACTCAGGAAAAGCCCTGCCCATAGCATCACCGTCTATTATTGGAAGACCTAATTTTGATGCAGCAGCAAAAGGAATGGTAGAATTTAAGCCGCCAGCCTCAATGCATAAAATTGCTGCAACTGGCTTAGTCAGCATTTTTTCAATCATTGGAATTAGTTGAGCAAACTCGTTGCCAGATGGAAACTTTTCAACCATGACTGTTGGGGCGCCCATCATAGCAATAGGCAAAATTAAAGCATCATCAGGCAAAGTTTCTATGTCAATAACCTTGACACCTCCAGTCTCGTTAATACTTTGTTGAGTCATTAATTTTCCAACATAAGGATCTCCACCTCCACCTGAGCCAAGAACTGCGCCTCCAATAGCAACAGCATTAATCGATTTGTTATCAACAAAGGTTAGTTTTTTAATACTCATTACAATTCCTCCATTAAAAGGTCACCAACTACGGTAACGTTAACTAATAAATTATTACCTGGCAAATATGAAAGTGGCACATCCGATTGCGTTAAGATTGTAATAGATTTAGGGTCAGCATGTCTCTTAACTGCAAGACTTGTAGCCTCTTCTGTCACTTCTTTTATAGCACTTTCACGATCAACATTGTCATTGAGCAACACTACACGAGATACCTGTCCACTGACTTGAGCAATAGCTGCACCAACTGCATTAGCAAGGTCATTATGTTTAGGTGTGATGACTTCTAATCCATCAATCTCAGAGGGCATCATTACACTTCCACCGCCAACAGCTATTACTGGAATGGACTTATTGCTTGTTCTAGCTCTTGCAACTTGATCTGAAACCATCTTATCTAAAATCTCAATAAGCTTATCAATAGAACTTATAGATGGTGGTGAATTAGTTCCAACTTTACATCGCCCTGCTGCAACTGCAAGGTCCGTTGCAGTTAAAGTATCACCTCCAAATACGGCTGCTTTTTGTAAAAGTTCATGTCCTACAGAAACTGGTCCAATAGCCATGGGCTCTTTATTTGCAACAATAGAGCCACCTCCTAGGCCAATGCTTATTACGTCTGGCATTGCAAAGTTAGTCCTGACATCAGCAACCATAACAGAAGTGCCGGCCAACCTAGGAAATCCATCTTTAACCTCTCCAACATCTGTTGTGGTCCCACCAACATCAACCACTAAAGCATCTTTTAAGCCTGAAAGAAATGCAGCTCCTCTCATTGAATTAGTTGGCCCACAAGCAAAAGTCAGAACAGGAAGCTCTACAACCTCTTTTGCCTCAATCAAGGTTCCATCATTACGAGTAAAAAACATTGGACATGAAAGGTTTAAGCTTTTCTGAAGAAGCTTGAAAGAATCTACAACTTCTGTCGCAAGTGGTCTCAAAGAAGCATTAATAATTGCCGCATTCTCTCTTTCAAGAAGCCCCATACCACCAATACTCTTGCTAAGAGTAACGCTAAGATCTGGCATTGCTTTAGTTAATATTTCTAAAGCCTCTTCCTCCATATCACCTCTAACGGTTGCAAAGACTGAACTAATTGCAATTTGATTACAACCAGTATCACTTAGCCTTTTAGCTGCACCTATAAGCTCATCATGATCAAGTTGAGATATTTCACTACCAGTCATTTCATAACCGCCTTTAATAAGCTGGTAAGTTCCTTTCATACCACCAACAAGAGATTTTGGCCAGTCAGCAAAAGGAAGGATTGATGAGCCTGAAGGTAGACACATCCTTATTAAACCAGTTTGCGCCAGATTAGTCCGCTGAACTAAAGCATTCACAAAATGAGTAGTGCCTATTATTAAAACTTTCACACTATCAGAGGATGTCTTTGCCTCAACTAAGGCTCCATGAATTGCATTTTCAACTCCAGTTAAGATATCTTTAGTAGTAGGGCTTTTAGCACCTCCCAAAAATTTTTCACCTTTCATTACTACTGCGTCAGTATTAGTTCCGCCAACGTCTACACCAATTCTAATCATCTAGATTCTCCAACTTTAATCATCATATTATTTAAGCATTTTTTCGTTGTGACCACGAATCGATTGCAACAGCAATAACGATTACAAGTCCAAGTATTATTCTTTGCCAAAGTGGGTCGATTTGATTCAAATTAAAACCATTACTCATGAAGGCCAAAAAGAAAGCAGCTGCTACTGTTCTCCAAATAGCTCCCTTACCTCCAGCAATAGATGTGCCTCCAACAATTACAGCAGTTAACACAGCAAATACGAAGCTAAAATCATCTGATGGTTGTGCAGAAATAGATCTTGAAGAACTCACAATACCTGCTAACGCAGAAGCACCTCCAAGTAGAATAAAAGTTGCAGCTTGAACTCTAGACACACTTACACCTGCTAAACGAGCAGCCTCTTGATTTCCACCAGTTGCAAAAACATTACGGCCAAATCTCGTTCGCGTTAATATTATACTTGCTATGATTACAACGCCTATTGCAAGCCAGGTAGCAGAAGTAATATCAAAAAACTTTGTTCGTGCAATTTGTTGGTAAGCATCTCCCATGGGTCTCATTAAAGACCTATCGCTTATTAAGTATCCTAGCCCAAAAAACATAAACGAGGTTGCTAAAGTTGCTATGAACGAATTAACTTTAAAGTACGTTACAACAATAGCATTAAATGCTCCCATTGCTAGCCCAATAAGGATTCCAGCGATTACAGCCAAAAATATATTTCCAGTTGCATTCTCAACATATAAGGCAAATAGAGGTGAAACCACAAAAATTGATGAAACAGAAATATCAAAATTACCTGAAATAATGACAATTGTCATAAATGATGCAGCAATAAGAATCGTAGATTGCTGGTCTAGAATATTTCTAAGGTTTCTCTCAGTAAAAAAACCATCAGTTGTTAATGCTAATACAATAAAAAGTAAAATAGTGATTATGGCAATACCATGTTTTTTTGAATACTCTAATGCATTATTCATATTATTAATCCTGCTCAAAAGCGGCCTCCATAATTGCAGACTTTGTTATTTGATTTCCTTTTAATTCGGCTACAACTTTCCCACGAGACATAACTAGTGTCCGATGTGCCATACCAATAATCTCTTCTACTTCTGATGAAATTAATAAAACTGCTTCACCTACTTTTGATAATTGAGAAATGAGCTCATAAATTACCTGTTTGGCTCCAATATCAACGCCACGAGTTGGCTCATCTGCTATAAGCAACTTAGGTTTATTCATTGCAGCCCTAGCAAATAAAACTTTTTGTTGATTTCCCCCTGATAAATATTGAACCTCTTTCTCTAGCCCACCATGTTTTATCATAGTTGTTTTACAACTATCATCTACCTCACTATATTCATCATTTTTATTTAAGCCATAAATCCAGGATGTAAATTGCTCCAAATATGGCAATGATGTATTTTCTAATAGAGAACGCTCTAAAATTAGACCCTGGTCTCTTCTTGATTCTGGAACCATTGCCATACCATTTTTTATTGAGTGAGCCACATTCTTAGTTATAAATTCTTTACCATTTAATTCTATAGAGCCACTATCTGGCATTCTATTCCCATATATAGCATGTGCAAGCTCGCTACGCCCAGATCCTACTAATCCAGCAATTCCAAGGATCTCTCCTTTTTTAATTTCAAACGAAACATCCTTAAATTCGTTTGCACGAGAAAGACTCTTTACTTTCAAAAGCACCTCACTTTTTTCATTAATTTTTGGTTTTTTTGGGAATAAATTTCCAGCATCTCTTCCAGTCATTCCCTCAATAAGGCTTTTTTTGGTTTCCTTGGATGTTGGCTCAGTTCTTACTTTTTCACCATTTCTTAATAAAGTAATAGTATCTGAAATTTTTAATACTTCCTCGAGAAAATGAGAAATGTATACAACTGCAGTTCCAGACTTTGCCAAAGAGTGGACTAAATTATGGAGTTGGTCAGCTTCATGACTTGCTAAACGAGCAGTTGGCTCATCAAAAACTATTAAGCGGGCATTAGTATTGAGCGCCCTAAGAATTTCAACTTTTTGTTGGTCTGCAACAGATAACGAACCAACAACTCTACTAGGCTCAATATAGAGATCATACTTTTCCATTACGGCTTCAACTTTTTCAAGTGTCTGCTTGTTTGAGACAAATGGCCCTATAGTTGTCTCTCTTCCTATGGCAATATTATCAACAACTGACCGGTCTGGCAATAATGACAGTTCTTGTGAAATTCCTACCAATCCTTGCTTTACAGACTCCCTCGGTGAAGACAAAAAAGACTCCTTTCCATCAATTTTAATAGAGCCTGAATCATGCTTATGTACGCCAAGAATAAGCTTACCAAGAGTAGACTTACCCGCCCCATTCTCTCCAACCAAGGCATGAATTTTCCCTACCTCAAAAGATACAGAGCAGTTAATTAGCGCTTTGGTTGCACCAAAGCTCTTACTTACTTTATCAAAACTAATAAAAGCCTTGGCATTATTGTTATGTTTTTCCACTGGATTTAATACTTATTAAACAATTATACGATTTCCAAAATGATAGTCTTCTTTGAACAAACCAAAGCGATTAATATCATTTTCAGGTGGGGCTTCAGTGCTCCATTGCCTTGAAGGCTTCCAGCCAAATTGATTCTTTAAAATAGCGGCCTGCTCTGCTTGTTTTAATGCGGCTATTGAAGGATCTATGACTGGAATATTAAATTTATTTTGAATTTTTTCAAAAAAACCAAATTCCAATGTACAGCCTAATATTATAGATTCTGCGCCATCTTCTTCTATTGCTAGACGAGCTGCCTCTATTAAGTTTTTTTCTGTTAGCTTATGGTCTTTTTGAAACTCTGGAACAGTCATACCAACGTCTCTAAATGAGGCCAGATGATCTCCATAACCATATTCTATGACTGTCGATTGCATTTCATGTTGCCATTTTTTTTGTCCTATAATAACAGAGAAAGAGTTGGATAACTTTAATGCGATTTCGATCGAAGATTGGCATGGTCCAACAACAACCATATCGCCAGAAATTTCTCTAGCATCTAATAAGAATGGGTCGTAAAAACATCCAATAATTAGTGCATCAAATCCTTCGACTGATGCTTGTCTTGTTGCCTTAATAAGATCTGTAGCTATAAGTGCATTATAAGTTCGATACTCTAGATTATCCATTTGCCCCACTGATGGAGAAAGTGATGTTACTTGAACTTCTGAAGTTGGAAACTTGTTCTTTCTTATCATTTCTGCAAAAAACGCATCATAAGCATCAAACCCTACTGGGTTTAAATACATGATTTTGTGTGCTGAATTATTACTTTTCATAGTTAAAAGTTTAAAAATAGTCTAGTTTTTATAAGGATTACTAATCAACTATAGTTTCCTATAGTAAACCAAAATTAATCTAGTATTTAATGCTTTTAAAGAGGGCAAAACCCTTAGCAGACCTTATGAATACTAAGGGTTTTAAAGTTTATCTATTAGCCATCCCACTGAGCTGAAAATTTAGAAACATTTTCAGATGTTATTAGGCCATTATCCGGAGCAGTAGTTAGTGGGTCAATGCCACCCTGATCAACACCATTTTTTAATGCATCAACCATTGCTTCCATAGCAAATGTTCCCTCATCTCCTGGCGCGCCATAGACGCCACCAAACCATGTACCATTCGCTATCCCCTCAATTGCAGGGGCAGAGCCGCCCAAACCAATTAATTTAACTTGGCCTGTCATACCCTCATCAGCTAATACAATTGCAGCTCCCTGTATTGATTGATCAGCACCAACCATTACATCAAATGAGCTATTCATGCTAAGAATATCCTGTGTTGCTGCGATACCACCATCTGGTCCTAGATACTTGCCTTCACCTTCAGCTACAACCTTAATTGAAGGGTGTTGCGAAATAACATCATCAAACCCTTGTCTAATTGCATCATCTAATGGTATTCCTTTAATTCCATAAATGAAGACAACTTCACAATTGTCATTACCTTCACAAGCTCTAACTGTTAGCTCTCCATGACGAGTACCCGAACGGTAAGGTGAAGCTAAAACAGATGCAGCTATTCCATCAACTTGAGGATCTGATGTAGTTAAATCAGGACCAACAATTTGATTAAGAACTACAATCTCAATACCCGCAGCTATTGCTTCTTCAATATCAGGAATCAATCCAACCCCATAAATTGCACATACAACAATGCCTTGATATTTACCTGATGCAATTGCATCTTGAAGTTGTGATGTTTGTTTTGCAGGATCAAACTGTGCATCAAACTCAGTAATATTTATATCATTATTACCAGCAACAGCCTCCATTGCTTTAACAGATGCTCCAAGCCAAGTATTGGCAGAACTTGCTGATAAATAAGCCACTTCATAGCTCTTTGCATAAACCGCATTTGAACTAAATGTAAATAAAATTGCGAAAAAGATTGATGCAATAATACCTATAGGCTTTTTGCTATATTTAACATTCATTTTATCTCTCCTATAAAAAAAATAATCCTAGTTAACTTTATTAACTGGAGATTAATATTAACACACTTTTATAATTTTGACTAATATATTTTAGTTATACTAAATTTTGATATTTTTTTAGTCATATAGATTAATTTAAATAAAAAATATGTTAATATATTTTACCTATACTAAAATTTTTACGCTCAGCCTCATATGAAAAAAAACTCTGCAATAATTCAAGAAGATCCAGAAAATTCTTTAGGAGAAAGACTAAGACTTAGACGAAAGGAACTTAAACTATCGATGAAAGAGGTAGCTACTTCATCAGGGCTCTCAATAGGATTTATTTCTCAAGTTGAACGAGGGTTAACCTCACCATCACTGACCTCATTGACTGCTATTGCAAATTTTCTCAAGTCTGATGTTTCTAATTTTCTTAGCCAGCCCAAAAGTAAATCATCGATAACAAGACATCAAGAGCGCGATGTCTATACGATTAATAAAAATGGACTTCAATATGAGCGTCTATCTGACTCCTTTCCTGGACATACTCTTAATAGTGTAATCATTCATGAATTGCCTGGTCATAGAACAGAGTCTATAAGTCATGAAGGTGAAGAATTTTTTTACATACTAGAAGGAGCTATTACTATTTATATTGATGGTAAGGTCAATATTCTTGAAACAGGCGACTCTCTTCATTTTGACTCATCAAAAAGTCATTCAGCGTGGAATCATACTGACAAAGTAACTACTCTTTTGCATGTTTGCACAATGAATGTTTTTGGAGACAATGAGATTAACAAGGAGATTCCTGGAATTTTTGATTGTCGTGGAAATCTAATTTTTTCTAAAGATCACAGTATGGATCTGAACTTTCACATGAAGGAAAATTAGTACAGGATTATAAATGACTGCATATTCTGAATTATTAGACTCTTTATCGAAAAAAAATAATCATCCCCAAGATGCATTTGACAAATTCTATGAATTTGTTAACAAGACAGTAGGAATAAAGCTTTTTACACTCACTACATTTGACATTCCAAATGCAGTGGCTCAAAGAGTATATTCAAATATGCCAATTGAATACCCAGTCTCTGGTATTAAACCAATTGAAAAATCATCTTGGACCGAAACTGTTTTGGATGGCCATAAGTCTTTTGTTGCTAATAATATTGATGATATAGCTAAGGTATTTTCAGACTTCAAATTAATACAAAGCTTAGGTTGTCAGTCTGTGTGCAACTTACCCATTATTGTAGATGGACAATTATTGGGAACAGTTAACTGTCTTGATAAAGAAAATTACTTTACCTTAGAAAAAATTAATGAGCTTGAAAAAATCAAGCTTCCAGCTATTTCATGCTTTTTACTTAACCTAATAAAAAAAACATAAGAGAATGGATATGAAAAAATCAACAATACGTGTTGCAACAGATGTTGGTGGAACATTTACTGACCTAGTTTGCTTTGAAACCAATATTAAGAGTGGCCAACACTCAGTTATTACTGCAAAGTCTGATACAACTCCACCAGATTTTGAAACAGGAGTTCTTAACGTTCTCGAAAAAGGGAATGTAAACCCCTCTGAGATAGACTTTCTAGCACATGGAACAACTGTTATTATCAACTCACTCACTGAAAGGAAAGGGGTAAAAGTTGGATTAATTACAACCAAAGGATTTCGTGATAGTCTCGAAATAGCTCGTGGCAATCGTCCCGACTTCTTTAATCTGCATTATCAAAAACCCGTCCCATTTGTTCCTCGATATCTTCGACGTGAACTATCAGGAAGAATGAGCTACCAAGGTGAAGAAAGTGAACCTCTAGATATGTCTCCATTGCCAAATATTTTGGATGACTTCAAATCAGAAGGAGTTGAAGCAGTTGCTATTTGTTTTCTACATAGCTATGCAAATTTTGCTCATGAAGAGATTGTTATGAAAGAGATAAAACAGTTGTGGCCTGAAGTTTCAGTAGTTGCCTCTCATCAAATTACTAGAGAATGGAGAGAGTATGAAAGGACGAGCACAGCAGTTCTATCAGCTTATGTTCAACCGGCAGCAGAAAAATATTTAAGGCAACTTGCATCTGGATTAAGTGAAAAAGGTTTTAAAGGTAGTCCCTATATTATGCAATCTAATTGTGGAGTGGACTCCTTAGAGTCAGTCTCTCGAATTCCAATAACAATGGTAGAGTCTGGTCCAGCATCTGGATTTTGGGGCGCTGCAGAGCTTGGAAAATTAATTAATGAACCAAATGTAATTGCTCTAGATATAGGTGGAACAACAGCTAAATGCTCTCTGATTGAGAATGGTAAAGTCAAAATCATGACAAATTACTGGATAGAGAGAGATGAAAAAAGTGCTGGATATCCAATAATGGTTCCTGTCGTTGATCTAGTTGAGATTGGAAATGGTGGTGGATCTATAGCATGGGTTGATGAATTTGATAAGCTTCATGTAGGCCCTCAATCAGCTGGCGCAATTCCTGGTCCAGCGTCATATGGCAAAGGTGGAGAGGAAGCAACAACTACAGACGCTAACATAGAGCTAGGCCGCATAAATAAAGATTACTTTTGTGGAGGCTCTATTAAGGCAGATATGAAATCTGCCAAATCTTCTCTAGAAAAGGTTGGCAAGGGATTAGGAATTTCTCCTACTGAGGCTGCAAGAGGCATTATACGAATTGCGAATAATAATATGATTAATGCTTTGAAGTTAGTATCGCTTAACAGAGGTTTTGATCCTCGTGATTTTGTATTAGTTGCATTTGGAGGTGGAGGTGGAATGCATGCAGTAGCTTTGGCACAGGAACTTGGAGTTAAGAAGGTTGTGATACCAGCGGCTGCCTCTGTATTTTCAGCATGGGGAATGATGATGTCTGACTTAAGACGTGATTATTTCATTACGCATCTTGCAGATCTTGTTGAAGGCGCCGGAACTGATATTGAATCAGCCTTTTCTGAAGTTGAGTCTCAAGCAATATCTCAATTTAAGTTGGAAGGCATAAAAGAGACAAATATTAAATTCATGCGTTATGGTAACTTTAGATATAAGAATCAGGAGCACACAACAGAGGTTCCACTCTCTAGTGGATCGATAACAGATCAACAAATAGTTGAAATAGGGAGAGTATTTCATGAAACTTATGAGCATGAATATACGTATCGACTTGATATGCCAGTTGAGCTTGTTGGAATTCATGTTGTTGCTACTTCTGAAGTGGGCAAACTTGAAATGAAAGAAATGCCAAGCAGTGGTGCTACTGAAGAAGAGGCCAGAAAAGGTGAGAGGGAGGTTGATTATGCCCTTGAAGGTTCTCACAATGCGACCCTCTATGACGGAGAAAAACTTAAACCAGGAATGGAATTTATTGGTCCTGCAATAATTGAAGACTCTGGCTCAACTACAGTTGTCCATCCAGAAAATAAAGTGTATATTGATGGCTATTCAAATATACATATTGAATTATAGTTATAGTAGCGAATAGCTACTCCAAGGAGAACAAATGAAAAAAAATATAGAATATGACCCAATAACTCTCGAAATAATTCAGAGCTCTCTTCAAGCAACAGCAGATGAGATGTTTGCCTCTATTAGAAAAACAGCCATGAGCTCAATAATCTATGAAGTTTTAGATATGGGCACCGGAATAATGGATGCCGAGGGTGAAATTGCAGCTTCTGGTGCAGGAATTCCAGCTTTTATTGGAGTGCTAGACAAGGCAGTAAAAGTGATATTGCAAAAATACAATAAGCCTGGCGATATTCAAGAGGGTGACGTCTTTATGACCAATGACCCCTATTATGGAGGTGTTACTCATTTGAATGATATCGTACTTGCAATGCCTGTCTTCTCCAATGGAAAGCTGATCGCTTGGACTGCAGATATTGCTCATAATTCTGATGTAGGTGGTATGGCTCCTGGGTCACTAACTGGAGATGCTACTGAAATATTTCAAGAAGGAATTAGGCTTCCTGCTGTTAAGGTCATAAGCCAAGGTGAAACCATCCAATCTGTTATGGATATTTTAATAGTGAACTCAAGAATGCCCGACACAATATATGGAGACGTTTGGGCACAAATAGCTGCAGTAAGGATTGGAGCAAAAAGACTTCAAGAGCTAGCTAAAAAATATGGCGCTGATGTCTTTGAAAGAGCTATGATAGAGTTTATGGATTTTGGCGAGAAAGCGTCTCGAAGAGAACTGTCAAAGCTTACCAATGGAGTATTTGAGTTATCTGAAGAGCAAGATGATGGTAGCTTTTATAATGTCAAAATTACCATTAGTGATGACCTTTTTACTGTTGACCTAAGAGATAATCCAAAACAGCTATCATCTCCAGTCAATTCCACAAAAGATGGAGTAATGATTGCTGCGCAGATGATTTTTAAATCTATGACCGACCCATATTCTCCTTGCAATGGTGGCTCTTTTCGTCCTATAGAACTTATTACGGAGCCTGGAACTGTATTTGACGCTCAAGAACCCGCACCACTTGGATTCTATTATGAAGTTGAGCTGAGAGTTTATGACTTAATGTGGAGGTGCTTAGCTAAGTTTATGCCTGAAAGATTATCTGCGGGTCATTTTGCCTCAGTATGTGGAACCTTTATTGGTGGCACTCATCCTGATACTGGGCGTCAATACACTATTGTTGAAGCGCAAGTTGGAGGCTGGGGTGGTCGAAATGGAGCTGATGGAAATAATGCAATGTTCTGTGGCTTCCACGGTGAAACCTACAATTGTCCTGCAGAAATAAATGAAGCTAGAAATGGTCTATGGGTTGATCAAATGTCTCTAAATACAGAGCCAGGGGGTGAAGGCAAATATTCTGGAGGAAGAGGCATTGTTATGGATTACCGTATTCGTGCTGAAGATGGATATCTTACTGCTGGATATACAAGATCAAAATTTCCAGCATGGTCTCTTGATGGTGGCAATGAAGGCTCATCAAATTACGTTGAATACCTACCTCTGAAAGGTAAGAGTGAAAGATTTGCATTTGTATCGGGTTTAACTTTAAGCAAGAATGATGTTATTAGAGTTGTTACAGGAAATGGTGGTGGCCTAGGTGATCCTAAGTCTCGAAGCCAAGAACTGATAAAAGAAGACCTTAAAAATGAGCTTATTACTCCAGAAGTAGCTAGGGAAGTTTATGGAATGATGGATGCATAAATAGAAAAAGCCTATGCAAAATAAAATTAATTCTGTACGCACTCGGATGAGAGATAACAATGTTGACCTTGTTGCTCTAGGCCCTGGTACTCATATGAACTGGCTCTTAGGCTTTAATCCTTATCCTGATGAAAGGCCTTGTATGCTTTTAATTGGAAAAGAGAAAGAAGCCTTTCTTATGCCTTCTGTAAATGAAGAAGGCATAAGAGCGAAAACTGATATTCCAATGCGCTGCTGGAATGACGAAAATGGTCCAGATAAAGCTTTAAATGAAGCACTAGAATTCACTGGCTCTTCTGCTGCCAAACACATTGCAATTGATGAAGCCATGCGCTCACATTTTGCTTTGATTCTCCTTGAATCTTTATCTAATCCATCTTATGAATTTACTGCCTCTACAGTTGGCGCACTTAGAATGAGGAAAGATAATAATGAATTCATAAATCTTAAAGAAAATGCATTGATTGATGACAGGGCCATGCAGGCCGGTTTTAAAGCAATCAAGGAAGGAGCTACAGAACTCGAGATTGGGGAAGCAATCAATAAACACTTTATATCTGAAGGAGCTAAACCTCAGTTTTGTATTGTAGGCTCAGGACCTAATGGTGCTTTTCCACACCATCACACTGGAAATCGCAAAGTAGAAAATGGTGACGTAGTATTAATTGATATTGGCGGGAGAAAAGGAACTTTTCCGAGTGACATGACAAGAATGTCAGTGCTTGGAAAACCGCCAGAAGGCTATCATGAGGTTCATGCTGTTGTTGAGAGGGCTGTTCAGGCTGCTATGGCAGCAGCAAAGCCCGGAGTTATGGCCAAAGAGGTTGACGCAGCCGCAAGAGGTGTTATTACTGAAGCCGGCTATGGTGAATTTTTTGTACATCGAACTGGCCATGGCCTTGGAATCGATATTCATGAGCCCCCATATATCACAGCAACTTCTGAGGTCGTTTTGGATGAGGGAATGGTATTTTCAATTGAGCCAGGAATTTATCTCCAAGGAAGATTTGGAGTTAGGCTTGAGGAAATTGTAATTCTTAGATCTGATGGTCCTGAAATTCTCTCAGAGCTAACCCGAAAAACGAACTTCATCGAGTAACTAAAAGCGCCAAAAAAACACCTGCAACATATTGAAAAATGTGTATTATCTGCGAATTCTGTTAATCACCTATTACTAGCCATGAAAAAAGAATTCAGTTTTGGAACTCAGGTAAGAAAGTCTCCCTATTTTGATGCAACTGTGCGCTGGGGAGCTCAAGGCTTTTCTGTCTACAACCATATGTATATCCCTAGAGATTTTGGTGACCCTGTTCAAAACTTTTGGAACCTTGTCAATGATGCAATTCTCTGTGACGTTGCTGTTGAGCGTCAAGTTGAAATAACTGGCCCTGATGCTGCTCAATTTGTCCAATTATTAACTCCAAGAAATCTTTCTGAATGTGCTATTGGCCAATGCAAATATGTCCTAATTACTGATGAAAATGGTGGTGTATTAAATGACCCTGTTTTATTAAGGCTTGCAGAAAATCATTTCTGGCTATCTTTGGCGGATAGCGATATTTTAATGTGGGCTAAGGGTGTTGCAGTCAACTCTGAACTCAATGTTAACTTGTGCGAACCAGACGTTTCACCACTTCAACTTCAAGGCCCTAAATCAGGTGACATTGCAAGAGCAATCTTTGGAGAGTGGATTGATGGTCTTAAGTATTACTGGTTTGAAGAGTTTGAGCTTAATGGAATTCCACTTATCGTCTCTAGAACAGGATGGTCAAGTGAACTAGGCTATGAAATCTTCCTGCGTGATGGCACTCGAGGTACTGAGTTATGGGATCATATCATGAAGATTGGAGAGCCAATGGGATTGGTTCCTGGACACACATCAACCATTAGAAGAATAGAGGGCGGAATGCTTTCTTATCAAGCAGATATGGACTGCACTGTAAACCCCTTTGAGCTTGGACTTGGAAGGCTTATTGATCTCGAAATGGACGCAGACTTTATAGGTAAAGATGCGCTTAAAAGAATTCAATCTGATGGTGTTAAGAGAAGCCAAGTTGGACTTGAGATTTCATGCTCGCCACTCCAACACCCAAACACAACTTATTGGCCTATTCTTGTTAATTCAAAAGAAGTAGGGTATGTAACTTCTGCTGTCTACACACCTCGACTTGACAAAAATATTGCACTCGCTATTATGGATATTGAATTTTCGGCTATAGATACAATTGGGGAAGTTAAAACACCTGAGGGCAATTATCCCGCCAAGGTAGTGCAAAAACCGTTCTATGACCCTAAGAAAAAAATTGCTTCAAAATCTTAAAAAAAATGCTAATGGCTCTGGAGAAAAATTATGTCTGAATTATCCGTCGACTTAACCTGGAATAGAAAAGAAGCTGAGCTACTACCTGGAAAATTTTCTAGCGAGCATGAGGTTAAATACAATGAACAGTATTCAGTTAAAGCAGATACTGCTCCAGACTGGGGTGGCTCAGATAGCAACACGAATCCAGAGCAAGCGCTTGCCTCCTCTTTAAGTAGCTGCCACATGATGACATTTTTAGCTCTTGCAGCAAAAACTAAATGGCCCGTATCGTCCTACAGTGATCATGCTGTAGGCCACTTAGGGAAAAATAGTAAAAAACAAATGGTAGTTAATCGTATAGACTTAAATCCAGTGGTTTCATTTGATAATGGTTTTGAAGTGAGCAGTGAAGAATTAGATAAAATGCATGATAGGGCGCATCGATACTGTTTTATTGCCAACACTTTAGACTCAGAAGTAGAGGTCAATATAAACATTTAATAAGTTGGCAATACGATTCTGCTAATATGGAGCTTATATTATGAGCAGCAATGGAAACAACAAAAGCAATTCTAGCGAATCAATTTTAATTGAGTTAATGACTGACAATGGAGTCTTGCGGTTAACACTCAATGACTCTAAAAGAAGAAATGCTCTATCTGAAGAGATGATGTCTTCTATAGCTACTGCACTCAGCAAGGCTGAAAAAAATCCAGCCACTAAAGTAATCATAATTTCTGCTAACGGACCAGCTTTTTGCTCAGGACATGACCTGAAGCAAATGTCTGAAGGAAGGAAAAATGATGATGGTGGGCTGTCATACTTTTCGCAGGTTTTTTCATCTTGCTCTGCTCTTATGCAGCAGATTGTTAACCATCCAAAACCAGTGATTGCAGAAGTTTCTGGTGTTGCGGCGGCGGCTGGATGCCAACTAGTTGCATGCTGCGATCTCGCAATTGCTAGTGAGTCTGCTCGATTTGTAACCCCAGGGGTTAATATTGGTCTATTCTGCTCAACGCCGATGGTTGCTCTTTCAAGAAATGTCTCTAACAAGGCGGCTATGGAAATGCTCCTAACTGGCGAGATGATTGATGCCCAAAAAGCTAAAAGAATTGGTCTTATTAATCGTGTTGAAGAGCGTCAAGCTCTAACTCAAAAAACTCTAAAAATGGCTACTTTAATAGCCTCAAAATCAAGCATGGTTTTAGAGACAGGTAAAAAGGCTTTTTATGGCCAGAAAGATATGCCTCTATCTGAGGCCTATGAATATACATCCCAGGTAATGGTTGATAACATGCTAAAACAAGATGCAAAAGAGGGCATTGATGCCTTTATTGAAAAGCGCCAGCCAAAGTGGCAAGATAAATAGCACCGTCCAAAATGAGCAACCCCTACAGTACTGACTTAGATCGCAATCCAGCTAATTATCAGCCTCTAACCCCTATAAGCTTTCTAGAAAGGGCAGCTGATGTATATCCACAGCACACTGCCATAGTTCACGGATCACTTGAGCGAAACTACCACGAATTTTATTCACGCTCTTTGAGACTAGCATCGGCGCTATCAAGAAAAGGAATTATCAGAGGGGATACAGTTTCAGTGATTTTGTCGAATACGCCTGCTATGCTGGAGTCTCATTATGGTGTTCCAATGTGTGGCGCTGTTTTACATAGCATTAACACGCGACTAGATCCTGAAACGATTGCCTACCAATTAGATCATTCCAATTCAAAGGCTCTTATAGTAGATCGAGAATTTTTAGAGACTGCTAAATCCTCGCTTAAGATTGCACAAGTCAGCCCAATACTGATTGACTACAATGATAGTGAGCATCAAGTTAGTGAATCACTGCCTAACGCAACTGAGTATGAATCCTTTTTATTAGAGGGTGATGAAAACTTTCAGTGGCTTATGCCTGAAGATGAATGGGATGCAATTTCACTTAACTACACTTCTGGAACTACAGGCAATCCAAAAGGCGTTGTCTCACATCATCGCGGTGCCTATCTTCTAGCTCAAGGTAATGCAATGATTGCATCAATCAAGAAACATTCTGTCTATCTATGGACACTGCCAATGTTTCACTGCAATGGCTGGTGCTTTCCTTGGACAATGTCAGCCATTATAGGGACGCATGTTTGTTTAAGGCAGGTTAGAGCAGCGCCAATTTGGAGCTCTCTTAAAAAAAATAAGGTTACTCATTTATGTGGGGCGCCTATTGTCATGTCAACAATACTCTCAGCTAATGACAGTGAAAAAAAATTACTAGAAAATACTGTTGAATTTTTTACCGCTGCAGCGCCTCCACCTGAGTTTGTTTTAACCAACATGAAGGCTGCGGGATTTAATATTACCCACCTATATGGGCTATCTGAAACTTACGGCCCGGCAGTAGTAAATGAGTGGCATCAAGATTGGAATGAGCTCAATGAAAATGAACAGGCCTCCTTAAAGGCAAGGCAAGGCGTTCGGTATCTGCCGCTCGAGTCTTTAGATGTCATGGATCCGAGCACAATGAAGCCTGTCCCACGAGATGGAAAAACTATTGGCGAGGTTATGTTTAGGGGCAATATAGTTATGAAAGGTTATCTTAAAAATAAGTCAGCCACTGAAGAATCTTTCATGGGTGGCTGGTTTCATTCTGGAGACTTAGGTGTCATTCATGAAGATGGTTATATACAACTAAAGGATCGCTCAAAAGACATTATTATTTCTGGAGGAGAAAATATATCATCAATTGAAATTGAAGAGGTTTTATATAAACACCCCGCTGTCGAAGTTGCTGCAGTGGTTGCAATGCCAGATCAAAAATGGGGAGAAACGCCTTGTGCATTTGTTCAAATCAAAGAATCGTGTGAGGCTACTGATGAAGAATTAAGCCAATGGTGTAGAGACAATATGGCTTCTTTTAAAATTCCTCGTAAATTTATTTTTGATATTATTCCCAAAACATCTACTGGCAAAGTTCAAAAATTTGTACTTCGAGAGTTAGCAATAAAAAAGCGGCCATAAAGACCGCTTAATACCATAAAAATGGTGCCGACACACGGACTCGAACCGCGGACCTACTGATTACAAATCAGTTGCACTACCAACTGTGCTATGTCGGCTTAGAGCGAAATTATACCGTAAAGGATTTTTTTTCATCAATATTTTATAGTCCTACAAATAGGTTTATTTATTGCGTTGCTTTAGTGCAATTCGAATACCTATCAGCCCAAGAACTAGTGCCATTAAGAACCACTGTATAGCATACCCAATATGTTTTTCTATGCTCCCAGTATAAGGCTCCCATTTCCTAATAAAACCATCTGCTGCGGAAGCATCGAGCTGACCAATAACCTTGATAAAGCTGATGTTTGAAATTTCTTCAATTACATCAAAATCTATTGCCTGGATTATTACTGGAAATTCTCGAACGAGCTCACTGGTCTTTAGCTCTATTCTTTTAATAGGATTTAAAATTTGAACCTGGATTTCTGTTTGACCAGAATCAACATTGATGTCTGCCAGCTTATCTCTTCTACCATTCCATGGAATAAAGCCTCTATTCACCATAACTGCTTTTGATTGGCCTGTTAAGATGAAAGGAGTTAAGACATAATATCCAGAAACCTGGTCTACAATTTGGTTGTCATATATAAACTGTGCCTCATTAAGATAATTTCCCTGGAGGCGAACCTCATAAAATTCTTTATTCAAAAGCTCTTGCTCACTTATTATGAGCTCGATGACTCCCGTATTTGCTCTTGTAATTGACGCCTCTATTGCACGCTTTTGATCGGCGCGATCCAGCTGCCAAAATCCTAGTGAAACCAAAAATGCTATGGTCGCAACTATTAGAAAAGCAGGAAGTAAAAGTCGCCAGCTCATTACTGAGTCGGCAAAAGATTAAACCCGTTTGGCTCTATCCAGCCAACATAGCCTGCAAATAATAAGAAAGCAAAAAGAAGCACTGAAAGAATGATTCTCATTCTTAAGGCCTTAAACATTCTATCTGATCCTTCCTTGCCACCTCTTAGAAGACCGATAACAGCAGAACCTAAAAACCCAAATATAAGTGCAAGTATAACAATAACAAATAAACTCATAATTTTCCTTAAGTGTTTGAAAAAAAAGACCCCTTTTAAGGGGCCTTTCATAAACCTCTATTTAGACATTAAATCCAGTAAACAAAAATAAATAATCCAAGCCAAACCACGTCCACGAAGTGCCAATACCAGGCAACGCCTTCAAATGCAAAATGGTTTTCCAGATTAAAGTGGCCCTTCTGAATGCGGTACAAAATAACCGTAAGCATAATAACGCCAATCGTCACATGGAAGCCATGGAAGCCAGTAAGCAAGTAAAACGTTGACCCATAAATTCCTGAGGTTAGCTTAAGCCCATCATGATATGCATGTCCATACTCAGTGATCTGAAAGCCTAAAAATACGACCCCCAAAGCAATTGTTGCTATCATCCAGGCCATTAGTGCGTTTCTGTGCCCGGCTCTTAGCGCATGATGCGCATAAGTTAGCGTCACTCCTGAAGTCAGGAGAAGTCCGGTATTTAAAGCCGGCAATCCCCACGTGTCAACTAGTTTGAAGTTGGTAGAAAAAGTTGTACCGTTTTGTCCAATCTCACCAGGCGTAGAAAGTAGTGGCCAAGTGGACTTAAATCCTTCCCATAATTCTGGAGTATAAATATTGTTATACTCGCCTCCAAGCCACGGCACGCTCAAGACTCTAGCATATAATAACGCCCCAAAGAAGGCTGCAAAAAACATAACCTCTGAAAATATAAACCAGCTCATACCCCATCTAAAGGACTTGTCAACCTGTGAGTTATACATACCGCCGACGCTTTCAGCCACAACTGTACCGAGCCATCCAAACATCATAAATGCAATAATTGCAAAACCCAAAACCATAACTGGCCACCCCCAGCTCACATCATGCATTTGATTTGCAAACCCAATAAATAGCGTTGAAATACCAATCGATCCAATTATTGGCCAGTATGTGCCATGTGGAACATAATATTTTTCGTTGCTCATTTCTACTCCCTTCTTAACTGTCTAACTTAAAAAAATTATACGATAAGCTTACATCTTTAATCCACTCTTCCATTTCAGGTTCTACCACAAACCGAAGTGCCATTTCGACCTCCTCTCCAGGCTGAAACTCCTGCTTAACAAAACAAAAGCACTCTAATTTTTTGAAGTGAAGAGCCGCATCTGTAGGCGCTACACTCGGTATTGCTTGACCAAAGATTACTTCATCGGTCGTGTTTTTAGCAATATAACTGGTGTTATAAAACTTCCCAGGCACAACCTCCATTGAGCTTACTTTAGGCGAAAACTGGACTGGAAACCCAGAACTCGTTGCCGCGAAAAAACTCACACTAACCAAACGCTCTTCATCAACCAAGTACTCTTGCTCTGTCTCCACAGTGCCCGTCTTTCCATTAAAGCCTGTTAAATCGCACAAAACATCATATATAGGCACCATGGCATAAGCAAAAAAGAACATTAAAACTGGTACCGATACAAGCTTTATCCAAAAGCTTTTTGTAATCTTTTTCCTCTCCATATCAGCTGTTAAGCACTATGGTTGCAGCATATAATCCTATTGCTAGTATGGCAACTATAAGCGCCGTTCTTCCTACACCTTTATTTCGCTTATTTGACATTAGCTATGCTGAGACTCAGCCAAAATTTCTGCTCTTGTTGGTGGCTCATCAAAACTGTGGTATGGAGCAGGTGAAGGCAAAGTCCACTCTAAGCCTTTAGCGCTTTCCCATGGTCTTGCCTCGGCTAGCTTACCATTTCGGATGCAGTCAACAATAATATAGGTAAATAAAAGAAATGAAAGACCAAAAGCAAAAGAGCCTATTGATGAAATAAAGTTAAAATCAGCAAATTGCAATGCATAGTCAGGAATACGACGCGGCATACCTGCCAGCCCTATGAAGTGTTGCGGGAAAAATGTTACATTAACAGAAATCATAGCGATCCAAAAGTGGATTTTTGCTAGTCTCTCGTTGTACATTCTTCCAGTCCACCTAGGAAGCCAATAAAACACTGCAGCAATAATCCCCCATAATGCCCCTGTTACCAGAACATAGTGGAAGTGGGCAACAACAAAATAAGTATCATGGTACTGAATATCAGCAGGCGCTATTCCAAGCATTAATCCTGAGAAGCCGCCAATCGTAAATAAGAACACAAAGGACAGCGCCCATAGCATTGGAGTTTCAAATGTCATTGAGCCCTTCCACATCGTTGCAACCCAGTTAAATACTTTCACTCCCGTAGGGACTGCAATTAGCATTGTTGCATACATGAAGTAGAGTTCACCTGCCACCGGCATCCCGGTCAGGAACATGTGGTGAGCCCAAACAATGTAAGACAAGAATGCGATTGACGCGGTTGCATAAACCATTGAAGAATAACCAAACAGTGGCTTTCTTGAAAAGGTTGGAATAATGTGGGAGATAATACCAAAGGCCGGCAAAATCATAATATATACTTCAGGATGGCCAAAGAACCAAAAGATATGCTGGAACATGACAGGATCTCCACCGCCTGCTGCATCAAAAAATGCAGTTCCAAAGTTTCGATCTGTGAGCATCATGGTCACAGCTCCAGCCAAAACTGGCATAGCGCCAATTAATAAGAATG
The DNA here is from genome assembly GCA_028345055.1 of Candidatus Thioglobus sp. Taxonomy (GTDB): domain Bacteria; phylum Pseudomonadota; class Gammaproteobacteria; order PS1; family Pseudothioglobaceae; genus Pseudothioglobus. The sequence continues at coordinate 42,016 of JAOMCO010000003.1, read as the reverse complement.
AGGTAATTAACCAAGTCCATACAAAAAGTGGCATATCCATTAGTCTCATTTCTGGTGCTCGCATATTAAGGACTGTTGCAATAATATTGATTGCCCCCATAATTGATGAAAAGCCTAATAAGTGAATTGCAAATATAAAGAAGTCTGTTGAGTCTGGTGCAAACGTTGTTGAGAGTGGAGCATAAAAAGTCCATCCAAATGCAGGCGCTCCTCCTTCCATAAAAAATGTACTTAAGAGAATTGTACCTGCGAAGGGCAATATCCAGAAGCTCCAGTTATTCATTCTTGGAAGCGCCATATCGGGAGCTCCGACCATCATAGGTATAAGCCAGTTTGCCAAGCCTACAAAAGCAGGCATAATGGCACCAAATACCATGATTAGTCCATGCATTGTTGTCAGCTGATTGTAGAACTGAGGTTCAAACAATTGAAGTCCGGGCTGTAATAACTCGGATCGGATGCCCATAGCAAATGCGCCTCCCACCAAGAGCATTGCAAAAGAAAACCACAAGTAAAGAGTTCCAATATCTTTATGGTTAGTTGTCTTAACCCACCTTAGGAGTCCTTTTTCAGGGCCATGGTGGTGATCGTCGTGTGCTGCTGCCGCTGTTGTTGAGCTCATGTATTTCTCCTTAAATTAACGTGCAGATGTAACATCTGATGGTTGAACAACGGATCCATTGTTGCCAAAAGATCTTCTTTCGTAGGTAATTACCGATGCAATATCTGTGTCACTAAGCATCTTAAATGCTGGCATACCCCTTAAGCCGTTTAAAACCATGCCTATCTGATAATCTGCAGGGCCATTTGTTACTTCAGAACCTATCATTGCTGGGAAAACTCCCGGAATACCTGAGCCATCTTTTTGGTGGCATCCTGAACAATTGGCATTGTAAACTTCTTCGCCCCTAGCAACCAATTCTGCCTCTGTCCATTCTTGAGTGGCACTTGCTAATTCAGCAACTTTTTCTGCCTGCTTACTCTCAACCCAGGCTGCGTAGTCGGCCTTAGAAACAACATCAACTACAATTGGCATAAAGCCATGGTCTTTACCACAAAGCTCAGCACATTGGCCTCTGTAAGTTCCAATCTCATTAGGCTTTGCCCAGGCATCATTAATGAAACCAGGATTAGCATCTTGCTTAACGCCAAATGCAGGCACCCACCAATTATGGATTACATCATTTGAGGTAATTAGAAATCTAACTGTTGTATCAACAGGAAGAACTAAGTGCTTGTCAACAGAGCGGAGGTAAGTGCTCTCATTGTGAACAGCTTCACGCTCTTCAGGCGAAGCCTTGATAACGTCTCTAGATGACTGCGCAAGATTTGAAACAAAACTGATTCCTTCCTCAGGATAATCGTATTGCCACTTCCACTGAATTCCAGTTACCTTAACTGTCATGTCCGCTTTCTCTAAGACTTCAATATCAATCAGAGTTTTTGACGCTGGAATTGCCATTGCTATTAATATAAGAATTGGAATTCCCGTCCAAATAAATTCTACTGTTGTGCTTTCATGAAAATTTGCAGCTTTAGCTCCCTTAGACTTTCTATGCGCTACTATTGAATAGAACATTGCGCCAAAGACGACTACACCAATAGCTACGCACACCCAAAAAGCCATCATATGAAGCCAGTAAATGTCCTGGCTTAAATCGGTAATGCCTTTTGTCATATTGAGAGTGTACTCTGCAAAAGCAGATTTAGAGCCAATCAATGCTGCAATAGCGCCAGTAAAAGTCAACAATAATTTCATAGATTCTCCGAATTAATCCTTAATCATATTACTCAATAACCATCAAGAGTCAATGGTTGATAAATATGTTCATAATTGTCCTGTATATAGGAGCCTTTTAATTAATTGCAAGTGCAAATAAAAAAAGCAATCAAATGATACCTGTTTCTGCGCAATTTACCAAGTATTTATTGACCTTTATTCTCAATTTTCATTGAACATTTTTCAACACTTGAATGAATTTAAATAAAATGTATTTATAGACTTGAAAAAAAGGATTCAATGACCAAATATCAAGTGCATATATTTTTGAATTTTAATCAAGCTGCCAATAAAGTCTTTAAAATGGTTAGCCACAATTTGTAAGGATTTACATGTACTCAAAAGCACTCAACCTCTCCTTTATTTTGGCACTTATAGTCGTTATTTTGGGAGCGTATACTCGTCTTGCTGACGCAGGTCTTGGCTGTCCAGATTGGCCCGGATGCTATGGGCAACTTCTAGTTCCTGATGTCATATCTGCAGAATATGACAGGCCTCTTGATATTGCAAAAGCATGGAAAGAGATGATTCACAGGTATGCTGCCTCCATCCTTGGTTTGTCAATTGTTGTAATATTTTTATTGGCAATTTTTCGAAGACCAGATACACTTCGCTCTATTAAGCTTCCAACTGCTCTACTTTTGTTGGTTGGCTTTCAGGGCGCTTTAGGGATGTGGACAGTGACTGAATTAGTTCATCCTGGAATAGTTACTATGCATCTTCTGGGCGGCTTCTCAACTACTACTCTTCTTTTTTGGCTTCTTCTTAATGAACGAAAACCCCTCAATCTTGATAAGCCAATCTTAAGTAATCACAAAATAATGCTTGTCATTGTTGCTATACTTTTGGTCTTTCAAATTTTTTTAGGTGGTTGGACAAGTACCAACTATGCCGCACTCTCTTGTGGAGACTATTTCCCTACTTGTTTAGGAGAAATGTGGCCTGATGATATGGACTTTAAGAATGCATACTACTGGGGCCCCCTGGGTATTGATTATGAGTTTGGCGTTCTTGAGAACCAAACAAGGACAGCCATTCAAATGGTACATCGAATAGGGGCGCTGGTTGTGACTGCTGCAATAATTGCCTTATCATTTGCTTTAAGAAATTATATGGCATTAAAAAAGAGTGTCTATATTGTGCTTGCTCTTTTAACAATTCAAGTTGCACTGGGGATCATCAATGTTGTGATGTCTCTACCAATGTTCGCTGCCACAATGCATAATGTAGTCGGACTTGCACTGCTTTTAAGTCTAGTCAACCTGGCGCATAAAATGTTCTCAAAAGAAAACGCTATTTAAAAAACATATGTCTCTTATTTTGATTACATTATGACAAAATCAATTCAAATTTATTTGCTAATTCTCTTAGCAATTATTGGTGCTGTTTTTTTCTTTTTTATGGATAGTAAGCCTAGTATTGAAGAATTGAAAAAATCTGTTGCTCCAGCTGCGTCTTTATATCCTGAAGCAAAATCTGTTTCAGACAAACTTAACTTTGTTAATGACTCATCAATACAGACTCATTTGTCAGATGTAACAAATGACAAATGGGCTCTTCTCTATTTTGGTTTCACATCATGTCCTGATGTTTGTCCAATTGACCTTTCCAAAATAAATCAAGCACATCAGCTTATGGGCAAAAGCGACCAGCTTCAGGTTGTGTTTATTTCTGTTGACCCCAATAGAGATATTGGAAAGTTGGATAACTTTGCAAGTGCTTTTAATCCATCCTTTCGAGGTTTAACCGCGAATCAGGATGAGCTTATGCTGATCAGCAAAACACTTGGTGTTTATCATGAAGTAGTTAAGTCTCAAGAAACGGCCGAGGAGGATCATAGCGATCATGAGCATTCCCATGATTCTAATAAGATGGTGACCGATGAAAATCAAAGTTCATCAAAAGTTGCACACTATGATATTGATCACACTAGTAGCTATTTACTCTTTAATCCAAAATTAGAGTTAGTTGCGCTTTTAACAAACCCTCATAATCCAGAGCCTATGGCGAATGCTCTCGACAAGATCATCGAGGCTTTAGGGAAGGATTAGCCTAACTGCTAAAATTAATGAGCTGACAAATAGAAGAGTCATAATTAGACCAACGACAATATAAGGCCACGGACCTGTTTTTTCTGTAGCATCAAAATCTTGAGCTAGGTTTTTCTTTTTTCCAACCCCAATCATAGCTGAAAGCACAGCTCTAAAAACCAGCATCAAAGATTTCATTTCTATAGAAGCACTCCAAAATTCATTAATAGATAATGGTCTACCAAAAGCCCAACAAACAAAACCATTAAATAATTAATAGAATACTTAAAGGTCTTAAATGCAATTTTAGGATTGTCTGGCTCTAGAAAAATCTTAATTGAATATCCTAAAAAAAGAGCTCCGAGAGATACTGCGCAAATTAAATATATCAAGCCACTCATTCCTGTTAGAAAGGGTAGCAAAGTTACAAGAAATAAAAGCACTGTATACAAAAGAATCTGCACTCTAGTAAATTCCAGACCGTGGGTAACAGGCAACATTGGGATCTCTGCTTTTTTGTATTCTTCTCTTCGATGGATAGCCAAAGCCCAAAAATGTGGGGGGGTCCATATAAAAACAATTAGAAAGAGAAGAAGTGCGTACTCAATGCCATTTGAACCAGCAACTGCTGTCCATCCTAGAACAGGCGGCGCTGCTCCAGCAGCGCCACCAATAACTATATTTTGTGGAGTAGCTCTCTTTAAGTACATCGTATAGAAAACTGCATACCCTATTAAGGATATTAGTGTTAGCGCAGCAGTTAAAAGATTAACGAACACAACCAAAAGCGCAATTCCCAAAACACCTAAAAATAGCCCCCATATCAAAGCCTGCTTTCTAGTTACTTTGCCTTGTGGCAGAGGGCGACGATCAGTTCTAGACATCTGAATATCAATTTTTTCATCGACAACATGGTTAAAAACTGCAGCAGACATAGCGGCTAAAGATATTCCTGCAGAGGCGATGAGCACGATAAATAGATTTGGGAAATAGGGAACCGCCAAAAGCATTCCAACTATAGCAGTCAATAATATAAGCGAAACAACCTTAAGCTTACAAAGCCCCAATAGGTCTGTTAATGATGGATAACTGCTCATTACCCAAGCCTAGAATATTTGAGGAGGCGCTTAAGGTCCTTCAGAACAAATTTGACATTAATATCTGTTGGATTGTAATAGAGCATAAAGTTTCCTATCGGATCGATTAGAAAAATCGAGTTTTTAGGAAAGATTGCTAGCTTATCAGACAGTTCATCATCATTAATACTTGCAAGAATTAGGCTTTCATCCTCTTGGGAAGGCCTGGACCCATCTTTGGCAATCAGAACTCTTTGTATGCGCCGCATATCCATATTAATAAGCGTACGGATCGTCTTAACGTCTTCAACGGCTTTGTCACAAAGCGAATCACAACTCTCAGTTAAATAAGCAAAAGTCCAAATACCATCTAGTGAGGCATCTCCCATAAGCTCGATATCAGACTTCTCCGTGACTATTACTGGACTAATAAGCTCACCATAATTAACCGTATTTTGGCTGAAGTAACCTGGATTCAAATAAAAAAACAAAGTTCCAAGGCCAATTGGTAGGAGAAATATTGATAAAAGTGCCCAAAATTCTTTTTTAAAGGTCATGTCTTTACTAAATTCAAAATTGCGTAATGATACGCTTAAGATATTAAAAACTCAACTTGCTAAAGCCTAACTTCTATGCCCCACTCTTGCATTGACTTTTTAGCCTCTTCAACAGTGAATTCAGCAAAATGAAATATGCTGGCAGCGAGGACTGCGTCTGCACCACCATGAATGACACCTTCTGCTAAATGTTCAAGACTCCCAACTCCTCCAGATGCAATCACAGGAACATCTACTGCATCAGAGACTGCCTTTGTTAATTCAAGATCAAAGCCATTTTTGGTGCCATCCCTATCCATAGATGTCAGAAGAATCTCACCGGCTCCAGCCTCCCCTTGTGTCATTTTAACAGCCCATTCTACAGCATCAATTCCTGTAGGTTTGCGTCCACCATGGGTATAAATTTCCCACCTCAAGGGGCTGGAAGAGAGTTTTTTCGCATCTATAGCAATAACGATGCACTGAGACCCAAAAATACCGCATAGTTCATTAATTAATCCTGGATCAAAAATAGCTGCAGAATTGACTGCAACCTTGTCGGCGCCTGCTTTAAGCATAGCTCTAACGTCCTGTGCTTTTCGAATACCCCCTCCAACTGTAAGCGGAATGAATACTTGTTCAGCAATTTTTTCTACCATAGCCACTGTTGTATCTCGACCTTCATGGGAGGCCGTAATATCAAGAAAAGTAATCTCGTCTGCTCCCTCTCGATCATATCGTTTTGCAACCTCGACTGGGTCACCAGCATCTTTTATATCTATAAATTTAACACCTTTAACTACCCTTCCATCTCGAACATCTAAACATGGAATTATTCTTTTTGCTAAACTCATAAATTTAATTTTACCGCATAAAGCACTAAGATCTAGGGAACAAATAGACTACAAAATTAACACTCAAATTGGATCACTTTAGAATGGGCAACTTTAACTCTAGTGGGTATAATTGCGCTCTATGAGCTCAAAAAAAGACAGTCATAAAACTCTAAGAAAGCCAGCGCCTAAACATATAGCTATCATTATGGATGGAAATGGTAGGTGGGCAAAAGCTAGACACCTTCCTCGCTCAAGTGGACACCAAAAAGGGGTTCAAACAGTTAGAAAAATTGTCAAATATAGTGCTATTTTAGGGATTAAAGTATTGACCTTATTTGCATTTAGTAGTGAGAATATGAAGCGCTCAAACGAAGAGGTTAGTCTTCTATTTAAACTATTTTTATCAGTTCTTAAAACTGAAACAAGAAAACTCAAAGAGAATAATATTAAGCTTAAAATTATTGGTGATTTATCAGTTTTTACTCCAGAAATTATATCTTTAGCTGAAGAGGCAGAATCTAGCCTTGAGGAGAATACTGGCTTAACTCTTGTTATAGCAGCTAACTATGGTGGTCAATGGGATATTACAGAGTCTGCAAAAAAAATTGCCCAAAACGTAGCTAATGGAAGCATAGATCCAGAGAAGATTAATACGGCTTTATTTAATAAATATACATCGCTTTCGACTCTTCCAAAAGTTGACTTATTGATTCGAACCAGCGGTGAAGTTAGGCTTAGTAATTTTCTTCTATGGGATATCGCCTATAGCGAATTCTATTTTTGTAATACTTTATGGCCTGATTTTAATGAAAAAGCTCTAGATGATGCAATTGAGGATTTTCATCTTAGAGAGCGTCGTTATGGTCAGCGCAAAGGAAACATATAGTGCTATCTCAGCGAATCGTAACTGCACTGATCTTGGCTCCAATAGTCATTTTTGGAACTCTATTTTTGAGCTCTTTTTGGTTTTCATTAGTTCTTAGCATAATGGTTATTATTGCCTCATGGGAGTATTGCAGTCTTATCAAGTTAAGCCTATTTTCAAACAAGTCTATTTATATTATTGTCATTTTAACCTGTTTATTCCTATTGCCTATTAGTCCATCGACTCTTAAGGTTGCTCTTTATGCAACTTTAGCTTGGTGGCTTAGTGCATTTTTCATTATTCTAAGTCATCCAAAAAACTCAAATCTTCTCAACGGAAATATGGGTATAGGTCTAATCAATGGCCTCTTTTTATTTGTTCCAATGGCTGCGTCTTTATCACTACTTCACTCACAAGAAAGGTCTTTAGTATTGCTTTTGCTGCTATACATTTGGGCTGCTGATATTGGGGCTTATTTCTCAGGAAGACTATTTGGCAATAAAAAGCTGTGCCCCAATGTCAGCCCAAATAAGACATGGGAAGGGGCTTATGGTGGAGTCATTCTTGCACAAGTGGTTGCTATTGCCTATGTCTTGAGTAGCATACAAAGTCCAACAGTAAAAGACTTTTTAGTATTTTGCTTTTTAGCTTTGATAGTCTCTTTGGTTTCAATTCTTGGAGACCTATTTGAAAGTGTCTTGAAGCGGATTAGCAATCAGAAAGATAGTGGCAGCATAATACCTGGGCATGGTGGGCTTTTAGACCGTATTGATAGCCTTACTGCTTCTGCTCCAATATTTGTGCTATTTGTGGTATTTGTGCTGTGAAAAACATAACAATTTTAGGGGCAACTGGCTCTATTGGACTTAGCACCTTAAATGTCATCTCCCGCCATCTAAACGAGTATAGAGTTTTTGCGGTAAGTGCCCACTCCGACTGGAAGGGGCTTCTTAATATTTGTAAAAATCATCGGCCCTCTTTTGCGGTTTTGATGGATGAAGCTGCAGCAGAAAAACTTAAACAAGCTGTCCCATCTGAAACTGAGGTTTTATGTGGCAAAGATTCACTTAACGCCATAGCCTCTCATAAAAATACAGACTTTGTTATGGCTGCAATTGTTGGTAGTGCCGGTATTTCATCAACCTTCAGCGCAGCAAAAGCTGGCAAAAGAATTATGCTAGCGAATAAGGAGTCATTGGTCTTAGGCGGCACTCTTTTGATCAATCTTGCAAAAAAATCAGGAGCTGAAATCATACCTGTTGACTCTGAACATAGTGCGATTTTTCAATGTCTCAAAGGTGGAAGTGATGGTCTTAATAAAATACAATTGACCGCCTCAGGAGGTCCTTTTTTAGACGTGCCATTTGACGAACTTCACTCTGTGACTCCATCTCAAGCATGTGATCATCCCAATTGGAAAATGGGTAAAAAAATCTCCGTTGATTCAGCAACAATGATGAACAAAGGCTTAGAGGTGATTGAGGCAAGCTTTTTATTTGGGTTGGCCTCAAGTGAAATTGAGGTTATTGTTCACCCACAAAGCATTGTTCATTCGTTTGTGTATTTTAATGACGGAAGTGTTCTATCTCAGCTTGGTTTGCCAGATATGAGGAGCGCAATATCCTATGCACTTTCTTATCCTAGAAGACAAAGCTCAGGAGTTAAAGAACTTGACCTGACAAAAGAGTCATCGCTAGATTTTCGAAGCCCTGATATGAAAAAATACAAGTGCCTAGAACTGGCGTATGATGCGATTGCTATAGGAAAAAGTGCGCCTTGCACCCTCAATGCAGCCAATGAGGTAGCTGTTGAAGCTTTTTTACAAAACAAAGTGAGGTTTTTAGATATTGCAAAAATTATTGAAAAAACACTTAAAGAGGCCCCGACTCAACATCTTGACACATTAGAAAGTGTCATGGAAAATGACCAACTTTCTCGAAAAATAGCTCAGTCGTTTATAGGATCTAGCGACTAAAACCATACACTGATGCAAAAGTCTTTTTTACCTTCCTTGTTCTTGGCCCTCATCCTGCTGTACGCACCCTCTCATGCAAAAGGAAACCATGACTTAAGCTTCAAAGTGTCGAGGGGGGATGCCTTCTATAAATTCTTTTTTAACGCTGGACTTTCTGGAGACTTGTTAACGAAACTTATGAGCTCTGATAAGAAAGCTCAAAGATTAAATAATATTTTTCCAGGAGACAAATTTAGAATCATTCTAAATGATGACCACTCACTCAAAGAGATAGTTTTTAGTCCGCTTAATGACAATCCACTTAATATTTATTATGATGGCGATACTTTTTCATACGAGAAGAAAGACGCTCGAGCTGATAGTGAGCTTACCTATACTGTCGTTAAAATTCAAAAATCTTTAAACTATGATGCTAAAAAGGCAGGGGTTGACTCCGAAGTTGTAAAAATGATGGTTGATCATTTTTCTTGGGAAATTGACTTTAGTCGTGATCTAAGAAAAGGTGATAGATTTGTTTTGTCTTGGAATGGGGGCAACACCCCAGAAGCTATGATTTATATTGGAGATAGAAAAACAATTGCGCTTTTCTCCTACAAAGACTCACAAGGCAGAAAAAAATATTACACGTCGAATGGCTTGACGATCAACGAAACTTTCGCTTTTGCCCCAGTAAAATATAGCCGAATAAGCTCTGGCTTTTCAAAAAGACGATGGCATCCAAAACTTAAAACCTATAGGCCACACCGTGGAACTGATTTTGCTGCCCCCAAAGGAACACCTGTTTATGCTCCAGCTAAAGGCCTAGTGAAATATGTTGCCACACTCTCTGGATATGGAAATGTAATCTATTTAAAACATGGCTCAGAATTAGTTACTGTTTATGCCCATCTGTCTAGGTTTGCAAAGGGTTTGAAATCTGGAAAACGCGTTAAAAAAGGTGAACTGATTGGCTATGTTGGAAGCACAGGCATGTCCACAGGGCCTCATCTTCACTATGAAATTAGGATAAATGGCATTCATAAAGATGCTGAAAAAATTAAGCTAGACAAAAGATCTACTGTTCCTAACAGCGAAATACCTAGCTTTCAAAAAAAGGCCAAAAGAATTCTTTTTGAGTTAAACATAAAATAGTCTCTCAATAGAAATAACTCGAACAAACAGGGGGCTTCAATCGATTAAAATAAAGTATTCAAGCTTTAGTTTGTTGAAATGTCAGTCAATGCAAAAATAGAGTTATCGCTTCCTCTTATTCACCAAGGAAAGGTAAGAGATATTTTTGATATTGATAGAGATAACATGTTAATTGTAGCCTCTGATCGACTATCTGCTTTTGATGTTATTTTTGATCAAGCAATCAAGAACAAAGGAAAAACTCTTACCTCAATTGCAAATTACTGGTTTGACAAAACAAGTCACATTATTCAAAACCACCTTACTGGGATTAGCCTGGATGAGGTTCTACCTGCAGAAGAAGCAAAAGCACTTGAAGGCCGAGCTGTAGTGGTAAAAAAACTAAAGCCTGTGCCTATCGAAGCAGTTGTTAGAGGCTACATCATTGGCTCAGGCTGGAAAGAGTACCTGAAAATGGGATCAGTTTGTGGAATCAAGCTTCCTGACGGACTAAAGCTTGCTGACAAATTAAAAGATCCAGTCTACACGCCCTCCTCAAAAGCTTCAGTTGGTGAGCATGACACCAATATTTCATTCTCTGAAACTGAGGCACTGGTTGGCTCAGAAATAGCACATCAAATCAAAGAGAAAAGCATAGAAATTTATAAATATGCTTCACACTATGCTGCTAGTCGTGGCATTATTATTGCTGACACAAAGTTTGAGTTTGGCCTAGACTCTGACAATCGGCTTACTCTTATGGATGAGGTGCTAACACCTGACTCATCTCGGTTTTGGTCAGTAGAAGATTATCTTCCTGGGCAAAGCCCAAAAAGCTTTGACAAGCAAATCATCAGAGATTACCTAGATACACTTGACTGGAATAAAGCCTCTCCAGCCCCTAATATTCCTGAAGAAATAATGACTAGAGCTGCAAATAAATACAATTATATTGAGCTAATATTATGCAACTAAGTGGCCAAATTAAAATGATGAAAACCTCTTTAGTCGAAGGGCAGGCCTATTATGATTTATCGATTGGAAGCGACACAGTCAATATGAATGCCTTAGTGGGAAAACAAATTGAGATTAATTTTCTAGGTCAGATTTCATGCTCTAATTGTGGAAATAAAATGAGTAAAAGCTTCTCACAGGGATATTGTTTTCCCTGTGCTCGATCTCTTGCTAGATGTGACTTGTGCATTATGAAGCCAGAAACCTGTCATCATCACCTTGGTACTTGTCGTGAGCCAGAATGGGGCCTAGAAAATTGCTTTTCATCCCACGTGGTTTATTTGGCAAACTCCTCAGGACCAAAGGTTGGAATAACTCGTGAAAAAAATGTTCCTGGAAGATGGATTGATCAAGGTGCTATTAGCGCAATTCCGATTTTAAAAGTTAAGTCAAGACTTGACTCTGGGAGAGTAGAAACTGCATTAAAGCCATTTATTGCCGACAAAACGAACTGGCGTAAGATGCTTAAAAATGAAGTTGAAATAGTAGATCTTGTTTCAAAAAAAACAGCGCTTTTAGGAGAAGTAGAAGCTTTGACTAAAGAGCTTGATGCAAAATGGTTAGACGACGCGGTGGTTAATATTCACTATCCTGTGCTAAAATACCCGTCCAAAATTGTATCATTAAATCTTGACAAAACTCCATTTATTTCAGGCACTTTGGAAGGAATTAAGGGTCAATATTTATTACTTGATAGTGGCGTAATTAATCTTCGAAAATATAGCTCCTATCATCTAGAGATTAACATTTAAACATATTAAGAAAATGATATCTGCAAAAGAATTTATAGCCAAAGAAAATAAGTGCATTACCCTTTTAGGCATGTCTGGCGTTGGAAAGACGCATCTAGCAAAACTTATTGGTGAAGAAGGGGGTTGGTTTCATTTTTCTGGCGACTACCGAATTGGTGCCACTCACCTCAAAGAAGAAATTATTTCAAATATCTCCACCAAGATGAAAGCTAATAACTGGCTAAAAAATCTTTTGGATAGTAACTCCATTAGCATAAATAGCCAGGTTTCTTTTGATAACCTCGAGCCGATTTCAACTTTTCTTGGGAAGGTTGGAAATCCAGAAGATGGGGGTCTTGCTTTTGATGAATTTGTTCGTCGACAGCACTTATTTTTTGAGGCTGAGAAAAAAACAATGTACGAAGTTCCAGAGTTCATCAAACGTTCTCAAGCAAAGGGATTTAAGCACTTTATAAATGATGCAGGAGGAAGTCTTTGTGAGCTTGGAGACTCAAAGCTATTTCAGCTTCTATCTGAAAAAACTCTTGTTGTTTACATTAAAACAAATAAAGAAAACGAGCGAGCTCTTATTGAGCGTGCAAAGACTAATCCAAAACCTATGTACTATAGTCCTGTTTTTTTTGAAAATTCTTTGAGGGTCTATCTTGATGAAAATAACTTTGATTATGCCGCACAAATAAATCCAGATGCTTTTGTAAGCTGGGTTTTTCCTAAGCTTATAAAAGATAGGCTTGCCAAGTATGCTGAACTAGCAAGCAACTATGGCTGCATTATTGAAAGTGATAAGCTTCATGCCTGCAAGTCTCCCAACGATGTTCTTAATTTAATTTCTAGCGCGCTCCAATAATATGCCACTTATCGCACACTCATCACTTCCTTCTTTTGAGCGCCTTCAAAAACGAGGTGAGACAATTCTATCAAAAGAGAGGGCTGCACAACAAGATATAAGAGAGCTTCATATTGGGCTTTTAAATATGATGCCTGATGCAGCCCTTGAGGCTACAGAGCGGCAATTTTTTCGGCTGGTGGGCCACTCTAATCAGGTTGCTCAGTTCTATATTCACCCCTTCTCTCTATCAAGCATTAAGAGAGGGGAGTCTGCGTCTAGGCATATCAAAGAACACTATAAGACATTTGATGAAATCAAGCTTCAGGGTCTCGATGCGTTAATTATCTCAGGCGCAAATGTATCAAATCCTGACCTTACTCAAGCCCCTTTTTATGAGCAGCTTCGTCAGGTGGTTGAATGGTCGTTTGAAAATGTTACCTCAACTCTGTGTTCGTGCCTTGCAACTCATGCAGTTTTAGAGTTTAAATACTCTCAGAAACGAATACCAAATGGAAAAAAACATTGGGGCATTTTTCCACATCAAGTCGTTGATCGCTCACATCCATTGGTTAAGGGGGTGAATACTCGTTTTGACATTCCCCACTCTCGCTATAACGAAATTTCAGAAGCGCAATTTAATAAGGCGGGTGTCAAGATTTTAGCCGCAAGTCCAGTTGGCGTGCACTTAGCGGTTAGTCCTGACCTATTTCGAATAGTTTTCTTTCAGGGGCATCCAGAATATGACTCAATTAGTCTACTGAAAGAATATAAAAGAGAGGTTGCTCTATACCTAGAAGGAAATCGTCCTGATTATCCGCCTTTTCCAGATAATTACTTATCACTTCAAAACTGCGCAATCCTTGACGAGTTTAAAGCTAAGCTCCTTTCTAATGTTGCCTCCCTTTCAGATTTTCCAGAAAAGCTTATAATGAAAACACTGGATAATACTTGGCATGATAGTGCTAGTGCTGTCATTAATAATTGGATAGGAAGTGTTTATCAAATTACCAATGAAGATATTAAGCTGCCCTTTATGGCCTCTGTAAACCCACTTAACCCACTTAATCTATAGTAGTGACAGAGCTAGCAAAAGACCTGCTGGAATGGTTTGAAGATAACGGAAGAAAAAATCTTCCTTGGCAGTCCTCACCGCCGAACATTTATCATATTTGGCTCTCTGAAATTATGCTTCAGCAAACTCAGGTGACTACCGTTATTAGCTATTTTAATAACTTCATTGCTAACTTTCCAGACATAAAGTCTCTAGCGATAGCAGACGATGACAAGGTTATGTCTGCATGGGCTGGGCTGGGATACTATAGCCGGGCAAGAAACCTGCATAAAACTGCAAAGATAATTAACTCCAAGTATGGCGGCATACTTCCAACTAATTTTGATCAAATTTTATCCTTACCTGGTATTGGTCCTTCAACAGCAGGAGCCATATTATCACTAGGAAGTGATATTGGGATGCCAATCCTTGATGGAAATGTTAAGAGAGTTCTTGCAAGATATTATAGGGTAGAAGGGCATTATTCAAACTCCTCTGTGATGAGAGAACTATGGAGACTTGCCGCCTTAAATACTCCTCAAACAAAAAATGCAAAATATACTCAAGCAATCATGGATATTGGAGCAATCGTGTGTACTCCAAAAAATCCTAGTTGTTCTGATTGTCCAATATCAAGCCACTGTGGTGCTTTTCTGAATGAAGAGCAAGCACTATACCCCAGCAAAAAAAAGGGGGGGAGCTCAAAGCCTGAAAAAAGCATAGCCTTATTAATTTATACAAATGAGAAAAATGAAATATTTCTTAAGAAAAAACCAGATCAAGGCATTTGGGGCGGACTTTGGAGCTTTGAAGAGTGTCAAGATATTGAGAGCACAATCTCAAAAACAATAAAAAAGCACAATAATAATGCATCGGTTATTCGTCGTCTTAAGGCGTTTAAGCATACATTTACTCACTATAATTTATATATTAGCCCAATTTTGGTTGACTCTCCTGGAGGGCATGAAAACTATTTTCATAAGAGCTACCACTTAAAAGGTTTGCCTGCGCCTGTTACAAAGATAATTCAGGCCCTGTAATTAGTAAAAAAATTAATGATAATAGTAAAATAAGCTCGTGGAATTGATAAGAGGACTTCATAATCTAAAAAAGCAGTCAGGCTGTGTAGTGACCATAGGAAATTTTGACGGAGTTCACATTGGTCATCAGGAAATTTTAAAAAATCTTATTAATACGGCTAGGCAAAAAGAACTGCCATCGCTTGTTATTTCATTTTCTGTGACTCCAGAAACTTTTTTTGGCAGGCCAAAGGCTAGAATAAGCAGCTTTAGAGATAAGCATCTGCTTCTTAAGTCTCTTGGAGTTGATAAGCATCTATTGATAAGATTTAACAAGTCTTTTTCTGAAATCACTGCAATGGATTTTATCAATGAAATTCTTATAAAAAAATTAAGCATGAAGCACTGCTTTATTGGAGATGACTTTCGCTTTGGAAGTGGTCGTGAAGGAGATTTTTCAATACTAAAAAAAGCCTCTTTAGAAAGCAAATTTAGTGTAGAAAAAATTAAAGGCATTGTTCTAAAAGGATATCGCGTTAGCAGCTCTGAAATTAGAAAGGCCCTTTCAGCTGCAGACTTTGATACTGCTCAGGAGTTTTTAGGAAGGCCTTTTTCTATAACCGGAAAAGTTGCAAGAGGCGAGCAAATTGGAAGAACAATTGGTTTTCCTACAGCAAATATTGGGATTAAGAGGAAGCTTAGTCCAGTTTTGGGTGTGTATAGCGTCATTGTCAAGCACAATTCAGAAGCCTATGCTGGTGTTTGTAATGTTGGCAAACGGCCTACAATTGGAGGAACAAAGCCCCTCTTGGAGGTTTTTATTTTTGATTTTGATAAGGAAATTTATGGTGACTCGGTAGAGGTAATTTTTAAACAAAAGTGTAGAGATGAAAAAAAGTTTAGGTCGTTCGATGAATTGAAAGTGCAGATTCAAAAAGACGCAGAAAAAAGCAGGTTGTTTTTTCAGAATCACACTTTTTAGTATAAAACCCTCCAAGAGAGGCTCTCACCAGCAAAAAATGGAATAACCTTTGAGCTAGAAAAGTCATAATTGTCTGGAACAGTCCATGGATTTTTCTCTAGTGTTATTGTTTCTGTATTTCTTGGGAGGCCATAAAAATCAGCTCCAAAGTGGGCTGCAAACCCTTCTAATTTATCAATCTTCGCAGCCCTATCAAATGCTTCTGCATAAAGCTCGATAGCAGCATTTGCGCTAAAAATACCTGCGCATCCACAAGCTGATTCTTTTTGACCTTTATCATGAGGAGCTGAGTCAGTTCCCAAAAAAAATTTAGAACTCCCTGAAGTTGCTGCCTTAATCAAAGCTTCTTGGTGAGGTACTTTTCTTTTAAGGACAGGTAAGCAATAGTAGTGAGGCTTTATACCCCCAAGAAACATATGATTTCGGTTAGACAATAAATGATGTGGAGTAATTGTTGCCGCAACATTCTCTTTGGATTTAGAAACAAAGTCAACCGCATCTTTAGTAGTGATATGCTCTAAAACAACCTTTAGCTCGGGAAAGCTTCTTAAAATATCCCCAAGAATAGTCTCTATAAAGACTTTTTCTCTGTCAAAAACATCTACCAAGTTATTAATAACCTCGCCATGGATAAGAAGAGGAAGCCCTTCTTTTTGCATTTGTTCGATTATGGGATAAACATTTTTTAGATTTGTCACCCCACTATCTGAATTTGTTGTTGCGCCTGCAGGATATAATTTTGCAGCAAAGACATGCTTCTCATTACTCGCATCAATAATGTTTTTTTTTGTTGTGTTATCAGTCAGATACAAAGTCATCAAGGGGTTAAATGACGATCGTTTAGGAAGAGATTCAATAATTTTTTTTCTGTATGCCACTGCTTGTTTAGCCTCTGTTACTGGCGGCAAGAGATTAGGCATAATAATTGCTCTTCCCATTTGCCGGGCTGACATTCCAACAACATCGCCCATTAAAGCACCGTCTCTTAAATGGAGGTGCCAATCATCCGGCTTAGCTAGTGTAATTCGTTTCATTTAATAGTTAAGTGCTTCAGGCAAAAATATAAGCTACCCATGACAATGCTTATATTTTTTTCCTGAACCACAAGGGCAAGGATCATTTCTACCAACCTTTAGGCTTCTTTTTGAATGCTGGTTCGATGCTGAACGGCCAGGTGGGGGTGCAGATAAGCGCACTTTGACAGACTCCTTTTCTCTCTCATCTAAAATTTCTTTTTGCTTAGGAGCGACTTGCTCAAGATTGACACTACTTAGCGCCTTAACAATTTCAATATTTATTGTATCCAAAAGCTCAGTAAACATTTCGAAAGATTCCCTTTTGTACTCCTGAACAGGGTTTTTTTGGCCATATCCTCTCAAATTAACACTCTGACGAAGCTGATCCATAACAGCAAGGTGCTCTTTCCAATGGTGATCAAGGGCTCTGAGCATCACTGCCTTTTCAAAGGTTCTCATAGTCTCAGCCCCAATTAGAGCCTCTTTAGCGCTATGTGCAGTAGAAAAGCCTGACTGAATCATTTGCAGCATTTCTGAGACATCCATCCCTTTATCAATCATTTTTTTAAGGGGAATATCTACCTCATAAGATTCTTTCAAAGCTTTAGCTAGGCCTTCAATATCCCAGTCATCTTCAAGAACTTGTGTCGAAATATGTTGTGAAAAAAGATTACCTATCACCTCATCTCTAATAGCCTCAAAGCGCTCTGTAACATCATCCTTTCCCATTAATTCATCTCTTAACTCGTAAACAACCTTACGCTGATCATTTGCTACATCATCGTACTCAAGAAGATGCTTTCGCGCATCATAGTGCATTCCCTCTACCTTTTTCTGGGCGTTAGCAATTGTTTTATTCAACCAGCTATGTTCTAGCGCCTCTCCTTCCTTCATTCCAAGCTTTTTCATCATGCTTGCTGTCTTTTCTGATGCAAATATTTTCATTAGACTATCTTCTAGTGACAAATAGAATCTTGTTGAACCAACATCTCCTTGTCTTCCAGCTCGGCCTCGAAGTTGGTTGTCAACTCGACGAGACTCATTTCTTTCTGTGCCTATAATATGCAGCCCTCCAGCCTTAATAACAACATCATGTTTTTCTCTCCAGACCTGAATTTCTGTTTCTCCAGCACCCTCTATGGGCCTTCCTCCAAGCACAATATCTGTTCCTCTTCCTGCCATATTCGTAGAAATTGTTACAGCCCCAGGGGCGCCAGCATTTGCCACTATCTCGGCCTCTCTCTCATGTTGTTTTGCATTAAGCACTTCGTGTTTAATTTTATGTTTCTTGAGAATTGACGAAACACTTTCTGAGCTCTCAATGCTACTAGTGCCAACAAGAACAGGCTGCTCTCTTTGTTGGCAGGCCACAATATCTTTCAATACAGCATCAAGCTTCTCATCCATAGTTCCATAAATAAGGTCTGATAAGTCAGATCTTGTTGATTCAGTATTTGGGGGAACAACTACCACTTCAAGACCATAGATATCTTGAAGCTCTGTGGCCTCAGTCTCAGCTGTACCGGTCATTCCAGAAAGCTTTTCATAAAGCCTAAAATAGTTTTGATAAGTTATAGATGCTAGAGTTTGATTTTCCTGTTTAATGCTTACATTTTCCTTTGCTTCAATTGCCTGATGAAGCCCCTCAGACCAGCGCCTCCCCTCCATTGTTCTCCCAGTGAACTCATCTACAATAACGACTTCATCATTATTAACAATATAATGAACATTTTTTTGAAATAGAACGTGTGCCCTGAGGCCAGAAATAAGGTGCTGCAACAAAATAATATTACTAGCGTCATACAAGCTTGATCCTTCAGTCAGTGCACCTGCCGCTATAAGCATATCTTCTGCTTTAACATGGCCATCATCGCTGAGAAAAACCTGTTTATGTTTTTCATCGACAGTATAGTCTCCTGGGGTGATCACCTCTATTTCCTTACCTTGCCCTTTTTCTATTTGAAGAGTAAATCTAGGGATCATGATGTTTATTGCCTTGTATACTTCACCATGGTCACCAGTTGGTCCAGATATGACTAGTGGTGTTCTAGCCTCATCAATTAAAATTGAGTCAACCTCATCAATTATTGCAAAGGACAGGTCTTGTAACATTTTTTGTTCACTCGAAAATGCCATGTTATCGCGAAGATAATCAAAACCGAGCTCATTATTTGTTGCATAGGTTATGTCGCAAGAATACGCTTTTTGTTTTTCTTCACCTGACATGCCTGAAACTGACACCCCTACAGTAAGCCCCAAAAAAGAAAAAACTTTGCCCATCCATTCTGCGTCTCGAGCAGCCAAGTAATCATTTACAGTAACGATATGAACCTTCTTGTTGTTAATAGCATTAAGATAGGCAGGCAATGTTGCAACAAGGGTTTTGCCCTCTCCAGTTCCCATCTCAGCAATACAGCCCTCATTAAGAACCATTCCTCCAATAAGCTGAACATCATAGTGCCTAAGCCCCAAAGCTCTTTGGCTAGCCTCTCTGACTGTAGCAAATGCTTCTGGAAGAATGTCTTCAATGGGCTCACTGTTTTGAATTCTTTGCTTGAGGTTCACAGTCATTGAAGCAAGCTCTTCCTCACTCATGGACTGCATTTGTTCCTCAAAAGCATTAATCTTAGAGACCTGGCTGCTATATTTTTTTATGAGCCGCTCATTCCGAGACCCAAGGACTTTAGATAAAACATTATTTATAATACTCATTGAAGAACAAAACATTAGTTGACAAAACTGTGGTATTTTCTCATATATGCAAGATAAATCAAAAGAAAACCCTACAAATTTTAACTCTAAAAGCCGACTTGGCTTTTTGTTTGAAAAGGCTAAATTACATAATCGCTATGATTGCTTACTTAAAAATGAGCTTCCTTCAGAGCTTGCTGGGCTTTCTCTCTGCCTAGTTGAGGGTCAAAAAGTTTTTCTAGCCGCCAAAAATGCCTCCGTAGCCTTTCGAGCCAAGAGGCAAAAAACAAAACTGCTGTCGATTATAAAAAAAATTGAAGGGCTAGCTGAGATCAAATCTCTTTCTATTGGGGTTGATGAAAAAAATACTAGTTAAGTTGAATCATTTTTACTTTTAAATATTTGCCCTATACATTATAATAGTGCGGTTTTTATACTTAACATCGTAATAAAATTCATATGTCTGAACAAACTATTGATTTAAAAAAGAGACGTTTTTTGACAAACGCCACTGGAGTTGTTGGGGCGGTTGGATTTGGTTTTGTTGCTTGGCCATTCTTGTCCACATGGAAACCTTCATCAAAAGCAAAAGCGGCTGGAGCGCCAGTTGATGTTGATATTTCTAAGCTAGAGTCAGGGCAACTTGTCCGTGTTTTGTGGCGAAAAAAACCAATTTGGATTTTCAAGCGAGATGAAAATGCCCTCCTATCACTTAATTCTTATGAGGTAATTGATAACCTAGCTGATCCAAACGGAACTGGTAACTCAAAGAATCAACAGCCTTCTTATGTAACATCCCAATTTAGGTCAATTGAAAATACTGAAAGTATAGCTGTTATTGTTGGGGTATGTACCCATCTAGGCTGTTCGCCAACATATCGTCCAGAGCCTGGGGCTGCAGACCTTGGTGGAAGTAGCTGGAAAGGCGGTTTCTACTGTCCATGTCACGGCTCTAAGTTTGACCTTGCAGGCAGAGTATATGCTGGAGTTCCAGCACCAACAAACCTTGAGATACCTCCTTATAAATATATGACCGACACACTAATTCGAATTGGCACTGACCCTGAACTCTCATAAAATAATGAATAATAAGCAAAGCTGGATAGATCAAAGATTTCCATTAACTAAAGTTTTTAACGAACATTTAGCCGAATATTACACTCCAAGAAACTTTAATATTTGGTACTTTTTTGGTGGGCTTGCAATTCTGATGCTTGGAATGCAGCTACTCACTGGAATTTTCCTTACAATGAATTATAAGCCTGACGCTGAGTATGCTTTTGCCTCAGTCGAATACATTATGCGTGATGTTGAATGGGGCTGGTTTATTCGTTATCTTCACTCAACAGGTGCTTCAGCTTTCTTTATTATTATCTACCTTCACATGATGCGTGCCCTCTTGTATGGGTCTTATAAGGGCCCTAGGGAGCTAATATGGATTCTTGGAATGGTGCTGTACATCCTTTTATTGGCTGAGGCTTTTTTTGGTTATGTGCTTCCATGGGGGCAAATGTCTTTTTGGGGGGCACAAGTAATTATTTCACTATTTGGCTCAGTTCCAGTAATTGGCCCAGACTTGTTGGTCTGGATTTTAGGGGACTATGCTGTAGGTGATGCTACCTTAAATAGGTTTTTCTCGTTACATGTTGTAGTTCTTCCGCTTATTCTTGTTGTTCTTGTTTTTCTTCATATAGTTGCACTTCATACTGTTGGCTCAAATAATCCAGATGGCATTGAGATTAAGAAAGTCAAAGATAAAGATGGAATTCCAAAAGATGGCATCCCATTCCACCCCTATTTCACTGTTAAAGATGCTATGGGTGCTGTTGCATTTTTGTGGATTTTTTGTGCGGTAGTTTTCTATGCTCCAGCGCTTAATGGCTACTTTCTAGAGGCGCCAAACTTTATTGAAGCCAACCCCCTTAAGACGCCAGAACATATTGCCCCCCTATGGTACCTAACCCCTTATTACTCTGTTTTAAGAGCAATTCCTCCATTATTTGGCTCTCAATTTCCAGGTGTATTAGCAATGTTTGCAGCTTTGCTGGTATTTTTCTTCCTCCCATGGCTCGACAGAAGTCCGGTTAAATCTATTCGATATAGGAGTCCGATTTACAAATGGATACTTGGTGTCTTCGTTGTAAGTTTTATTATGTTAGGCTGGCTTGGTGTTCAGCCAGTTACACCTTTGTATGTATTGCTTGCTCGAATTTTTACTACATTGTATTTTGCATTTTTTCTCTTGATGCCATGGTACAGCACTCTTGGAAAAACCAAAGAAGTTCCTGAAAGAGTTACTGGGTAGAGCATGAATTTAACCCTCAAAATAATTGTTACTTTTGCTGCTTTACTCTCTATTAACAGTTTTGCTGCAAGTAAGGTCCATTTAGATCATGCTAATACTGATATTTTTGATGAAGCCTCATTACAGAATGGAGCAAAGCTTTTTATGAACTACTGCTCAGGCTGTCATTCTATAAGCTTTATGCGGTATAACCGAATTGCAAAAGACCTAGGCCTTAGTGAAGAACAGGTTGCTAAGAACCTAATGTTTGCTGGCAAAAAAACTGGTGAGGCAATTACTACAGCAATGCCAAACGATGGCGCCTCAAATTGGTTTGGTGGAGTTCCACCCGACTTGTCGTTAGTTGCAAGGTCAAAAGGTACAGACTGGATTTATACCTACCTTCGAAGCTTTTATCCCGATGAGTCTAGAATTTTTGGTGTAAATAATAAAGTTCTAATAAACGCATCAATGCCTGATGTTCTTTGGTCCCTTAGAGAGAATCAATCTGAAGCTGAGTTTGATAATAGCGTTCGGGATATCACAAACTTTTTGGATTATGTTGGCGAACCAGCAAAACTAATTCGCTTAAAACTTGGCAAATGGGTGTTGCTATTCTTGGGGATATTGTTTATTCTCGTTTACATGCTTAAAAAAGAGTATTGGAAAGATGTGAAGTATGGTGTTTGGAGGCCTCGCGATTAATTTCTGATAAAATCTTCGAAATATGCCTCAGCCTAATGTCTAAACTCATTTAACTTAATCTGGTAAAAAACTATGCTATCAAAACCTAATCCTGCCTCAACAACCCTTTATACAGCCTCACAAGAGCTAGAGTCTCATGCGGTAAGATTTATTATGGCTCATAAATCAATTGAAAGGGAGGTTGTCGAGGTTAGCTTTGATGAAATGCCAGAGGAGGTATTAGAGCTGAATCCTTGTGAATCCCTGCCTACTCTTTTCGATAGAGGAATGGTTCTCTATGACCTTTCAGTGATCATGGAGTATCTTGATGAGCGCTTTCCATTTCCTCCACTTTTGCCTGTTGATCCAATTGAAAAAGCTGAAAAAAGGCTTTTAGTATATCGATTTACAAGAGCGGATAATTGCTGGTATAAGCTTGTTAACACAATTCTTAATGGCAACAAAAAACAAGCTGCTGCTGCAAGAAAAAGCCTCAATGGAAGCCTTCTTGAGCTTCTTCCTCTATTTGCTCACAAGCCTTACTTTAAGAGTGACAGCATGACACTCGTTGATATTTGTATAGCACCTATACTTTGGCGACTAGATATTCTTGGAATATCCTTGGGCGATAAAGCTAAGCCTATTAAAGATTATGCAAATAGGCTTTTTGAAAAAGAAGGATTTCACGATAGCCTTACTTTTGCTGAAAAAGACTTTAATTAAATAGCTATAAATGCCCGGAGTTATTCCTTATCTTATTCGTGCTTATTGTGACTGGATAGAAGATAATAGCCTTACGCCATATTTGCTTGTCAACACTGTAATTGCAGGGGTTATTGTTCCAAAAGAGCTTGATGCAAATGGAAAAATAGTCTTAAACATTAGTTCTTCAGCCGCTGTTAATCGTAATATTACAAATGAAACAATCAGCTTTAAAGCAAGATTTCAAGGAAAATCTCACGAAATCATTGTTCCTTGTGATGCTGTATTGTCAATTTATGCCCAAGAAAGTGGTGAGGGTATGATGTTTGACAACACTAAAAAGGGCTCAGAAAAAAAAGGTAAAAAACCTAGCCTCACAATTCTAAATTAAACCATCTATCTCTAAGCAAAAAGCTTCAACTCTATTATTCGAATACTCAACAATGGGGGTCTCAGTATAAGACCGTAAAGCTTCTGCATTAGAAAGATAATTTGTTGACATCTCATTCAGAACAACACAGGCTATTTTTAATTTTTGGCTTTTTGCCGCGTTGATGGTAAGTAATGCCTGACCAATGGCTCCAAGCTCATCTTTAACTACAATGATTATAGGCATTCCAAGCTCTGCTGCTAGATCAGAGTTAAGTGAATTGTTAGCAATTGGAGAATAAAAGCCTCCTGCACCTTCAACAAAAACAAACTTTTTGTCTCCACCTGACTTGCAAGCTTTAACAAGATCATTGAGTTCTAACGATTTTCCTTCATGATTGCTGGCTTCTTCTGGGCTGGCTTCAAGCTGATAGCGAAAAGGGCAAACTAATGACAAACTCTCCCCAGAAGAACAAGCCTCATTGAGCTTAGTTGCATCTTTGGGGACATAGATTCCATCAGCCACGTCACAGTCTGTTTCAACAGGCTTTCTTACAATTATTTTTCTTTTTTTTCTTAGATACTTAATTATTTCAACAGAAACAGTTGTTTTCCCAACTTCTGTATTACTCCCAGTGATAAAAACTCCATTCATACCAACATTTTAGACCAACTTAGTAGCCTTCAAGTTATCATAAAAGTATAATATCTTCAATGCAAAATAATCTTAAAACAAGTTTTTGTGGGATGTCCCTAAACTCCCCTATCATTTTGCTATCAGGATGTGTTGGTTTTGGTGAAGAATACACCCGAATAAAAGGATTTTCTAATTCTGATGTAGGCGCTGTTTGTTTAAAAGGAACCACATTAACTCCAAGACTTGGAAACAAGGCTCACAGAATTGCAGAAACGCCTCAAGGTATGCTAAACGCGATTGGACTTCAAAACCCTGGAGCTAAGAATGTTATTCATCACATCTTGCCAACACTAGATAAAGGTGAAACTAGTTTTATCATTAATATTTCAGGATCAAGTGTTGAGGAATATGGAGAGATAGCAAAACACTTTGATGACACCGACATTGATGCCATAGAAATCAACATTTCATGCCCAAATGTAAAGGAGGGTGGTGTTGCTTTTGGAAACGATCCCGATATGTCGTTTCGTGTAGTTGAAATATGCCGTAAAAATACGGAAAAACCTATTATCACAAAACTATCCCCAAATCAAACGGATATTGCTGCAAATGCTCTTCGCTGTATTGATGCAGGAAGTGATGGGCTGGCAGTGATCAATACAGTTATGGGAATGGCTATAGATATAGAAAGAAGGCGGCCAATTGTAGGTAACAACCAGGGAGGACTTTCTGGTCCTGCAATCAAGCCAATTGCGCTTCTTAAGGTTCACCAGGTTTACGAGGTGAGCAAAAAACACGGCATACCAATAATTGGACAAGGTGGTATCGTAACCGCTGAGGATGCAATAGAGTTTATAATTGCTGGCGCAGATACAGTGGGAATTGGAACTGCATTATTCTATGATCCTCTTATTTGTCAAACGATTAATAAAGGAATAAGTGCTTATTTAGAAAAAAAAGGGCTTAAAAATGTTCGAGCTCTTGTAGGCACACTGAGTCTAAATTAAATTAATACAGAAAAACAATGCAGCAAGAATATAACGCCAAACTGATTGAAAAAGAAGCTCAAGATTATTGGAAAAAAAATAACTCATTTGTTGTAACTGAAGACCCAACCAAAGAGAAATACTACTGTCTATCTATGTTGCCATACCCTTCTGGAAGGCTGCATATGGGCCATGTTCGTAATTATAGCATTGGTGATGTAATCTCTAGACATCAAAAAATGCTTGGTAAAAACGTAATGCAGCCAATTGGCTGGGATGCTTTTGGATTGCCAGCAGAAAACGCAGCTATTAAAAATGAGGTGCCGCCTGCCGGCTGGACATATGAGAACATCGGCCACATGAAAGAACAATTAATCGAGCTAGGCTTTGGTTATGACTGGACAAGAGAGTTAGCAACATGTCATCCAGAGTATTACAAATGGGAACAATGGTTTTTTATAAAACTTTTTAAAAAGGGCTTAGTTTATAAGAAAAAGGCAATTGTTAATTGGGATCCAGTTGATCAAACTGTTTTGGCTAATGAGCAAGTGGTTGAGGGCTGTGGTTGGCGCTCAGGTGCTCCTATTGAGAAGAAAGAAATTTCTCAGTGGTACATGAAAATCACAGATTATGCTGATGAGCTATTAGCAGACATTCAAAAACTTGATGGTTGGCCAGATGCTGTTAGAATCATGCAAACAAACTGGATTGGAAAGTCTGTTGGCCTTGATATTAATTTTAAGATAGATGAATCAAGCTCTCTAATGGTTTATACAACCAGGCCTGATACGCTTTTTGGTGTTACCTATCTAGCCATCGCTGCAGAACACCCTATTGCCATTGAAGCAGGAAAAAATAACCAAAAAATCCAAGCTTTTCTTGATGAATGTAAAAAAATGGAAACAGCGGAAGCTGCCATTGAAACTATGGAAAAGAAAGGTATTGATTCTGGGATTAAGTGTATTCACCCCCTTACAGGAGAAGAGGTATCAATCTGGGTTGCTAATTTTGTCCTAATGGGATATGGGACTGGCGCAGTTATGAGTGTTCCTGCTCATGACCAAAGAGACTATGAGTTTGCTAAAAAATACGATATACCTATATTAGATGTTATTTCAGACTTAGGTGGTTATGTAGACACAACAAACAAAGCCTATGTTGAAAAAGGTGTTCTGATTAACTCGGGTGAATTTACTGGTCTTAGTTTTGATGAAGCTTTTGAAGCTATCAGTAAAAAACTATCAAGCCTGTCATTGGGAGAAGAAAAAATAAACTATCGTCTGCGCGACTGGGGCGTATCTAGGCAGCGCTACTGGGGATGCCCTATACCAATAATAAACTGTCCTAAATGCGGTGATGTGCCCGAAAACCTTGATAAACTCCCTGTGTGGCTGCCAGAAAATGTCGCTATAGATGGTGCGGGTTCCCCCCTTAAAAAATTACCAAAATTTGTCAATACTGAGTGCCCAAAATGTAATGGTAAAGCACAAAGGGAGACAGATACCTTTGACACCTTTTTTGAGTCTTCCTGGTATTTTGCTCGATACACCTGCGTGGATCAAAAAGAAGCTATTTTAGATGAAAGGGCAAATTACTGGCTACCTGTAGACCAGTACATAGGTGGAATAGAACATGCTATATTGCATCTTTTATACTCTCGTTTTTTTACAAAACTCCTGCGCGATGAGGGTATTGTTAAAGCTGGCGAACCATTTACCAACCTGTTGACCCAAGGTATGGTTTTGAAAGATGGTGCAAAAATGAGTAAATCAAAAGGGAATACAGTTGACCCACAAGAAATGATTTCAAAGTATGGTGCAGATACTGCACGGCTTTTTATTTTATTTGCAGCACCTCCAACACAAGACTTAGAATGGTCTGACTCTGGAATTGAAGGTGCTCATAGATTTATTAATAAATTCTTTA
This sequence comes from Candidatus Thioglobus sp., assembly GCA_028345055.1. GTDB lineage: Bacteria > Pseudomonadota > Gammaproteobacteria > PS1 > Pseudothioglobaceae > Pseudothioglobus. The sequence goes on along the minus strand of JAOMCO010000003.1, from coordinate 14,866 downwards.
GACTTGTTACTGAATTTATAGACTCAAAAGTAGGGATAAAGATTTTTGAAATAGACCTTTCAAATCTGAATGAAGAACAAAGTTCTGTTCGTCAAAAAACTCACTTAGCACTCCAAAAAGTAGGGGATGATTTTGGAAGAAGGCACTCTTTCAACACTGCAATTGCGACCATGATGGAATTGCATAATTCAATTTCTAGGTTTAAAGACAACTCAGAACAAGGCACAGCTATTAAGCAGGAGGCTATCGAGATAATGGTTAAATGCCTTAGTCCTGTTATGCCCCACGTTTGCCATCACTTATGGTTTTTGTTAGGTGGGGAGGGCGCAGTAATAGATTCAAACTGGCCAGAAGTTGATGAATCAGCACTGGTTCAAGAAAATGTTCAAATCATTGCCCAGGTAAATGGAAAGTTAAGAGCAAAAATAATGGCGCCTCTTGATTCAAATAATCAGGCTATTCAAAAAATCGCGCTTTGTGATGAAAAGATTGAAAAGTTCACAATGAATAAACAAATACTTAAAGTAATTGTTGTACCAAATAAAATCATTAATATTGTAGTTAAAGACTAGTAGATAAAACTACTTTCCCTAATTAGCTGGATTCAAGTTGATGGTGAACAAAGATTAAAAGTCTAAATTATCAATTTTGAGCGCATTGTCCTCAATAAAATTCCTTCTTGGCTCAACCTCATCACCCATAAGAGTTGTAAACACATCATTTGATGCAATCGCGTCCTCTATCTTAACTCTAAGCATAACCCTGGTCTCTGGGTTCATTGTAGTATCCCAAAGCTGATCTGGATTCATTTCACCTAGGCCTTTATATCTCTGGAACCCTTGCCCCTTCTTTGCTTCGTTTAAAAGAAAGTCAAGAGCAGAAGTGAAGCTTGGTGTCTTTAGCTCCTTTGAGGCTTTTTGAATATAAGACTCATCAGTAAACATGCTTTCTACTTCATTAGAATAACTCTCAATACTTTTAAAGTCTTTAGACCCAAAAAATGCTTCATCTAATAATGTCGTGCTGGTTTCAACCCCATAGGTTCTCATAGTATATTTAATCGCATTGTTAGAATAATTTAGGCTATGAGTCTCGGCCATAGAACTATTACTATTCATTTTTTCTTGAAGGTTTTGACACCATTCTTGTGCATGATTGGCCTCCCTTAGATTTAATTTTGGCATCCCAAGCATAGACCTTAAAAGAGCTTCATTATATTTTTTTGACAGTTTTTCTACAACGTTAATAGTTTTATAATATTTATTTACAATTTTTTCTAAAGCAACACCCTGTATTGCAGGGGCATCATCAGAAACAAATAAACTTGCATCATGAATGGCCTCTTGAAGCAAGTAGTCGTTTAACTCAGCATCATCTTTTAAGTATCGTTCTTGCTTGCCTTTTTTTATTTTATAGAGTGGGGGTTGTGCAATAAATAAGTAGCCATTCTCAATAAGCTCTGCGAAGTACCTATAAAAGAAGGTTAGAAGCAAGGTTCTAATATGCGCTCCATCAACATCAGCATCTGTCATGATGACAATTTTATGGTATCGCAATTTTTCTAAATCATACTCCTCTTTACCGATCCCACAACCCAGAGCTGTGATTAGTGTTCCCACCTCTTGAGAAGAAAGAATTTTTTCAAATCTTGCTTTTTCTACATTTAAAATCTTACCTTTAAGGGGAAGAATTGCCTGGGTTCTTCTGTCTCTTCCTTGTTTGGCAGAGCCTCCAGCAGAGTCACCTTCTACAAGAAATATTTCTGATTCAGCAGGGTCCTTGGTTTGACAATCGCTCAACTTTCCAGGCAATCCTGCTATATCTAAAGCCCCCTTTCTTCTTGTCATTTCACGTGCTTTTCTGGCGGCATCCCTCGCTCTTGATGCCTCAAATATCTTACCAATTATTATTTTAGCTTCAGCTGGGTTTTCTAAAAGGTATTCTCCTAGTTTTTCATTAACCGATGATTCTACTGGCGCCCTAACTTCAGAAGAAACCAATTTGTCTTTAGTCTGAGATGAGAACTTAGGGTCTGGAACCTTAATAGAGAGTATTGCAGTCAGTCCTTCACGAGTATCTTCACCAGTGATAGCTGCTTTATCTTTTTTTGCCAGCCCCGAAGCATCAATAAAAGTGTTTAGAGTTCTTGTTAGTGCTGCTCTTAGACCAGCCAAGTGTGCGCCACCATCTCTTTGTGGTATGTTGTTTGTAAAGCAATAGACGCTCTCTTGATATGAGTCGCTCCACTGAAGAGCAACATCGACAGCTATGTCATCTTTTTTGGTAGCGATAGAAATTATATCGCTGTGAATTGGGGTTTTTGATTTGTTCAGGTGCTCAACAAAAGCTGTAATGCCCCCCTCATAAACAAACACATCTTTTTTGTCACTTCTCTCATCAATAATCTCAATATGTACACCTGAGTTTAAGAAAGAAAGTTCGCGTAGTCGATTTGAAAGTGTTTCGAACTTATAAACTGTTTCAGTAAAAATTTCATTGCTAGGCTTAAAGTGAATTGTGGTCCCGGTTTTATCAGTTTTGCCTATTGTTTTGATTGGTGCAGAAGGTACACCAAGAACATAATCTTGTTCATAGATATTACCCTCTCTGTAAATAGTTAAACGAAGTGATTCTGACAAGGCGTTGACCACAGAGACGCCCACTCCATGAAGCCCTCCAGAAACCTTATAAGAGTTATCATCAAACTTTCCTCCGGCATGAAGAACAGTCATGATGACCTCGGCAGCAGATATTTTTTCCTCGGGGTGAATATCGACTGGGACTCCTCTACCATCATCTTTAACAGATATAGAGTTATCATCGTGAATGATCACCTCTATTTTTGAACAGTGGCCAGCTAGCGCCTCATCTATTGAGTTGTCAACAACCTCAAAGACCATATGGTGTAAACCGGTACCATCATCGGTATCACCGATGTACATCCCTGGTCGCTTTCGAACTGCGTCCAAACCTTTTAAAACTTTAATATTAGAGGCTTGGTATTCTTCGGCCATATATGCCCTTTTTAAATAATATTTATTATACCACGGCTAATAACTTTAGCACTAATTCATCTACATATTTCAAGCCTTTTAGAAAAACTATTTAATGGTCTTAAAACCTTGTAATAACACCATTTTCAATGCTAAAACTAGTGGATTTTTCTTCCTTTAAAGGTAGTTTGTTGTTGCCTATGTCTGTCATAAAGATTTGGACCTCTATATCAGTCAAAAAATCTATGATTGATTTAATTTTTATCTCATCTAATTCAGATGAGATGTCATCAATAAGAACAATTGGTTTTTTTTTGTTTTTAACCAGCTCCAAAACCTGAAGCATCCAAAAAACAAAAGACATTTTCTTTTGTTCACCTCTTGAAAGATAGTTTTCACCCTGACCATCCAAAGAAAAATCAATGTTGGCGCGGTGTGGACCAGAATTTAAGTGTTTTGTCTTCATAAGTGTTTTCTTACTATTAAGTAGGTATGAAATAATTTTTTGCTCATTAAGTGGGTCAATCTCCTTTGGCCATCCCGTTTGTAATTTAAATATAAAATCAAAAGGGGACTCTACTAGACTGGCAAACTCCTTAGATTTGTTTTCTTTTAATACCGTTGAAAGGCTTGCTATATAAGCAAAGCGGTCCTTTGTGATTTCTACCGAAAGAGTGGCTAGAAAAACTAGCCACTCATCGAGTTGTGTTTGTTCACCATTGTTTAATAAGGTGTTGATGTTTTTTAGTGTTTTTTTAAATGCCGCATATGTTTTAAGGGTATTTTCGTTGTCGTGGTAAACCCCCCAGTCAAGATAAGACCTTTTAAGTTTTGGTACTCCGCCAACAACGAAACCTCGGTCTGGAGAGATAATTTGAATTGGCAAAAGCTGACTTAAAAAACTATTGCTTGAGATTTTCTTTCCATCAACCACAACCTGGCTCTTATCTCGTGTTTTGTTGAGGCTTATTTTCTGTCCATCAACAATAGCAGTTATTTGTATCTGATGATCGTCGAAAGGGACGATGTCTTTAAGGTTTTTAGTCTTAAAGGATCTACCATGTCCTAAATAATATAAAGATTCAATAAGGTTTGTTTTCCCCTGCCCATTTTTTCCAAGTATTAGGTTGGTTGCCTTGTCTGGAGTAAAGTATTGGTCTGATAGGTTCCTAAACTTTAGAATATGGATCTTTTCGAGAGCTGCCATTTGGCTAAATATCTAGATTCTCATCGGCATAATAATATATTGGTAACTCTCATCATCTATAGCACTTAGAAGACAAGATTTATTCTCGCCACCTGGTATCACCATATTGACACTTTGTGAAGAAAGCTTCTCTAAAACTGAAATTAAGTAATGAATATTAAATGCTATTTCAAGTTCTTTTTCTTGTTTGGTAACTTCGATTTGGGTTTCAGCCCTTCCTCGTTCCGAGTGAGAAAAAATACTTAACTTATCGCCCCTAAAAACAAGCTTTACACCCTTTGTTCTCTCATCAACAAATATGGAGGCTTGCTGAAGGCTTGATAAAAAATCCTCTCTATTAATAATGATTGTATTACTGAAATCAGTTGGCATAACTTGTTTGTAGTTAGGAAAATTACCATCGATAAGGCGGCTGATAATTTTAGTATTATTCTCAATAAGCGAAAAATAATTATCAGATAAGTGAATCTCTGCAATATCTTGCGAACTTTTATTCAAAAGCTTTGTGAGTTCAAGAACAGCTTTCCTTGGCAATATGACGGTCTTTCTTTCATCTAAATTATTGGTTTGATTGACCTCACCTATTGACAACCTATGCCCATCAGTTGCTACTACAGTCAGTGAGTCTGCACTTAGTTCAAAATATAGGCCATTTAAATAAGCCCTTATGTCCTGGTTTCCCATCGAGAAACTTGTATTTTCAATTAATTTTTTTAGTGCTTCCTGCTCAATTTTTATAATTATAGTATTTTGTGTTTTTGGTAGAGCTGGGAAATCTAGGTGATTAAATGTATTTAGTTCAAAAGTATTTTTATTCGCATTTAAATATATTTTATCTTCTTCTATTTTGAACTTTATCTGAGTTTTTTCTGGAAGTTTTCTAACTATATCTATAAGATCCTTAGCATAAATTGTAAAGGTAACCTCTGTATTGCTTCTAATTTTAGAGGAGGCACTTATTTCTAACTCCATATCTGTTGTAGTTAGTGTGAGTGTATTTTCAGCTAGCTGGATTAACACATGAGAAAGTATAGGGAGTGTTTGTTTTTTTTCTACAACACCAATTACAGTCTGTAGAGGCTCAATCAATTCTTCAACGCTTAATTCTGTGTTCATAAGTTCTCTTTCTTATTTAAATTAATTATTGTTATTATTAGCTTAGCCTTTTTATGTTAGTTTCTTTCTTTTAATAAATAAAATCAATAAGATAAGTTGTGACTATTTTGTTAATATCTTTACTTATTATTTATTAAATTGTTGGTTACTATCCTAATTATAAAATGTTTTCTTTCTTCCTAACAACACAACTAATAATTATTTTGTTTATAAGTTAGTAATTTTAATTTTAATGTTTTCTATGTCGTTTTTTATTTCTCTATTTGTTTCAATTAGTCCTTTGAGCTTTTCACAAGAATAAAGCACTGTGGAGTGATCACGATTACCAAAATTCTGACCAATTTTTGATAAGGACAAAGATGTGAGTTCATGACATAAATATATAGCCATTTGTCTAGCCTTAACAAGGTGCTGTTTTCGAGAGTTTGAAACTAGGTCAGATACGGTAATACCATAATACTTACTTACTGTTTTTTGTACCTCATTAACCTCAATAAATAATTTTTTTGGCTTGATTAAATCACCAAGCGCGCCCTCAACAACATCTTTTGAAATTAAAGAGTGATCAATTTGAGAAAAGTCTACGAAAGCCTTAAGTTTTAATAAGGCGCCCTCTAAATCCCTTACATTTGAAATTACATGGCTAGCAATAAACAAAGCAACATCTTCAGTTAGGTTTATTGAAATTTGTGGGTTTTGTGACTTCTTTAATAATATAGCCGCCCTCATCTCTAGTTCGGGAGGAGAAAGTTGTAAGTTCAGACCCTGTGAAAACCTTGTTTTTAATCGGTTTTCGAGGTCTTTTATTTTTTTTGGCGGCTGGTCACAAGTAAAGATTATTTGTTTTTTGGTGCTAAAAAGAAAATTAAATACATGAAAAAACTCTTCTTGAGATTTGTCTTTCCCAGCAATAAGGTGAATGTCATCAACCAATAACAAGTCAGCAGATTGATAAAAAAGCTTAACATTTTCAATGGTGTTATGACGAAGACTTGTTGTAATATTTCTAACAAAATCCATAAGAGGAACATAGATTATTTTTGCTTTAGGATTTTTTTCAAGAGCGAGGTGTCCTGCAGCCTGCATAAGATGTGTTTTTCCTAGGCCAGATTCACCGTAGATAATAAAAGGATTGTAAGGAGAGGCGCCAATCTTTTCGGCAATTTGCCTGCTAGCCAGAGCGGCCACTTGGTTTGCTGTTCCTAAAACCAAGTTATCAAAAGTGTATTCAGGAAAAAGCGGGGTTGTGTGGTGCTTGGTCTGGGCGTTTGTTTTTTTTCTAGATTCTACAACCCCGAATCGTACCTTAATTTTTCGATCTTGTTCTGACACAGCAAGAACTATTGCTGATTCGAGGCTTTTGTGATTATGGATATACTTAAGAGCAGAAGCGCTTGGAGCATTAAGGTAGAGAGTTTCATTTCTCTCAGATGCTTGTAAGGGCTTAACCCAAACACTATACTCACCCAGCGGAAGTGCGTCTTTTAGAGAGTCTAAACATTTGGCCCAAGTCTGTGACATTGGCTAGTATAAAATTTGGAATTAAAATTCTAATGATACCTGTAATGATGTTAAATTTGATTAAAGCATTAAGTAGAATAGTTTGATTTAAATCCCCCTAATATTGTATAACTGAACAATGAATAAAAATCTATATAGCCGACTTTTTGAATCAGTTCAAATTGGACCTGTTGTAACTAAAAATCGTTTCTATCAGGTGCCACATTGTTGTGGAATGGGTCATGTAAGGCCAAGAGCTCATGCTGCTATGAGGGGTCTTAAAGCAAAGGGCGGCTGGGGTGTTGTTAGTACCGAAGAGGCAGAAATTCATCCAAGCTCTGATTTAGCTCCATATGCAGAACAAAGGATTTGGGATAAAAAAGATATTCCAGCTCTTCGACTTATGACAGAAGCTGTTCATGAGCATGGCGCTCTAGCGGCAATTGAGTTGACTCATAGTGGCCATAATGCCACTAATCTTTTCTCCAGAATTCCGGCTATGGCGCCTAATGCGCAGGCAGTTAATTTCTTATATCCAAAACAAGCTAGAAGAATGACTAAAAAAGATATTTCAGACTTCAGGTCTTGGCATAAAAAAGCAGCACTAAATGCAAAAGCTGCAGGTTTTGATATTGTCTATGTTTATGCTGGTCATGGAATGTCAGTGGCTCAGCAATTTATATTGCCAGATATGAATAATCGTTCAGACGAGTATGGAGGAAGCTTAGAAAATAGATTAAGGCTCACAAGAGAATTGCTAGAAGAAACCAGAGAGGCCATTGGTGATAGTTGTGGGATTGCTTTCAGGTTCGCTGTTGATGAACTAAAAGGAAAAGATGGGATGCAGTTTCAGGAAGAGGGGCGAGCTGTGGTTGAGCTTCTAGCAGAGCACCCCGATCTTTGGGATGTAAACGTCTCTGATTGGTCTAATGACTCTCAAACCTCACGTTTTCAGCCAGATGAAGCATACCAAATGCCTTATGTTGAGTTTGTAAAAAGTATTACTACCAAGCCCGTAGTTGGGGTTGGAAGACTATCCTCTCCAGACTTAATGGTTAAGCTGGTTGAAAAAGGAGCTTTAGATCTTATTGGCGCTGCTAGGCCCTCTATTGCTGATCCGTATTTGCCAAATAAAATAAAAGAACAAAAGATGGATCAAATCAAAGAGTGTATTGGTTGTAATATTTGTGTGTCGAGTGATAATTTTACAGTTCCGATTCGCTGCACTCAAAACCCAACAATGGGAGAGGAGTGGAGAAGAGGCTGGGATCCAGAAAACATTAAACCTAAGATTACAGATCAAAAGACCCTTGTTGTCGGCTCTGGACCATCGGGACTAGAGTGTGCTGTTCAGTTAGCAAGGCGAGGATATCAGGTTATTCTTGCAGAGTCTGAAAATAGATTAGGTGGTAGAGTTTTGTTTGAGTCTGGACTTAAAGGGCTTTCGGCTTGGAAAAGAGTTGTTGATAATAGGGTTCATGAAATTCTTCAGAAAAGCACCATAGAGGTCTATAAAGAGAGCAGGCTAACTGCAGAACATATTGATGAGCTAGGTATTAATAACATTTTCTTGGCCACTGGTTCTAATTGGCGAAAGGATGGAATTGGAAGAAGTAGAAGAAGCCCTATTAAAGGTCTAGAGACTATTAAAGTATATTCGCCAGAGGAGGCTGTTCAAAACTATCAAGATATTAAGGGCCCACTTGTTGTTTATGATGATGAGCAGTGCTACCTAGCTGGAGTGATTGCAGACCACCTTAACTCTATGAAAATCGAGGTCGTATTTGTAACGCCTGCAAGCGTTGTCTCACCATGGACTGATTCAACTTTAGAGCAAAAGAGAGTTCAGGCGGCTTTGATCAATTCTGGCGTCAAAATTATTTGCAATAAGTCTATCAACAAAATAGAGAATGAAACTGCGCTTTTAGAGTGTACTTTCACAGGCTCAATTACAAAAATGCCTTGTGAATCTGTTGTAATGGTGACAGAGCGCATATCCGACACCAATCTTTATGACAGCTTAATGCAGAGTAATTTAGAGGGAAAAACAAAATACAACATTAAAATTATTGGTGATGCTGAGGCTCCTGGCCTAATTGCAGATGCAGTTTATTTAGGACATCTGGCAGCACAAAATTTTGAAGCAGATGATGCAGTCATTCAAAGAGATATGTTTAAGAGAGAGATGCCCAGCCTCAAATAGGGCTCTAATAGCCTTTTCTTAATTGATTTTCTATGTGTTTTCGAGTAAAATTGCCCTCTTTTTATAAAGTCCAGGAGGCGGGATGCGAAAAACAATAGTTGCTGGAAACTGGAAGATGAATGCAAGCAAAGAATCAGTTAAGACTCTCATTGAGGGCATCCTCTCTGGAATGAACGGAGTTTCCTCTGAAGTGATAGTTTGTGCTCCTTTTCCATACCTTTCTCAAGTAGAAACTTTAATCAGCAATACCAGCCTAATGCTTGGTGCACAAAACCTGAATGTAAATACAAAGGGAGCATTTACAGGAGAAGTTAGTCCAGATATGATTAAGGATTTTGGGGCTCAACATGTTATTGTTGGACATTCAGAAAGAAGAAGTCTTTATGGTGAATCAATTACAATTGTTGCGGAAAAAACCAAGGCGGCAATAGATGCTGGCCTAATCCCTCTTCTTTGTGTTGGAGAATCTCTTGAGGAGAGAGATTCTGGAAATACTGAGGTCGTTGTTGCAGAGCAGCTTAATGCAGTAATCAACCTTCTTGGAATAGAAGCTTTTGAGGGCATAATTATTGCGTATGAACCAGTATGGGCGATTGGAACTGGTTTGACTGCTTCACCTGAACAGGCGCAAGCTGTTCATTTGTTTATTCGCGGCCTTTTGGCTGACAGTAGTGAGAGTATTGCTCAAAAAACCCCTATACTATATGGTGGAAGTATGAATGCTGGCAATGCAGCTGAGCTCATTTCTTGTTCAGATATTGATGGTGGGCTCATTGGTGGCGCAGCTCTTAAGGCAGAAGATTTTTTACAAATATGTAAGGCAGGTTAATATGACATTTCAAATTATTTTAGTAATTCACGTGTTGCTGGCTCTTGGTCTTGTTGGTCTGATTCTTATTCAGCACGGTAAAGGCGCTGATGCAGGAGCTGCATTTGGCTCAGGAGCCGCAGGCTCAGTTTTTGGTGCTAGAGGAGCGCACTCTTTCTTATATAAGCTTACGGCAGTTTTAGCTATTGGTTTTTTTATTACTAGTATCAGCCTAGCCTACTTTGCCTCAAATGAAAGAGCTGCCTCAGACCCTGAACAAAGCATTATGACCCAAAGCGTTATTAGCGATGATAGCATTGATTCAGATACAAGTGAAATCCCAACTAATTAGCTAAGGCCGTCGTGGTGAAATTGGTAGACACGCAGCCTTGAGGGGGCTGTAGCGCAAGCTGTGACGGTTCGACTCCGTCCGACGGCACCACCCAATTTAATCTTACAAGCACGCTTGATGTTGTACAATCAGCATACTTCTTCATTCAATACACTATGAGCCTTCTTGATAAAAAAGTCCTCAAAGGAATAGGTCTTATGCTTTTGGGTATGAGCACAGTTCCTTTTTTAGACATTTTTGCAAAACTATTAAGCGAGGATTATTCTGTGATGCAAGTAACTTGGACACGATTCTTTTTCCATGCATGCTGGTTAATTCCCATAGTTCTATGGCAGAAGTTGGACTGGAAAAGACTACCAGAAAATCCTAGGTTACAATTTATGAGGGGGCTGATGTTAACTCTTGCAACTCTTTCCTTTTTTGCGGCCATCAAATCTAATCCTATTCCTAATGCGCTTACCCTGCTTTTTATCTCACCTCTTGTTGTAGCAGTTCTTTCTCCAAGAATGTTAGGAGAGAAGTTTGATCTTTTTATTGGTTCAGGAGTCATAGTTGGGTTTATTGGCGTGATTGTTGTATTGCAGCCGACTGGAGATGAGTTCAATCCAAGTCTTTTGCTTGCCGTTGTTTCAGGAGTCTGTTATGCGCTGTACATTATTTTTACTAAAAAACTTTCCTTTAGGGCGCCACCTGTTTTAACCCTTTTTTATTCTGCCGCTGTTGGGCTGTTAATTATGATGCCACTAGCCCTAATGTCTTGGACTGCTCCTGACATGAGAGGTATTTTGCTTGGCTCAGCAATGGGATTTTTTGCTGCAGCATCACACTTTATGATTATTAAAGCTTTTGAGTTTGCAAGTGCTTCAGAACTAAGTCCTTTCAATTATTTTGAAATTGTTGGCGCTATTACTCTTAGCTATATAGTTTTTGGCTATGTGCCAAACTTACAAGCCATTATTGGTTTGTTGGTAATTATTGGAAGCGGCCTTTTTGTGTCCTGGCGCGTTATGAAAAACAATGATGGCCAGTCAGATGATAAAGAAAAATTGATAGAGCCTTTATAGCATTTTTATAAAATAAACTTCTTCCTTAAAGAAAAGTTTTTGCTTTTATTTAGAACAAATATTTTTTTAGTTCAATATAATGTCCGAGCTTAATTTATTTTAAGCCTTAACAATCATCTAATTATCAAACTATCTCACATATATGAACTGGCGAACAAAGACTGAAAACAAAATTGAACTTTTTTCTGACTGGCTTTTTGAAAACGCTAAAAAAACTATTGTGGCTGTTTTTCTAATAGTTTTAGTTGTAGGTTCGCAGATTTTCTCTTTAAAAGTAGATACTACAACGGAAGGATTTTTACATAAAACTGATCCAATGAGAGTTGAGTACGATGTTTTTAGAGATCAGTTTGGTCGCGATGAAAAGCTTATGATCGCCGTGAAAACCAAAAACATTTTCGATTTAAATTTTCTAGAAAAGCTTGATAGCTTTCACCATGCTTTAGAGAATGAATTGCCAAATATTAAAGCCATAGACTCTTTAATCAGCGCCAGAAATACCTATGGAGTTGAGGGTGAGCTCATTGTTGAGCCTCTTATTGCTAGCCTTCCTCAAAACAAAGAAGATCTGATTAAACTAAAAGAAACAGTCACAAATAATAGTCTTTATGAAAATTCACTCTATAGCGAAGACTTTACGATGACTACTGTCACAATTGATACAGAAACCTATTCAAGTAGGGGGCTCCAACAAGAGTCTTCAGGTCTTGATTTTGATGACGCCCTTGATTTTGATGACGCCCTTGATTTTGATGACGCCCTTGATTTTGATGACGCCCTTGATTTTGATGAAATCAGCTTAGAAGAACAAAGACTTTATTTAACTGATGCTGAAAATGATGAAATTATTGCTGAAACTCAGAGAATTATGAAGCGATATAATGACAGTAATTTTGAAATATACTTATCCGGCTCTGCAGCAATTGCAGGCATTTTTAAACAAGCACTCATGAACGATTCAGTTGTTTTCATTAGCCTAATGATGATCGTTATTATGGTGGTTTTATTTGCTTTATTTAGGCGGATTTCAGGGGTTGTTTTGCCACTTGCATGCGTTTCTTTGACACTGATAATGACTGTGTCACTTATGTCAATCTTTTCAGCACCATTTACAATGGCTACTCAGATTATGCCAACGTTTCTTTTAGCGGTTGTAACTAGCGCCTCAATTCATCTATTGGCAGTATTTTACAAAGATTTTGCAACCAGCAATGATACAAAAAAGTCACTTAGGTACGCAATGGGGCACTCAGGATTGGCAATTATAATGACCTCGATAACAACAGCTGTGGGGCTATGGTCTTTTTCTTTTTCTGGTGTTGCTCCTGTGGCAGACCTTGGAGTTTTTGCAAGTAGCGGCGTTATGGTTGGGCTCGTCTTCACCTTGGTTTTTCTACCGTCTTTAATTTCAGTAACTAATTTCAGGCCTGTCAAGCAAAGAGCAGATAAAGATGGCCAAACGTTCATGGATAAAATGCTTATTGGGATCAGCGTCTTTGCAACTGGAAGGCCTAAATTAATTATATCTGTGGGCGCTGTTATAATTATCTGTGCAGCTATTATTGCCTCACAGATAAGATTCTCACACTTTCCTCTTCAATGGCTTCCAGAAGATAATTTTGCACGTGTAGCGACTGAAGCCGTAGATGAAAACTTAAAGGGGTCGCTTACCCTTGAGGTGATAATTGACACCGAAAAAACAAATGGCCTTTATAATCCTGAAGTTTTGAAAGTTATTGATGACGTCTCTCAAAATATAAACTCCATCACAACAGGCAATATGTTTGTTGGAAAAGTCATAAGCTATATAGATGTGATAAAAGAAACCAACAGAGCGCTTAATGAAAACCGCGATGAGTTCTATGCCATTCCAGATGATCCCGACTTAATTGCCCAAGAGTTTTTACTATTCGAAAGCAGCGGCAATAATGATCTTGCTAGTTTGGTTGACTCCAATTACTCTAAGGCTCGTTTAACTCTAAAAACCCCGTTTATAGATTCACTTGAGGCAAATACTTTTATTGATAATGCCCAGATTTATCTTGATCAAAAATTTGGGTCATTAGCAAAGGTAAAGTTCACGGGCATAGGAACCCTGATGACAGTCACTTTTGAGGAGGCAATTTACAGCAGCGCAGTTAGTTATGTTCTAGCGTTCTCGCTTATTGCAATTCTTATGGTTCTTTTAATTGGTAATATTAAGATTGGGCTTATTAGTATGATTCCAAATCTATTGCCGATTATTATTTTGTCAACCATTATGGTAATTTTTAAAATGCCTTTAGACATGTTTACTCTTTTAATTGGAGCTATTGCACTTGGTTTGGCTGTAGACGACACAGTTCACTTTATGCATAATTTTAGAAGGTACGAGCTTCAGTATAACGACGTTGATAAGGCAGTTCGCTTGACGCTATTAGGGACTGGAAGGGCTATAACCTTGACATCCATTGTTCTTGCACTTGGCTTCCTCGTGCTTACATTTTCTCAGATGAATAATATGTTCGATTTTGGCGTATTGACAGCAAGTGCGATTTTAGTAGCACTATTGGCTGATTTTTTTCTAATGCCAGCTATAATGAAGCTCATTATTAAAGATAAAACAAGCATCTAAGGTTGTTTTGAAAAAAAAGGACGCCCTAGGACGCCCTTTCAAATTTTTTTTTACTCCTATTAAGATTGAGCCTGGGCCATAACCTCTTCAACAAAATTGTCCTCTTTTTTCTCTATTCCCTCTCCAACCTCATATCGAATAAATGATAAAACCTCTGAATTCTTAGACTTTACAAGAGTACCAACTGTCATGTCTGGGTTTTTCACAAAAGCTTGGCCATAAAGAGTGACTTCATTGACAAATTTTTTCATTCTGCCTACAATCATTTTTTCAATTATATTGTCAGGCTTTCCGCTTTCTTTTGCTTGTTCAATAAAGATAGATTTTTCTCTTTCAAGAAGTTCATTTGATAGCTGATCTTCGCTGATACACTCTGGCCTAGAGGCGGCAATATGCATTGCCACATCTTTAGCTAATTCTGCATCTTCAGATGAAAGAACAGCAAGTACTGCAATGCGATCACCGTGTTTATAAGCGCCCAAAAGGCCGCTTTCAGCATTTACAATTTGCACTCTTCTAACTGAAATATTTTCACCAATCTTCGCAATAATTCCCTCTCTGGCTTCGTCAACAGTTTCGCCAGAGTCCAGCTTCTGGCCTACAAAAGTTTCTACAGAGTCAGGCTTGTTTTTGAGCGCAAGCACTCCTAGCGCCTCAACAAAGTCAATAAATTCAGAGCCCTTTGTGACGAAGTCAGTTTCGGAGTTAACTTCAAGAATAGCTGCATGTTTGTGGTCATCGCTAATAGCCACATTAACCAGACCTTCAGAGGCAACACGACCAGCTTTTTTTGCAGCTTTTGCAGCGCCAGAAGCCCTCATCAAGTCAATTGCTGCTTCAAGGTCAGCGTTAGTTTCAACTAATGCTTTCTTGCAGTCCATCATTCCTGCACCAGTTCTTTCTCTTAATTCTTTAACTAAAGCGGCAGTGATTGCCATATTTTGTCTCCTATGTTCAACAATCGTGATTACTTATCGGCGTCTGTCTTTTTGGTGGTTTTCCTAGCTGA
>JAOMCO010000029.1 GCA_028345055.1 Candidatus Thioglobus sp. | reverse complement strand
GTAGCAATTGGTGCTGGTATTGGTGGTATTTCAACGATTGAAAAAACAGCTGACCTTTTTAGAGAAAAAGGGCCAAAAAGGATTTCACCTTTCTTTGTGCCCTCCTCAATCATAAATATGGTTTCTGGAAATATGTCAATCAAATATGGCCTTAAAGGTCCAAATTTTGCTATTGTTACTGCTTGTACAACAGGCACTCATAATATTGGTGATGCATCAAGAATTATTGAATATGGTGATGCTGACGTAATGATTGCTGGTGGCACTGAAATGTCATCAACTAACTGTGGCCTTGGAGGTTTTGCGGCTGCTCGAGCCCTATCCACTAGAAATGATGATCCACAAACAGCATCTAGACCTTGGGATATTGATAGAGATGGATTTGTACTTGGTGATGGAGCTGGCATAGTGGTTCTTGAAGAGTATGAACATGCAAAGAAGCGAGGTGCACGAATCTATGCTGAGCTTTCTGGATATGGAATGAGCAGTGATGCTTACCACATGACGCTTCCATCAGAGGGTGGGGAAGGAGCTGCAAGATGCATGAAAAATGCTATGAATAATGCAGGCATAAATCCTGATCAAGTTGACTATATAAATGCCCATGGCACATCTACACCAGCTGGAGATATTGCTGAAACAGATGCTGCAAAGCTAGCTCTTAAATCTCACTCAAAAAATATTGTTATGAGCTCTACTAAGTCTATGACTGGTCACCTATTAGGTGCTGCAGGGGGTATTGAAGCTGTATTTACTGCGCTTGCCATTAGGGATCAAATAGCGCCTCCAACAATTAATATATTTAATCAAGACCCAGAGTGTGACCTTGACTATGCTGCTAATGAAGCAAGGGAAATGAAGATAGAAAACGCAATTTCTAACTCTTTCGGTTTTGGTGGCACTAACGGTTCAATACTAATATCAAAAGTATCTTAGAGAAGTACTAATCTTCCTCAATAACAATAGATGAAGCATCAGAGAGCTCTGAATCTGGAATCATATTTGCAACAATATTAAAGATTCTTTTTGCACCGTTTGTAACACTATAGAAAGCTTCCTCTTTAAGGATAATTAATTTCCAACTATTGTCACTAGATTCGAATCTAAACGCACCACCGATAATAGCCAATGCAAGAATAGCACCAAGAAGATATTTAATCATTATTACTGTTTATTCAAACTCAATGAAATGGTATTTTACCAACTTTATCAACATTAAACCGAAATTCCAGATGCTTTCAGTAGTCCATCTATTTTAGGTTTACTACCTCTAAATTTCACGTACTGCTCCATAAAATCAAGACTCCCTCCAATCTCAAGAATCTCTTTTCTAAAATCAGTTGATGATTTAGAACCAACCCCCCCATTATCTCTAACATATTCATATGCGTCAGCCGCAAGGACTTCAGCCCATTTATAGCTGAAATAACCAGCTGCGTAACCACCACTAAAAATATGTGAAAATGAGTTAAGAAAACGGTTCTCTTTAATAATTGGAATCAAAGAAGTGCTCTCTCTTACTTCGCTAAGAATTTCATAAGTATCATTTTTTGAGCTATGAGTTTTGATATCCCATAAAGCAAATTCGCATTGTCTTAACATTTGCAGACCTGACTGGAAATTTTTTGAGTTAATAATTTTTTTAAAGAGCTCATTAGGGAGTTTTTCTCCTGTTTCCCAATGACCTGATATAAGATCAATCACCTCTCTTTCATAACAGAAATTCTCCATATATTGACTTGGAAGCTCTACCCCATCCCAAGGAACGCCGCTAATTCCGGCTGCACAAGGAAAAGGAACTTTTGTCAAAAGGTGATGGAGCGCATGACCAAACTCATGAAAAATAGTGACAATTTCATCAAAATCAAATAGAGCTGGTTTATTGTCTGATGGAGAATTCAGATTACAAACAACAAAAGCTACTGGGAGTGAATCTTTATAAAGGCCCTGATAGTCAGACATCCATGCACCACCTCGTTTATTTTCTCTCGCATAAACATCTAAATAGATTTTACCCATAAGGCCATTGTTATCCTTCAGCTCTATAACTCTAGCATCTCTGTGATAGCATTCTTCATCAATCTCAGTTAACTTAATTCCATATAGATTTTGAATTGTTTCAAACAAGCCTTTAAACACACTTTTCTCTGGGAAATAAGGCTTTAAATCAGAGCTTTTAAAGTTAAATTTATTTTGTTTTAGTTTCTCTGAGAAGTACATCAAATCCCATGGCATTAACTTATGTCCAGCAAAATGCTCTAACTCATTTAATTCTGTTTTTGCCTGAGGCAAAGATAACTCAATTAAGTTATTAAGGAAATCAACTACAACATCAGGGGAATCAACCATTTTTGACTCAACAGAATATTCAGCATAATTTGAAAAACCAACTAATTTTGAAAGTTCTAAACGTAACTGTAAAATTTCATTCATAATTTTCTGATTATCAAATTTCTTTGGAGTAATACCAATATCAGATGCCCTAGAAATATAGGCTTTATATACTTCTTCCCTAAGCTCCCTCCTGTCTGCATATGTCATTAAATCTATGTAAACAGGCATTTGAAGATTTATCTCATAACCCTTTTTAGACCTAACCTTAGAAAGTTCTGCTTCACTAAAGCCTTTCAATTCATCTACTGAAATAATCTTTTTCCAGGAATTAGTGGCTTGTAGAACATTTTTAGAGAATTTATTACTCAGCATACTTAACTGCTGCTTTATCTCCTTGAAACGAGCAGATTTAGTATCATCTAATGCAACACCGGAGAGCTCAAAACCTCTTACTGACTCTTTTACAATATGATGTTGCTGCTCACTTAAGTCGGTTTTTTTAACTCTTTTAAATGCGTGATATAGATCTTTATTTGCACCGAGATCACTGTAGTAATTAGAAATCAAAGGTAATGTTTTCTCATACTGCTTATTAAAATCATCCGAAAACATGACAGAATTAAGATGGGAATTTACACTCATTTCTTTTCCAATATGATGTTCAGCCTCATCAAGAACACCAATGACACTCTCCCAATCCTCGCCCTTACAAGCAAGATTTGATTTGCTCTCACCTAAAGAAATAGCATCACTGATTGATTTAACTATGTTTTCTTGATTAAAATTAGGAGAGGAATTTTTACTCATTTTTTGAAAATATTTTTATAAAAAACTAAATTTTAAAATATGGTATTAAATAGATAGTGGAGTTTAGAGATAGATTAGGTGAACTTAATCATCCTGCCTATTTTGAATAATAACTTCATAGCCCTGCTCCTCTGGCTCATCATCAATCATTTCCGGTGGAAAACCCACTCCTAGAACTTCTTGACCTACTTTTTCTTCTAGTCTTTTTATGATGTTAGGAGAGAGCTCACGAGGGCCATATCGATTTTCACCATCTTTGAAAATGTCCACAATCAAAGGTGCAATTTCTAAATCAAGCCCTTTACGCTTTGCTAGCTCATTAAATATACCCACATCTTTAGACACTAAGTCCATTGTAAAGCTTATATCTCTACTTCCATTTAGAATTACCTGGGACTCCGTCTCATGAACAAATGAAGTACCCGAAGAGGCTTTAATAGCTTCATAAGTTACATTCATATCCATCCCAAGTAGTTTCATAGTTGTGAGAGCTTCTGAGATAGACACAAGATTAACTGTAGCTAGATAATTAGTCATTACTTTAAGAGTCGAAGCTGTTCCCAGATCACCCGTATGAAGAACTCGTCTGCCCATAGTTGTTAGAATAGGGAGAGCTTTTTCAAAAGCCTCTCTTTTACATCCTGCAAAAATTGATATATTTCCTGTATCAGCCCTATGACAACCTCCAGAAACTGGACAGTCAATTGGCAAAGCTCCTGTCATCTCAACGAGTGCACCTATTCTTCGAATTTCTGCCTCATCGGTTGTACTCATCTCTAGCCATATTTTTCCCTCACTCAAGCCAGCTATGATGCCATCTTTGGACTCCATTACTTCTGAGCATGCCTGAGGTGATGGCAGACAAGTGATTACAATATCACAAAGCTGAGCCATTTCTTTTGGAGAGCCAGTACTTGATGCTCCTCGATCAATAAAGTCATTTACTAAAAAATCATCGAGATCTCTAACTGTAAGATCAAAACCATTTCTTAGAAGACTACCCGCAAGCTTGCCTCCTGCATTACCCAAGCCAATAAATCCTATTTTCATTTAAATCTCCTAAACACTTAATTAATCCTCATCAACATAATAAGGTTTGTGATTCATCGAGAGGTGAAGTTTTTTACCCTTATAGGGTGAGTTTGACTCGATAACTTCATAATTCAACTCAATCCCAAGGCCAGGCTTATCTGAAGGAATTATATTTCCATTACTCCAATGAATAGACTCAGTGAGAACTTCTGAATAAAAGCCTCCCCAAGTCTCAATACTCTCCATAATCAAAAAATTAGGCGTTGCAGTGGACAGTTGAATGCTTGCTGCTGCACCCACAGGGCCATTATATAAATGCGGTGCAATCTGTGCATAAAAAACTTCAGCAAGACTTGCGATTTTTTTAGCCTCAAGAATTCCACCTACCCTTCCAAGATTCATTTGAATGATTGAGGCAGCATTATTTTTTAGAACATCAAAAAACTCATACTTTGTTGTGAGTCTCTCACCAGTTGCTACTGGGATTTTAGTTTTTTTAGAGACTTCAGCCATCGCAATTGATTGACCCGGCGGAACTGGTTCTTCAAACCAAAGTGGGTCAAATCTTTCAAGTCTTTTTGCAAGTCTAATAGCTGAAGAAGGTGAAAGTTGACCATGAGTCCCAATGAGGATGTCGCAATGATCCCCTATTGCATCTCTAACTTTTTGACAATAGTTCTCACAGTGACTTAGTCGCTTCATGGATATTTGATGACCAGAGTATGATGAATAAGGTCCTGCTGGATCAAACTTGATTGCAGTAAACCCCTGCTCCATTGATCGAATAGCAGACTCTGCTCCTAGTTCTGGATCCTCATAATTAAGAATACCATTTTTATCCCTTGGATAGAGATAGGTATATGAGCGAAGCTTTTCATGAACCTTGCCACCTATAAGCTCATAAATTGGCTTATTTGCTTCTTTTCCAATAATATCCCAACAAGCCATCTCAAGTCCACTTAAAACCCCCATCATGGTCAAATCAGGCCTCTGCGTAAAACCGCTTGAAAAGCACTCTCGATAAAATCGCTCTACATGATGAGGATCATGGCCCTTAAGATATCTTTCAAAAACGTCCTCAACCCCCTTAACAACAATATCTGGATGAAAAGATGCTGCATAAACCTCTCCAACTCCTGATATCCCACATTTGGTCTCAATAGACAAGAAAATCCAATACATTCCACCAATATGTGGCTCTGGCGTTGCAATGACGTATGTTTTTAGTTTGTTTACTTCCATAAACGGCTAAGAAAATAACAAGATGAGTTAATTTTTATACGGATTCAAAGCAACAAGCAAGCTATTTTTTACCAATCATAAGAATTAATCACTAATTATTTCTCTCTTTGGTTTTGCAAGGCGTTGTAATTTTTTCCAACTTGAATCAATCCAGACATCTAAATTAAGAGGTTTTAATGGAGCTTTACCTAGAACTGCATCGGCCATTTTTTCAGCCAACATAATTGTAGGACCATTTAAATTACCATTTGGGATTGTAGGGAAAACTGATGAATCAATAACCCTTAGACTATCTATTCCAATTACTTGACCCACATTATTGACTACCGTCATGGGGTCACTACTTGAGCCCATTTTACAAGAGCATGAGGGATGATAAGCACTCTCAACATTTGCCCTTACCCAGGAATCTATTTGCTCATCACTTTCAATCTCCATTCCAGGGCTAGCCTCACCACCATTAAACTCATCGAGAGCGGGTTGATTGAGTATTTCTCTAGTAAGCCTTATGCAATCTCTCCAATCTTGTCGATCCTGATCAGTTTTCAAATAATTAAAAATGATTGAGGGTTTTGCAGATGGATCTGAGTTTTTAATTTTAATACTTCCTCTACTGCTAACTTTATTAACTCCTGCATGAACTTGATATCCATGACCTTTCATAGCCGCATTTCCATCATAACGCATAGCAGCTGGAAGGAAATGATACTGAATATTTGGCCACTGTATTCCAGCTCGAGAACGTATAAAACCACAAGACTCAAAGTGGTTAGTTGCACCTAAACCTGTTTTTGCTAATATCCATTGAATACCGATAAGGCCCTTATTAAAAAGGTTTAATTTACTATTGAGCGTAATTGGCTTCTTACAATGATATTGAAAATAAACCTCAAGATGGTCCTGAAGATTTTCACCAACCCCAGGAAGTTCATGAAGAATTTCAATGCCCGCATTATTTAAGACTGACTTTGGTCCAATCCCTGATAATTGGAGAATCTGCGGTGAACCGATAGAACCAGCGCTAAGAATGATCTCTCTTTTAGCTTTTAGTATCTTTTTTTCTCCATTAATTGAATACTCAATCCCAGTAGCTTTTTTATTTTCTAGAATTATTTTTTCTACAAGAACACCAGTTAAGATTTTAAGATTTGATCTATTTATAGCTGGCTTTATATATGCATTTGAAGTTGAAGAGCGAACTCCATTACCAACAGTCATGTGCATTGGTCCAAACCCTTCTTGTTGTTTTCCATTGTAATCTGGAGTTTCTGGATATCCAGCCTCTTTGCCAGCATTAATAAAAGCTTTATAAAGAGGATTTAGTTTCATATTATTGCCATTTGATGTAGATAAAGGCCCCTTTCCACCTCGATAATTATTTTCACCTTTATGCCAAGTCTCACAGCGCTTAAAATAAGGTAAACATTCTTGATATGACCATCCTTCTGCGCCAAGCCCCTCCCATTCATCAAAATCTTTTGCATGACCTCGAACATAAACCATTCCATTGATAGAAGAGGAGCCCCCCATCACTCTCCCCCTAGGGCAATGCATTTTTCTGTTATCTAAATATGGTTCTGGTTCAGTATGAAATTGCCAAGCAAATTTATCAGTATTCATAGGGTATGAAAGCGCAGTAGGCATTTGAATCAGAATATTTTTATCACTCCCTCCATTTTCAAGAAGAATGACGTTATGATCTCCAGATTCACTCAATCGATTTGCCATAACACAGCCAGCAGATCCAGCTCCAACTACAATAAAATCAAAATCATTTTTCATCACTGTCAACTATTTATTTAATAAGGACTTTCGACATCATCCAGTCGAACAAAAACACTTTTCAACTGAGTATAGCTCTTTAAAGTTTCAGGTCCATTTTCACGCCCAATTCCTGACTCTTTATAGCCACCAACAGGCATTTCAGCTGGCGAATCCCCCCAGCT
>JAOMCO010000028.1 GCA_028345055.1 Candidatus Thioglobus sp. | reverse complement strand
TCATCTGCAATACTGACTGGTAGATTTGTTTGATTATGAATAAGTTTATCAAGCCCCTCAAGAAGAGCACCTCCACCAGTTATGACTAACCCATTTTGAGCAATATCAGAAGATAGCTCAGGGGGTGTTTGCTCTAAAGCAGTTCGTAGAGCACTAATAATCATTCCTAAAGGTTCGCTCAAGGCCTCTAAAATTTCTGTATTTGTGACCTCAAAACTAACTGGCAAACCTGTTGAGACTGCACGTCCTCTAAACTCATTCTTGCGAATAATTTTAGATTCAAAAGCGCTACCAACCTCCTCTTTAATTTGCTCTGCTGTAGCTTCACCGATGATAATTCCATGAACTCTTCTCACAAATTTTACAATGGTGTCATCAAATACATCTCCACCAACCCTGAGGGAATCAGAGTAAACGATTCCATTAAGAGAGAGAATTGCAATTTCAGAGGTTCCACCACCAATATCTAGTACCATTGCGCCTGATGCTTCTTCAATTGCCATACCAGCACCAAGAGCAGCTGCCATTGGCTCTTCAATTAGATATACATCTCTCGCTCCAGCTCCTACTGCACTCTCTTTAATAGCACGTCTTTCAACTTGAGTCGCTCCGCATGGAACACAAATAAGTACTTTTGGACTTGGAGAGAAAAAACCAGACTTTAACACTTTTTTCATAAAGAATTGAAGCATTTTTTCAGTAACCTTGAAGTCTGCTATCACTCCATCTTTCATTGGTCTAATAGCTTCAATAGCGCCAGGTGTTCTTCCAAGCATATTTTTTGCTTCTTGACCTACTGCAATAACTGATGACTCTGAGGCACCTTTTTCATGCCTAAGGGCTACTACTGAGGGCTCATTCAAGACAACTTTACCATCCATATAGATAAGAGTATTGGCTGTACCAAGGTCAACAGAAAGATTTTGGCCTGTGAATAAATTGAACATAAGGGGGTTCCTAGCAAAAAAAATAAAATGTTTAGAGGTTATAATATAACCTGTAAGCCTACTTTAGACAATACCAAAGCCTAAATAAATATGATTATTAAGCAAGAACATTTAATAGAAAGTATCCATGCTTCATTGCAATATATTTCATATTATCACTCACCTGATTTTATTAATGCAATGGTTTCAGCATACGAAAAAGAAACTAATCAGAGTGCAAAAAATGCGATTGAACAGATTTTAATCAATTCTAAAATGTGCGCACTTGGAAAAAGGCCCATCTGTCAAGATACTGGAATTGTTAATGTTTTTGTTGAAGTTGGTATGAATTTAGAGTGGGATTCAGACCTATCCATTGAAGATATGATTAATGAGGGAGTAAGGAGGGCATACAATGAGCCTGATAACCGCTTGAGGGCATCTATTGTGAGTGATCCTTTGTTTAGTAGAAAGAACACTCAAGATAATACGCCAGCGGTTATTCATACTAAGTTAGTTAAAGGTGAAAAGCTGGAGATTACTGTTGCTGCGAAAGGAGGTGGCTCAGAGAATAAATCTAAATTTACCGTCCTTAATCCAGATGATAATCTTACAGATTGGGTATTAAAGACAATCCCTACCATGGGTGCAGGCTGGTGCCCTCCAGGAATGATTGGTATTGGAGTTGGCGGTACAGCTGAAAAAGCAATGCTTATGGCTAAAGCATCTTTAATGGAGCCAATTGATATCAATAATATTAAAGCTAAAGATAATCAAAGTGATATTGAGAAATTGAGGATTGAGCTATTTGATAAAATTAATGAGTTGGGGATTGGTGCCCAAGGTTTAGGAGGGCTCACAACCGTTTTGGATGTAAAGATTAATGATTATCCTACGCATGCTGCCTCTCTTCCTGTTGCGATGATTCCAAACTGCGCTTCAACAAGGCATGTCCACTTCTCGCTTGATGGATCTGGTGTTGCTAAGTTACCTGAGGTAGATTTAAGTCTTTACCCAGATTTAAAGATGGACGTTTCTAAATACATAAAAGTTGATTTAGACAATCTGACACAATCTCAAATGAATGATTGGAATATAGGTGATACGCTCCTGTTATCTGGAACTATTATTACTGGAAGGGATGCTGCACATAAAAGACTTAAATTAATGATTGAGAGTGGAGAAGGCTTGCCTAAGGGAGTTAATTTTGAAAACAAGTTTATTTATTATGTTGGACCTGTTGATGCTGTTCGTGATGAGGTGATTGGGCCTGCGGGGCCAACAACTGCTTCCCGAATGGATAAATTTACCGATTTAATGCTTGAAAATACTGGAATCCTTGGGATGATTGGCAAAGCTGAGCGTGGACAGGCCACAGTTGAGAGTATTAAAAAGCATCAAGCAAGTTACTTGATTGCTGTTGGAGGAGCTGCTTACTTAATATCTAAATCTATTAAAAATGCCAAGGTTATTGCCTTTGAGGAGATGGGTATGGAGGCAATTTATGAAATGCAGGTCAAAGATATGCCAGTGACAGTTGCGGTGGATACCGATGGAGAAAATATTCATAAGGACCTCAATAATATTCCAGTCTCATTTAAGAGTTAATTAGTTTTCTCTTATTAATAGCGCCTTGTTTAAAGGCAGGTTTCATAGAGTATAATTTTGCATGAAGTTGGCCGGATAGTCGCTGGATGCAATTGCATTGGGAGGAAAGTCCGGGCTCCAAAGAGTAAAGTGCTAGTTAACGACTAGGCGCAGTGATGCGACGGAAAGTGCAGCAGAAAATAAACCGCCTGCTTTCGCAGGCAAGGGTGAAATGGTGGGGTAAGAGCCCACCGCGAACTTAGTGATAAGTTTGGCATGGTAAACCCCACTTGGAGCAAACTCAAATAGGAAGGCATTGGCGTTACTCGCGCTGTCTTCGGGTAGAGTGCTCAAGATTCTTGGTAACAAGTCTCGTAGATGAATGGCTATCATGGTTTCGACCATACAGAACCCGGCTTACAGGCCAACTTCAATTTTATAGTTCATAGTGAAATAAAAAATTTGAAATTTTTTAAATTCAATAATATAATCACATTTTTATTTTAATTTGAGATTAACATGACTTCTAAAATATTTAAGTTTGCATTGATTTCACTTCTGACTTTTAGCGTTTATGCTGACGATGAGGATGCATTAAAACAAGGGCTGCTCTCTAGCATGTCTTCAGGCATTGCCTCTTCTATTGCTAGTGTTATAGGAGGTCAGGGAGATACAGAGGTTCAGTTCAGCGCTAAAGAGGACAATAAGCCACAATTTACGATTATGACCGTAAAGCCAATCTCTGTGCATCCAGGCAAAGATGCTTGGTTTGTTCAGCTTCAACTGAGTAATACTCAGATTAGAAGTCAAAGTAGACTTACTACTAACATAGGATTGGGATATAGGACTTTATCAGATAATAAAAAATCAATGATTGGTGGAAATGTCTTTGTTGATTATGATGAAGAGGGCAATTCAAGATATAGTTTAGGATTTGAGTTTAGAACAACAGTTTTTGAAATTTTGATCAATCATTATGAAGCTATCTCAGGACAAAAAACAGTTGGAGATTTTAAAGAAAGAGCGCTTGATGGAAATGATATGAGCATAAATGGTCAAATTCCTTATCTTCCATGGGCGAAAATCAATTTAATGCATTATGAATGGAAGAAAATCAATAATTCTAAAAACTCTAAAGGTGATAAGCTAAGTTTAGATTTGTTATTAACGCCGAATGTTGTTTTAGAGTTAGGTGTTGATGATAACAACATACAAAAGAAAGATAACTTTGCAAAACTTTCATTTGTATTTCCTCCAAGAGAGGGTCCTTCAGCATCAACAGATTTTATTGCTGATGAAGCTTTTCCAGGGGGTGATATGAGTTCACAGTTATTATCAAAGGTGAAAAGATCAAACAAAATCACGCTCGAGTCTGAGGGCGTTGGCGTAACTATTTCGAGGCTTGACTAATGAATAAAATATATAAACTACTTCCATTATTATTAGGATTAATTTCATTACAAGTATATTCTGCAGGTTGTGCAACTAGTGCTGGTAGTTGTGCTGAACCTTCTAAGTATATTTTAACTATGACCAAACTGGAGCTTTGCACTAGTGTTCCAAATACTGACTCTTACGATGTGACTTGTAATGGGGCAACGACAGTTGGAACTGGCTCCTTGGAGTTTGATGTTACTTCAGTCTCTGCTGGACAGGCTATTGCGACATTTGCTTCAACGACAGGCCTACCTATTGGAACGACCTTTACCCATATTAAGCCTACAATGTTAAGAAAAATCCAGTTGCAAGGATCGGTTTCAGTTTCAGGAGATGGTTTTACAACATTTACTTGTCATACAGACTCTGATGCAACTCTAAATGGTGCTAATAAATACAATAGACTTATTGCTGGAAAAACAAGTGGTACAGCTGATTTGATGACTTATTATATGAATACTGATAGTGGTGAACAAACTTCAGGTGGGGTTACTTACACTAGTCAAAATGCAGCAAATCTATTAAAGGCATGCGTTAATCAAGATTGTACTAGTACTTATGATTGGGATAACTATAATAAAATTTTACCTACATCTACTGATTCTCGTTTTGGTCTTAGCATTGAAGATATCACCAACTCTGATGATGACTTTTCGATGATATTTGCATTAAATGAGCCTTATACGGTATCCGAAGTCGCACCCAAAATAGATATTGCGTTTGGTACAAAAATGTCTCTGAATGCAGATACATCAAATGGATCGACTTGCTTTATTTCACCATATTATGTCAAAAGTGAAATAACTATTACTGATTAGATTTATTATTTCCTTGGCTAATCTAAAACCTTTGTAAAGCATAATTCTTAAGGTTATACTGTGCCTAATTTAAATATTAAATAAATCTTTATGAGTTATTTTTATTTGGCACTTGCTATTGCTGCAGAAGTCGCAGGAACAAGCCTTTTAAAGGCAACTGAAGAGTTCTCAAAACTTGTTCCTACTACATTTTTAGTTATTTTTTATCTTATGTCTTTTTGGCTTATGACACTAGCTCTAAGAGACTTACCTTTGGGCGTTGTTTATGCTGTTTGGTCTGGCCTTGGGATATGTCTAGTTGCTATTATTGGAGCAGTGGTTTACAAAGAAATGCCAGATCTTGGATCTATCATTGGGATGGCTTTGATTATTTCAGGTGTGGTTGTCATGCACTTATTTTCTAAAACTATACAAAACTAAAATTTATGGCCGTTGAATCAAAAAAATATAACCTTTCAGAAGTTCAAAATACTTCTAATGAACGACCTTCAGTTGGGTTGATCGTATTGAATACTGACTTCACATTTGAACGTGATTTTGTAAGGATGTATTCTGAACAAAAGCCCAATTTTGACTTCTATTTCAATCGGATTCACTTTGCTAATCCAATGACACCAGAGTCTTTAGCAGCTATTGGAGATGATTTAACAGAGGCTTCGGCAGGAATTCTGCCAAGCTATGATTTGGACTTGGTTGTCTTTAATTGCACTTCATCATCCTCGATAGTAGGAGATGATGCAATAGAGTCGGCAATCCAAGAGAGTAAGCCATCTGCTAAAGTGCTCTCAACCTCTCAAGCAGTTGTTGCTAATTTTAAAGAGCGAGGTTTTAAAAAGGTTAGTGTGCTTACTCCATATAGTGAAGAAGTCTCATCTTTACTGAGGGACTATCTTCAAAAAAATGATTTAGAGATTGTTTCTTCAATGTATATGGATATGAGTGATGACAGAGATGTTGCTATGCTTCCTGCCGATGAAATAATTAATGCTGCAAAAGCAGCTATTCATGACGATGCTGACGCCATTTTTATTTCATGCACAGCGATGAGATCAGCTGAAATAATTCCTGAAATAGAAGCCGCTATTGGTAAGCCAGTATTGACATCAAATCAGGCTACTTTTGATCAAATTTCAAAAATGATTTAAGAGTTGAATAGTTGATTAGAGATCTATTTAACTAATAATTTTCTTGGAACAGCTGACAAGCATTCACCACCATTCTTGCCAACGCGAATACTCTCGGTCATCTCAAATCCCCAATCGTCAAACCATATCGCTGGCATAAAGTGGAATGTCATATTTTCCTCGAGAACGGTTTGATCTGTTCCTCTAAGGCTCATCGTTCTCTCACCCCAATCAGGCGGATAACTGCAACCAATTGGGTAGCCGCATCGATTATTCTTTTCATAGCCATATTTTTTGAGCGTGGCAGTGAAGTTATCTGAAATCTGAGCGCAAGTATTCCCTGGTTTAAACATTTCAATTGCATTTTCTATGCATTCATTGATTACTTTTTCGATTTCAAGGTATTCCTTAGAAGGGGTTCCTAAAAACAAAGTTCTTGAGCATGGGCAGTGATATCTTGCATAGGCTGCGCCAAGCTCTAAAAACATGCCCTCATTATTTTTTAGTGGCTCATCGTTCCAAGTCATGTGGCATGCTGCTGCCTCCTCACCTGCTCCAATCAATGGCACAAATGATGCGTAATCACCATAATGACCCTCATGTCCTTTAACGCCAGAATGATAAATTTCAGCGACTAATTCATTTTTCCTCATTCCAGGCTCTGCTACTTCCATAACCCTTTTATAGACCCCCTCAATAACCTTACCAGCCCTTTTCATGTAAGTAATTTCAGTCTCAGATTTAACTGCTCTTTGCCAGTTAACAAGACCAGTTTGATCACTGAACTTGGCATTAGGAAGGGAGCTATATAAAGACTCAGCAGCCCTTGCTGAGAAGAAATAGTTATCCTTTTCGAGTCCAATGTTCTTATTATCAAGCTTTTTCTCTTTGAGAATACTTGCTAGATGCTCCATTGGGTGTTTATCAGGGGTCATCACGAAGTCATCAGGGTAAGAGATGATATTTTTTAAATCTAGGTCTGTCGTAAGTTCTGCGCCTTTAGCATCGATTCCTCTTCCATACCAAAATAGATAATCAGCGGTGATGACGACGCATTGATGAACATAAAATGACCAGCCATCATAACCGGTTAACCAGAACATATTGGCAGGATCATAGACAATTAGAACATCTACATTTGAGGCATTCATTGAGCTTCGAACTTTTGATTGCCTCTCCGCATATTCTTCTTTACTGAATCTCCTTCTCTCCTTTTTCATAAATTCTCCTTTCTATGAAATATATTCAAATGCTTGATTTAAGTCTTCAATCAGGTCTTCTACATCTTCGATGCCAGTTGAATACCTGACAAGGCCTTCAGGAATCCCTGCGGCTAACCTTTCTTCAGCGCTACACTCAACATGACTGGTTGTTAGTGGCGGCCCAACAACCGTTTCAACACAGCCAAGATTGGCTGCCATGTGAGCATATTTTAGCTTGGGTAGAAATACTTTAATCGCATCCAGACCACCTTTGATAGAAAAGCTAAGCATTCCTCCGTAGCCACCATTCATCTGTTTTTTTGCAATTTCATGGCTAGGATGAGACTTAAGTCCTGGGTAATTTACCTGCTCAACTAAAGGGTGTTGTTCTAAGTATTCTGCAATTTTAAGTGCGCTCTGATTTTGCCTTTCAACCCTAAGTTTTAATGTTTTCATTCCTCTTAGGAGGCTATAAGCATCCATAGGTGCAAGCGTTGCTCCATTAATTTCACGGTAATGATAAACTTTTTTAACCAAGTCTTTATTTCCACAGATAATGCCGCCAAGAGCATCAGCATGACCGCCAAGATATTTTGAGGCAGAATGAAGAGTAATGTCAGCACCCAGAAATAATGGGTTTTGGTTAATTGGAGTGGCAAATGT
>JAOMCO010000027.1 GCA_028345055.1 Candidatus Thioglobus sp. | reverse complement strand
ACTTATAGGGGCCTTTATAATTGATAATAGGTCTGGAACTTATAATAAATATACAACTTCTTGGTTTAAAAGTGTTGGAGCTTATGTTGTAGAATTAGATCAAGGTCTTGTTCCAACTTCTATATGGAATCCTTCTATTTTTGACTTAATAATAATGTCGAAAAATACATTTTTAAATTATGGTTTAACTAGTCTGTTATCTCAAGTTACTAGTTATGTTATTAATCGTTTCCAGAGTTATAATTTAAGTAAAGTTAATGCAAAGTGTAGCAATATTAAAGTTTGTTCTGGTGAGATTTCAAAGTGTTATGCAGGGGAGTTTGAAATCAGATCTCATGCATTTGATTATGATATTTATCTTCAGCAAAAGGATCAAAATAGCATTAATAAAGAAGATAATTATGCCGTATTCCTTGATTCAGGAATTGTAGCACACCCTGATTCTCGAAGACTGGGGGCAAAGGATATGCCCAAAGAGATAGAGACAGAGAATACTTATTATCCCGCTATCAATTCTTTTTTTGATGACTTTGAAAAAAGAACAGGAATGCCTGTAGTTATAGCCTTACACCCGAGAATAATAATTTCTGAAGAATTTATAAGGCAGTATGGAGGCAGGGAAGTAATTTCAAAAGATACATCTAGACTTGTTAAAAATTCTAAGATCGTTATAGTTCATAATAGTACATCAATGAATTTTGCTGTTCTTTGGAAGATTCCTTTATTAATAATCACAACAACAATAATTGATAGAATTGATTACTCTACAATGAAAGCTATAGAGAAAGTATTTAAAACTAAACGAATTAATATAAATAGGCCATACAAAGATAAAGATTATATTAAAATTTCTAAAGACACATTAGCACAGTATCAGTTCTATATGGAAAATCTCATAAAAACAAAAAACTCCCAGCAAGTCAAGAGTGTAAAAATTTTAATTAAGGGCTTAAAGGAATATGTTCAATAACTCTTCAATTCTAATAACTGGAGGGACAGGCTCTTTTGGAAAAAAATATGTACAAATTCTTCTTGAAAAGTACAAACCTAAAAAAATAATAATTTTTTCAAGAGACGAATTAAAGCAGTTCGAAATGCAGCAAATATTCAATGATCCATGTATGAGATATTTTGTTGGTGATGTTAGAGATTTAGCTAGGGTTGAAGAGGCTATGGAGGATGTAGATTTTGTTATTCATGCTGCAGCAATGAAACAAGTTCCTGCTGCTGAATACAATCCCATGGAATGCATCAAAACAAATATCTATGGTGCTGAAAATGTTATTAAGGCATCAATAAAAAACAATGTAAAGAAAGTTATAGCACTCTCGACAGATAAGGCTGCTAATCCAATTAATTTGTATGGCGCAACAAAGTTAGCATCGGATAAATTGTTTGTTTCAGCTAATAATATGGTTGGTCTTAAAGAGGTTCGATTTTCAGTAGTTCGTTATGGTAATGTTGTGGGGTCTCGAGGCTCAGTAGTTCCATTTTTTCAAAAATTAATTTCTGAGGGCGCTACTAAGTTACCTATAACTCATGCTGATATGACGCGATTTATGATTACATTGCGTGCGGGTGTTGAGTTTGTATTAAAAGATTTTGAGAGAATGCAGGGCGGTGAAATCTTTATTCCTAAAATTCCATCTATGCGTGTAACTGAACTTGCTAAGGCAATGGCACCAAGCTTGAGTCACAAGATTGTCGGTATTAGACCAGGTGAGAAGCTGCATGAAATAATGTGCCCTTCTGACGATAGTCACTTAACTCTAGAGTTCAATGATCATTATGTAATTTCCCCCTCGATTCAATTTAATCACGAAGTTGATTTTACAAAAAATCCTCTTAAAGAAGTGGGTAGGAGAGTTGAGCAGGGTTATGAATATAATTCTGGTACAAATACTGAGTGGCTACTAAAAGAAGAGTTTTTAAAAATGGTTGATGATGTGGATTTTTCTTAGGCTGTGATTCCTTACGGTAAGCAGGATATTAATCAAGCTGATATAAGCTCAGTTATAGATGTTTTACAATCTGATTTCCTAACTCAGGGTCCACAAGTCCCTTTATTTGAAAAAAAACTGATTGATTATTGTGGAGTTGATTATGGAGTGGCAGTTAATAGTGCTACTTCGGCGTTACATATTGCTTGCTTATCTTTAGGACTAGGAAAGGGGGACTGGCTTTGGACTAGCCCAAATTCCTTTGTTGCATCTGCCAATTGTGCTTTGTATTGTGGTGCAAAAATTGATTTTGTAGATATTGATATTCAAACGTATAACTTATCTGCTATAGAATTAGAAAAAAAATTAATTCAAGCCAAACAAGAAGGCAAGCTTCCAAAGGTAGTTATACCAGTGCATTTCGCTGGACAATCTTGTAATATGAGGAAAATTTACGCTCTTAGCCAAGAGTATGGATTTAACATTATTGAAGATGCTTCGCATGCCATTGGTAGTCATTACTTAGAAAAGCCGATTGGAGGTTGTCAATATTCCGATATTACTGTTTTTAGCTTTCATCCAGTTAAGATTATTACAACTGCAGAAGGTGGGTTGGCAACTACCAATTCGAAAGAACTCGCCGAAAAAATGCGTCTTTTGCGTAGTCATGGAATTTCACGTGACAAGAGTTTGATGACAGGAGATCCTGATGGTGCTTGGTATTATCAACAAGTTGGTTTGGGATTTAATTATCGTATGACCGAAATGCAGGCTGCATTAGGCATTAGTCAAATGCATAGGCTTGATGAATTTGTTGCTAAGCGTCACATTCTTCAAGAAAGATATGATTTGCTATTAAGCGGTTTACCAATAATAGGGCCTTACCAAGATAGAGATAGTTATTCTGCACTGCACTTGTACCCTATTCAAATAGATTTAAATAAAGTTAGAAAAAATCGTGAGCAAATTTTTAATTTTCTTGTAGAGAATGACGTTGGTGTAAATGTACACTACATTCCCATTCACACCCAGCCATATTACCTCCAGTTTGGATTTAGCAGAGGGGATTTTCCCAATTCAGAATCTTACTACAGTAGGGCAATAAGTATTCCTTTATTCCATAATATGGCAGTTGAACAGCAAGATAAAGTTGTTGATATTCTAAGAAAGGCATTACGATGAACATATGTGTTATACCTGCTAGATCTGGAAGTAGACGTATTCCGAGGAAAAACATTAAAGAATTCAATGGTAAGCCGATTATTGTATATTCCATCGAAGCTGCCCTTAAAAGCAATTGCTTTAGTCAAATAATTGTTTCTACTGATGATGATGAAATTTCAGAAGTTGCAAAAAAATATGGTGCTCACGTTCCATTTGTGAGGCCTGATGAGTTATCTAATGATTATGTTGGTACTATTCCAGTTATAAAACATACTATTGAGTGGATGGAGAAAAACGACAATCATATCGAAAATGTTTGTTGTTTGTATGCAACCGCACCATTTATAAAGTCGAAAATAATATCCAAAGCTTATCAACAGTTAAAAAACTCGAGTGCTGATTATTGTTTTAGTGTAACAAGCTTTGCGTTTCCAATTCAAAGAGCAATCAGGATTGTCCATGGTGATAAAGTAGAGATGTTTAATCCTGAGCATTTTGATACGCGATCTCAAGACTTAGAAGAATCATACCATGATGCCGGGCAGTTTTATTGGGGTAAAGCACAAGCGTTCAAAGCTGAATTACCACTTTTTTCTGAAGTAGCCACTCCTTATGTTCTTCCGAGGTATTTAGTGCAAGATATTGACACTGTGGAGGACTGGATAAGAGCAGAAGCTATGTATAGGGTTTTGCAAGAAACTGAAGCATTATCATGAAGGTTATTTTTCGAGTTGACGCATCTTTACAAATGGGTACAGGCCATTTAATGCGTTGTTTGACTTTAGCTAACGAATTAAAACAACAAAATCATGAAATTGTTTTTATTTGTAGAGATTTAACGGACAATCTCAACTTATTTATTAAATATCCAGTATTAGCATTACCAAAAAATGATAATTTTCAATCAGATGGCTTATATTTAAATTGGCTAGGTGCAACACAAGAGCAAGATGCACAACAAACGATTAAAGCCATTCCTAAAAATACAGATTTATTAATTGTTGATAGTTATGCTTTAGATGAAATATGGCACAAAAAATTAAGACCATATACAAAAAAAATTATGGTAATTGATGATTTAGCAGATAGGCAATTTGATTGTGATGTATTGTTAAATCAAAATTTAGGTACTCAGATAGAAGATTATAAAGACAAAGTTCCAAATGATTGTGAACTGTTATTGAGCTGTGATTATGCTTTATTAAGGCCAGAGTTCTCAAATTTGAGAGAAAAGGCATTAATTAAAAGACAAAACACCAAGGAAATTAAAAACATTTTGATTAGTATGGGTGGATTTGATCTGACAAATAAAACTTATGAAATTTTACAAGATATTTCTGATAATTTGAATATTGTGGTTGTTTTAGGAGGTTCGTCGCCACATAATAAAATGATTATAAGTTATGCAAAGGATAAAGAAAATATTAAGGTTTTAATTGATGTCGATAATATATCAGAGCTAATGTTTGATGCTGATTTAGCGATCGGTGCTGGAGGCTCTACATCCTGGGAGAGATGCTGTTTGGGTCTTCCAACATTACTGTATGTTTCGGCAGAAAATCAAAGAAAAATAGCAGAAAACTTAGAACGGTTGGACGCTGTTAAAATTGTTGATAACTTGAAAGTAAACTTGCAAAATATTTTAAATAATTTACACTTTTGGCAGGCTATGTCAGAGAATGCGCAAACTGTTTGTGATGGAATTGGAGTTAAGCGGATAAAAATATGATTGAAATAAACAATCAAGAATTAAAGAATTATGGAAAGCCTTTTATTGTTGCAGAGGCAGGAATTAACCATAATGGAGAATTGACTAAAGCCATAGAAATGATAGAAGTGGCAAAGTGTTCAGGTGTTGATGCGGTGAAGTTTCAAACTTTTAGAGCGGAAGAGTTTTGTGGAGATAAGAGTCAAATGTTTACTTATCAATCACAAGGTCAAGAAATAACAGAATCTATGTTTGAAATGTTCAAACGCTATGAATTTGATTATGATGAATGGTTACAAATCAAACAAAAATGTGATGATGAGAATATTTTGTTTCTATCAACACCACAAAACCGTTCTGATTTAGATCTGTTGTTAAAACTAGAATTGCCAGCCATTAAAGTAGGTTCGGATGACTTTACAAATTTACCATTGTTAGAAGACTATTCAACAACAAAATTGCCAATGATTGTTTCTTGTGGCATGTCTGATTTAGCAGAGGTTCGTCAAGCGTTAGATGCTATTGGCACATTTGAGGGGTATCCAACGATTTTATTGCTCTGTACTTCACAGTATCCAACGCCACCAGAAGATGTGAATTTATTAAAACTTAAAACGTTAGCAAATGCTTTTCCTGATTTAGTTTTAGGATTTTCTGATCATACAAAAGGCATTCTAGCTTCATCTTTAGCGGTTGGATTTGGCGCTGTTTTTTTTGAGAAGCATTTCACGTTAGATAATAATTTAGCAGGACCCGACCATTGGTTTTCCGAGGACCCGGAAAGCTTAAAAGATTGGGTTGATTCAATTCATCAGTCTTATCAGATGATGGGTGATTCTATAGTCCGACCAACTTCAAAGGAATTAGAAATGCGAAAACTTGCAAGGCGCAGTATTGTTATTTTAAAAGACACTAAGAAAGGGGATAAACTTACTGAACAGAATATTGGTTTGAGAAGGGCTGGAGATGGATTAGCACCAGTTCTCATGAAAGACATTCTTGGTTCTTTTGCTTCACAAGACTTAATTGAAGGAAATTTATTAGAATTAAAAAATGTTCAATAAAATAGTTCAAAAAATATTTACAAAGTTTACTACTTTTAAAGCTAACCCTTATCATCCTCTAGTGTGGATAAATGGTAATCCTAAAATTGGCAAAAATGTAGTTATTGCTGGATTCTCTGAAATAAATGCCAATCACGTCAGCGTTACTATTGGCGATAATTGTGACATTGCTTCATTTGTTTCTATCAATGCTGCAGATTCTCATAAGAAATGTGTTGGTCTATTGGATGAAATAGAAAGAAAAGATATTGTTATTGGTAAAAATGTTTTTATAGGTTCACATAGTGTTGTAAAAGGTGGGGCTAATATTGGTAATTTTTGCGTTATTGGCGCTGGGACAATTGTTGAAGGTGTCGACATACCAGATTACTCCTTGGTTGTTGGTAACCCGATGGTTATTAAGAAAGGTTACTATAAATAGTGATTGAGCATAATAAAATTACTTTAGGAAAACAAGAACAACAGGCAGTTTCCAAAGTGTTAGATTCTGGTTATATTGCCCAAGGCAAAGAAGTTGAAAAGTTTGAAAATGAGTTCAGTGATTTTTTAGGACTACCAGAGCAACATGCAGTTGCTTTATCCAGTGGAACGTCAGCTTTATTTATGTCACTTTGGTCTTTAAAGGCAAAACATAAATCTATTGCAATGCCTGTTTATGTTTGCTCATCATTACGCAATGCTGTGGCAATGGTTCAAGCAAATGAGTTACTATTAGATAATGCAATAGATAGTCCCAATATCAGTTTAAATCAACTTAAAAAAAGTAATGCTGATTTTGCTATTATTCCTCATATGTTTGGATTGCCGAATCAAATTCAAAATATTAATAATATAGATATTATCGAAGATTGCGCACAATCATTAGGGGCTTCGATAGGCAATGAAAAAACAGGACTAATTGGTAAAGCTGGTATATTTTCTTTTTATGCAACAAAGCTAATGACATCTGGTGGACAGGGGGGTATGTTTGTTTCTAAAGATAAAAATTTAGTTGATAAGGTCAGAGATTATCGTGAATTTGATTATAGAAGGGATAAAAAAGAAAGATTTAATTTTCAGATGACAGATATTCAGGCATCTATTGGCAGGGTGCAGTTAAGAAAATTACCTAGTTTTTTAGAAAGAAGAAAAGAAATATTCGCATTATATAAAGAGTCTGGCTTGGATTTAATATCAAGTGAAAATAACTCATCTGTCTATTATCGCGCTGTAATAAGAATTAATGATCCCGCTAGAGTTAAAGATAAATTATTAAAACAAAGTATAAAAACAATAATTCCTATAGAGGATTGGGAGTTATTAGGTGATGTTGACAATTTTAAAAATGCCTATAATTTAACTCAAACAACACTTTCGTTGCCAATCTACCCATTGTTAACCAATAAAGAGGTGAAATCTATAATAAATCAAGTAGGTGAAGCGATACAATGATTTTAACTGCTCACCAACCCACCTATCTGCCTTGGCTAGGCACATTTCATAAAATTTTATTAGCTGACATGTTCTGTTTTTTTGATATTGCACAGTATCAAAAAAAAGAATGGGATAACAGAAATAAAATCTATACTCAAAACGGTGAGTTGATGCTAAGTGTACCAACAAAATCACAAAAACATTTTGATAAAACTATTGGAGATATAGAAGTCAATAACGAAACTAATTGGGCAGAAAAACAATTTAAGTCAATATTTTTAAATTATAAAAATCATCCTTTTTTTGAAAATCATAAGTCATTTTTAGAGGATATGTACCTTATTCAACGCTGGAATAAATTAGTAGATTTAAATATTCATTTTTACAAATATATTTTTAAGTTGTTAGATCACAATATTCCAATCGTAATGGCAAGTAATTTTGACTTTCATGGACATAAAAGCGATTTGGTTTTAGATATGTGCCAAAAATTAGGTGCCTCTTCATATATTTTTGGAGGGGAGGGTAAGAATTATGCAGATAAGGCATCATTTGATGATGCAAATATTGATTTATTCTTTCAAGAGTATAATCATCCTATTTACAACCAACATCGAAATAAAAAGGGATTTATTTCACACTTATCAGTATTGGACTTGATAATGAATTATGATAACAAAGATTTTAAGAGCGTCATAATGGAAAAAAATTTAACAATTTAGGATATAAAAAATGTTTACAAAATCTAAGTGTTCTACTGATAAAAAATTAGCAAATTTTACCAAGTACGTTAGAAGACAAACTTTGGCTAGATTCATGGTCCAGCATGAGTTATTTAAAAGACAGTTAGATGTTAAGGGCAGTGTCATAGAATGTGGCGTTCATAACGGTGGTGGCGTAATGGCTTGGGCTAAAATTTCTAGCATATTAGAGCCATATAACTATCATAGAAAGATTATAGGTTTTGACACCTTCGAAGGCTTCCCATCTATTGCAGAAATTGATAAAGAAAATGCTAAAGTAAAAACTGGGATGTTTGCTGAAGATTACGATGTTTATTCAGAATTAACAGAATGTATTGGAGAGTATAACGAAAATAGGTTTTTAAATAACATAGATAAAATTGAATTAATAAAAGGTGATGCAAACATTACTATTCCTCAATATTTAGAAGACAATAAGCATCTTTTAGTTTCTCTATTGTATCTTGATTTTGATATTTATGAACCAACTAAAACAGCACTTAATTATTTTCTATCAAGGATGGGTAGAGGCTCTATTATAGCTTTTGATGAAAT
>JAOMCO010000026.1 GCA_028345055.1 Candidatus Thioglobus sp. | reverse complement strand
TCTATTTTTGTTCCACTTTGTGGGAAAACGAATGATATGCTTTTCCTTCTTGAGAAGGATTTAAAAGTCATTGGTGTTGAGATGAGCAATCTTGCAATTGAGCAATTTTTTTCAGAAAATCAAATTGATTATGTTGTATCACAGATTGATAAATTTATCCTTTATGAGGGTACTGGAATTAAAATCTATTGCGGTGATTTTTTTGATTTAGAATCAAGGCATCTAGAGAATATAACGGCTGTCTATGACCGGGCATCATTGATTGCATTAAATGAAGACTTAAGACAAAAATATGTCAAACATTTAAGTGATATAATAGATTTTAATGCTAGGATCTTACTCTTAACTTTAAACTATCCGCAGCACCAGAGATCAGGCCCACCTTTTGCTGTGAGCAAAGAAGAGGTCGACCAATTATTTAATTGTTCATTTGATATTCATGAATTATATTGTATTGAAGATATTGAAAATGAACCAATGTTCCAAAATCTTGGAGTAGATTTTGTTGAAAAAGCAGTGTATTTGCTGCAAAAAGTGAGAATGTGATGGCAAAAAAAATGACAGGCATAGTCGCCCAATTTGGTACTAAAGGATATGGGTTTATTTCAGGTGATGATGGAGAGAAATACTTTGTTCATCAAAAAAATGTTTTTAATAAGTCTCGTTTAAGAAGTGATACTAGAGTTAGGTTTAAAGTTGAAACCTCAGAAAAAGGCCTGGTTGCTGTAGATGTCAAATTAGAGAAAATAGTTGAAGAGTCAACTCCACTGACTGACAATGATATTAAAGCAATGTTTGGTGTTTTGCTGGTTTTCCAGATTATAGTTGCTTACTTTGTATTTTTTGGATAAATGAAAAAACTATTAGTCTTAGCATTACTTATTGTGATTTCAATTTCTGGATGTTTATCAACTCCTGCAAGAGAGGTAACAAATATCTGTTCCTTACTTGATGAAAAGGTTAGTTGGTATCGTGCAGCTAAATTGAGTGAAGAAAAATGGAAGGTTCCAATGCACTTGCAAATGGCTATTATTCATCAAGAGTCCCGCTTCGCCTCAAAAGCTAAACCACCTCGCAATAAAATCTTCGGATTTATTCCTGGTTCAAGACCAACAGATTCATATGGTTACACTCAAGCAAAAAAAGCGACATGGGAGTGGTATCAACTTAAAACTGGAAAAAAATGATGCAAGAAGAGATAACTTTGCTGATGCTATAGACTTTGTTGGTTGGTATGCTAACCAATCTAACCTTAGATCTAAAATCAGTAAGATTGATGCATATCGTCAATATTTAGCATATCACGAAGGGCATGGTGGCTTCAACAAGAAGAGTTACGAAAAGAAAGATTGGCTTATTTCTATAGCTAAGAAGGTTGAGAACAAGTCAAACACCTATAAATCTCAGTTATCGCAGTGCAGAGAGCAACTCGATAGCAATAGAATCTGGACGCTCTTCTAATAAATTAAAAAGCGCAATATTTATGTCTGCTGCTGTGTTAATTTCAAATACTCACCAGACGCTTCAACGAGCTCTAAATGAGTTCCTTGTTCAATAATTTTCCCATCCTTAAGTACAATTATGCGATCAGCATTTTTGATAGTACTTAATCGGTGGGCAATAATAATTGTTGTTCTGTTTTTTTGCATTTTATTGATCGCAGACTGAACAAGCTTTTCTGTTGCTGAATCAAGAGCTGATGTTGCTTCATCAAGAATTAAAATTGGACTATCTTTTGCAATAGCCCTTGCAATTGAAAGTCTTTGTCTCTGGCCTCCAGATAGAGTGACGCCATCCTCACCAATTTCAGAGTCATACTTATCAACTAGTTTTTCAATAAATTCAATTGAATTAGAAATTTCTGCAGCATTAGTAATTGTTTCTAAAGACATTTTATCTTGCTGACCAAAGGCGATATTCCCACTGATTGAGTCATTAAATAGGCGAACATTTTGGTCTACATATGAGAAATTCGATCTGTAAGAGACCAAATCAAACTCATTAATATCTTCATTATTAATAGTTATTTTTCCACTTGTAGGATTATAAAACCGTGTTAACAAATTCACTAAAGTAGTCTTACCACTACCTGTAGATCCAACAAGAGCTATTGTTTCACCATTTTTAATTGTTAAATCTACTTCTTTCAAAGAAGGCTTTTTATTATTATATGAAAAACTTACTTTATCGAATTTTATGTCCCCAGAAACATTATTCATAGAATGATTACTTGGATTATATTCAGGCTCCTCATCAATAAGATTGAAGACACTTTTTGAGGCAATAATAGCCCTTTGAAGAGGTTTATTTATATTGATTAAACTTTTGGCAGGTTTGACTAGCATAGCCATTGCTGTAAAGAAGGCTAAAAAATCTCCAGCACTCATTTGTAAGTATGTTGATGAGAAGAAAACAACGGAAGCTAATGATAATCCAATTAATATATTTACAATCGAAGTATTTAAAGCGCTTGCCATATCCAATTTGAATCTTTGTTGGCGAATTATTTTGACAAGATTATAAAATTTATTTTTTTCACTTTTACTTGCATTATAAATTTTGACCAAATCATTACCTGAAATATTTTCATCAAGAAGATGCGTCATGCTTCCCATACTCTCTTGAACTTTCTGTGTGCTCTGTCTCATTCTCTTTGTAGAGATCTTTACTGCAATATAAACAAGGGGCATAAGAATTATCAGTGAAGTACTTAGAAGAAAGTTTTTATAAAATAGGTATCCAGTTAGGATTAAAACAGTTAAAGAAGATTTTATTAAATCTAACCAAATATAAGACGAAGCAGCAGAAATTTGCTCTACATCAAAGGTTAGCTTGGAAAGAGTTTCACCCGTAGTATTTTTATCAAAGTATTTTTTTGGAAGTTGAAGTAGTTTCGAAAACATATCAACTCTTATACTCATAACAACTTTATTTGATATCCATGAGCTTGTACTTATAGATATCAAAGAGAATAATGAGCTTAATAAAATGACTGAAAAGAGAACTAATGAATAATAGAATGCGGATGAGTTTGAGCGACTTTTTGAAAACAATCCATCTACTATCTGACCAGTTATTTCAGGAATAGATGCTTCTAAAGCAGTTGCAAATGCCATCATTATTGAAACAAAAATAAACTTTCCAATATGGTTTTTTAAATATGGAAAGAGTCTCTTTAAGAATTCTTTAAAACTCATTACGATTTGTTTATTTTGATGTGCCCATATTCTACACAAATTTGTGTATCATAGCTATTTCAAACTTTGTTAGTTTTAGATGACAAAATACATCTTTATCACTGGTGGCGTTGTTTCCTCTTTAGGTAAAGGAATTGCCTCCGCCTCCTTAGCTTCTATCCTTGAAAATCGTGGTCT
This sequence comes from Candidatus Thioglobus sp., assembly GCA_028345055.1. GTDB lineage: Bacteria > Pseudomonadota > Gammaproteobacteria > PS1 > Pseudothioglobaceae > Pseudothioglobus. Next base: position 5,794 of record JAOMCO010000026.1, on the reverse strand, counting down.
TAATGTCACACTCTTAAAGCTTGATCCCTATATAAATGTTGATCCTGGAACAATGAGTCCGTTCCAACATGGTGAAGTTTTTGTAACAAATGATGGTGCTGAGACTGATTTAGATCTAGGACACTATGAAAGGTTTGTTCGCACGAAGCTTGGAAAAAAGAATAACTTTACAGCTGGTAGGGTTTATGAAAATGTTATAGAGAGAGAAAGGAGGGGTGATTATCTTGGTGTAACAGTTCAAATTATTCCACATATAACTGATGAGATAAAAAAATTAATGAAAGAGGGCGCTGAGGAAGCGGATATTGCTCTTATTGAAATTGGTGGAACAGCCGGTGATATAGAGTCTCTTCCTTTTTTGGAGGCTATTAGACAGATGAGCTTAGAGCTGGGCCAAGAAAATGTAGTATTTATTCATTTAACTTTACTTCCATATATTAAAGTTGCTGGTGAGTTAAAAACGAAACCAACCCAACACTCAGTTAAAGAGTTAAGAGGGATAGGAATTCAGCCTGATATACTCATATGTCGATCAGAGCATGAATTAGAAGATTCTGAGCGAAACAAAATCGCTTTATTCACAAATGTGGCTGAAGACTCAGTATTTATATCACTTGACAAAGACACTATATATAAAGTGCCAGAAGACCTTCATAACCAAGGTCTTGATGATGCTGTTGTCTCAAAACTGGGTCTAAAGTGTAAAAAAGCAGATCTTACAGAATGGAAAAATGTAGTCTCAAGATTGGAAATGCCAAATCATAGCGTAGATATTGCTATGGTTGGGAAATATATGGACTTAACAGAATCATATAAATCGCTTTCAGAGGCCCTTATTCATGCAGGGGTTCATACTCAAACTAAAGTAAATATTCACTATTTTGACTCAGAGGAGATTGAAAAAAATGGTGCAAAAAGTTTAAGTGATATGAGCGCTGTTCTTGTGCCTGGGGGATTCGGAATCAGAGGTATTGAAGGAAAAATTAAAGCCGTTCAATTTGCACGTGAGAATAGTATTCCATATTTAGGAATATGTTTAGGTCTTCAAGTTGCAGTGATTGAGTATGCTCGTCACATGGCAAACATGAAGGGCGCTAATAGTACTGAGTTTGATGAAAATACGAACTATCCAGTAATTGGCCTTATTACAGAGTGGCAAGATAAGAATGGTGACACTCAGACGAGGGATTCTGATTCTGATTTGGGAGGCACCATGAGACTTGGTGGTCAAGAGTGTTATTTGGTTAAGGGTAGCCACTCTCAAAAAATTTATGGTTCGAGTAAAGTGATAGAAAGACACAGACACAGATATGAAGTAAACAATAAACTTATATCACAAATTGAAAATGCTGGGCTTACTGTTTCTGGAAGATCCAATGATGGCTCTCTCGTTGAAATGGTTGAAATAACTGACCATCCCTGGTTTGTAGCTTGTCAGTTCCATCCAGAGTTTACCTCGACACCTAGGGATGGGCACCCACTCTTTGAGAGTTTTATAACTGCTGCTAAGGAAGCACATAATTTAATACTTTCTTAGGGTAATAAATCTCTTGGTTTATTAATCTGAATTATATCTTTGAAAAGAACAGACATTACAGTTTTGGGTGGAGGCGTCATAGGCCTCTCTATTGCATTAAGACTGCTTAATGCAGGAAGAGAGGTTGTTTTAATTGACCCCGAGGAGCCTGGGACTGGAACTTCATCTGGTAATGCTGGTACTATCGCAGAGTATGCTGTCATGCCGGTTGGATCCCCAGACATTATCAGACAGCTACCCTCGCTACTGTTCAATAAGAATAGTCCTATAGCAATCAAGCGCTCTGCAATTCTATCCTTGTGCCCTTGGCTTATAAGATTTTTATATCAGTCAATGCCCAAGAACGCTGCAAGAAATGCTCAAGCGATTGCCTCATTACTGCAAGGTTCAAGAATTCGATGGGAAGAGTTGTCCTCTCAAATTGGAGGTGAATCTCTCTTAAAAACAGATGGCAATATCTATCTTTACCCTAATGAGGAGCTTTTAGGGCATGGGATAAGAGATATGGATAAAAGGAGAGAGCTTGGCTTAAATGCAGAGATTTTAAATCTTAATGCACTTAAAAAGCTGGAGCCAAATCTCAATTTATCTCAGGGTGGTGCCTCTTACTTTCCGGATGGAGCATATATGAGTGATCCTGGAAAAATGGTCAAGCTAATTTTAGATGCATCAATAAATAAGGGTTGTCAGATCATAAATAAAGCTGCATCAAGAATTGAGAGAACTGGTGACGGAATCAAAGTCCATCTTGATAATCAGTCAACAATGATGACTAAACAGTTGGTAGTTGCAGCAGGTGCTTACTCTAAAAAATTTGCTCAACAAGCAGGAGATAAAATTCCACTGGATGTAGAGCGTGGATATCATGTTGAGTACGATATGGCTGAGCCACTTCTCAATAGGCCATGCTGCTATGCTGCAGGAGGTTTCTACATGTCTCCAATGTCAGATAGGCTTAGAGTAGTTGGAACTGTTGAGCTTGGCGGCTTGAGTCCTAAAATTTCTCAATACCGAATAAAGTACCTAGAGAAGGGCGCTGGAATTTTTTTTCCAAAACTTGGCAAGCCAAAAAGGACATGGCTCGGCTTCCGACCCTCAATCCCTGATAGTAGACCAGTGATTTCTCAGTCTAGCAAAGGAAACGATATCATTTATGCATTTGGACATGGCCACATAGGACTCACCTTGGCACCCATTACAGCAGAAATAGTAGACTCAATTTTGACAAAGACTAAAGCTCCAATATCAATATCTAATTTCTCCGCAATGAGGTTTTAGTTTTATTTTCTGAACTACTTCTTTTTTACAAATTTCATGAGGCGCCTTTTCTTTTGAATTTGGCGCGCAGAGAGGACATTTTTTTTATCTTTGAATGGGTTGTTACCACTCTTGAAGTTGATTTTGATGGGGGTATTAGTAAGTTTGAGAGACGTGGTAAAGAAATTCATTAAAAAGCGTTCATAACTCTTAGGCACATTTTGAACGTGATTTCCATGGAACATGAGCGTTGGAGGAAATACATCAGTTTGATTCACAAACTTCAGGCGAAGTCTCCTTCCTGCAACTGGCGGCGGTTGATGAGAGTTGTTTGCTTGCTCTAAGATTTTATTCAGAAGTGATGTTTGGTATCTTTTGCCTGCATGCTCATAAGACCTTTTGATAGGCTCAAATAATTTTCCAACACCTGATCCATGAAGCGCTGAAATGAAGTGAATGGAGGCATAACTTACAAAAGATAGCTTTACATCCAGTTTTCTTTTGACTTCACTTTTTTGATATTCATCTAATCCATCCCATTTATTGACCACTATGAGCAAAGCGCGACCTTTGTCAGCAATCATTCCTAGTAAAGTAGCATCCTGTTCAGTTACGCCTTCATGAGCATCCAAAACTAAAATCACAACATGTGAATCTTCTAAGGCGCTGATTGCTTTAATAATGCTAAATTTTTCTATTTTTTCATCAACACTTCGCTTCCTTCGAATACCTGCAGTATCAATTAGCGTATATTGCTCTCCTTCTCTCTCAAAGGGTATGAATATGCTGTCTCGGGTTGTTCCAGGCAGGTCAACTGACAAAACTCTTTCTTCACCTAAAATGCGATTGATCAGAGTTGATTTGCCTACATTTGGCCTCCCTAATACGGCAACAGCAATCCCGTCAATGTCTTGCTCTTCTATGTAAGTTAGCTCGGGTAATAGGGGCAGTGTTTTTTCAATTAAATCTTGAATACCTTGGTTGTGTTCAGCTGAAATTAGGGTAGGCTCTCCCAAACCAAGTTCATAAAATTCGGATGCTGAACTCAGATTCAGTCCCTCTGCCTTGTTACAAACCAAGATTATATTTTTTTTGAGCTTTCTTAGCTGACTAGATATATCTAGGTCTAGAGCTGTAACACCATCTTTGTTACTAACAATAAAATAAATGATATCGGACTCATCAAGTGCACTTAAAACTTGGTTTTGGATGCCTGAATCAATCACCGAGTCTTCATTAGTAAGGCCACCCGTATCTACAATAGTGCAGGTACGCTCCTCCTCTAGCTGAATGTTTGCATACTGACGATCACGCGTCAGACCTTCATAATCCGAAACCAGTGCTTGTCGAGAATTGCTTAGGCGATTAAACAATGTCGATTTGCCTACGTTAGGCCTTCCGACCAATGAGATGATAGGGTAGCTCACAATGGTTAACCTACAACGATTTAATTCAGATCGTCAAGTTTGATCTGAATGAGTTGTGATAAGCTTGAATTATCAGTAATGTTTTCAATTGCAAGATTGTAACTATTTCTTGCCTGTTCATTGTTACCGAGATCCAAATAAACATCTCCAGCCAGGTTATAAAATAAACCTGAAAACTCGTTAGCATTTTCCATATTCAGAACAGCTAGAGCCTCTTCATGCTGCCCAAGCTCTAAAAAGAGCGAAGCTGTTCGGAGGCTTGCAGTTGATGCAATGACAGAATTCTCTCTACTCATTAGAGGCTTTAGAGCATCCAGTGCAAGTGAGTAGTTTCCTGCATCAAACAAATATTTAGCCATTACTAGAGTTCCCTGGTCAGCATATGAGCTGGACGGGTGATCTTTGATTAATTTGTCATAAGCACCTACATTGGCAGAATCTGAGGCATAGCTTAAATATAATGCTCTGGCATTTAAGGCTTGACTATCTTGGTAATCAACATATGCATTCCATCCAAATATCCCTGCAAGTCCAAGAACCGCGCCTGCAATTATTTGTTTGCCGTTGGAATCCCACCATTTTTTTAATTTATCAACTTGCTCTTCTTCCGAATCGCTTATTTCTATAAAGTTTTTCATAAAATCTCCTGAAGATGCTGAATGATACCCTCAAGTTTGATTGATTGCTGAACTCCTTGGCCCTTTAAGGGCTTAAAACTCAAAACATTTTTAGCTAACTCTTCCTCTCCAAGTATCATGACGAAGTCGGCTCCAGACTTGTTAGCTTTTTTCATCTGGCTTTTAAGGTTGCCCATGGTTATATCATTTGTAATAATAATATTTGGCATCGCTTCAAGGATTTGTCTTGAGACTTTCATTGATTCAAAATGAGCACTCTCACCCATAGACAAAAAGTATAAATGAGGTCTACCTGAGATAAGTTCTTTGGATTTATCTTGAATGAGAAGGGCAATTCTCTCAAGACCCATAGCAAAACCAATAGCAGGGGTTGGTTTGCCTCCCATTTTTTCAACAAGGCCGTCATACCTTCCACCACCACAAATTGTGCCTTGAGCGCCAAGCTCATCTGATACCCATTCAAAAACAGTTCGATTGTAGTAGTCGAGCCCTCTTACAAGTTTTGGGTTAATCGTATATGGAATCTTAAGATGATCTAAATAACTCTTCAAGGCTTCAAAGTGTTCATTTGACTCCTCATCGAGATGATTAATCATTTTAGGTGCTTCAGAAATTAATGCTTCTAAATCCCTGTTCTTGCTATCCAAAATTCTTAATGGGTTTGTATTTAGTCTCCTTGAGCTATCCTCATCAAGCATATCTTTATTGTCACTAAAGTACCTAGTCAAGGTTTCTCGATATAGTAATCGACTCGCTGCGGATCCAAGAGAGTTGATTTCTAGCTGAGCATTGATTTTTAATAATTTCCAGAGTGAGTCAGTGATAGATATGAGCTCAGCATCAATTTTGGCATCAGATGCACCAAATACCTCAGCACCAACCTGATGAAATTGTCGGTATCTCCCTTTTTGAGGACGCTCATGTCTAAACATTGG